>JBMHCT010000001.1:0-7078 GCA_049889775.1 Jejuia sp.
TCTTGCCAACCTTCAACGCCGCCCCCACCGTCAAAATCAGAGGCAATACCCACTTGGTCAATTCCGAGTTTTTCCACCAAATAATCAATTTGATCTACAAAATCTGCAACATCTACGGGAGGATGGGTTTTGTTCACTTCTGCCAGTACCGCTTCTGCTGCTGCTGCCAACGATTCGTATTCTTTGCGGTACACCTCTTGTTCTTCAGGTGTCAGCGCCCAGGCTTCCCTACGGGAAAGATAGCGGAGTCCTTTTTCGGCCGCCATACTTTTAAGTACGCTATCCCGGGCTGCTTGATACTTTTCATGTTTTTCTTTATTCACATATAAAGCTAAGGCTACGGTTTGCACTACACCACCACTTTCTTTAATCCATTCCAACTGTTCGTCGTCCAGGTTTCGGGGATGATCGCTAATTGCCCGAGCCGCGGAATGCGAGGCCACTACTGGCGCTTTGGAGTGTGCTATTGTTTGGCGAATGGATTCCTTTGAAGGATGAGAAATATCTACCATCATCCCGTAGTAGTTCATGCGTTCTATTACTTGTTTTCCCAGTTCCGAAATTCCATCATGAATGTAAGGATCAGCATATTCTCCAGTATTTGAGTCCGAAAACTGACTGTGCCCATTATGCGCCAGAGACATATAACGTGCCCCCCAATCGTAAAACTTTTTTACATTGGCGGTGTCTAGCCCCAGTGGATAAGCGTTTTCTACCCCTATCATCGCCACCTTTTTTCCTGCTTTCCACAACGCGCGTGCTTCTTTAGCTGAAGTAGCTAATCCAATTTGGTCGGGCGCGTAGGTGGTGGTAAGGTTTTTTATGGCCTCAAATTTGGCTACCGCATTGTCCATGGCTTTGGAGTAGCCTGCTGTATTCAGTTCGCCCTGTCCGGTGTATACGATAAACCAGGCTACATCCAAGCCTCCAGTATCCATTTTGGGGAGGTTCACTTGTGTGGCCAGGTTTTGAGTGTAGTTTTTTTCGGGGGTAAAGTTGGCCACATTAATATCGTCATGGGTATCTAAAGTCATTACGTTTTTGTGAATTTGCTCCGCCTTTGCCTTTGTAGCATTGGCTTTTGAGGGGGCTTCACATTGATATGTTAAAAGTGCTCCTAATGCAAGGAGGAGGGAAATGTGTGTTTTCATATAGTAGTGCTATTGTTTTTGGAAAAGTATAAAAATGGTAACGGATAAAAAAGTCTTATGCATTATAGAGTTTGGCACGATACTTGTATATATGAAAAAGTTGTATTAAAAAGATGTGAATTATTTGCATCATTTCCTCGGAAAGCCCTGTAAACACTAGCATCTTATACAACATCAAATTTTTTAATTTTTAATTTTTAATTTTTTTATCAAATGAAAAAAGGTTTATTAAGCATTTTGGCGCTCGCGGTAACTATCGTAGGTTGTCAAAATTACGACGACCAGTTTGATGCACTAAACACGCAGATCACTGCCCTGAAATCTCAGGTTGATGGTCTTGCTGCGGTTCAGAGTGCTGTAACTGCTCTTCAAGGCCAATTAGCTTCTCTTTCTTCAGCAGCTTTAACTAGCGCTGATTTAGATGCAGCGCTTTCTTCTGGTCTTGCTGACATCATTGCTGATGTTGAAGCTGTTCAAGCTGCTGTTGCAGATGTTGCTTCTGCTGCTGATGTTTCTGCTATTAATGACGCAGTTACTGACGCTCAAGCTGATTTGGATGAATTACTTGCAAACTCTTCTGTATTTACAGGTGATGTTGTAGTATCTAGTCCATCTTTACTCGACACTTTCCACCAAATGGGATCAACACTTAATATTGTAAACGGTAGTGTTGATATCGATGTAACAACTGAAATGGATATGACTAAAGTTCAAGAGTTGGTTGATAACATTCTTACTACTACAAAAGCTTTTTCATATACTGCCGGAACTGGAGTTGATACTGAAGTTACTTTTAACAACTTAACTGGAACTCAAACTTTAACACTTCAGCAAGAAGGTGGTTATGTTTTACAAAACTTACAATCAGCAACTGTTGTAACCTTAGAGGATGATTCATCAGTTGACATTGTTGATTTAAGAGCTTTAACAAGTGTTACCTCACTTTCTGATGGTACAGCTGCTGGAACTTTTACTTTCTCTAAAGCTACTGAATTACACCTTACAGCTCTTCCAAGATACAAGTCAAATACTTTCAAACTTGGAGTTGATGAAGGTGGTGTAATTGATATTACAGCACTTAGAGATGTTGACGCCGATGGTGATGATCAAGCCTTAGATTTAACTATTGAGGGTCCTTCTTCTTTAACAATTTCAGAATTAAGTGGTGATAAAGCTTCTTCCTCTATTACTTTAAAAGATGTTGCAAGCGCTACTATTAATGGTTATGATGGTACTGTTAATATTGGAGATGATGTTCAAAATTTTACTTCTAACAATTTAGTTGATTGGAGCGTAACAGGAGATGATTTGGTAACTGTTAACGTAACAGGTAAGAAAAATCCAAACGCATCACCAGCAGATAAGCAAGGACCTAATGTTGCTCTATCGAGCGATGGTGATTTAGAATCTGTAACTATTGCAGGTGATGTAGGTTATGTTAACCTATCATCAAATGGTAACCTAAGTTCTGTTACTATTTCTGCTCACGTAGATGATGCCTTAGGTATTGTAATTCATGATAACTCTGATCTTGCATCTATTACTACCACAGGAGCAAAAGCCGAAAAAATTCATGTAACTGAAAACTCTGACCTTGAGGCACTTACTATTGATTTAACAGCTACTGATTCCGATGATACAGGTTCTGCATTAGATATGGATGTTAAAGTTCATGATAATGAATCTTTAGCTTCTTTGACTGTTACTTCAAACAACATCGAAAAGTTAGATGTTACTGATAATGTTGATCTTGAAACTATTGACTTTACTGGAGTTGATGCAATTGGTGCTACTGGAAAAGCAGTAGTTACTATTAAAGACAATAAACTAGAAGCATCTTTAGCTACCAACGAAGAGGATGGAGCAACAGCTGCTGACGATGTAGCTGATGGTGCTGCAGGAGACCTTGGTTCATTCACTACCAATTCAGGTATGGAAACACTTAAAGAATATTTAACTGCTGTTCAAGCTGATTCAGACTCTAACGCAGAAGTTGTTTTTGATGAAGTTTCTTCTGTAGTTGATTCTGAAGGAACAACTGATAGTGAAACTACTGACGTAGCTGATTATATCATTCTAAAAATGAAGCCTATGGTTCCTGCTGTTATCACTGGAGCTTATGCTGGCACAACAGAAAAGAGATCTTGGATCATTGATGTTGCAGACGCTGCAGGTTTCCAGTTAACTATTGATGGAGTAGATGTTCTTCATAATGGTTCTGGATACGGAGTTGTTTCTACAACTTCTAATCAAATTATCCAGAAGGGTGAATTACTTACCAGCTTAGCAAGAACAAGAGCAACTGACCTTGGGGCAACTTTAGACGTCGTTAAAGGAGGAAATTATACGTTACCGGCGGTAACCTTCTTAAACACTGTTAACTCAGTTACTAATGGGGAAGTTTATTCAGATAATGCTGCAAATAATTTAACTTCAAATACGTCGTACTTAACTACATATGACGAGTTTACAATCACTGTAGGTGGACGTTCTGCTAGAGCATCTGTTACTGGAGCAACTAGTTCTGCTGCATCAGCTATTGCAGATGCATTAGCTGCTGCATGGGGTAAGAAGTGGGCATCTGACGGTGCATCTGCAAACTTCTCTTTCTGGACTACAGGAACGCAAACTGATGGTAATGCAATTATCGAGGCCTTTTCTCTTAGATCTTCAAACTCTGGTTCAAGAGCTAGCAATGATGCAGTATCAATTTCTTGGTCAAAAGCAACAGCTGCTCAAGTATCTATAGTTTCTTCAGGTGCTAGAACTGAATCAGTAATTGATTGGACTATTGGTGCAACTGACGCAAGTGACGATAACGGAGCGACTTCAACTGACTTAATCTTATCATTGACTGAGGTTGATGATGCAGTAATTTCGTCTGGAAAGGCTTCTCTTACTCGTACTGACGGTGATTACATCCATGAGATTACTACCAATTTATTGGTAAATGCTTCTGCTGCAAACACAGACACTACATCCACCATTTACCCAACAGATGGTAGAGGTGATGCAGTTGCCAATGAAGCAAGTGCTGAAGGAATTACTACTACCCCACAGGTAGATGCTGTAAACATCAGCAGAATTGGTTGGTTAGACTAAATCTAGTTTTTCTTACTAAAATAAAACCCTCCAAGTGGAGGGTTTTTTTATTTTTGACTTATGAAAATTAGCATGATTTTTGTGTACCTCTATTTTTTGGTAATTCTGATGCCAAATTTTGACAGTCTTGATATTATATCTTCACAAGGGCTTTATCTAAATGTTTTAAATGTAATATCTCTAGTATTTTTAGGTTATAAGTTTACCTTGAAAAAGATAACATCAAAAGATTTGTTGAAGTGCTTTAATAATTATGTTTATGTAGGTTTTTTTTTATTTTTCATTTGGTCAAGCATTTCGATTTCATGGTCTATAAATCAAAGTGAGGCTATAAGAACAGTGACTGAGTATATCACAACTTTTATTGTCCTTATTAATATTATTTTACACGTTTTTTTGTTAAAAACAGATAGGGTTAAGATTGTTCTTAATGCGTTAATTGTAATGCAGGTCATAGAGCTTTATTTTTTAACTGAAAAATATTTTTCAGATGTATTATTAGGAGTGTATAGGCCTGGATCAATGGCATACAATGGAGTAACAGGGAATAAAAATATTGCTGCCTTTTCAATCTTAATAAAGATTCCAATATTAACATACTTTTTGTTACAGAACTATGTAAATAAACAATATTTCAAGCTACTTTTTCATTCAATATTGTTTATACTCTCAAGTTTATCAATCTTTTTTATTACCCAAACCCGTGCAGCAGAACTCGGATTTATTTTATTGATTGGATTTCTGTTTTCAATTATTTTCACCTTTAAAGATTTAAAAGCTAAAAAATTTAGATTTTTATTTTATATGTTATCACTATTAGCTGTAACATACATTAGCGGACAAGCAACTACTCTTGGAAAAACTAATATTACAAATAATATTAATTCTGCTTTTACTTCTCTAGATTCTTCAACTAATGAGAGAATTAGATTCTATTCCTACGCTTTAGAGTTAATCAAAAATAATTTTTTTACGGGTACAGGAATTGGAAGTTGGGAATTAGAATCAATTGAGAAAGATAGACTTGAAATGAAAAGCTATGTTGTCCCTTATCACACTCATAACGACTTTCTTGAGATTTTTTCTGAGACAGGGCTAATTGGTTTCGTTACATTTTATTTGCCTATTCTTTTCTTATATTTTATTCTATTTCTTCGGATACTTAAGAACAAATTATACCCTTTTTTAGATGTAACAGTTTTTTTAATGTTATCAATGTATTTGCTGGATGCAATGTTTAATTTCCCTTTTGCTAGGGTTATTCAAAACATTAATTTGATTTTCATCATTCTACTTTCACTTCAATTAATAGATGATTTAAAGGTATACAAGCCTCTAAAAGGGAGTTTTGCTAAAGCGTTTATAAGATTTTCATTGTTTGTTATCATTCTAATATCACCACTCATCTTATATTCCTCCATTAGATTATTCCAATCAGCTCAAGATCAATCTAAACTCTTGTATGCATTTAATCAGAATAATTTCAAATTATTTACTGATGAAGATCTAAAAAAAATTGAAAGACATTATCCTAATCTTACTGGAACGGCTCTCCCAATTTCATCAATAATTGGAATCCATTACTATTATTATAATGATTTGGACGAGGCAGAAAAGTATTTAAGGGAGGGGATAAAAGCTAATCCTTATTTGAATGTAGGCCAGACTTATTTAGGCAGAGTATTTGAAAAGAAAGGCAAGTTGGATAGTGCTCTATATTATACTAAATATGCCTTTAATAAAATGCCTAATAACCCGGTTCATTTTGCACATTATGTTATGGTATTATCTAGAAAAAATGATACGATAGGTATAAAAAAAGCATATGACAAAGTTATCTATAAAGATAGGGACGAGAGATTTGAAAAAATGTATTTGCTAGCAATGTCAAATTTATTAGATAAAGATGAGGGTAGAATGGTTTTAAATGAAATCAAGAAAGAACAGCTTAAATCGGACGGTCTTAAAGGCTCATACTTTATATTAGAATTAGGTAAAGATCGAGTGAAACAAGGGTATATAGATTATTTAAAAGCTGAGTCTTATTTTAAAAATGGTGATTTTAGAAATGCAGCTCAATTTTATGCTAAAGCTTTTTCACAAAACCCTTTAGAATACCCCTATGCTGAAAATGCAGCAATATCCTTTTTAAGGACAAAAAATATTGAAAAAGCCGAGGAATACATTAATTATGTACTTGACAACTTAGATGAATCAATAAAAAATGGTAAAGCATTTTATATTAAAGGATTGATCTACCTTGAAAGAAATATGACATCTGAGGCATGTGAATTTTTTCAAAATGCTTTGGATAGAAATTTCGACAGTAATGTAGCGCTTAATAGTTATTGTAGATAAAAAATTGTGAGCAATAAAATAAACTCACTAATCATTATAATTAGAATTATTTTTTTTTCTTTCCATTCTAAATTTTTTAGAAAATGATGAATATGATTTTTATCTGGGGTAAATGGAGATGAGTTATTTTTAATACGAATAAAAAATACCCGTAATAAATCAACCAAAGGGTATAGTACCACAAGGACAGCAAAAAGTACTTTATTGAGTTGGTAACCGTCTTTAAACTGATAATTAGGTCCTAAAACATAAAGTAGGTACACCATTACTAAAGTTCCTAAAAATAATGAGCCAGCATCTCCTAAAAAAACTTTTTTACTTTTTCGAAAATTAAAATAATATAGCGGTAGTAAACACGCAATGGTAAGTCCGCCCAGGGCTACCAAGGGTGTTGGGGTAGAACTAAACAGTTCAATGATGACAATAGTTTTAATCACCTCAGTGATGGCGAGCCCATCAATCCCATC
>JBMHCT010000002.1:0-3068 GCA_049889775.1 Jejuia sp.
TTCAAAATAGCCTAGATAACGCTCAATGAATTTTGGGAGATTAGGTTCGGACTCAACAACCATTGCCACTAAATTAAGTACAATCACAACATATATAAACCTTTCAGAAGCTTTGGTTATTAACAGTTTCATTCCTCATAATTAAGGATAGTTTTTCAACTATACAAATAAGATTAAATCGAATACAGACTTATCAATCACTCCTAATCTTTACATTGCACATAATCAATTACTTACGATTTTTTATACTTCCCCTTTGAAATCTTTTCGACAACCCCATTAGTAATCCAATTCTCAATATATCGGTAGACTTGTCTTTGGGACTCGCCTACCTTTTTTGTCAAATCAACAACGGAAAAAACATCTTCTAGAAGGTCTAAATATTCAAGCCTTGAAATGCAATTTTGATTGGACTTGCTGCAAGTGTTTGGAACCAGATTCAGCACTTTTGTGTTATGGTTCATCAAATAATCTATCAGTGCAATTGAGGCATCCAGATACTCTTTTTTAACAAATACACTATCATCCTTAACGTTATTATCATAGCAATCAATTGCCATAAGAAGCATTGCAATCCTAAAACATATAAGACCTGCTCTTTTTACCACGTCTTCAGTGGTTGTATTTCCATTTACCCTAAGCACTGTTTGTTTGTTCTTAAAGTGGGCAATTAAATTCTTCCACAGCTCTGATTCCATTCTAATCTCCAATGTATGTTGCTCAAAATAATCGTAGACATTTCTGTACACTGTTTTGTATTCGGACAACCTTTTCTCAATAACCTCCTCATTATAATTTGGTATGTCAAGGTCGAAATCCGTAAACTCATCAGAGTAGTAAAATAAAAACCTGCTATAGAGCCCATCAGATTGCTCCTTCATTAACTTAGGGACTTGACCAGGAGTACAGGTAATTAATGCTGACAAATTTGTCCTATCTATCTTTATTTTTTCCTCATCCCCTTTTCTTGCGTAACTAACCTCCTCATAGTGAAACCCTTTTCTGAGAATGTCTGAGAAACCTCCCCAGTCTTGATTTAGAGCATTGGTTATTGTATCAGCTTCCGTTTCACATAATATTCCTGTACCTTCGTTTGCGCTCATCATTTGAATGAGCATTGCTGCGGAGATATTTCCAGGGATAGTAAATGTTTTATACATATCTCGACGTTGTTTCTCAATTGCAGAAAAAAGATGTTTTGCGTCATTCATAACTCCTTTTCCACTGGCAGGAGGAGCAACTATCATTGTATATAGATTGCAATGAGAAATAGACCTATTGTATCTGCCCCAAACATTATTCTGGAGAGTTGCCCCTAGAAGAGGTAATAGACTCAATGTAAAATAATCCCTTTCTCTGCCTTCATAAAGCATAGCAGGGGTCTTAATAGACTCAGGTAAGGCTGAATAAAACTTGTCTGGGATATTCTTTTTTTCTGCTGAATGTGACAAACTTGTCAAATGTGACAAACTTGACACGGGCTTAGGGGCAAACTGCCCAAACTGCTCAACATTCTTGTAGGCACTTTTTACAGTACTTAAAATCTCCCTTTCAGACAACCCTGATGCTTTAATTATAGCATAGTCTATTGTTTTATCTATTGGGACTCCTCCTCTATTTGCATTATTAGCAAATAAATTTAAAAAGTTGTTTCTATTACCCTCTTTATATTCACTAATATTCTCCGTTAATTCCCAAGCCTTTTCAGGTCTTGGAACATAAGAAGTCTTAACTCTAAACGGCTCAGGATTACAATTAAAATATACTTCAGGGTCGTATGATAAAAAACAGGCTCTGTTAGGATTATGTATTACTTCATCGGAGTTGAAGGATAAAGCATCGTCATAATGTTTTCTTACAGCATCGAATGCTCTAACATAATCTTCTTTATTGCTAATTGCATAGTTAACTTTTACAAAAACCTTTAAGCCCTTCCCAGACGGGCTTATAAAGCAAGTCTGTGTAAAGGGTTTATTGGATATTATTTGTTTGTAGGTCTCAAGCTCCCAACTGTCTTCAATTCCATCATAGTCTAATTGAACTATAGGATGATAGTTGGCTATTTCCTCATCCCTAGTGGAATTTGATTTAAACTCACAAGATGGATATATGACAGGTAGGTTTACTTTTATGTTATCATACTCCTCAGACCCTTTTTCAAGGTTTCTAAGTTTAGAAATCGGAGCTTCAAAAGCTCCCTTTTCAATCATTTCTATAACATCATACAGTTCTTTCTTTTGGAACTTAGGTTTGAATAATGATTTGGTTATTTGTACTTCGTAGTTTCCTTCACAGTTTTGAAGGTCGATGTCATATGTCAAGTTTGTCACATTTGACAAGTTTGTCATATCTGGTGTCTGTTTACTAAACATTTATTTTAATTAAAAATCCCCAATTCTGAATAGCTTCTATTACACCAGACAAAGCCAAACAAAATCGGGGAAGTATTATTTTTAGTATAACTGGTGTTTTATACTTATATAGTATAAACTAAATACTCCCTTTTCTGTTTTTGGTTGTATTATACTGTAAATGAGTGTGTTGTAAAAACAGATGTTTTGAGAAAACGTTACAAAACGTTAGGTAGAGGGATTTTTGGTGAGATTTCGGAAGATTTGAGTATGTGAAAAATATTATTGTTATTGCTGATTGCACCTATATTTGGGATGGGCAAGGAGAACAACTCTACTTACATTGTTAAACCAACAGACAAGTCAAACAACGAAGAACTAACATTTAAGGTTGTAAAAAATTAACTGCCCGTTTTCAGTTGATTTAATAAAAGCTTGTTACTTACAACAGGGAATATTTGTTTTACGTAAGACAAAAAATAACTGTCTGACAACTGCCAATTTTGATGTTTTTCGTATATTTATGTAGTCTATTTAGCTGAAAAGAGTTTTCGCGTATATAGGAGTGTTTAAAGAAAAAACCCCTCGATTTCTCGAAGGGTTTTGCTGGGTGGAAGACCGGTCTCGAACCGGCGACCTCTAGAACCACAATCTAGCGCTCTAACCAACTGAGCTACAACCACCATTTTCTACGGCTGCAAATGTACTACGTTTTTG
>JBMHCT010000003.1:0-64784 GCA_049889775.1 Jejuia sp.
GAGTACGTTAAATATCATTAGAAACAAATTAATTGCCAGAATCTTTGCAGTGATACATAGACAAACACCTTATGTAGACACTTTGAAGTTTGTAGCCTAAAATTTAACAAAATTTGTTTGGTGGAATCATAGAATACGCACCCATCTGCCAACTTCAGCTCAAATTCCTTACCTTTTACTTTCTATAGCTAAATCGATATAAAATGGCATAGAAGGTTTTAAAGAAAAAAATCAAAGTTCGAGACAAAAATTTGAGACATAGCAATAGCTACGGCGATAATTTTTAACGAAGAAATTTGGTTTTTTAATCAAAAGATTCATGTTATTTTATGTTGATTTAGCTATCATTATGTAACATCTATTACAAGAGCTTACAAACACACATTATAAATTCGCATAAAAATCCTTTAATATGGAATCTATTTTAAACCCTTGGCCATGGTATATTTCAGGGCCGTTAATAGCCTTAGTCATGGCGCTCCTACTCTATTTTGGCAAAACTTTCGGAATGTCTTCAAACCTAAGAACGTTATGTTCTATTGCTGGAGCGAGCAAATTTGCTGACTTCTTCAACTTTAAATGGAAAGCGCAAATTTGGAACCTTACGGTAGTATTGGGAGCCATAATTGGCGGTTTTATTGCGGTGACATTTTTATCCAACGATTCAGGTACCAGCTTAAACCCAAAAACAATAAACGAACTTCAAATCATGGGATTCAACAACCCAGGAGCAAATTTAGTACCCAATGAAATGTACAGTTTAGACGTTTTAGCATCGCCAAAAGCCCTGTTACTTTTAGTAATTGGAGGTTTACTAGTAGGATTCGGAACGCGTTACGCCGGTGGTTGCACATCGGGACATGCTATAACAGGTTTAAGCAGTTTGCAAAAGCCGTCGCTCATTGCAGTTATTGGCTTCTTTATTGGCGGACTTATCATGACAAATTTCATCTTACCCTTAATCTTTTAATTATGAAATTTTTAAAATTCTTACTAGTCGGCATATTTCTCGGAATCGTTTTAGTGAAATCCGAAGCGGTATCGTGGTATCGTATTTACGAAATGTTCCGTTTTCAATCCTTTCATATGTATGGTATTATAGGTACAGCAACAGCCTGTGGTATTCTCTTTCTTCAAATTTCAAAAAGGGGATTTATTAAGAGTATAAAAGGTGCGGATATTTTTGTTCCAAAGAAAGAAAACGGATTTACAAGATATATTATTGGAGGAACAATTTTTGGGTTTGGATGGGCACTTATTGGCGCATGCCCAGGGCCTATGTATATTCTTTTGGGCACTGGTGTATGGAGCATGCTAATTGTAATTGTAGCTGCAATTTTTGGAACCTTTATCTATGGTATCCTAAAAAACAAGTTGCCACACTAAATGGAAAACATTCAAATATTAGGATATATTGGAGCACTAATAGTAGGTTTGGTTTTGGGCTTAATCGGTGGCGGAGGTTCCATACTTACTGTACCTTTATTGGTCTATTTATTAGGTTATAATCCTGTTGTTGCAACGGCATATTCGCTTTTTGTGGTTGGCACCTCATCAATGGTGGGCACTTATCAAAAACACAAAAAAGGATTGGTAGATTTCAAAACAGGTTTAGCTTTTTCATTCCCATCCTTTGTCGCTGTTTATTTGTCGAGGCGTTATTTAGTTCAAGAAATTCCTGATACACTTTTCAACTTCGGGAATTTTAGTTTAACCAAAGAAATGGGTATCATGGTTTTCTTTGCTATCATCATGATAATTGCCTCGTACTCCATGATAAAAAATAAAAGGGAGCAGGCAAACAATCAAAAAAGTCAACCTTATTACAAAACATTTTTTCAAGGTGTCATTATTGGAACCATTACAGGTATCATTGGTGCAGGTGGTGGGTTTTTATTTGTTCCCGCGCTAGTTCTATGGGCCAATATACCCATGAAAAAAGCGGTAGGTACATCTTTGATTATTGTCACTATAAACTCTCTAATTGGGTTTATGGGAGATGTCCAGACTCTAGATATTGAATGGCACTTTCTTTTAACCTTTACAGCAATTTCAATATTAGGTATCATTTTGGGCGTCTTCCTATCTAAATTCATAAGTGGAAAAAAACTTAAAAAGAGTTTTGGCTATTTTATACTAGTAATGGCTACCTATATCATTTACAAAGAGTTAAAATAGTTTTAAAAGTAATATAAGTTACAAACCATACGATTATGGTTTATTAATTTTGAAAAGAATATTAAGAATATGAAAATAGAACAAATATATACTGGATGTTTAGCGCAAGGAGCTTATTACGTGGAATCCGAAGGTGAAGTTGCAATCATTGATCCATTGCGCGAAACGCAACAATATATTGATAGAGCTGAAAGCAGAAACGCGAAAATCAAATATATTTTTGAGACACACTTTCATGCTGATTTTGTTTCTGGTCATGTCGATTTAGCAAAAAAAACAGGAGCTACCATAGTTTTTGGTCCTGGGGCATTTACAGAATATGATATTCACCAGGCTAAGGATAATGAAGAATTCAAACTGGGAAACATTACCATTAAAGTATTACACACACCTGGGCATACTTTAGAATCTTCAACCTATTTACTATTAGATGAAAATGGAAAAGAACATGCTATTTTCTCAGGAGACACCTTATTTTTAGGCGATGTAGGCAGACCAGATTTAGCCATCAAATCTGATTTAACTAAAGAGGATTTGGCTGGAATGCTGTACGATTCTCTTAGAAAGAAGATTATGACACTTCCAGATGATGTTATTGTATATCCAGCCCATGGTGCAGGTTCTGCTTGTGGAAAAAACTTGAGTAAGGAAACTGTAGGCATTTTAGGAGATCAAAAACAAACCAATTATGCCCTTAGAGCAGATATGACTAAGGAAGAGTTTGTAAAAGAAGTATTGGATGGAATTGCACCTCCTCCACAGTATTTCGCGAAAAACGCGATGATGAATAAAGTAGGGTATGAAGATTTTGAAGACGTACTCAATCAAGGGAACACACCACTTTCTCCAGAAGAGTTTGAGGCTATAGCCAACCAAAAAGGAGCTTTAGTTCTTGATGTCCGCACTCAAGAGGATTTTGCAAAAGGACATATTCCAAATTCTATTTTCATAGGTTTAAATGGTGGATTTGCGCCATGGGTAGGTGCTTTAATTACAGATTTAAAGCAACCCATTTTATTAGTGACGCCCGAAGGAAGAGAGGAAGAAACCGTGACTCGACTATCTCGAGTTGGTTATGACAATACTTTAGGTTTTTTGAAGAATGGTATGGATGCATGGAAAGATTCGGGTAAAGACGTAGAAACTGTAAACTCCATTTCTGCCGCTAAATTCGCTGAAATTTACACAAAAGATATTCCTGATGTATTAGATGTTAGAAAGGATGGAGAATACAAATCTGAGCATCTAGTAGGTCATAATGTAGTGCACTTCCCCTTAGATTTTATCAATGATAACATGCACGCCATCGACAGTCATGACACTTACTATATACACTGTGCTGGTGGCTACCGTAGCATGATTGCCGCTTCGATATTAAAGGCTAGAGGTTTTAACAACTTGGTTGACGTAGCTGGAGGCTTTGGTGCTATCAAGAAAACAGGTTTACCTTTATCAGAATTTGTTTGTCCGTCAACTTTATAAAATGAAAACAACCTTAGCCATTCAGAATTTGAAATGCAATGGATGCTCTAGCACCATTATTAAAAGACTATCTGCGTTAAACTCTATTGAAAATGTGACAATCAACAAAGAAAACAGTTCTGTTACGTTTTCATATAACAACGAAACAACTCTTGAGACAGCGAAAAATCAATTGAAAATATTAGGATATCCTGTTTTGGGAGAAAAAAATGCCATTAGCACTAAAGCAAAATCCTTTGTAAGTTGTGCTATAGGAAGGATTAATAGCTAAAAAAAGCCTCTACGAAAAATATCATAGAGGCTTTCTCCTTATTCTGTTTATATCTATCACACTATTTCTGCACTTAAACCCGCCTCTAACAGCTTAGAACAACGCGGTTTTAAATCGTCATACTCGCCAGTTTTAACAGTACACTTACCTTTGTAATGCACAATTAAAGAACACTGTTCCGCTTGTTCTGCCGTGTGGTCACATGCATAAATAAGAGTGTCAATAACGTGATCGAAAGTATTAACATCGTCATTATATAATACAATCTCATTGAGTTTTAACACCTCTTCTTCAAGTAGTAATTCCTCTGAATATTTTTCTTTTGAACTCATTTTTAATCTTTTTGGGAGCAATTGATCTACTAATTTAAAAATTTTAGCGACACCCAATTGTTTCGCTCCAACTTTTCTTCAAATTTTAACATAAGTCGCTCACATTCAGCTTGAATCATTGGAATATCATCAACATAAAAACCGCTTAAAAATAATACACCATTTTTATTTAAACATGACACATAAGTTTCCATATCCCGCATTAAAATATTCCGATTGATATTCGCAATAATGATATCGTATTTATTCTTTCCTAAAACAGCGGCATCGCCTTCAATAACCGTAATATTTTGACACTTGTTGCGCTCCACATTTTCTAGACTATTCAAATAGCACCAATTGTCATAGTCTACTGCATCAATAGGTTTTGCTCCTTTCATTTCAGTTAGAATCGCTAAAACACCTGTACCGCAGCCCATATCTAATACTGACTTTCCTTTAAAATCATTTTTTAAAATATGTTGAATCATCATGTACGTGGTTTCATGATGCCCCGTACCAAAACTCATTTTTGGTTCTATGACGATATCGTATTTGGTATTAAAAGGCTTATGAAAAGGTGCGCGAACCGCACATACATCATCCACTATGATGGGATTAAAATTCTTCTCCCATTCTGCATTCCAGTTGGTTTGTTCTATCTCTTCAAAAGTATTAGTGATATCAAACTCATCTGAATTCAAAATATGAATATCATCTATTATAGCCTCATCCCACTCTACCTTTTGAATATAAGCCGTAACACCATCTTCGGTTTCTACAAAACTTTCAAAACCTGCAAAACCCAACTCTGCTATCAAAATTTCAACTGCTGGTTGTAATGGTTTTACTTTAAAATAATAACCGATATAAGTGGTGTTAGACATAGCTAAATTTTAAAGGCACAAAGATAGCCTTAAAAACTACAATAGTTCTTTTTCTATGGCAATTTTAATAATCCCCACGCTGTTTTTTGCTCCCAACTTACTCATAATATTCATACGATGTGTTTCAACTGTTTTTGGGCTGATAAAGAGTTTTTCAGAGATTTCTTGTGTCGTCAATTCTTCTGAAATAGCTACTAAAACGTCATGTTCACGTCTTGTTAAATTAGGTTTTAATCCATTATCTGAAGTTATATTAGTCTGACTTAGCAACTTCTTTTGAGTGCCCTTTTGCAAAAATAATTCTCCTGAAAGAACAGTAGATATTGCCATTAACAATTCTAATTTATCGGTGTTTTTTAGCAAATACCCGTGAACACCATTCTTAAGCATGCGTTTTACAAAGGAAATATCTTCAAAATTTGTGAGTCCAATTATTTTTAAATTAGGATATTTTTTCAGTAACTGTTTGCTTAAATCTATACCATTAATATCGGGCAAATTAATATCCAACAATAAAACATCTGGCTTATCTTTTGGAATACCCATTAATGTTTCACTTGCATTTTTATAGGTACCGACAAAAGAAACTTCTGTTGTGTTTTCAAGCATAGACACAATACCTTGTAGTACCATGTCATGATCGTCTGTAATTGCTATTTTAGTTACCATTTACTTTGTCTTTCTCTATATCAATCGTATATGATGTTCCATCTTTATTAGATATAAAATCGATTGTCGCATTTAAATAATCCACTCTAGATTGCACATTACTTAGCCCAATCCCATCACTTTCAATAGTGTTTTTATCAAAACCTTTACCGTCATCTTCCACCGTAACCTGAATCGTATCACTCCTAGAGCTTATCTGTACATCTATTTGAGAAGCCTCTGCATGCCTAATGGCATTGGTAACTAATTCTTGAATGATTCTAAATGCATTAACCTCAGCTTTTTTTGGTAATTCTATACTATCACCCAAATGCTGAAATGTGATTTCTAATTCTTCAGTAACATCATTTAAATTACTACAATATTCTTGCGTAGCTTCTATTAGATTAAAATTTTCTAAAGATGGTGGAATTAAATTATGTGAAATAGCTCTTACTTGTTTACAGGAATCATCAATCATAGTAATAGCTTCTTTTATCACATTATTATTCGTCTCTAATAACGATGATAATTTGTACTTAATAGCTGCTAAATCTCCGTTAACTCCGTCGTGTAATTCTTTTGCGACTCTATGACGTTCTTTTTCTTCGCCCTCAATTAAAGATTCTAGAGTCTTTATTTGAAACTCGCGTTTAAGGGTTAGTAACTCTTGATTTTTCCGTTTTTGGCGTTGTTTAAACAAAAACACTAATAATGTAGTAGCTAATGCTAAAAAAACTATGATGCCTAACATGTAAGTATTTTGTGTTTTCTCTTTTTGAATTTGAATTTCTTTCTCTTTAATCTGCAGTTGTTGAGTGGTAATTTCTTTATCCTTTTTTATATTTTGGTATTTAGCTTCGGCATTTGCAAGAGACCTTTTATTCTTTTCGGAATTTAAAGAATCAATGACAGAGACATGTTTTTGCAAATACTCGTTTGATTTTTTATAGTTTCCCACTTTACTTTCTGCCCGCGACCAACTCATGTAAGCAAATGGACTTAGCACGCGCTCTGAATTCTTAGGGTCTTGTTCTTGCGCTTTTTTAAAATTTTGTATAGCTTTTTTAGGGTATCCCAATGCCTCATAGTGATTACCTAAATAAGCATAAGCGAGCATGATATCTTGTGTTACTTTGCGCTTTTTGGCAAGTTCTAAAGAAGTTAAAAACGATTCTTCGGCTTCTTCTGTCTTTTTCAATTGGTCAAAAAATCTCCCTTTTTGTAAAAACGTGTTGAAACAAAGTAAATTAGACCCTGTTTCTTCGCAAATTATTTCAGCCTTTTGTAAGTAATCATTTGCTTTTTCTAAATTACTATACTTTAAAGCAAAAATTGTTAAATTATTAAGTATGTGCGCCTTTAGGGCTTTTTGATTGCTAGCTTCTGCATTTGTTAACGCACGCTCTAAATAATCAATAGCAAGAGTATCTATACCTACATGTCTATAAACATTGGAAAAATTATATTGGGTAATAGCAATTTTAGCCTTATTACCAATACTTTCATTTAATTTCAATGCTTTAGAGTAATACGCAATCTTTTCGTTTAACTCATTTGTTTGATTTAATAAATTGGCATAGGCTGCTATAATTTGAGCAAATTTTTGTTTGTTGTTAATACTATCAACTAATGGTATTGCTTTTTTATAGAACTCCTTTGCTTTATCTATTTTACCTATATCGCTATGATAAACCCCCATAAAATAGTAGCCACCATCTAACAAATAATTATCATTGCGTTTTGAAAGCTCTATGGCTTTTAAGGTATACTTTTTAAGACTATCTATATTATATCTTCCATATCTTCCTGCTAAATCTAGATAAATCTTAATTTGTGTTGAATCCGGTATATTAGCCTTTGATAAATACAATTTTAGGCTATCAATTTCCTTATTTTGAGAAAACCCACAGTAAAAAGTAAAGCTGACAAAAATAAGAAGTAGTTTTTCTTTCATTAGTAATGTTGTGCAATTCAAGTGAATATTATTTTTATCCTCAAAAAAAGAATTTTAAGTATTTAAAAATAACAAATAAGTTTTAGCGTTTCATTAGTTTTCCTAATTTAATGGGTTTATTTCCTGCTTTAATGCGATAAAAATATAGTCCGCTATTGAGGGTTTCAACATTAACTGAAGCAGAAGGTAATTTTAAAATGTATTTTACTCGTTTCCCTAAGGCATCATAAATTTCTAAAGTTACATTTTGATGCTCACTATTCAACTTTACATTTAAAACATCCTTAACGGGATTTGGATAAATTTTAATTTCATTTTCAACAATTAATTCATTTTCTAAACTCAATGTATTAATACACTTGCCATCAGCACCAGCATTGTAAACACTTTGTATCTCTAGTTCTGATAATGCCCTATTATAGATAGAAACCTCATCTATTTGCCCACCAAAAAAATTAGTATAATTCGTATTCTGGCTATTATATTGAGCTCCAATAGTCAAAGGTAATCCTACACTATTTAATGGTGAATTTGTAAACGGCATCCACCCAAAACCAAAACCGTCAGCATAAATTTGATGCTGATTACCTTGACGCACATATGCGTAATGATGCCATTGAAAGTCTTCAAAAGATGGGCCTACTAAAACCACATCATTCCCCAGATTATCTTTAAAAACACATTCAAAAGTTTGCCCCGTAAAACGTATGGAATATGCATTTTCTGCATCTTCTGATCCTTTACATAATACTGTGTTTTCTGTATTGAACACGGTTTGCAACGCCCAAAATTCCACGGTAATATTGCCCGTAATATCTAAATCTGTACTATGTGGCACAACAACTACATCGTTTACACCATCAAATGAAAATGATTTATTTACAACTCCTGTTCCATAAACTACGCCATTTCCTGTTCCATTATTATTGCCTGCGGAATCGTTGGTATTATCTTCGGCTTTCCAAAATGCTATTAAGTTATTTGGTGGTGTGATACAATTAAGATTTTGAGTTTGATTATTTAATTGAAGGGCTCCTATAAAACCTTCGGAAACATTAAGTGTATTTGCTGAATACTCCCGTATAGCAGTTTCCCCCACAGTAGCAATAACAGAAAGTGTTCCTGTATTAAAACTTCCGCCACCGTTATCTATACTTGATAGTTTTATATTGGCTTGTGAAAATGATAAGCAGCAGCAAAAACTCGCTAACCAAAAAAGTATATATGCTTTCATGATTTTATTTTTTGTAGACTACAAAATTGAAAGCCTCATCTGAAAGTGTGCCAGATACGTTATACGTATTTACGGCTATATACGTTGTGTTTCTAAACGTTTTAATAAAACCAATATCACCATGAAGAGTAGATACTACCATATAATTTGTATAGCTAGAAGGCGGGCTGTTAAAAACAATGCGGTAAGCTCCTGTTCCAGTTTTAGTCACTGTAAACCCATCAGAAGATGCTGTAGCTATACTTCCTGAATCTGTTACTAAACCGTAGATATAGGCTTTCATATCTGCATCTCCAGAATCGGTTGCTTGAAGTTCTTCAACTTTCACTTCACCATTAATCGTTGTATTACCATTTTTTAGTACAACCATAGCATCGCTTGGGCTAAAACGACCAGTTCCGTTACCAATAACAAACAAACGGTCTGTTGGTACAATATTATTTTCTGAACCTTGTCTTATTGTATTAAAAATTCCTAAAGATAGCTGTCCGTAAGATTCTGTAGTAGTACCATAACCCATAGCAAATGAAACGTCTCCATAGGCTTCTGCAGATTGCCCCATCGCAATTGAGCCACTTCCGTCGGCAACACAATTGTTACCTAAAGCGAGAGCATTTACCCCAAATGTCCTATTATCCGAACCAAAAGTTGCTGAATTGTTACCTACTGATCGGTTTGTATCACCAAAAGCTACAGATCTTTTCCCTGATGCTAAAGTTTTATACCCCGCAGAAAATGAATCTTCTCCACTTGCTTCTGTATCATAGCCCATAGCAATGGCATTTCTTCCTATGGCTTCACTTTCGTAGCCTAATGCTAAACTGTAGTCTCCAGTTGCCCAAGAGGCATAACCTAATGCCGTAGCATTTACTCCTGAAGCAAATGTATTTCTTCCTGCTGCTATTGAAAACTCTCCTGTAGCACCATAAGTATCATTGCCTCCAACATCATTGTAACTTAAGTCTAAAGCATTATTACCAATATTGCCATAATTATCAACATTTATTCCAAGTAAACGATATCCTGTATTTCCATCTTCTGTTATTCTCTCTAAATGTCCTGAACCTGAAACAAAAGACCAACTCGTTTCTGAGTCATCTGCTCCTACAGTAAGAACCTGTCCTGCAGTTCCTTTACTAATTGGCAAGGTATAACCTGTGTTGTTGTTAGAAGCATCAATGGTTAAAGCGCCATTTAGCTCTGTATTTCCATTTTTTAGCATTACCAAAGCATCACTTCTAAGCGCAGAGTTTACACCATTTCCTATGACAAATAATCTGTCATCATAATCGAAAGAAGATACTTGATTAGGTACTACTTCTGTATTATACATTCCCATTGTAGTTTGTGCATACGACTCCGCCGTAGTAGCTTCACCAAACACTGTAGAAATATAGCCTAGTGCTGTAGTTTTACGCCCAAATGCTAAAGACGTGTATCCCAAAGCTTCTGTCTCAAGACCAAAAGAAGTTGCATACGTATCTGAAGCTTTAGTACCATAGCCAAAAGCCACTGAGTATTCTCCCGAAGCTTCCGTATTGTAACCAGAAGCGAAGGCACCCGCTGCTGTAGCACCTCTAATGTCAGATGCAGAACTCTGAAAAGACAAGTCTATAGCCTCTTCCCCTATATCACCATGATTATTGATGGCCGCATCGATTAACCGATAACCGTCGTTTCCATTTTCGGTTACTTTATGTAAACTTCCTGCTTTTGGCAATGTTCCTGTAAAAACTTCAGCTGTTTTAGCGTGCAACGCGTACGGCACATAATGAAATAATGTAGTTCCTAAATCTTCTATTCCATTACCAATATTAATAGCTACGTTTAAAAACTGCTCTTGAGTCCAATCTATAGTATCAAAATTGCCTAAAGTTGGCGTACCAAGACCAATAACAGTTGAAATGATACCGCTTTTATTCGTTGTTAATACCTGTGTTTCTTTGTAAACATCGGTAGTTCCGTTTTCTTTTATGGTGAAGTAAATAACAATTGATGTATTTGCAACAATATCTTCTCCATCCTGAATGACTGCTTTATAATTAATCCCTTGTTGGCTAAAACATAAGCAGGAAAATAATAAAGCGATAAAACGTATTGTTTTCATTAGCATTAAGGTTTTAATTTTCCAAATCTGTACCATCGCCTACAGCTTCACATATAACAGTTCTAGATACAGATGTATTATTTCCGTTAGGGTCTGAAAACGTAAAAGTCACAGTATAGGTTCCTGGTTCTGATGTAGAAAATGATGTATACACCTCAAAAGTAGATTCATTGTGTATATGAACTACTTCTCCGTCGGCATTGGTAATAGTAACCAACCCATTCTTTATTTTATTATTATCTGTTGCTCTTGCATTTGCAATAATAGTGCTTGGAGTAATATTACTCCCTTCAGGATAGAATATGGCATTGTTATTGGGAGAAATAATTTCTATTACTGGATCTTCATCATCATTCTCTATTTCATCAGTAGAACAGTTGCATCTTACAAACAAACTGCAAAATATTGTAAAGATTAAGACTAATTTCAAAATTTTCATAAGACTAAATTTTAATTGATTAATAACTGATTGCAAGTTACTTTCAGCCTAATGAAAAAATTTAAGGGCATTCCTTGATATGTGAAAAATCAGGGAATACCCTTAGAAAATTTATAGCCTTATTATTTGGGCATTACCCACAAGGGGTCGGGCTTTCACTAGTCGCTCCTCCTTAGGTCGGGAGCTCCAACATGCCGTTCAATCCCTAATGCGGGGGCTAGTTTGCTAAAATCAAATCTGATTAGCCTTAGTGCTCATCAGTTAAATACAATAAAAAAACGTTCAAATTTTAAAATTTGAACGTTTTATATTTTGAGATGCATACATACTGAAACAAATTCAGCACAGGCAAATTTAGCAGAACATAAGTTTCTTTAATTAAAATGCATTTACAATAGCAAAGAAATCTTCAGCTTTTAATGAAGCTCCTCCAATTAACCCACCATCAACATCCGGTTTCGAGAAAATCTCTTTGGCATTGGCTGGTTTTACGCTTCCACCATAAAGGATAGAAACACTGTCTGCAACGTCTGCACCATATTTATCTGATAGAGTTTTTCTGATAAAAGCGTGCATATCTTGCGCTTGTTCTGGCGAAGCGGTTTCACCCGTACCAATAGCCCAAACAGGTTCATAAGCTAAAACAATACTTTTAAAATCATCTGCTCCTAAATGAAATAAGGCATTTTTTATTTGGCTTTCAACCACTTTTTCTTCGTTTCCAGCTTTTCTATCTGCCAACTCTTCACCAAAGCAGAAAATAGTCCGCATACCATTAGCCAAAACCGCATCAACTTTTTTAGCCAATGCCTCATCGGTTTCATTAAAATATTCACGACGCTCACTGTGGCCCAATATTACAGTTTTGATACCGATACTTTTTAACATACCTGCACTAACTTCGCCAGTATAAGCTCCGTCTTCAGCAAAATGCATGTTTTGCGCAATAACTTCTATATCATCTTTTCTTAAAGACTCGAAGGCACTCCATAAATTAGTAAACGAAGGTGCTATCATTACCTCAGCATCAGAGGTTTTGGTTTGATTCTTTAAGTCAGTAATTAGTGATTGGGTTTGGGATAAACCATTGTTCATTTTCCAGTTTCCGGCTACGATATGTTTTCTCATGATATTGAAAGAAAGTATTTTAGTAATTGATTATAATGAACTCATCTTGACTTTTTCTATTTCCTAAAAAATGTCTGAAATTCAACCATATTTCGTTAATTTTTTCAGTCGTATCGCTGCTATGACTTTCAAAAACTGCCTCATCTGGTTGAATTTCAAATCATTTTCGGTTAAAAACAAAAAGTCAAGATAAGTTCAATGCAAAACTACTTAATTTTTCAGAGCTTGAAGCAACTTTTCATCATCAGCTTCAATAACATCAAATACAACGATTTCGCTAGATTCATTAATCACCATATATCTAGGAATCCAGCCTATACTCACAAAGTCACCAAATGCAGATTCTTTCCCTTTTGGCAAATAATAATGTTCTCCATCAACATTATATCTTTTAATACCTTTTTTCCATGCTGCTTCTCCTCTATCAAGGGAGAAAAAGAGATATATCACATCTTTAAACTCTTTTTGAATTGCTTTTACTTTTGGCATACCCACAATACAATCCGCACACCAAGACGCCCAAATATCTATAACAATTTTTTTTCCTTTATACTTTTCTAAAATTGAATTTAAAGAGACCTCTTCTCCGCCTAAAGTAATAAAAGAATCATTAAGAGCTTCTTCTGAAAAGGTGGTTGGTTCTTCAAAATTGCAGTTGTAAAAGCTGAAAAACAATATAAATATGCAGACTAGTTTTTTCATTTTGAATTTGATTTTGAGATTCCCGCTTTCGCAGGAATTTTACTGTAATTTTACTTTTGGGTCTAACCAAACATAAACTAAGTCGACCAAAATATTAATCATTACAAATAAGGTAGCAATTACCAAAACTGAGCCCATTATTACTGGTAAATCTAGTGTGTTTAATGCATTTACAATTTCTTTCCCTAGTCCGTTCCATCCAAAAATAAACTCCACGAAAACTGCTCCAGCCAGCATTGACGCAAACCAACCAGAAATTGCAGTAACTACAGGATTTAAAGCATTTTTTACAGCATGACGCTTTATAATTTGAAACTCACTCAACCCTTTTGCCCTTGCCGTACGAATGTAATCTTGATTAAAAACTTCTAACAAAGAATTACGCATGAGCTGAATAACTACTGCTAATGGGCGGATCCCTAAAACGATGGCAGGTAAAATGAGGTTTTTCCATTTTATGTGCATCGCTTCTCCAAAATCATCTAGTTCGTAAAGACTTCCTGTCATTTCTAAATTGGTGTATTTGTGAAGCACAAATCCGAATAACCAAGCGAACAAAATAGCACTAAAAAAAGACGGTACACTCATACCCAAAGTACTTAAGACTTGTATAGTCTTATCTAACCATTGGTCTTTGTACAATGCCGAAATAACACCCAATGCAATACCAATAATAATAGCAATAATAATAGCAGAAACTGCCAAAACAAAAGTATTAGGAAGGGTTTCACCTAAAACTTGAGTTACTTTTTTTCCTTGTTTGGTAAACGACTCTCGTAAGTACGGAAACTTTAAAACTGTAGTTGTATTTCCAATAGTGAATAGTTTCGCAGCATTATATTTATTCGCATCTAAAAACGTATAATCTTCTTTTGAATTTGAATGAAAAGATAATGGCGATAAATCATTGATGTAATAGGCGTACTGAGTTAAAATTGGTTTATCAAAACCATATTTAGCTTTGACCTTGGCTAGTTGTTCGCTATCCTCATTTTGCCCCATCATCATTTGAGCGGGATCACCAGGAAGCACATTGAATAAAAAGAAAATAACCGTAACTACTCCGAATAGGGTGAGTATTGCATAATTGATTTTATTTAGGAGATAAGTTATCAGTGTTGGTTACAGTTATTGGTTATTAGAAACTACTGAATCTTTAACCTTTAATTCGACTCTAATAATATTATCGTAGTTCGTATCATGTTCTTTATTATACTGGACTACAGGCTCCTTATCTTTATAAATATATAGATTTTCTACATCCTCTTTATTTAAGGATTCAAACTCTTCAGTCGAAGATAACTTACCGTCTATGAAAATAGCAACATTATCCAAATCAGAATTGCTTTTAACTCCCCCTTCCACTTTTGGCAATTCCAAATCCTCAATATCATTCCAGTGCACTTTTTGTTTTACTGTGCCTTTATCCAATTCAATAATCCCAGGGTTGGAACGCACCACGGTTTTTAAAGCTTTCTCATCGCATAAATACCACTCAAAATCTAGATTATAAGTTTTATTGACAAGTTGTTTCGTTTCCTCTCCTGAAGCCGTCAATCCTATAATCTGATAGTTATTGGATCTAGCTTCATCTTGTAATGCTTTCAATTTTGATGCTCCATCAGCTTCAATTTTTTCCAAGCTGTACGATATAACTACGATTAAATTTTCCTTATCTAAAAATTGAGCCGTTAAATCTTCATCTTCACTTTCAATAGAAAAATCAACTACTGGTGGTGTGTAGCCTTCTTGAATCACTTTAGTATCAACGCCAACAAAATCACCTTCCACAGATGGATACGAACCATTTGTGACAATTACTTTTTCTTCTCCGTTTATATTGAATTTCCAACTATATTCTTGTATAGGTTTTGGTGCATCTTCTGGAATTGTCATGCCTTCCTTTATGTTTTTTCCAATGGCATAGGCTCTAAAATCTAAAGCTGGTAAATGCATCAATACATGATAACCAAACCATAAACTCAAAATAAAACCTGTCAATGCTAAAATTGTGGTGGGTAGTTTAGTAAATACTGGCTTTATATATTTGACTCCAAAGAATAAAATCAGAATTAACACCAATAATGCCACATCTTTCCAAAACGATTCCCATGGCTCTAGTTTTAGGAAATCTCCAAAGCACCCACAATCTTTAACCTTTTCAAAATAGGCTGCGTAAAAGGTTAAAAATGTAAAGAATAAAATCATTAGTAATAAACTCCAAACCGTAAATTTGGGCTTATAACCAATTAATAAAAAGACGCCTAAAACTACCTCAAATACTACAACAAATACTGAAATTAAAAGTGCATAAGGCTCAAAAACTGGTAAGTTTAATACATCAGGACTGAAGTACTCTTGAAGTTTATAAGAAAACCCAATTGGGTCATTCAATTTTATAAATCCAGAAAAGATGAATAATACGCCAACTAATATTCTTGATATGCTTACTACTGCTTTCATATAAATTTCAAATTACAACAACTAAATTCCAAATGCTTACTCATACTTTAAATCCTAAATCCCAATTACTAAATCCCAAAACTTACTCAACCTCAAAAAATTAAACCGCTATTTTACTTTATTTATTATTGCTGATAGTATTTTTCTTAATTCGTTAGCTTCAAGTGCTAAACTTTCAATTCTATTCTTCTGCCCTTCATTCATCTCTTTCAACAATTTTAACCAATATTCACTTTCCTTTGCCTCTTTTCTAGCGATTTTCAATCTAAATTTCAGATCCTTATCACCTAGTTTTTCATTGCTTTCAATATAATTAGCACCAATAGAACCAGAAGATTTAACCAATTGCTTCCCATCTTCAATATTAGAGATTGTTAGTTTTAAATCTTTTACCAAAAATCTACAATCTCGCGCAAATTCAAAAGTTCTAATTTCTAGATTATATGTTCTTGAAGATTCCGAAGCCATTGGAATTTTGAGATTTGATGTTGGAATTTGTTTTTGCTTTAATTTTCACCAATTAAAATCAAAGCGAAAACTGCATAATTAATCATATCCTGATAATTCGCATCAATCCCTTCACTTACCAAAGTTTTCCCTTGATTGTCCTCAATTTGCTTTACACGTAACAACTTTTGTAAAATCAAATCAGTCAAACTACTCACCCTCATATCTCTCCATGCTTCACCATAATCATGGTTTTTATCCTCCATCAATTTTTTAGTGATAGCTACTTGTTCTTCATACAAAGTCTTAGCTTCTTCCGTAGACATATCTGGTTGTTCTACTACACCCTTTTCTAATTGAATTAAAGCCATAATGCAATAATTAATAATGCCAATAAACTCGCTTTCTTGTCCCTCATCAACTTTTTGCACTGCATTTTGTTGTAAGCCTCTAATACGCTGCGCTTTAATAAAAATTTGATCAGTCAAAGAAGGTAATCTCAAGATGCGCCACGCACTACCATAATCGCTCATTTTCTTCACAAATAAACTTTTACAGGTATCTATTACCGCTTCATATTGTTTTGAAGTATCTTGCATTCGTAAAATTCAATTTTGCGTAAATTTCGCATAAATAATTAGAATGTTCAAAGTTTGAGGTTTAAAGTTTTAAACGATATACAAACACTTTAGTAAACGATTGATGACCATAAATTGCAAAGGCAAACTTATTGATTTATCTACCCCAAAAGTTATGGGGGTGCTTAACGTAACACCTGATTCTTTTTATGACGGTGGAAAATATAAAGATGAAGCATCTATCTTAAAACAAGTTGAGCAAATGCTTAATGAAGGCGCCACGTTTATTGATATTGGCGCGTATAGTTCTAGACCAGGTGCAGACCATGTAAGTGAAGACGAAGAGCTAAATAGGATTTTGCCAATTGTACGAGTGATTTTAAATAAATTCCCTGAAACTCTGATTTCGATTGATACCTTTAGGAGTGCAATAGCTAAAGAATGTATTGAAGCTGGTGCAGCTTTGATTAATGATATTTCTGCTGGAAAAATGGACGATAACATGTTGCCCACAATTGCTGAATTGCAAGTACCATATATTATGATGCATATGCGCGGTACGCCTCAAACAATGCAGAGTTTAACGGACTATAATGATTTAGTGAAAGACATACTCTTTTACTTTTCTGAAAGAATTGTGGCAGCAAGAGATTTAGGTATTATTGATGTTATTGTAGACCCTGGATTTGGATTTGCAAAAACACTAGAACAGAATTTTGAGTTACTAAATAAACTAGAATTGTTCAAAATGATTGAAAAACCTTTACTGGTTGGTGTTTCAAGAAAATCCATGATTTATAAAACTTTGGAAACTTCATCACAAAATGCTCTAAATGGTACTACGGTTTTAAATACCATTGGTTTACAAAAAGGTGCTTCTATTTTAAGAGTACATGATGTTAAGGAAGCTATGGAGGCTGTAAAATTGGTTGAAGCTTTAAAACAATAATATGAGATACCTTTTAGTTTGTTTAATAGTACTTTTAATTTCCTGCGGAAACGAAAGAGAACTCCAACTACCTCAAATAGATAAAGCAGAAATTACAGAAATACAAGATGTTTCTGCAGCATATTTATTTTATGATGAAACCCAACCAGATAGTGTTCTTCTTAACAGAAAAAACTTAATAAGCACAACGAATTGGTTAGTAAATGTGGATAAACGTTTGACATTGAAACAGGCCATTCCACACATTAAGTTTTTACAATCAAAAAAGAAATCCTCAAGCCATAAGAATCAAGACGCTAAGAATTATTTTACTTGCCATGATTTGAGTATCAATAATTTAGGGTTTTTAGAGTTTACCAATTTAATTTATAACCATGACAAAGCTTTAATGGATTCTAAAAAAGATTCATTGATAATGAACGACCAATACTATGGACTGAAAAAGGATGAGCATTTGAAAGGTATTTTAGAACACGTAACATTAGAAATTTATCTGTATTTCGAAGAAAATAATTTAATATATGGAAACTATTACATGGGAAGAGGAGATATCCATTTATTACGTAAAAACTCCATTAATGAATATTTGAAAGCTATTGATTCTTTTCTTCAACCCCTAAACTTTAAGATTACAGCAAATTTTGATGCAGACTTGACTTTTCAAAAGTATATAGATTATAAAATGTTGTTGACATCACTTGAAGGTGAAAATGTGAAAGTTTCAAATGACGAGTTGATTCTAAATTAACCACAATTTCTTAAATTTACCAAAACCTATAAGCTATTGGACATCTTTGATGACATTCTCAACCTACGTTTTATAGATTATCTAGATGTTGTTCTGGTGGCTCTTCTCCTCTATTACCTTTACAAGCTAGTAAAAGGTACGGTAGCCATTAATATTTTCCTTGGAATAATTATCATTTATGGTGCTTATAAACTAACAGGGTTTGTTGATATGCAACTCTTAAACGGTTTGCTCAAGGGCTTTATCGAGGTTGGTATTATTGCGCTTATTGTAGTATTTCAGCCTGAAATCAGAAAGTTTTTGTTAATGGTAGGTTCCACCAATTTTAGTAGAAGACGTAAATTCTTAAAACAGTTGAAGTTTCTCAAAACCGAGGCCACCAACGAAAGTGATGTGGATGCCATTATTGCTGCATGCAACAAAATGAGCATGTCTAAAACAGGAGCGTTAATCGTTTTTGAACGCAATAATAATTTAGATTTTCTTTCAGAATCTGGTGATGAAATGAACATAAAAGTCACCCAACCTATCATAGAAAGTATCTTCTTCAAAAATAGTCCCTTACATGATGGCGCCATTATCGTTAGCAATAATATTGTTAAGGCAACGCGTGTCATTTTACCTGTTAATAACGAAAAAACCATACCTCAGCGTTTTGGTTTACGACATAGAGCTGCTATTGGTATTACTGAAAAAACTGATGCGCTAGCTTTAGCTGTTAGTGAGGAAACAGGGCATATTTCTTATTTTAAAGATGGTGAATTTGTAGTTTTTGAAGACACAATAGAACTCACCACTATGATTAAAAAAGATTTGACGTAATGAATTGTAAAAACTGTGGAATTAGCCTAAGAACAGATTATTGTTTTTGTCCAGATTGTGGTGCAAAAGTGATCCGCAACAGACTAAGCATTAAAGGCTTATTATATGATTTTTTTGAACGTTATTTTAACTTAGATAACACTTTTTTCAAAACAATAGGCCATATGGTTGTTAAGCCTCAAGAGGTTTGTAGTGGCTATATTGGCGGATTAAGAAAAAAATATTTAAATCCAGTAAGTATGTTGGCCATTGCGTTGACAGTCTCTGGGTTTACAATTTTTTTAATGAAAAAAATTGCGTGGGAAGACATTGATTTTTCGAAGATTAGTTATGCACAAAAAAGTTCGGATGGTCTGGGAACAGAAAAGATAATGTCGGCCTCAATGGAATATAGTTCTCTATTATATTTTCTTTACATTCCGGTGATAGCAATAGGGAGTTACCTAGTCTTTAATAAAAAAAACTACAATTTGGCGGAACATATTGTCACCTCCATTTATGCATTGACCAGCTTTAGTATAATCTCCTTTTTATATACTGGAATACTTTTAATGGTAAGCCCTCAGACTTATATAAATACCGCGCTATTATACGTATTTATTATGATTTTATTCTGTTTATACGTTTCCTATAAAAACTCTCTAGATAATATAAAATCATTGGTGTGGAGGATACCCTCATTCTTATTCCTAATCCTTATTGGATATATTGGAATTTCAATTTTTCAGTTAATTATTTTATTGGTTACTGGAGATATTTCTATTCAAGATTTTATACCAAAAAAATAACTAAACCATAGCTTCCTCATTCAAAAACTGAACTTCATATAAGTTCTTGTAGTACCCGTTTTTCTTTTTAAGAAGTTCTTTGTGCGTACCCATTTCAACAATTTCGCCAGCGTCCATTACCAAAATCTTATCTGCCTTTTTTACAGTTGCCAACCTATGTGCAATTACTATTGAAGTTCTTCCTTTGGTAATCTTATCGGTAGCATTTTGAATTAATTGTTCTGAATAAGAATCTACTGAGGAAGTAGCTTCATCTAGTACTAAAATACTTGGATTAGTGACATAAGCACGTAAAAAAGAAATCAATTGTCTTTGACCGGATGACAACATCACCCCGCGTTCTTTCACATTATAATGATAACCACCAGGTAAACTACTAATGAATTCATGCACACCAATAGATTTAGCAGCTTCAATAACTTCTTCTTCAGTAACATCAGTATTATTGAGCGTTATGTTATTCAAAATAGTATCGGCAAATAAAAATACATCTTGTAATACAACTGCTATTTGAGTTCTTAATGACGCAAGCGTTACTTCCTTAATATCAATATTATCAATAGCAATAATCCCACTTTTTATTTCATAAAAACGATTCAAAAGATTGATAATAGTAGATTTTCCAGCGCCCGTTGCACCAACAATTGCCACCGTCTCTCCAGCCCTTACATCAAAGGAAACTCCTTTTAAAACAGGCTCATCTTCAACGTAATTAAAGAATACATTTTTGAACTTGATATGCCCCCTGAAATGTTGCGCTTCATGTTTACCATAATCATCTATTTGAGATGTTGTATCTAAGATTTTAAATACTCTAGTTGCTGCAACCATTCCCATTTGCAAAGTATTGAACTTATCAGCTATTTGACGTAATGGTCTAAATAACTTAGGAATTAGTAGAATAAAAGCCATTAATACACCAGCAGAAACGCTTTTATCAGTAATCTGAATAACACCAACATACCATGCTACCAAACCTATTGTAACGGAAATGATGAATTCTGGAATTGGAAAATAAATAGAGTTATACCAAATGGTTTTTAACCAACCCTTTTTATGACGCTCGTTTATTCGTCTGAAATTTTCATTTTCAATGTCTTCGCGTGCAAATAACTGTAAAATTTTCATTCCTGTTAAACGCTCTTGCACAAATGAGTTTAAATTAGACACTTCAGTTCTTACATCTTCAAAAGCTTTTTTCATATACTTCTGAAACAATCTAGTAGCATACAATACAATGGGTAACATTACAAAGACCAGCAAGCTCAATTTCCAACTTTTAAAAAGCATAAAACCGCATACCACCAACATTGCTAATAAATCCTTAAATATCTGAAACAACCCTTGACCAAAAATATCTGCAATACGCTCCATATCTGTCACAGAACGCGTAATTAAGACACCCACGGAAGAATTATCGTAATACTTCATTTTAAAGCGTAATAAATGATCAAATAATTTTACTCTTACATCTTTTACAACATTTTGCCCTAGCCAACTGGCGTAATAAATAAAAACCAATTGAAATAAAAAATCTAGAATTAGTGCGCCTACCATAATTAGTATATAGGTTAAAAAACCATCACTAATCTTATTTGATAACTTAGTATCAATGGCACGTTGTAAAAGTTCAGGAGTTGCAATACCTAAAAGCGCAATAATAATAACTGAAGCAAATACAACTGTAAACGTAAGTTTATAGGGTTTTATAAACTGAAACAAACGTTTAAAAAGTGTAAAATCAAATATTTGTTCTTTTTTCTTCTCCATTTACAATTTTATCGTTTCAGGGTATGCTACTTCTGTTAAATATAAGCCGTGTGCAGGTACCGAATAACCCGCTTTTCCTCTGTCTTTAGATTGAATAATTGCATGTAAATCGTCCACCACAATTTTTCCCAAACCAATGTTAATCATTGTGCCTACAATAGCTCGTACCATATTTCGTAAAAAACGATTGGCGGTAATGGCAAATTGTATTTCGCCATCTTTAATAAACCATCTAGCTTTCATGATGTCGCAATTATACGTTTTTACATCGGTATGGGTCTTAGAAAAGCATTGAAAATCCTTATACTCAAATAAAATTCTAGCGGCGGCATTCATCTTATCTATATCCAACGGCTGCTTTAGATAATAAGCATTTCGATGGGTAAACGGATTCTTCTCCAAACTAATGCGATACAAATAACTGCGTTTAATGGCATCAAAACGCGCATGTGCATCGGGTTTTACTTTAAAAATAGATTTAATAGCGATATTAAAGGGTAAAAACGAATTGATCTTATACTCTAAATCATCAGGATCAAATAACTTATCCGTATCAAAGTGGGCAAACATTTGAGAAGCGTGTACACCAGTATCCGTTCTTCCTGCCCCAATCACCGAAATTTTGTCACTTAATACCGTGGACAAGGCATCCTCTAACACCTCTTGAACTGTACTAGCTTTGGGTTGTATTTGCCAACCGTGGTAACCACTACCGTTATAAGATAATTCAATAAAATACCGCAAACTATTTAATACCTTTGTAAGGTGACAAAGATAATCACATTTACACATTTAAGTAGTCTTCCAAGATTATAAAGTTATGACTAAAATTTTGTTATTATCAGACACCCATAGCCACATGGATAAGGATATATTAAAATATGTAAAACAAGCCGATGAAGTTTGGCATGCAGGCGATATTGGTGCTTTGGAAGTTACGGATGCGATAAAAAATCTAAAGCCTTTACGAGGTGTATATGGCAATATTGACAGCACTGAGGTAAGAAGTGAATTTCCAGAACATAATCGCTTTAAATGTGAAGCTGTTGATGTTTGGATGACCCATATTGGCGGCTATCCCCCGAAATACAATATGCGCGTTTCAGAAATGATAAAACAAAACCCACCACGGTTATTTATTTGTGGGCATTCGCATATATTAAAAGTAATGCCTGATAAAAAACTGAATCTTTTGCATATGAATCCTGGAGCGGTTGGCAAACATGGGTTCCATAAAGTACGTACTATGTTGCGCTTTACTATTGATGGCAAAAAAATAGATAATTTAGAGGTTATTGAGTTTAAGAGATAAAAGCAATTAATATTTAAATATGTAATAATTTTCAATCTTTTTAATTTAATTTTATGCTTTTAAACTGATTTATTAGTCTTTCATGGGTTTATTCCTTATTTTGGCACAACAATTGAACTATACCCCAAATAACCAAAACATTTTAACCTATGAAGAAAGCACTACTTTTTACAGTTGTAATAGCATTACTGGTTTCTTGTAATGCTCGAAAGCAGGTAGAAACTGCTGTAAACACAGGCAACTACGACCAAGCCATTACTACGGCTTTAAATAAACTTAGAAAAAATAAAGACAAAAAACGTAAAAGCGACTATGTGGTTATGCTGCAGGAGGCTTACTACAAAGTTGTAGAGCGTGATTTAAGCACTATTGCCCATCTAAAAAAAGACAATAATCCCGAAACACTAAAGCAGGTTTACGAAATGTATGTTGATTTAGATGCGCGACAGGAAGTGATAAAACCAATTTTGCCTTTATACGTGAATGGCAAAAACATCACTTTTGATTTTAATAATTACAGTGACAACATTATAGACGCTAAAACACAATTGGCAGATTATCTGTATGAAAAAGGTATTGAATTACTAGAAGCCGATGACAAAAACATTATTAGAGAAGCCCATAGTGAACTTTCGTACTTAGAGCAAATAAGTCCAAATTACGAAAATACACGTGAGTTATTAGCAGAAGCCCATGAGCGCGGAAAAGACTACGTATTGGTTGCTATTAATAACCAAACGCAACAAGTAATTCCTGCACGCTTGGAGGAAGAATTATTGAACTTCGATACGTATGGTTTAAATAAATTTTGGAGTGAATACCACGCCAACAGACAGCCCAATCGTAATTATGATTTTGCAATGCAACTGAATTTAAAACAAATTAATATATCACCAGAGCGCATTAATCAACGTGAATTATTGCGAGAGCGCGAAATTAGTGATGGTTGGGAATACGAAAAAGACAAAAACGGCAACGTAGCCAAAGATAGCTTAGGTAATGATATTAAGTTTGAAAAGTTCATCAATGTTAGAGCACGTTTATACGAAACCATACAAACCAAATCTGCTCAAGTAATTGCCGATGTGGTATATTTAGATAATGATAGCCAGCAAACTTTGGACACCTTTACTATTGATAGCGGTTTTATATTTGAGCATATTTTTGCAAGATTTAGAGGTGATCAACGTGCTTTATTACCAGAAGACAGACAATTGTTGAATAACAGACAATTACCTTTTCCAAGTAACGAACAAATGGTGTTCGATACTGGAGAAGATCTGAAACTTCAGCTAAAAGATATTATTAATTCGTATTCAGTGGCGAGGTATTAAAAATATTAAAAAACTCCCAAATTAGTTTGGGAGTTTTTTATATTAATAATCACTCCATAATTATACTTTTTTATAAACAAATATTTTACCATTAAGCATTGATCTCATTGAAAGTATACCACCTGGTCGACTATCGGCACCATAGAGTTCATAGCAATATTCATCGCTATCTTCCCTATCAATTGCTTTTAAAAACCATGAGTTAACATCTTCCTCATTCCCACACTTATCTACTATAAAATAATTAAAAATAGTCATAGGCTCATTATCATAATAACTTGAATAAGTTCCATCAGTTTTGAAGACTAATTTAACCTTGTCATCGTCTTCAGAAATCCACGTTCCAATAATCTCAGAAACGATATTTTCTTGTCTTTGTTGCCCTTTACAGCTATAAGTCATTCCTAAAAATAAAACTATTAATATTATATTTTTCATTATAAAATTATTTACACGTTATTGAATCTTTTGCTTTTTTGAAATGTTTTTTTCTATCGTCCATACCATTATATCCGCCATTTACTTTTTTGGTAACTTTCTTTACAGTTGTGGCAGAATCTATCACTACCTTGTCAATCACATTGATTTTATAGAACCAAAGCGCACTTAAAATAGCTATTGTATCATTGTCTTTTAATACATCAGGAGACTTTACAAAATCTTTGTCTGGATCGTATTTTGCATTATACCACGTTTTAAAATTTGCGTAATTCGTTTTTCCCGTTAATTGGAATATACCCCTACCTCTGTATTTGTAGCCATCACCGGTCGACTCTTTTCCATTACCCAATCTACCTCCGTAAACATAGTTTCCTAATTTTTTTGGGTTTTTTACATAATCATCAGGTTTTCTTTTCTTTATTGTATCTGTTTCTGAAAAATATTTTTTAAAAATGTTCAATAATCTTGCTTTAGTGGTGTAATTCAAATTCTCTTCACTACCCAACTTTTTAAATCCTCCTGTCTCATGTGCTGCCTGTGCTAAAAAGTGCTGTAATTTCTCCTTTGAATCTATACCAAAATCTGTCCCCTTCTCATTTAAAACATACGCAAGAGTCTTTAAATCGGTATCGCTAGCATTAGTAAATATCTTTTTCAAATCTTATTTAGATGTATTGCAATCATCATCATCTTTTTGTTCATCTATACAATTGCCATCCTTATCCTCAACTTTTCCATCAGGGCATTCACATAATTTCGTTCTTTCATTATACACTTTGCCTTCGTTTTCACATTTATTCTGCTCATCAGGGTCGGAACCATCCTCATTTTTTTCGGTAATATTTACATAAATATTTCCTGCTACACTAGTTACACCACCTCCACCAGCAGATCCACCTCTGCCTTCATCTGCTCCATCTGTTCCAGAGATAAAATCAGACATAGAAGTGAAATCAGAAACACCTCCTCCACTACTTCTAACTGTTCCAAGATCTACTGCATCTAATCTGCCATCTTCAGGTAAATTATCAGTATTCCAGCACGTTTGGTCTAAATCGTCTTGAAAAAAAGATAAAAAACTAGCTTCTTGAATATTCTTTTTCACGATAAATCGCTTGGTAAATCTACCATCTTCAATTTTATAACCGTCTATAAACTCTCCATCTATTTTATTAAAATACATTGTAGCATTAATAATATTACCTGTGAGCGTTGTATCCTCTTTATAAATTGTGAAAATAACATTTTTGATTTCATCATTTATTTTTATAAAGAAAAGATCGGAAGAATAATCTCCAGCACGATTAACATCTACATGTGCCATAGTCAATTTATGGCTTCATATTATATATATCGTGATACATTAAGGTACTCCAATCAGGATCTAAAACAAAGTCGTTGTTGCTTTTATCGCTTTTCCCCTTAGTGGATTGGTTTGACTTTTTGTTATTCGTAAAAAAGGACTTCGCATCTTCCAAAGAAACTGTTTTTACATTTACTGGCTTTATCTCATTTAGGTATTCCTCTTCATCTTTATCTGAATGACAGTTAATAGTAAATAACGAAACTCCAAAGAGTAAAGTACTAAGTTTAAGATAGTTTTTAAGTCGCTTTTCCCTCATATTAAAATTCTTTCCAGTTAATACAATTTTTATGATGTACTATTTGTTTTGATAAACGAAATTCAAAATTCTAAACTGCAAAACCAATAAGTACTTGTACGTATTTTTAAATAAAAATATCATTACAAATGAGGTATGAGCGAAATAACATCAAACAACAAAAAGATAAATCTTAAAGAAAAACTTTTAGATCCTGAATCAAGTTCAGGATGACAGACATTATCAAAAAGGCACCCCACAAATCACTTCCAAAACTTCCTGCGTTACAGGATGTACAAATGCAATTTGTTCAGCATGCAAACACAAACGTTCTCCTCGTTTTCCATATAAATCATCTCCAACAATCGGGCAGTTTAATCCATCTGTATGCGCCGCATGTACACGCAACTGATGCGTTCTTCCAGAAATAGGGTAAAAATGAATTCTTGTTTTACCATTTTCTATTGAAACCACTTCAAATTTAGTCTTTGCTGGTTTACCATGTTCATAGCAGACCAATTGATGCGGGCGGTTATCCAAATCCACTCGTAAAGGCAAATCAATAACACCTTCTTTTTGAGTAATTTCTCCATCTAAGAGTGCTACGTAACGTTTTTTTACAGTACGTTCTATAAACTGTTTTTGTAGATTTTTATGCGTTTTTTCGTTTTTGGCAACTAATAATAAACCAGAAGTTGACATATCTAAACGATGCACCAACAAAGGGCCTTTAGCTTTTGGCAAATAGCGACGCATTCTGGTCAATACCGATTCTTGTATATGTTTCCCAGGCACTGATAAAAACTCAGGAGGTTTATTCACTAAAAGTAAATACTCATCTTCATACACAATCTCTAAAGGATCTTTATATTCCGCTACTATATCAATTGGATTCTCTTCAACTACTAATCCTTGCATCATATGCCCAAGAATGGGTTCGCATTTACTTCTACAAGATGGGTAAAACTGTTTGTGTTTGCGCACTTCAGATTTTGGTGAAGCACCCCACCAAAACTCAGCCATAGCAAGTGGCTTAAAATCATTCTCATAAGCATATTGAAACAATTTAGGTGCAGCACATTCTCCAGAACCTGCTGGTGGCGGTACTTGAGCATCATCAAAAATATCTAGTAAATCTTTAGTTGCACCTTCTGCATTTAAAAACTGATAGTTTTGGTGCAACTGTTTTTGCAACGAAGCAGATAATCTTGCACGTTTTTCCTTTAATTCTATAATTGGTGCTTCTAACTGATCTAACGCTGCCCTTAAGATATCTATTTTAGCCGCACTCTCAGATTTTAAATCCTTCAAACGGAAATGGTAAAAAATACTTTGTTGTTTTAAATCCTTATCTAAACCTTCAAAATCCGTTTCCGTTAATTCCAGTCTCGCTTGTTCTCTTTGTGCTTTTCTTTCAGATTTTCGCTCCTTAATTTCAGCTTTAAATCGTTTCAATTCAGCTTCAAAACTAGATATTGCTTCTTCTAAATTATATTTCGCTATACTTAAAGTTTTAGAGTGTTCTAAAGATTCAATTTCAGTATTTAGTTTATTTAACTTAGCTTCACCCTTTTTATAAAATCCGTTTTCATCCAAAGTATCAAACACTGTAGGCACAAAACCTTTGTGGTAATTACTTTCAGCTAGCTTCCCAGAAAACGCAGCTAAATACCCTAATTTTCCTTTATCCGCTTCCACCACCATAACCCCAAACATTTTACCAATTACCAATCCTTTAGCATCTGGTTTCAAACCAAAATTATGTTCAAAATCGGTTTGGGTTTCTAAATACTGCTGTAAATCTTCAGCAGCCAAAACACTCAAGAAATGAGGTTCATAATAAAATGGAAAAGTGAATTTTTTGGGTAAAGCAATTGAAGAATCAACTTCCAAAGGATGAAAAAACGAATCTGTAAATTTAGGATCCAGCATCTTTTAAAAAATCTCCAGAAATAATTTGTGGTTCATCAACAATTTTCTGATTGTAAAGATACACCCAAGCCTTTAGAGCAGTGCCATTTTCAAGAAAAACTTCAGTTTGCACCCTTACATATAAACTAGAGACAGTATCATTTTTATAAAATCCCTCATAGTCATCCAAGGTTTTAAAAACATCAACATTTGGTTGCAATTTAAAAACGGTCCCATAAACCTTCTCGTTAGTTTCTGTATTTACCACACCGGGAAACCACGAAATTTTATAAAGCTTACCATACATAAAACCTTTACCAACGGCTTCAGAATGCTGCATCAAAAAACGCGACATCTCATTATTAGCTGCCGTTTGTAACGTTCCATAAACAAAAAGGTATTCCTGGTTCAAAAAAGAAAAACTTTACACAAATCTAGACAAATCTACCTGATTTATCTGCCCGTGAGACGCATGAGCTATCAACTCACCATTACGAATAACCAAAAGTTGCGGAGATTCATGCACCAACTGAAACGCATACCCCACCTCGCTAGATACCTCCCGATAGCTCAAAATATCCAGATAATACAAATCCAAATCCTTTTGGCTAAAGTTAAAATCATTTATAAACTGTCGCCGCACCATACTACTTATGCCACAGCGTGTGGAGTGCTTAAAAATTACTTGTGTTTTTATACCAGATTTTTGTTTAATAAAATCTATCTGTTGTAAATCGTTTAAAGGAATCCATGGTAAAACCTTCTCCTCTTTTACCACTTTCTCTCCTCCAAAAATTTTATTTAAAAATCCCATGTATTGCTATGTTTTAGTTCTTTAAAATTCAAACGAAAAATATATGCTTTTAGTGTATTTTTTGGGCGTTACCACAAGGGTCGGGCTTTACGTTACTAGTTTTGCCTCGATGCACGCCTCGGCAAAAGCTAACCACTGCAATCCCTAACGCACCACTCAAGCCTGCTTACTCAAACATTAAGTCGCCTTTATTCTTTAACCTTACACTGACTAAAAGTCACGCTATTTCAATAGTTTTAAGACATTTTGTCTCAAAACACCCCACTTTAAAGATTGGTAAGATAATTGACCTAAGCTAGACGTAAAATTAAAGAAAAAGAAAGTAAAAATATATCATGAACTTTAACAATTATACTATAAAATCTCAAGAAGCCATACAGCAAGCACAACAGGTTGCACAAGGTTTCGGGCATCAACAAATAGAAAATGAACACCTCTTTAAAGGTATTTTTGAAGTTGATGAAAACGTGTTGCCCTTCATTCTAAAAAAACTGAATGTAAACGTGGCAATTTTAAAACAAGCACTAGATAAACAGTTAGAAAGTTTTGCAAAAGTATCAGGAACAGATGTGATGCTATCTCGCGAAGCTGGAAAAAGCTTTACTGAAGCGTCTGTAATTGCCAAAAAAATGAACGACGAGTTCGTTTCCATAGAGCATCTAATTCTAGCCGTGTTTAAATCCAACAGCAAAATAGCACAAATGCTAAAAGACCAAGGTGTTACTGAAAAAGGATTAAAAGCAGCTATTGAAGAATTGCGCAAAGGTGAAAATGTAACCTCTCAAAGTCAAGAAGAAACCTATAATTCATTATCAAAATACGCCAAAAACCTCAATCAATTAGCCAAAGATGGCAAGTTAGATCCAGTAATTGGGCGTGATGAGGAAATAAGACGTATTCTTCAGATTTTATCCAGAAGAACCAAAAACAACCCAATTCTTGTGGGAGAACCTGGTACTGGTAAAACAGCAATTGCCGAAGGTTTAGCGCACAGAATTATTGATGGCGACATTCCAGAAAACTTAAAGGACAAACAAATTTTTGCGCTAGATATGGGTGCTTTAATCGCTGGTGCTAAATATAAAGGTGAATTTGAGGAGCGTTTAAAAGCAGTAATTAAAGAGGTAACCACGAGCGACGGTGATATCGTACTATTTATTGACGAAATACATACACTTGTTGGTGCGGGTGGTGGACAAGGCGCTATGGATGCTGCAAACATTTTAAAACCTGCACTTGCCCGAGGAGAACTAAGAGCCATTGGTGCAACAACCTTAGACGAGTATCAAAAATACTTCGAAAAAGACAAAGCTTTAGAACGTCGTTTCCAAAAAGTAATGGTAGATGAACCAGACACTGAAAGTGCTATTTCAATACTTAGAGGTATTAAAGAAAAATACGAAACACATCATAAAGTGCGCATTAAAGACGAAGCTATTATTGGTGCGGTAGAGTTATCGCAACGCTACATTACCAATAGATTTTTACCAGATAAAGCTATAGACTTAATGGATGAAGCTGCTTCAAAACTGCGTATGGAAATCAATTCCAAACCCGAAGAATTGGATGTTTTAGATAGAAAAATCATGCAGTTAGAAATTGAAATTGAAGCGATTAAACGTGAAAAAGACGAGCTAAAATTAAAATCTCTAAGAGCCGATTTAGCCAATTTAAAGGAGCAACGCAACGAAATAAATGCCAAATGGAAATCTGAAAAAGAGGTGGTTGATAATATTCAAAATACAAAACAGGATATTGAAAACTTCAAATTAGAAGCTGAAAAAGCAGAGCGTGAAGGTAATTATGGAAAAGTGGCAGAATTACGTTACGGTAAGATTAAAGAAGCACAAGAACAACTTGAAGTGTATCAAAAACAGTTACAGGAGCAATCTGAAAATTCATTAATTAAAGAGGAAGTAACCCATGATGATATTGCGGAAGTTGTTGCAAAATGGACCGGTATTCCTGTTACTAAAATGCTGCAAAGTGAGCGTGAAAAACTATTAAAGTTAGAGGATGAACTCCATAAACGCGTGGTGGGGCAAGAAGAAGCTATTGAAGCAGTAAGTGACGCGGTAAGACGCAGTCGTGCAGGTTTACAAAACCCACAGAAACCTATTGGTACATTCCTATTTTTAGGAACAACTGGTGTGGGTAAAACAGAATTAGCCAAAGCTTTGGCAGAATATTTATTTGACGACGAAAGTGCAATGACTAGAATAGATATGAGCGAATATCAAGAACGTCATGCTGTAAGTCGCTTAGTGGGCGCACCTCCAGGATATGTGGGTTATGATGAAGGCGGACAATTAACCGAAGCCGTAAGACGCAAACCCTATTCGGTTGTACTTTTAGATGAAATTGAAAAGGCACATCCTGATACGTTCAATATCTTGTTACAAGTACTAGATGAAGGACATTTAACAGATAATAAAGGGCGCGTTGCTGATTTCAAAAACTCGATTATAATAATGACATCCAATATGGGAAGCCATATCATACAAGAGCGTTTTGAAGCTACCAAAGATATCGATTCAGCCATTGAAGCCGCTAAAATTGATGTTTTGGGCTTGCTAAAACAAAGTGTGCGTCCAGAGTTTTTAAACCGAATTGATGACACGGTAATGTTTACGCCGCTTTCTAAGCAAAACATTAGAGATATTGTTGGTTTGCAGTTAAAAAGTGTCACAAAAATTTTAGGACAGCAAAACATCACCTTTGATGCTACGGACGAAGCCGTAAGTTATCTTGCTGAAAAAGGATATAATCCTGAATATGGTGCGAGGCCAGTAAAGCGTGTTATCCAAAAGAAAGTGCTCAATGCCCTAAGTAAAGAGATACTTGCTGGAAAAGTTACAACAGATAGCATTATTTTACTTGATGCTTTTGATGATGCGTTAGTTTTTAGAAATCAAAGCGACTTAGTAGAAGACATATAAAAACATAAGTTTAGTTTGGTTGGTTAGTTTGAAAAGCAACGGGAATCTTTTTTAAGATGAACGTTGCTTTTTTTGTAACAAATTGTCTGTTTTCAGCACTAACTAGAAAACAAAAAGCAACACCATGAAACTGAAACTTTCACTTTTAGCTATTATCTCAGTCCTTACAATTAACGCCCAAGAATTAGAAAACTCTACCCTTTGGAAAATTACGGGAAAGGGCTTAGAGCAACCATCTTATCTTTTCGGAACAATTCACATGACTTGTGATGCCTCCTTAGATGAAGACGTTAAAAAAGCCTTGGACGATACATCACAAGTTGTATTGGAAATTGATATGGACGATCCAGCATTGCAACAAAAAATGATGGGTAATATGATGATGAAAGACGGAAAATCTCTAAAAGACTTTGTTTCGAAAGAGGACTTCAAAATTCTTGATACATTTTTTACAGAAAACTTAGGAATGTCAATTGGAATAATGCAAAACATGAAACCTTTCTTTTTAGCTACAATGTTATATCCAAAAATGCTGGATTGCCCTATGCAATCTTTTGAGTTAGAACTTGTGAAAATGGCAAAAGCACAAAAAGAAGAAGTCAAAGGATTAGAAACTGTAGAAGATCAGCTTAATGTCTTCGATACAATCCCATATGCAGATCAGATAGAAGACCTTCTAAAAACAGTAAAGGATAATTTAAAATACGACAAAGAAAATTTTGCGAAAATGCAGAAGATTTATGACGCTGAAGATATATCTAAATTATTTAAAATGATAGTAGAAGACGAGCACTACTCGTTTGGTGAATACCAGGACGTACTTTTAAATAATCGTAATAAAAATTGGATTTCTAAGATTAAAGCTTTTGCTTCAGAGGAGGCAACCTTTTTCGCCGTAGGCGCTGGTCATCTAGCTGGAGAACAGGGCGTAATTACCTTGCTTAGAAAGGCTGGGTTTAAAGTGGTTGCCATATAAAAACGCAATCATAAATCATTAATCTGCTGAATAACAAAGTAATACAATGAGATTCTAAATGAATTGAACCAAGAATTTCTTCTTTTTTTTAACAGTTCATTTTTAGGCATTAAGACTAGATAGTAGGTCAGTTTATCGAATAATATGCTTAACATGGTTACTAATCTTCAATAATGTTTACTTTTATTGTTTATTAATATGTTGATAAAATTGTGACTTACCATCCCTCTGATCAGTCCTAAATTTTTATTTTCACCACAGTCTTATAGCCCCAATAAGAAGAAGTAAAAAGTACTAATTAAAAAAGAGACCTACTTTTATTTATGAATTTATCTAAGTATATAGATTTTACATTTTTAAAGCCAACTGCCACAGAACGAGACATCATCAATATTTGTAAAATAGCAAAAGTAAATAGCTATTTTTCTGTTTGTGTGAACGGAACATATGTTAAACTAGTAAAAGAACTTCTTGCTGATACAGAGGTTAAAGTTTGTTCTGTTATTGGCTTTCCTCTTGGTGCAATGTCTACCCAAAGTAAGATTGCCGAAGCTTTAAATGCAATTGAAGATGGCGCAGATGAAATTGATATGGTTATGAATTTGGGATATCTTAAAAGTAGAAATTACGTTTCTGTTTTAAGAGATATAAGTGATGTAAAACGTGCTATAGGGGATTTTACTTTAAAAGTAATTATTGAAATTTCAGAATTAAATAAAAACGAAATTGTAAAGGCTTGTGAGATTGCGGTTGATGCTAGTGCGGATTTTGTAAAAACTTCTACTGGTTTTGCAGATGGTGGTGCTACCTTAACTGCAGTTAAAATCATGAAGAAGACAGTTAAAGATAAGGCTAAAATCAAAGCTTCAGGAGGTATTAGAGACTTTGAATTGGCAGTAAAGTATCTTGAAGCCGGTGCAGATCGAATCGGAACTTCAACTGTATTAAAACCTGAAAAAGATACACTTCAAAAACGCAACTCCAAAATCTACAGACGTTATATGGAGACCTCATAAAAAAGTGAAGTATCTCTAGAGGTAATCAAAGATATTAAGGTAAAGCTCTAAGACAAAATTTAATATTCTGTCCTGTACTTTTTTGACTCAAAACGCTTATTGCGTCTTCTGATAATTGTAAAACTCTTGGGTAACCACCCGTTGTTTGGCAATCTTTCATTAATACAATTAATTTACCAGAAGGTGTCAACTGAACAGTACCAGGTAGCACAGGTGATGTTATAATAGACTCTAATTTATTTTGAAGTGTTTCATTTAATTGATACCCCATTCTGCTATTATCTTTAGATATAGAGAATGTCTTGGTGAGTAAATGCTCTCTTTCATCTTTAGATAAAAACTCAAACTCAGGGCCTTCAAAAACTTCTAGTTCATTAGAATCTATATAAGTTTCATCTACTTTAAGTTTAGAAAACTGATTGATATTCAAAACTTTGGGATTGCCAAATTTAATAGAATCTCCTTTGGTTATAGTTCTGGTTTTTGTAATCCCCGAATACATACTTCTACTTCCTAAAACTTTTTCAGTTTTAAATCCATTGGAAACTGCCAAATAGCATCTAACTCCTTTTCTTAGGCTTCCAAAACTTAAAATATCATTTGATTGTACTGATAGTAAACTATTATGCATCGTTGATTTTCCATTTATTAAGGGTGTTAAATCCGCTCCCGTTAGAACAATAACGGTTGATTTTGTGAATTTTAATTTTGGTCCTACCAAAGTAATTTCCATAACTGCAGCGTCTTCAGAATTACCAAGCAAAGCATTGGCTAATCTTGCAGCACGCTCATCCATAACTCCACAAATTGGTACGCCATTATCCAAAGCGCCAAATCTTCCAAAATCTAGGATTGTACTATACATTCCAGAATGTAAAACCTCAATCACCTATCACCTCACTCTCCATTTGGTATACACCAGCATCAGCCAAAGTTTTAATATCATTATAAACTTTCAAAGAAACAGGGTAGAATTTTAAAGCATCACCAGCTTTGGCAAAGCAAGGGTCTTCGTCTTTAATATTGAAGAAATTTATAGGAGAATTTCCTATTATTTGCCAACCGCCAGGACTTTCGGAAGGGTATACTCCTGTTTGCGAACCACCTAAGGCAACAGCACCTTTGGGTACGTTTAACCTAGGAGACGCTTTTCTAGGCGTAAAAAGAAGCTCATTTAAGCCTCCTAAATATAAAAACCCAGGAAGGAAACCAATAAAGTAAACCGTATAAATAGGTTGAGAGTGCAAATCTATAATTTCACTTATACTTATAATTTTATCTTTTGACAGGAACTCTAAATCTATACCAAAACTCTCATCATAGCACACTGGAATTTTCCATAGTTTTTTTTCTGAAATTTGACTTTCTTTAGAAGATTGATACATTATTTTTAACTTTTCAATTTCGGAAGAAAAGTCTAAAATATCTTCTTTAAAACTAAGTAATAGTGAAGCGTATGCATTATTTACAAACCTCAGTTCCTTTGAATACGCTTCCTCAATTCTCGATTTAAATACAAGAATATCATCTAGTATTGACGTATCAATGTTTTGAGGCCATTCAATAAGAATAGAAGATGCTCCGTAGCGCTTATAGGTTAACTCATACTTCATATTAGAGAATACTGACACCTTTGGCTTCTAAATTACGTTTCAATCGATTTGCTAATCCAATGGCTTTTGGATTATCTCCATGAATGCAAAACGTATGTGCTTTAATTTCAACTTCTTTACCAGAAATGGTCTTTACTTTTTCTTCAGAAATCATCCTAAACACATGATTAAACACGGCATCTTCATCATGTAAAACGGCATTTTCGTTTGATCTTGACACCAATGTTAAATCGTCATTATAATTTCTATCTGCAAATGCCTCGTAAATTATCGGAATCTTGTTTTCAATAGCTAAATTGGCAATTACTGATTTATAAGGAACGTACAAATACACAGGTAAATGCATGCTTTTCATTACCTCAACAATTATAGTGGCTGTCCTTTCATCCTTAACAGCACTATTATATAAAGCGCCATGAGGTTTTACATGATGCAAAACAGTATTCTCTTCGTTTACCATATCCACAAGAGCATTAACTTGATCTTCAATGGATTTAAATAAGGCTGCACAAGGCATTTCAAGAAAAACACGTCCAAAATTTTCAGTATCTGGAAAAGATGGGTGCGCCCCTATTTTAACCTTATGGGCTTTTGCCAACTTCACAATACTTCGCATAGTATTTGCATCACCTGCATGACCTCCACAAGCAATATTACAAGATGATATTAATGGCATAAGTTGTTCCTCATTGCCCATCCCCTCACCTAAATCCGCATTAATATCTATTGAAAACTGTTGCATTAAAACAAATTTAGATCAAAAACTTTGTTTATGGCTGACACTGCTAAAAGCAAGCTAATTATAAAAATAAAGCTTCCAAAAATATTATTTTTTAATGTGTTTTTATGTTTTCCTAAAAGTGATGTCCTATTCATAATCCATAACAAAATTCCAGCGATTACAGGAAGCAATATACCATTAGCTATTTGGGCAAATTTAATGATTTCAATAGGTTTCAATCCTGAAGATGATATAATCACGCCCAAAACCAAAATACCAATCCAAACTGCCCTGAACTTAGCAGATTTTAAGTTTGACGACCAACCTAAACATCCAGAAGCCACATAAGCTGCAGCCAAAGGTGCGGTTATTGCACTAGTTATTCCTGCAGCAAAAAGCCCTATTGCTAAAACATATTTTGAAACACTACCAAAGAGTGGTTCTAATCCCAAAGCCAAATCTGCAGCGTTGTTTATTTCTACAATGTGTATTGCGCTGGCCGCCACCATAATACACATAGATACCAAACCACCTAATCCGATGGCGATAAAAGTGTCTTTTCTAGCATAGGTTAAATCTTCAACGGTTTTCCATTTTTCTTTAACGAGTGAAGCGTGCAAAAACAGATTGTAAGGCACCACGGTAGTCCCAATTAATGCAATAATCAACAATGTGCTGCCATCAGGGAATTTTGGGATAAATGCACCTTTGAATAACTCAATACTATTTGGTTTGGTTAAAATTGCTGCTGTCAAAAAAGCTAAACTCATCAATATGACTAAAGCCATAAGACAACGTTCTAAAATTTTATAATTCCCAAGAAACAATAAAACAAAAGCTATTAATCCGATGAGGATACTAAATCCATTAATTGTTAGGCTTCCAAATTCAATATCATGCTTACCAAAAATTGTTTCTAAACCCAAAACTCCACCACTAATGTTACCGCCTTCGTATGCAGCATTTCCAATAACAATAGCTGAGAGAATGAGAACAATAGAGATTGCTCTAAAAAACGGTGATTGTAATTCTTTGCGAATAACTTCGGATAGTCCTTTTTGGGTAACCAATCCTAATCTAGCGGTCATTTCCTGTAGCACAATAGTAGCGATAACTGAAAGCGCCATCGCCCACAACAATGTAAACCCAAACTGAACCCCAGAAAGCGTACAGACTGTAACTGTTCCTGGGCCAATGAAAGCTGCTGCTATCAAAGGCCCAGGACCAATATTTTTAAGAAAGTTTTTCAATTTACATAGTTCGTCTAACTAAGATACTATTTTAATTGACTTAATAATTCATCAACTGCTTTTTTAAGTTGCGTGTCTTTGTTTTTTGCCTTATCATCTGGATTGTTATACACAACTATATCTGGAACCGCAGGACCTAATTCCATATTAGATTTTGTGGCCTTAACGTACCAGCCGCGGAATGGCATTCGCACATAAGAACCATCAATAAGACCTGTTCCTCCAGTAGATATTACAGCTCCAAATGTCGGCACCCCAACTAAAGTTCCAATATCTAAAGCTTTGTAGGCATGCGAAAAGATCTCAGCATTAGAATAACTGTTTTGGTTACACAACGCAATGGATGGCTTTGTCCAAGACGCCAGTGGTAAACGTTCACTAAAGGGATAATGATTTATAAACTTAGTATGTTCTGATTCTAAATTTTTGGCAGCCCCTCTTGGAACAGTATAGGCGTGCTGTTTTACATTAAGTACCGCAATTAAATAATCGGTGGTCCAACCACCTCCATTAAATCTTACATCTATAACGATACCCTCTTTACCTAATCCAGCAGCAGTCAACTCCCTTTCAAAACGTTCAAAACTTGTCCAGTTCATGCCTTGAATATGAATATACCCCAAACGCCCGTTAGAATATTTATCCGTTAAACGCTTGCGCTCTTTCACCCAAGCATTATAATTTGCTGCGCGATTACTAGATGTTGGTCTTATTACAATTTCTTTTGAAGCACCTTCCCTTTCCACTTCTAAATAGATTTTTTCATTGGCAGTTCCTTCTAAAAACTCATAAACATTCGTTGTCTTGTCCAAACCATTACCATTAACGCCAGTAATGACATCTCCAACATTAATTTGACTTGCACTTCTATCTGCAGGCATTGTGGCTACAACCGACGTTACTTTTAAATTTCCGTTAGACATAGGCTCAAACTCAATCCCCAATAAACCTGTATATTCTCGCTGTACATCTTCTCGAGTCTCCACACGGTAAAGCCCCATATGGCTTGCATTGATTTGACCCAGCATCCAATTAAAAATGGTTTGAAAATCGCTTCTTGTAGAGGCGCTCATCGCTAAAGGTTCATACTTTTTTCTTAGGTTATCCCAATCCTGCCCGTGGAAATTAGGGTCATAAAACCCATCATTTATAGCTTTCCAAGCTTCATTAAAAATTTGTTGTGATTCTTTGTTGTAATCAATATCAAGTTTCGCAGAAAAGGACAAAGATTCACTTTTGTCATTTGAAAGATTGATGTTTGAAAAGCTTCCTCCTCTTTTGGTTAGATAAATTTTAGATAGCTTTTTATCAGCAGTTATGTTAGAAGGTCTTGTACTTTTTTGGGTAAGTGCTTTTCTATCTTTTCCATCCCACTTTATTTTAAATAAATCAGATTCTACATCAGCATTACCTCTACCTCCATTACCTGTGGTATAATAAATGGTTTTTGAATCTTTGGAAAATAATTGCCCAAATTCGCCACCTACATATGATGTAACTTGAACCTGACGCTCATGGATATCATCAAAATCAATTATAACAGGCTTTACTTTCGGTGTTTTATATTTCTTGTTCTTATCGTCTTTTTTATCTCCTTTTTTGTCTTTTGATTTATCCTCATCAGAATCCTCCTCCCAATCTTGAGATGTTTTTTCCCAATCATCTTTTGTTAACCATGTAAACCAAACATCATAATCACTGTTATTTCGGTTTGAAGAGAACATCAGTTTTTTGCCATCTGGACTCCAAACAGGGCCTCTATCCTGTTTTGGATGCATCGAAATATTTACTGGTTTTTGGCTATTATCTGCCTTATGAATGTAGATTTCTGAATTAAAATCTAAATCACTTAAACTATATGCTAGCCATTTAGAATCTGGAGACCACGATACACCACCCGGAGTTGCCCAACCATCTACAATGGTTTTTTTGTTAGAAAGTTTTCCCTTTGCATCAATATTAGCAACTACCAATTGGCCTCTACCAACATTATAGGCTATAGATTTTCCATCTGGTGATAATGTTAAATTATTTTCATCATCTGAAGTTTTAGTGATACGTTCAATTTTATGCTTTAATGTTTTAAATAAATTAGACTCATTTTCATTATGAGACTTCACCAAATACACATCTTTTTGTCCATCTCTGTCTGAAATAAACAATACTACACTATCATTTAACCAAGTTGCATCGGTATCTCTAAATGAAGAACGAGTTAAGTTTACTGTACGCTTCTTGTCTTTTGTGGTTTCACGTATAAATACTTCCCCTCTAATATTGAGTGCCGCGTATTTTCCATTGGGTGAAATGGCAATTTCATCCACATCATTACCATAAGTTTTATGCACCACAGGATCGAACCTATAATCTGAAGCAATATTGATGTTTAATTGGTTTTGAGCTTTTGTATCTGCATTGACCACATAAGTTTTATTACCCTTAGTTGAAACAATATCTCGTCCATTTCTACTTATCTGAAATGAAAAAATACCCATATCGGAGAAATTCGTGATTTGTGATATGGCACCTTCCTTAGATCCAGAATCAGAAATCTTTAATTTATGTACATTATATTTCCCACTTCTTGAGGATTGAAAATAGATAGTATTATCATCTCTCCATTGCGGATAGAAATCGTTACCGTCGTAATCTGTTAGTTTTGTATAACTATCATTTTTTATGTTATATAACCAAATATCTCTATTAGCAGGCCCTCGGTAGGCTTCTCGTTCTAATCTACAGCTACCTTTCACAAAAACCACAAATTTGCCATTTGGTGACAATGCGGAATCAAATCCAGTAGCATCTAAAAAACGTTTTGGCGTCCCTCCATTTTCACTCACTATATGAGTTTCATATTCACGCTCTACTTGAACAAAATTACGTCTGGTAGAAAATAGAATATTTCCCCCAGCTGTATAATCGGTTACAATATCAGCGGTTGAATGATAGGTAATGCGCTTTGGTGTTCCACCACTAGAGGGTATAATATAAACATCATTATTTCCATAACGCTCGCTTATAAAAGCAATAGATTTACCATCTGCACTCCAAACAGGTTTTGTATCGTATGCTTCGTGTACAGTTAATCGCTTTGGGTTGTGCCCGTTTATAGAAGCTATCCAAATATCTCCTTGATAATTAAAAGCGATTGTCTTCCCATCTGGACTTATAGCAGGAAAATTAATTAATGGGCTCTGAGAGAGCCCAAAATTTATTGAAAAAAAAGTGGTAATTACTAAAAATACAAAGTGTAATTTCATTCTTATAGGCTTTTTTAATTAGAGCTGTAAAAATAAAACTTCATCACCTAATTTAACATTCGATTAGTTAATGTTTAACAAAATATTATTACAATTTAGAAGAATTCAATGCGTAAATCGCAAAACTTCCTAACCAATGGCCTCCCATGTAATCATCGCCAAAAATGCTAGGTAAAGAATACTCTATATGTTTGTTAGCAATATTAGTTAAATGACCATATTCTGGAAGTCCTTCTGCAATCTTAAAGAAATTCCAAGCTCTAGAGAAATTAACGCCATCTAAATGTACCAAATGCCCATCGGTTCTATCTGAAACCACACCTACTTCAACATCGAAATCTTTATGCTTCAATTGTGGTAAAAAGTCTTCCAACCAAATTTTATAATCTTCAATAGATAATAAACGTTTCATCAAAGCTGCTTCTTCCAAACACGGTGATAAAAAATCGCTTCCACTTGGCTCCCAGGCAATAGGACATTCTTTGTCGTTTTTGAAAAAAAATAAAGCTCTGTCTTTGATTGCTTTTTTCAGCACTTCATGACCAACCGTTTCAGCATAATCATAAGCAAAAGATAACCCAAATGCGGTATTCGTATGCGTTCCGTTTCTTAAAGGATAATTTAACTTTGGTAAATATTCAATATACTTTTCAGTAATCAAATCGGTAAGCGGTTGCAAGTTACGTTCTAGAGTTCTCGCCGTTTCATCGTCCCAAGTATGCAACTCTTCCGACAGTTTCAAAAGCCAGGTCCAACCATAGGTGCGCTCGTAGGTTTTATTATGCTTTCCATGAAAATAGACTACTTCAGCTTCTATATTTTCTTTTGAAATATTATGCAGTAAACGTTGTTTGATTTCTTCAGCGTTATCCAAATTTGGAAATTGCTTTAATAAACTCACCAAACTCCAATGCCCATGAACCGAGGAATGCCAATCAAAACACCCATAAAATGCTGGATGCAATGTTCTTGGTGGTAATAAATCTTCATCATTTCCTATAGTTTGAGATAAACGATTAGGATATTCAATATTCATACAGTCTAAGGGTAACTCTGCAAGTTTATTTGCTTGTTGCAAATCCAGTTTAGGGACTTCATAAGCAATCGCAGAATCCTTCGGGTCTTCTTCACCCATATTCTGTTCTTTATTTTTTTCAGTTGAGTTGTTACAGCCTAGTAATAAGGCAGCTAGAAATATTAAACAATATTTGGTTTGATTCATATTTTACTAAGTTTGAACAATACTTCCATATTTTTAACGATATGTCGCGTTGTTATTTTTGAACCTCGACGCATTAATAAATATCTTTGTAAATACAAGATTAAAGATAAAACAACTAAACTAATATATTCTCATGAGGCATCTCATTAGTTCTGCACTAACTGCTCTTTTTTTTATTGCTACAAGTTTTTCTCAACAAAACGATTGGGAAAACCCCAACGTTAATCAAATAAACCGATTACCAGCCAGAGCAACATTTTATAATTTTGATAGTAAGATACAAGCTGTTTCTGGAGATAGAGACCAATCCTCTTTATATAAATCCTTAAATGGGGATTGGCAGTTTAAATGGGTTGCAAAGCCTGCAGAAGCCTCTAACAATTTTCAAAATAATGATTTTGATGCTTCAAAATGGGACAATATTGACGTGCCATCTAACTGGGAAATGCGCGGTTATGGCACACCAATTTACACCAATAGCACCTATCCATTTTTTAACGATTATCCGAATATTAACCATCATGACAATCCTGTAGGTCATTATATAAAGTCATTCAATTTAGATGATAATTGGACTGATAAAGATGTTATTTTGCATTTTGGAGGTGTGTCCTCTGCCTTTTATGTTTGGGTAAATGGCAAATTTGTGGGCTACAGCGAAGATAGCAGATTACCATCTGAATTTGATATCACCAAACATTTGGTACAAGGCGAAAACAAAGTAGCGGTAAAAGTATACCGTTGGGCTGATGGTAGTTATTTAGAAGCCCAAGACCACTGGCGTATGAGCGGTATTGAACGCGAAGTTTACTTGCAAGCCAATCCAAAAGTAAGATTATCTGACTTTACCATTAGAACAGAATTTGATGATAATTACAAAAATGCCTTATTGCAAATACGGCCCGAGCTCATCGTAAATATAAAAGATAAATATATTGCTAAAATTGGCGAGTTTGGAGACACTAATTTGAAAACAACAGTAGATAATTGGGAATTGATTGCCGAATTGATTGATACCAATGGTAATACAGTTGGTAACGCCGTTACGACGAAATTTAAAAAGATTTTGGGTGAGCGTTACCCGCAGCGTGACAATGTACCTTTCGGTTTGATTGAAACCGAAGTGGAGTCGCCAAAAAAATGGTCTTCAGATGCTCCAAATTTATACACATTAGTCTTAACAGTTAAAGATGACAAAGGTGTAGAAGTGCAACACACAAGCACAAAAGTAGGTTTTAGAGAATTAAAGATTGATAAACGTGGTCGGTTTTTGGTAAATGGCAACCCTGTAAAAATGATTGGAGTGAATCGTCATGATCATGACCATATCAACGGAAAAACAGTTACCCGCGAAGATATGCTTGAAGATGTCCTTCTGCTAAAACAATTTAATTTCAATGCTGTTAGAACCTCGCACTACCCTAACGATCCGTATTTCTATGATTTATGTGATGCATACGGTATTTATGTTATGGATGAAGCCAACTTAGAAACTCATGGCACACGTGGTTTACTATCGAATGTTCCAGAATGGAGCAATACGTATTTAGAGCGTGCTGTAAGAATGGTAGAGCGTGATAAAAACCATCCAAGTATTGTGTTTTGGAGTTTAGGAAATGAGTCTGGAACAGGGCCTAACCATGCGGCTATGGCGGGTTGGATTAAGGATTTCGATCCTACAAGATATATTCATTATGAAGGTGCGCAAGGCGACCCAACACTGCCTGGATACAAAAAGAAATTTTTTAGACATGACAGTGGCAACCCCACAGACAAGCCGTGGGTGGATATGTTAAGCAGAATGTATCCGCAACCTGAAGAGTATCAGCATTTAATAGATTCAACCGATCCAATTGACAATCGTCCAGTTTTAATGTGTGAATACGCACATTCTATGGGAAATTCTACTGGAAATATGAAAACCTATTGGGATGTAATTTATAAGAATGATCGCGCTTTAGGAGGCTACATTTGGGATTGGATTGACCAAGGCGTTTTGAAAAAAGATGAAAATGGTGTTGAATTTTTGGCATATGGTGGCGATTTTGGTGATGTACCCAATGATGGCACGTTTTGTATTAATGGTGTCATAGCTTCAGACAGAACACCAAAACCAGCAACTTATGAATGTAAAAAGGTTAATCAACCCGTTGTAATTTCTTCAGAAGATGCTAAAAGTGGTACGTTTAAAATCTTGAACCGTCATCATGCTGTTGATTTATCGCAGTACGACGTTTCGTGGAATATTACCCAAAATGGAAAAATAATTCAGAAAGGATCTCTTGGTAGTTTCGATACTAAACCTTTTGCATCTTCACCATTCAATATCAATTTTAAAGCTCCTAAGCTAAAAGCAGGTAACGTATATTACTTGAATATTGAAGGAAAACTGAATAAAAACACGTTATGGGCCAATGCTGGATATGTGGTGTTTGAAGAGCAATTTAAATTAGATTTTGATGTTCCAGAACCTTCAATCTTAAAAAGTAACAAAGCACTGGTAGTTACGCAAAATGGTAATACAATCCACATTAAAAACAAGTCGCTCAACCTAACCATTGATAAAAAATCAGGTTATATTTCTTCATATACCTCGAAAGGTATTCAACTATTAAAATCACCTTTGAAGTTGAATTTCTGGCGCGCTGAAACCGAGAATGATGAAGCCTACAGAAAAGCAATGAAATTACAGAATGAATTGGATTGGATGCATGCTGGAGATCAATTTAAAGCTGAAGATATTTCCATTAATTCAGAAGAAAAAGGAAAAGTAATTGTAAGCGTAAAAGGCAAAATAGCGCAGCCAAAAACTGCGGTAACTTTAACATACACTATTTTAGGAAATGGTGCTATAAGAGTAGATTACAACGCTTCAATAGACATAAATGCACCAAATGCACCACGTATTGGAATGACATTTGACATTGCTAAAAACTTCGGCAACCTATCCTATTTGGGTAAAGGTCCTCATCCAAATTATTCCGATAGAAATTATGGCTCTCATATTGGGTTGTATTCTGGAAAACCAGAGGATATAAATTACCTGTATGTGTACCCAGAAGAATACGGCAACCGCACCCAAACAGAATGGTTTAAATTAACCAACAGCAGTAAAAAAGGGATAACAATAAAGGGCGCGCAACCACTTAGTTTTAGTGTGCATTCTTATAGTACAGATAATTTGCAAAACGCCAACCATACCAACGAATTGAAAGAGCGTGAAACTTACACAGTAAATGTAGATCTTTCGCAACAAGGTGTTGGTGGTGATGATACATGGTCTAAACGTGCGCAAGCTCATGAAGCGTACAGAAATGCTCCTGGAGCGTACGCCTATTCATTTTATTTGATACCAAGTGGCACTAGTAAAAATCCTGAGTCTATTAAATTTTAAATAATTTGTAACATATGTAAGATTTGTATGTCTTATTAGTAATATCCTATGCTGTTTTTCCGTTGATGAAAAACACGAGGAACGTCATACATTCTATTACTAAACTTACAGACTGTTAAAAGAACGCTAAACATAATAATTCTTGTAGTTACTATTTTAATAAGCATTAAAACTCAAGCACAATTGGGGTTTTGCTCAGGCAATTCTGGTGATCCTATTTTTATTGAAGATTTTAGTGCGGGCAGAAATAATGTGCCCATACCTTCTGGCAGCACAACCTACAGATTTACCAAAGGAAGACCTGTAGATGGCTTCTATTCAGTTTCTTGCAATTCTAACTGGTTTGGTTGGTTTTCTGAAGGCGATCATACGCCTGGAGATGTTAATGGTAGATCTTTAATAGTTAATGCCAGCGCCAACCCTAGGGAATTCTTTAAAATTCCAGTATCTGGCTTATGCGAAAATACTACGTATCAATTTACATCTTGGTTAATCAACTTATTTCCAGGCTACAATAGAATTTGTAAAAAAGGTCCGAACAAAGGTGCTGCAATTCCTACAAATGTAACCTTCGAAATTTGGGACAGTACAGGAACTAACTACACACATCAGCGTGTATAGGGAATGGGGCGCAACAATGACTACCCAGTGGGGCGCGCCCCACTACGCCATACACAGTGGACGCCGGTCAAACGAACCTCTCAAAATAAATACTACTCTAAGCCCAAAAAACTAACCTAGCAAACACCCGCGTTAGCGATTGTAGCGGCATCCTTTTTTTATTGGCAAATAAGCCCTCAATACTAGGGGGCACGACGAAGTAGTTCTTTATTTTAGGAGATTGCTTTACTAAATTAGAAATGACGTTTGGTAGAAATAAAAAAAGATATAGCGGAAAGCGCGCCCCCTTGTGGGTAACGCCCAAAAACAAAAAAGCGCAAGTTAAAAAAGTTACGCTTTCTAATTATTTAATATTCTAGCATACTAAGTTGTCTAACAACTACATAGCGCCCCACTCTTTTAAAGAATCGGTGTTCATTTTTACATAACCATTGTTACCCGCCTTTTTAGCAAGCTCTAATGATGATTTTGCAGCAACAATAGCGCTTTTAGTGTCTCCAGCCTTGGCATGAATTAACGATTGCTGTCTTAAAATCCAAAAACGCGGGTTTTTGCTAGTCATTTCCACCGCTTTATCAATCCATTCTTTAGCCTGAGCAATGTTTTTGTTTTCTTGTAAGTAGTATACCGCCGCAGAAAAGTAATCGTTTACAGAAGGGCCGCTCATTACCTTATTGATATTGGCTAATACAGCATTATCTGTGGGCACTGTAAAAGGTACACCAACATAGGTTTTTTCCCAAATAAACTCTAAAGTTCCACCATTATTTGTAATGCTATTAATATCGATGGTAAATGTTTCTACATTAAACGGAACTGGATATGCTTTTACACTGGTTTTGGCGGCCACTTTGCTCTCGTCCCACTCCGCAGGAGTACCCCAATTTTCAGTATCTGTATAAAAATACACTTCCCAAGTTTCTTCTCCTGGTTTTGTAAAAATAGCATATGTACCCGCCTTAAGGGTTTGCCCGTCTATGGTTGCCTCTGTACTGAATGTAATAGTTGTGTTCTTGTTTGCTCCAGTTCTCCAAATTTTATCATAAGCCTCTAACCCACCAAAAATCTTTCTGCCTTTTACGCCTGGTCTAGAATATTCAATAGTTATATCAGTTAAACCAACCTTTTGCTCCAACTTTGCAGCGGGACTTGGTTGCGGAGTTTCTAATTGCGCCTGCACCGAATACACCGTTGCAAAAGCCATAAATAATAATAGTAATTTTTTCATTTTAATAGTCGTTAAATTAGGTTTTCACTGGTCTAAAATTAACCAAACTAAAATCGGTTATTGTTAACAAAAGCTTAAAATAAGACGCCGTATATTTGTCCTAAAATAATTTGGGCGTTACCCGCAAGGGGTCGGGCTTTCGGCAGTCGCTCTCTCCTAAGTCGAGGAGCTTCAATAAATGCCTCAATCCCTAACGCAAAAGCCCCACCTAACCTCCCCAGTGTGGAGGAATTTCACTCAGGCGCATTAAAAAGGCGTATGGGATTTAGGCAGGTTAAAAAATTTGCAGGAAGGTCAACACCCAAATCAATTCGATAGAATTGACAGTCAAGACGCAGAATAGATGAAGAAAAGCTCCGATAACAGGAGAACAACAGTTCGACGCGGAGTTTTCAAATCGGTTTTCTTCTGAAAGAAGAAAAATTCCTCGGCTTGAACTTGATTTTTTGGTTCGTTTTGCATCAAGGCAAAATGAACATTAATAAAGAACACACGTAATGAAACAATACATATCCGAAACCATAGGAACCTTCGCCATGATATTCTGCGGATGTGGCGCCATGACCATCAACGAAATAACTGGAGGTGCAATTTCTCATGTTGGTGTTGCAGCAACTTGGGGACTTATAGTGATGGCTATGATTTATGCATTTGGAGAAATTTCGGGAGCGCATTTTAATCCAGCGGTCACTATTGGTTTTGCATTTGCTAAAAAATTCCCTTGGAAAAAAGTTCCAACGTATGTTTTATTTCAATCTATTGGTGCTATTCTAGCTATATTTTTATTGTGGTTTTTATTTCCTGAAAGTCAAACCTTAGGCGAAACCGTTCCTGCAGAGGGGTTTCCGGCCTATAAGGCTGCAATTTTAGAGTTTCTATTGACTTTCTTTTTAATGGTAGTCATTATCAATGTTTCCACGGGTAGCAAAGAAATTGGCACTATGGCTGCCATTGCTGTTGGAGGAGTCATCCTTCTGGAGGCTATGTTCGCTGGCCCAATGACGAAGGCGTCAATGAACCCCATTAGATCTATTGCTCCTGCCCTCTTCACAGGGAATTTTCAGTATTTGTGGTTGTATATCGCTGCGCCTATTTTGGGTGCTATTGTAGCGGTATCCAGTTGTAAATTGGTTAAGGATGAGCAGTGTTGCTAGCAGAATTAATATTTCCCTGTTATTTGTCACTTCGAGTGATTCCGAAGCATGAGGAATTGTATCGAGAAGTAATTTATCAGACAATTAATTTCCTATTATTAAAAATAAAATAAGAGTTCTCGATACAATGCTCCTAAGGTAGCATCACTCGAACTGACAAGAATACTATCATGTCTTATTCAAATCACAATAGACTAAACTTATTGCTCAATATTTTATTTTGTTTAACTTTTTTATTTAATTGTTAAACATTTTGTATCTTTACCATAAATAAACCACTTATGGCAAAGAAAAAATCTATTTCTAAAAATGATATCATAACTTGGTACATGGATTATGTGCTAGAACACGATGAAAACCCTAAGACCGTATTCGCTTTTGCCAAAACGAATAATTTTGAAGAAGCCATGTTCTACAAACATTTCGCTTCTTTCGAAGTTATTGAGAAAGGCATTTTTGAAGCATTTTATATGAACTCTATCAATGCTTTAAATAAAAGCGAAGACTACAAAATATTCGATGCACGCAACAAACTGTTGAGCTTTTATTATACCTTTTTTGAAAATCTTACTGCTAATAGAAGTTATGTAAAGCACGTACTTGACAAGTACAAGAACGACTTAAAAGGGTTTCAAATGCTTTCTGGTTTAAAAAAACACTTTACAAAATATGTAAATGAACTCGGAATCCAAATGCTGGATATTAAGCAAGAGCAACTTGAAAAACTTCAGGATAGAGCTTTAAAAGAATCGGCGTGGTTGCAATTGTTGCTTACCATGAAGTTTTGGTTGGAGGATACGTCTGCTTCTTTTGAAAAGACCGATATTTTTATAGAAAAATCAGTCAATACTACATTCGACGTGTTAGACATAGCTCCTGTGAAAAGTGTATTAGACCTTGGTAAATTTTTGTTTAAAGAAAAGTTTAGCGTTAACTAGTCTATGAAAACCATTGATAACATACCTACATCCAAAATTCAACGCGCTACTAAACTAGTATCTACAGGTGCTAAGGTAGGCGTGAATTACCTAAAATATTACGGTGAGAAAATTGTTAAAACCGAAGAAGAAGCCAAAGAGCGTTTAAATAAAAACAATGCGGAAGATATTTATGACGGATTGAAACAGCTTAAAGGCAGCGCTTTAAAGGTAGCCCAAATGCTTAGTATGGAAAAAAGCATTTTACCTAGAGCGTATGTAGAGAAATTCTCTTTAGCACAATTCTCAGTACCACCATTATCGCCCCCATTGGTGATAAAAACATTTAAAAAATACTTCGGGAAGCACCCGAATGACTTATTTGATACTTTCAACGCAACTTCTGTAAATGCTGCTAGCATCGGTCAGGTGCATGTTGCAATTAAAGATGGGAAAAAACTTGCTGTGAAAATCCAATATCCAGGAGTTGCGGAAAGTATTGCTTCAGATTTAGCCATGGTAAAACCTGTGGCAATGAGCATGTTTAATATCAAAGGAAAAGATTCCGATAAGTATTTTAAAGAAGTAGAACACAAACTGGTTGAGGAAACAAATTATATTTTAGAAGTAGCCCAAAGTAAAGAGATTTCTAAAGCGTGTGCGCATATATCTAACTTAAAGTTTCCAAAATATTACGAGGAACTCTCTTCTGAGCGCATCATCACTATGGATTATATGGAAGGAGAGCACCTTTCAGAATTCGTGGCGCATAATACAGACCAAGAAAAAGCAAATAAGTTAGGACAGGCCCTGTGGGATTTCTACATGTACCAAATTCATAATTTGAAAAAAGTACATGCAGACCCTCATCCTGGGAATTTCCTAATTTCTTCAGGCGGCCAATTAATAGCTTTAGATTTTGGGTGTATGAAATCGATCCCTCAAGAATTTTATACACCCTATTTTGAGCTCGCCTTACCAGAAAATATTAATAATGAAGAGAAGTTTACCGCTAAACTTTATGAGCTTGAAATACTAAGAGCAGATGATAGCAAGGAAGAATTAGAGTTTTTTATCGAAATGTTTCACGAAATGTTGAGTTTATTTACACAACCGTTCCATGCAGATAGTTTTGATTTTTCAGATGAAACCTTTTTTGGAAAAATCGCTGAGTTGGGTGAAAAGTATTCAAAAAGTACTGACCTAAAGAAAATGAATGGTAACCGTGGCTCGAAACATTTCATTTACATTAATCGCACCTTTTTCGGACTCTATAATTTGATGTTCGATTTAAAAGCAGAAAACATCAAAATAAATAATTACTTAAGATTATCGTAGAATGAAATATTTCAGCGAAAGCGACATACAACATCTAAACCACATTTATAAAATCAATTTGATTAATAGCTGCTCAGGCTACAAATCTGCCAATTTAATTGGCTCTATTTCTGAAGATGGAAAAGAAAACGTTGCTGTTTTTAGTTCGATTACACACATTGGTTCTAGTCCTGCGATGTTAGGTTTTTTTTTAAGACCAACAACTGTGATTAGAAACACTTATGAAAATCTCAAAGCCACCGGCGTTTACACTATTAATCATATTCATAAAAGCATTGCTGCGGATGCACATCATACCTCAGCAAAATATGATTCGGATATTTCAGAATTTGATGTCACTGATTTAGAAGCGGAATACAAACCAGAATGTATAGCCCCTTTTGTTAAAGGTGCACCTGTTCAATTGGCTATGGAATTTGTAGAAGAATATCCTATCAAAGCCAACAACACCATTTTGGTCATTGGAAAAGTTACTGGTCTTTATGTTAATGATGATTTAATTGAAAAAGATGGTTTCATTAATCTATCAAAAGCTGAAGTAGCAGCAATAAATGGATTAGACGGTTATGCTATTCCAGAAAGCAATATGCGTTATGGCTATCAAAGACCAAAAGTTTTAATACACGACTCATGAATGTTCTCGTAACAGGAGCAACAGGTTATATTGGCAAACGTTTGATTCCGTTTTTACTGAATCAAGGGCATACTGTTGTTTGTGTGGTTAGAGACAGATTGAGGGCGGATAAGAGTTATGCCGAAGAGGAAAACGTTTATGTGATTGAGGCGGACTTTCTAAAACCAGAAACGCTTAAAAATATTCCAATTAAAATAGATGTAGCGTATTATTTGATACATTCTATGTCTAACTCTTCTAAAGATTTTGAAAGTTTAGAAGAAAAATGTGCGATAAACTTTAAAAACTACATAGAAAACACCAACACAAAACAAGTTATTTACTTGAGTGGTATTACAAATGAGGATGTGCTATCTAAACATTTACGTTCTCGAAAAAATGTAGAAGGCTATTTAAAATCAGATCATTACGCACTTACCATATTCAAAGCGGGAATCATTGTGGGCTCAGGGAGTTCTTCATTCGAAATTATTAGGGATTTAGTTGAAAAGCTCCCTTTTATGATTGCGCCTAAGTGGTTGAACACTAAAACACAACCGCTTGCTGTTCGGGATGTTCTCGCTTTCTTATATCGCGCTGCTGGAAACGAAGCGGTCTACAATAAAACTTATGATGTTTTCGGTCCAGAAATCATTACTTACAAAGAGATGCTATTGCAATTTGCTGAAGTAAGAGGCTTAAAACGTTACATCTTAACGGTGCCAGTAATGACACCTAAATTATCGTCTTATTGGTTATATTTTGTGACTTCAACCTCTTACAAGTTAGCTACATCTTTGGTAGATAGCATGGGCATTCAAATTATTGGCAAACCAAGTAATATCAATAAATTGCTAAAAGTAAATCCGATAACCTATAAGGAAGCGGTAGAGTTAGCTTTTGAGAGAATAGAGCAAAATAGTATTATTTCCAGTTGGAAGGATTCTATGGTAAGCAGCGGCCGTTTAAGTAAAAGCCTCCATAAATATGTGAATGTCCCAAAATTTGGTTGTTTTAAAGATCAGCGTGAGCGCTATGTTGAGGATGAAGATGTGACCATTGAAAAAATATGGCGCATTGGTGGCGAAAACGGTTGGTATTATGGTACATTTTTATGGCGCATTCGTGGTTATATCGACAAACTATTTGGAGGTATTGGTTTAAGACGCGGAAGAACAAATCCCACAGAGCTTGATGCTGGAGATGCTCTGGATTTTTGGCGAGTAATTTACGCGAATAAAAAACAACAAAAATTATTACTTTATGCTGAAATGCGCCTTCCTGGGGAAGCGTGGCTCGAATTCAAAATACGCGATGGCAAACTTATACAAACTGCAACTTTTAGACCTCGCGGACTTTGGGGTAGATTGTACTGGTACAGCGTACTCCCCTTTCACGGTTTTATTTTTTCTGGAATGATTAACAAATTGGCTAAAGTTGAGTCACAAGAAGCAGCACTTACCACAGAAAATGTGTCCAATCTGTAAACGTCTGTTTTCTTGGAGAAAGAAATGGGCTAGGGATTGGGAACACGTTAAATATTGTAGCGAAAAATGCAGGAGAAACAAAACAACATCGGTTTAGTTTGGTTTAGAAATGACTTGAGAGTCAATGATAATTCAGTTTTAAATGAAGCCATTAAACACCATCATTACATAATAGCTGTTTATTGTTTTGATCCGAGATACTTTGAAATCGGAGCCTTTGGTTTCAAAAAAACCGAAAAGTTTAGAGCGAAGTTTTTAATTGAAACCGTTGAGGATTTAAAACGAAATTTAAAGGATTTAAATATTGAATTGTTCGTTTATCAAAGCAAACCTGAAATAGCTATCCCAGAAGTAGTTGAAAAATTCAACATCACTTCTATTTATCTACAAAAAGAATGGACAAGTGAGGAAACAACAATCACCAAACAAGTAAAGTTAAATTGTCTCAAAGGCACTATGTTTCAGGAATATTACGATCAGTTTTTATTTCATCCAGAAGACATCAATATGTCTTTTGATCAAATCCCACAGGTATTTACCAATTTCAGAAAAAAAGTTGAAAAATATAGTGCGGTAAGACCAATATATCATCCGATAGCTTCAGAGTCAAATCAAAACATTAAAAACCCAACAGAAATCCCAACACTTGAAGATTTAGGGTTTGAAGATTTTGAAACACATCCGAAAAGTGCTTTCCCTTTTGAAGGCGGAGAAAACGCCGCTTTAAATCGTTTGGATGATTATTTCTTTCAAACGAAGAAACTAGGGTTCTACAAGAAAACAAGAAATGGACTTGTTGGAATTGATTACAGTTCAAAGCTCTCCTCTTGGTTAGCAAACGGCAGTATTTCAGCAAGAACCATCTACTGGAATGTAAAACAATTTGAAAAAGAGCATTACAAAAACCAATCTACCTATTGGTTGATTTTCGAACTGATTTGGAGAGATTGTTTTAAATATATCTCATTGAAACACGGGAATAATATCTTTAAGATTCACGGTATCCTGAATAAAAACTACGAATGGAAAACTGATTGCGCTCAAGTCCAAAACTGGATACATGGCGAAACATGCTCCCCTTTTGTTAATGCCAACATGATAGAATTGAAAGAAACAGGTTGGATGAGTAATCGTGGTCGTCAAAATGTAGCTTCCTTTTTCGCTAAAGATTTGTTGCTAGATTGGAGAATTGGTGCTGCTTATTTTGAATCTCTGTTGATTGATTACGATGTTCATAGTAACTATGGCAATTGGATGTATGTTGCTGGAGTGGGTAACGATCCGCGAGATAGAAAATTTAATGTGGATTTACAGGCTGAACGTTATGATACTTCTGGAAAGTTTCAAAATATGTGGTTACAAAAGACCTTGTTTTAAGACATGAACAATAATGAGATTCACATTATATTTCCGCATCAGTTATTCAAAACTTCCAAAGCTCTTGATTCAACAACTACTATTTATTTAGTTGAGGAACACCTATTTTTTCAGCAATATAAATTCCATAAACAGAAAATTGCGTTTCATCGGGCTAGTATGAAAGCGTATCAAGCCTATTTGGAATCCAAGGGAAAGCTAGTAAATTATATTGAAGCTGTACAAGGCGAAAGTGACATAAGAGTTCTGCTTCCGAAACTTTCAGGGGAAGGTATAAAAGGTATTCATATCTTAGACCCGACAGATAATTGGCTTGAAAAGCGTATTAAAAATTCAACTTCAAATTTAGAAGCGATTTGGTACGACAACCCCCTTTTCATTAATACTAAAGCTGAACTATCTTCTTTTTTTAAACCTTCAAAAAAGAAATTTTTTCAAACGGCATTCTACAAAGAGCAGCGCAAAAAACGAGATATTTTAATGCACGGTGACCAACCCGAAGGTGGCAAATGGACATTTGATGCTGATAACCGAAAAAAATATCCGAAAGGAAAAACACCACCAAGTATTCAATTTCCTGAAAAAACTAAATTTCTCAAAGAAGCCGAAGCATATGTCGAGGAAAACTTCAGATTAAATTATGGAGACCTTAATGATTTTGTAGTATACCCAATTGATTTTGATTCGGCAGACGCTTGGTTAGAACAATTTTTTGAGTACAGATTTCACGAATTTGGAGTGTATGAAGACGCCATAGTAAAAGAAGAACATTTTTTAAACCACAGTTTATTATCACCTTTGATTAATGTTGGTCTTTTAGATGCAAACGATGTCATAAATAAGGCTATTGATTATTCAAACAAAAATAATAGTCCCTTAAATTCCACCGAAGGCTTTGTCCGTCAAATTTTAGGGTGGCGTGAATTTATTAGAGGTGTTTACGAAGTAAAAGGCACTGAGGAACGCACTAAAAACTTCTGGAATTTCAGTAGAAAAATTCCAAAATCCTTTTATGATGGTTCAACAGGAATTGCACCTGTGGACGATGTCATCAAAAAAGTGCTAAAAACAGGATATGCCCATCATATTGAACGTCTCATGATACTTGGAAACTTTATGGTGTTATGCGAGTTTGATCCTGATGATGTATACCAATGGTTTATGGAGTTGTTTATTGATGCTTACGATTGGGTAATGGTGCCCAATGTATATGGCATGAGTTTGTTTGCTGATGGTGGTTTGATGAGCACCAAACCCTATATAAGTAGCAGTAATTACATTATGAAAATGAGTAATTATGGCAAAGGTGAATGGCAGCAGACTTGGGATGGTTTGTTTTGGACGTTTATGGATAAGCATCGTGATTTCTTTTTGAGTAACCCAAGACTTGGCATGCTGATAAGAACTTTTGATAAAATGAAACCTGAAACAAAAAGCACCCATTTTAAACATGCGGAAACTTTTTTTAATGCCCTAGATAATGAATGAAAGAGAACCTATTAATATTGTTTGGCTAAAACGCGATTTAAGATTACATGATAACGAAGCTATTGTTAATGCCCTAAAGTCTGAAAAGCGCGTTTTAATAGTGTATTGCTTTGAACCTATTTTACTAAATGATCCGCATTATAGTGAACGCCATTGGAATTTTATTAAAGAGTCTATTGTGGATTTGAATAAAGAATTGGCCTCTTACAATTCAAAAGTTTTGGCTGTACAATCAGATATTATTCCAACTATAAATCAGTTGCTTTCAAAATTTCGCATTTCGGATTTATACTCACACCAAGAAACAGGTATTTTGACGACTTACGAACGCGATAAAAATTTTAAACGCTATTGTAAAAACAATTTGATTGAGTGGCACGAAAATATCAACAACGGTGTACAGCGCGGTTTAAAGAATAGAGATGGTTGGAATGATTTGGTGGATGCATTTTATGCCATAGAACCACTACCCTTTTCACCTAAAGAACATCAACTTATAACTATTGAAGAAGTTGAACATCTGGAAATACACTTCAATATTTCAGATTTAAATACACCAGAGGTTTCAACATTTCAAAGAGGTGGTCGTTCCATGGGACTTCGTTATTTAAAATCCTTTTTTGAAGAGCGTTATCCTGATTATATGTTCAATATTTCAAAACCGGAATTGTCGAGAACAAGTTGTAGCAGAATTTCGCCTTATTTAGCTTGGGGCAATTTATCAGTTCGAGAAGTATATCATCAAGCCTATCATTTAAAAGAAACAGCGACCCATAAAAAAGCGCTGGAGGCATTCATGTCTCGTTTGCGTTGGCAAACCCACTTCATTCAAAAGTTTGAAATGGAATATACTATGGAAGAAGCAAGTGTAAATAAAGGGTTTCATAAACTAAAAAAGAGTGTTTCAGAAATATATAAAATGGCTTGGAAAAGTGGACAAACAGGTTATCCATTGGTAGATGCTTGTATGCGTTGCTTGAACGAAACAGGATATCTGAACTTTAGAATGCGAGCATTAGTAGTTTCCTTTTTTACACACAACCTATGGCAACCTTGGCAAGAGGCTACCACTCATTTATCTAGAATGTTTTTAGATTTTGAACCTGGAATTCATTTTCCACAGTTACAAATGCAAGCGGGAGAAACAGGCGTTAATATGTTACGTATTTATAATCCCGTAAAAAACAGTTTGGAACATGATCCTGAAGCCTCATTTATAAAAAAATGGGTTCCAGAACTACAACATCTTGATACACCTTTCGCACATCAACCTTATTTGATGACTGAAATGGAGCAACAATTCAATAATTTCAAACTAGGTAAAGATTATCCTAAACCCATTGTAGATTTAGAAACCTCACGTAAAAAAGCGGGTGACGCACTCTGGAATCTAAGAAAAGACAAAATTGTTTTAGAAGAAAGCAAAAGAATTCTTAGAAAACACACTCTAAGAAACAGACTCAACAATATTTAAACACTTGTTATTCAACACATTGAATATCTTATAAGTTTTTTCAATAGTCACATGTTAATTTTTGTTTAACTTATTTATAAAAAAATTAAACATTTTGTATCTTTACCTTGTAAAAGGGGTAAAATGATACTGAATACTACACACTTCAAAAAAGAACATCGTCAAATATTGAGAGATATTGTAGGATCATCTTTCTCTTTGTTTGAAGCTTTTAAAATGAAAGGCATAGGTTCAAAACGTATGATAGTTGGAGATGTAAGTCCTAATCTAAAATCATTAATGAATACGGTTTCAGATATTAACTATGCAAATATCGAACTACGTAAAAATGGTATTCTCATTTTCATTAATAAAGGATTGCAAAATTTTACTTGGGCCATACCTTATTATCAATTGGTAATGTACAAAACCAATGGCGCAAGTATTCATGCTCAAGGAAAATTTATTCATTTTAAAAACAATAAAACGTTTAAGGAGAATAAAACCTTCTTTGAAAAAATGTTGGATGAGAAGATAAAATACGACCAACAATATAACTTTTTAGGGGCATGACTTTTGCAATAGAAGACATAGACAGAATTATTGAAATGGCTTGGGAAGACAGAACCACTTTTGAGGCCATAGAATTTCAATTTGGATTAAAAGAACAAGAAGTTATTGAGTTGATGCGACGCGAAATGAAACCCAGTAGTTTTAGAATGTGGAGAAAGAGAGTTCAAGGACGATCAACTAAACATGAAAAATTAAGATCTTTTGAAAAAGGTCGCTTTAAATGCAGCAGACAAAAACAAATAACACACAATAAAATTTCAAAACGCTAACGTGCTTTGACTGACTTAGCATACCAGGACAGCACAAAAAAAAGATGATATGCAATTAAAACAATTAGAAAAAGAAACTAACGGACACAAGTTAAACGGATTTTCAATCGAAGACATTGGTGACGATCACCTATCTACTGGATTGGAAACACCCATGCGAGAAGATGCCTTCAAATTAAGTGATTCAGAAAAAAAAGAGCGTATTGCAATTTTGTTTGAAGAGATCATGGAGGTTATGGGATTAGATTTAACCGACGATTCTTTAAAAGGCACACCCCAACGTGTTGCTAAAATGTATATAGATGAAATATTTTCTGGTTTAAACCCTGAGAATAAACCAAAAGTTGCCCTTTTTGACAACAAGTACCAATACAACCAAATGTTGGTAGAAAAGAATATTACGTTCTATTCTAATTGCGAACATCATTTTGTGCCTATCATTGGTAAGGCTCACGTAGCTTATATTTCATCTGGAAAAGTTATTGGGCTATCAAAGTTGAATAGAATTGTGCAGTATTACGCTAAACGTCCGCAAGTACAGGAGCGTTTAACAAATCAAATTGCCAACGAATTAAAATCTATTTTAGATACTGAAGATGTAGCGGTAATTATTGACGCTAAACATCTATGTGTATCATCGAGAGGTGTGAAAGACGATACCTCGGCGACGGTTACCGCGTATTACGGAGGAAAATTTAATACAGCAGATAAAATTAAAGAACTTCAAAATTACTTAAATAGTTAACGTCATGGAATTAGAGTTAATAAACAAAGCATTAGAGTTTGAACAAAGAAAAATGAGATCACTTTCAACAAGCGATCGCGTTAAAATTTCTAGAGAAGCTAAAGCATTAATTTTAGATTTAAATCAAATATATAAGGCGAATAAAGATGAAAAAATAATGGATATAATGAAACGCCTAACTGCTATAAAACGTAAAGTAGAAAAGCGTTTGAAAGGAAAGCCTTTAACAGCATAATTTTTAAAAATAAGGTTAAGCAGACGCTTTTTATTAAGTTTTATCCAATATTTCGTCTCAAAACCTTGTAATCTGCTATATTTTAGTATATTGCGAACCGCTCAAAAATATGGGCACTTCACATACAAATATAGTTAGGTTAAATTATGGAGATTATTGATAAAGCTTTAGAGTTCGAGCAACGTAAACACACCTTTAAAACCACTAGTGAACGTATCGAATCTTCTAGAGAAGTTAAAAGTTTAATTTTAAGTATAAACGATATCTATAAGAAGGAAAAAGACCCTGAACTTATGGATTTAATGAAACGTTTAACTGTGATTAAACAGAAAATAGAAAAACGGCTAAAGGGCAGGCCATAAATAAAAAATGCCCTGAAACCCATGAAAACAATAATTGTAGTTGGTGGAAGTAAGGGCATTGGAAAAGCTTTAGTAGAAAAGCTACTCTCCTATTGCAATGTTATAAACATTAGCAGATCTACTCCACAAATATCGCACAACAATTTAACGCATTTTGATTGCGATGTTACACAAGACGAATTACCAGAAATCGAGAACGCAGATGGCTTAGTCTACTGTCCTGGTAGTATCAATTTAAAACCTATTTCTAGACTTAGTATTGATGATTTCAAAAGTGATTTTGAAATCAACGTGCTTGGTGCTGTTAAGGTTATTCAAAAATACTTACCAATATTACGTAATGGCTCAAAACCATCCATAGTTTTATTTAGTACCGTGGCAGCCAAACTTGGTATGCCATTTCATGCAAGTATTGCTGTTGCTAAATCTGGAATTGAAGGTTTGGTAAAATCTTTAGGGGCTGAATTAGCACCTACATTTCGTATAAATGCAATTGCACCAACGGTGACTAATACAGAGTTAGCCTCGAAATTGCTTCGAAACGAAAAAATGGTTGAAAATATTACGGAGCGACATCCACTAAAGAAATTTTTATCACCAGAAGAGGTGGCTAATATGGCGGAATTTTTACTTTCTGAAAACGCATCTTCTGTTTCTGGACAAGTATTTCAAATGGACTGTGGTATTGTAAGCTTTAAAATTTAAATGAAATGAACGCACTAAAAACATTTGTGGCCACTTTAGGTGTAAAAAGCGAAGAAGAGAAATTAAATGTAGATTCCATCTATGATATAAGCATCAATGGTTTAAATGGAAAACCAATTGACTTTTCATATCTTAAAGGAAAACATATTCTTTTTGTAAACGTAGCTTCCAAATGTGGATTCACACCTCAATATAAAGACCTACAACAACTCCACGAACACTACAGTAATAAATTACACGTTATTGGTGTACCATGTAACCAATTTGGGGGACAAGAACCCGGTGATGCTAACGAAATTGAATCTTTTTGTGCAGTAAATTATGGCGTAAGCTTCCTCATTACTGAAAAAATTCATGTAAAAGGAAGTCATCAACATAACTTATACAGATGGCTCACCCAAAAAATTAATAATGGTGTAAAAGATTCCTCAGTTAAATGGAATTTTCAAAAATATTTAGTGGATTCTGAAGGTAATTTAGTAGACTATTTTCTATCTACTACAAATCCTATGAGCAACAAGATTGTAAAACACTTAAAATAAATGCTATGTTCAGTTTTTTTAAAAAGAAATCAAAAAAAGAAAAATTAGAAGAAAAGTTTAAAAAACTAATGCAAGAGTGGCACGAATTATCTTCCGTAAATCGTGCTGCAAGTGATAAAAAGTATGCCGAAGCGCAGGAAATAGCAAAATTGTTGAACGACATGAAGGATGAAGCTGCTTAAATACATTGTTATATTTCTAGTTATAAATTTTGGAGCTTTAGCTATTGGAAACTGGTTGATGGCTAATGGCCCCAGAGAGTCTTGGTACCTTAATCTTAATAAAGCTCCTTGGACACCACCAGGCTGGGTGTTTGGAGCAGCTTGGACCACAATTATGATTTGCTACTCTATTTACATGGCTTTTTTGCTTAAAGTTAAATGGAATACTAAAGTCATTATTTTATTTTGCATTCAATTTGTTCTTAATGTTACCTGGAATTACGCTTTCTTCAATCAACATTTTATTGGTCTAGGTTTAACGATAATAACATTTTTAACATTTGTGGTAGCTATGTTTGCTTTTGGCTACACCAAACAAATGAAACTGAAGACCTTATTGATTTTACCCTACTTAATTTGGCTTTGTATAGCTACATCGTTAAACGGATACATTCTTTTCAATAATTAAAATGAGAATATACACACTACATAAAAAACAAAACTTACCCATTTCGGTTGAAAAGGCTTGGGATTTTTTATCAGACCCAAAGAACTTAAAAACCATTACACCAGACTATATGGGGTTTAATATTCTTTCTGGAGCAGATAGACCCATGTTTGCAGGACAAATTATCCAATATATTGTTACACCTGTATTGGGTATAAAAACAAAATGGGTCACTGAAATAACCCATATTATTGACAAGCACTATTTTGTTGATGAACAACGCTTTGGCCCTTACGCATTATGGCATCATAAGCATTTTATAAAAGAAATTGATGGTGGTGTTGAGATGGAAGACATTATTGATTACAAAGTTCCCTTTGGTTGGTTGGGGCAATTGGTTCATCCTATTTTGGTAAAACCCAAATTAGAAGAAATTTTTAATTATAGAACCCAAAAGTTGGAAGCACTTTTTGGGAAGTACTAGCTAAATCGTCAGTTCGAGTGCCACGCTTTTTGGCGTGATGTATCGAGAACAGCATCCTAATAAGATTTTTTGAAAAAAGCACTCCATATTAACATTAAAAATTAGGCTGTCATTCTGAACTCGATTCAGAATCTAAAAAGAAAAAGCAGCAATAGATGCTGAATCAAGTTCAGCATGACATTAGATAACTAATTAAACTAAATGAAACAAACTATAAACATCTTCTGGTTAAGGCGAGATTTGAGACTTGATGATAACCATGGTTTTTATGAAGCCCTAAAAGGAAATCATCCTGTGTTACCCATTTTTATTTTTGATACGGAAATTTTAGAAAAGTTACCTCAGGATGATGCCAGGGTTACTTTTATACATGAAACACTTCAAGACAAACGTGATAAGTTACAGAGTGCATTTGATAGCAGCATCGCGATATATCATGGAAAACCTTTAGAAATCTATCAGAAATTGGTCAAAGACTACCATGTTTCTTCAGTGTATACCAATCATGACTATGAGCCATATGCCAAAGAACGTGATGACAGTATCTGCGCATTTCTCAAAGAGCACAATATTGCATTCAAAACCTTTAAAGATCAAGTAATTTTTGAAAAGGATGAGGTTGTAAAAGGTGATGGTAATCCGTATGTGGTTTATACGCCTTATATGAAAACTTGGAAGGCCAAATTCACAATAGCCGATATAGACAGCTTTGATTCAGAAGGATTGTTAAACAACCTAATAAAAGATAAACATTTACCAAATGTAAGTTTAGCTGAAATTGGATTTGCATCTTCAGAACAAAACATAAAACCATATACAGTAACCCCTACTTTAATTCAAGAATACGAAGCTACTCGTAATTTTCCAGCTAAAGATGCCACCTCACGATTAGGGCCGCATTTACGTTTTGGTACCGTAAGTATTCGAAAAATGGTGAAAAAGGCCATAGCCGAAGAGAACGAAATTTTTTGGCAAGAGTTGATTTGGCGAGAATTTTTTATGCAGATTCTTTGGCATTTTCCGCATACAACAACCAAAAGTTTCAAATCTAAATACGATCGTATTGAATGGCGCAATAATGAAACGGAATTTAAAGCGTGGTGCGAGGGTAAAACCGGATACCCATTAGTGGATGCTGGTATGCGACAATTGAATGCAACAGGGTTTATGCACAACCGAGTTAGAATGTTAGTGGGCAGCTTTTTATGCAAACATTTATTAATCGATTGGCGTTGGGGTGAAGCCTATTTTGCCGAAAAACTTCATGATTACGAAATGGCCAGTAATATTGGCAATTGGCAATGGGTAGCGGGTTCTGGTGTTGATGCGGCACCTTATTTTAGAATATTTAATCCCACGACTCAAATTCAAAAATTTGACAAGGGTTTAAATTATATAAAAACTTGGGTTTCAGATTTTCAAGAACTCACCTATCCTCAACCTATTGTGGAACATAAAATGGCCCGGGAACGTTGTTTAGAGGTGTATAAAGCAGCTGTTTCATAAATTACAAATTATCTAACGGACTTTTAATTTTAGAAATACTTCTGGTAGACACCTTTGTATATACTTGCGTGGTTTTTATGGAATGATGTCCTAGCAACTCTTGTATAAACCGCATATCTGCTCCAGATTCCAATAAATGCGTTGCATAAGAATGCCTTAACCCATGTATGCCTATACTTTTTTTAATGCCCGATTTTCGCATAGCCTTTTTAAATATTTGCTGTAAACTACTTGTAGAATAGCGCCCACCGTACTGCCCTTCAAACAAATATTCTTTTGGTTTGTAGAGTGAATAGTATGTTCTAAGCTCCGTTAAAATACTATCTGGTAAAGGTACATATCTATCTTTTTTTCCTTTGGCACCAACTATTTGTACCAACATTCTAGAACTATCAATATGCTCTAGTTTAATATTTATGACTTCAGAAACTCTTAAACCCATACCATAACAAATCTTTATTGCCACTCTATGCTTCAAGTTTGTTGTATTGATAATTATACGTTTCACATCATATTTACTCAATAATTTAGGTAGTGTACTGGGTTTTTTGGGTCTAGGAATATCATAAAACACTTTTGGTCTGTGCAACACCTGCTCAAAATAAAATTTTATGGCATTAATTTTACCGTTCATTTTTCGCTCTTTCAGTTTTAACTTTTGCACACAATACAAAAAATAATCCTTTAGCCGTTTTGGATTTAAATTCTGCACAGGAAAATCATTGAGCAAAAATAACAACTCCGCAAATTCATTTAAGTAAATGCGTTGTGTATGAATACTGTAAGCCTTTATTTGCAAATGATTTCTAAACTCAAGAAATGCGTTTTGGTTAATATGATGAATTTTGCTCAACAGTTTAGATCCGGGCAACTGTTGGTTTATTTTCAATTCTGTTCTAACCGCAGGTAAGTCGGGTAAATACCAACACTTGTTGGAAGCACTGTATGCGGCAGATGGGAATCTTTGTTTAAGCTGAAATTGCAAAGTTTTGTTATATGGAAATTGAATCCAAATCACATTTTTATCTCTGTGCTTCCCAATTTTAAAAACATAATCAGACAATTTCAAAACTTGCGTATTTTGTATATCAATTTTGAAATATACAAAATTTTGATATACAAAATGCGTAACTCCTATATTTTTGTTATGCAAGATATATATAAACATTAGGAGAATTCGTTCTTATTTTTTACCTTCGAATTAACTGTTGATATATACGTGATGGTATGTAATTACCTGCGGCACGTGGAACCCGCGTTTTGCAAACGCTCCCATTCCACTAATTACATACCATCGTCCACTGTTTGTTGCACCCCTAGCCAATTATTAGTACTTTTAATCGAGTCCACGTGAACTCCACA
>JBMHCT010000004.1:0-11846 GCA_049889775.1 Jejuia sp.
TGATGATGCACTATATGAAGTGCTTAAGATGCCTAATAAGATAAAGGACCTTTCTCAAAATCATAAATCATTTTTAGAAATTATATTTAGGAATATGGGGGGGAAACGTTTTTCTGAATCAGCTCTTGAACAAATTCATCCATTAGTAAATGCTATTTCTTTAAAATCTGCTCTAGACAGGGTTATCAAAGAGGAAAATCTAAACTCAAACACAGGGATAATAACTACCTCTGAGGAAATCAAGTTTTATAATATTGTCAAAACAATTCTAGGTTTAAGTCCAAAAACAAAAAAACAGCTAGATAGAGTTGGGTACAGGGATTTCAAGAACTTCTTTGGGGTAGTTCTTGATGATAATCAAAGAAAGGGGATTGTGTATTTGAAAATTGATAAAACCAAGAAAACAATTTCTTTTGGCAGTGAACCAAATTCTTATGAGCTTGAGTCTATTTCAGTTGAGGAAATCACAAAGTATAAATCAGAAATTATTCAATCTTTTCTCGATAAATTAGACTAATGAAAATGCTTTTATTACTGATAATTATAACATTATCAGCTTGTGAAGCAGAGAACGCTCCTTGTGGTTATTACGAGGTAAGCAATGAACTAAGAAAATTGAGTGTTGGTTCAAGAGGTGGGTGTTATTACTTAACTCCTTCAGGAAATAAATCATATGTAGACAGAAGTAATTGCAATTGTTTTTTTTCTGAGTCTGTAACCCCTCCAGACTATCTAAAAACAAGCATTACTGTTAATAAGGGCATTTACTTAGTTAATTACAATGAGGTTATGCAGCAACCAAATTGGATAGAATATATCGTTAGTAATAGGCCAAAAAATGTAGACAGGGGTAATTTAGATTTTTATACTGAGAATGGTATTTCTACTAGTGATGATGCTGATTATGCTAACAATAAGTGGGACAAAGGACATCTTGCGCCAGCCGCAACTTTTAGTGATAAATATGATAACCTATATAAGACATTCTCTTTTTTAAATTGCGCTCTACAAGTTGACAACCTAAATAGAGGAGAATGGGCAGAATTGGAACAACAGGTTCGAGATTGGTCGTTGTCAAGGGGCAATATTAAAGTGAGGATAGAACTAGTTTTTTTCAGATGGTCACACTGTTCTTAATACTAATGCACACGTTCCAACTGGTTTTTGGAAAAAACTAACTTTTAACGACGGAACAAGGAAATGTTTCTATTTCCCAAATGAAGTTACTAATGTTAATTGGACTGCTTACGAGCAAAGTTGCAATTAACTCAGGCAAATCTTTTTCTTTTAGATTTAGAAATTAAAATTGCAAATTTATTTGATATTTATTTTAACGAACTCTTGTTTTTCTAATTCAATTAAAGTGTCATAAATGATTCTTTTTTCTCTTAGAATTTGCAAATTTAGGGGGATTGATTCAATTTTACCTTCATCAAATCCTTCAATATATATTTGTTTTGATTTAATCATTTTTTGGTCAATGAAATAAGGAGAATTAGTAAGCTCTATGGTATCAACTTTTGGAAAGTCGTAGTAAACTAAAATTTTATCTCCATCAACATATCCTTTATCTACCAAAATGACTTTCGACAAACTATCTGATTTAAGGTTAATATTTTTATGATCGATTAATGTGTTTTGTTGTAAACTATCAAGTCTTTTTTGGATAATATCCCTTAATGAATCATTTACAATATTCTTTAAAATCAGATTTTTATTCAGCTTCTTGCTAATTTTTGTTATTTTTTTTAATAATTTAGAAACTAATATTAGTTCTATTTCTCCCTTAGCACATTCTTCATTCACTTTGCTATATCCAATAAAATTTAATTTTAAATTATTGCCCCTTCTTAAATCTTTCTCGTTTAATTTAAAATGAATATTACATAAATCAAAAACATTTAAATCTGCCTTGCTATAAATAGTTTCAACTTCTTTAATGAGATAATTTTCTTTATCCACTTTTACCCCTCTTACAAGAGTTTTTGTTTCATTTACACCATTTTTGTCGCTGAGTGTGTAACCTTCAATTTTACTTTCATTTATATTAAACATTAATTCAATGTTTATAAAGTCATTGCCACTAGTTTTTATAAATCCTGAATAGTGGTAACTATATTCTGGCTGAAGAGAAAATATTAATAATATTATAAAGTAAATCATAAAAAAAAACCACCCTTTTTCGGGTGGTTAGTTTAAGTATTTAATATTCTAAATCCCGCCAAGTAAAAGTAATATGACTAACCAAGCCCCAAAACCATACCAAGAACTCTTTTTAGCCACTTTATTTGAGGAAAAAATATGTACTAAAGCAACTCCAATTAGCCCAAGCAAAAGTCCAGCAGCAAATGAGCCCCATTCAACATCAGATGCAACAGCAATTACATCAGAAGAATTTACAACATTTGTGTCAAGAATTTCAACGCTTGCTGTGTCATTATTAACTTTTTGTTTTTTTACTGGAATTGAAGCGTTAGCAGTTAAGCCAACCAACATAATTGTCAAAAGAAATATATTTTTCATTTTTTATTGTTTTGATTTATGCAAAATTAAAAAAAAAAATAATATTAGAAAAATGGCATATCCTCCTCTCTTAGTTCAGCTACTTCTAATCCTCTTAAGTAGGTTAGCGATACATTTAAACTTGAATGCCCCATTGCTCGTTGTAGCTTGTGTAATGACCCTGTTCTTTTGAATATTTCTATTGCTCCAGAGTGCCTAAAAGAGTATAGTGTTTGGTCTAGATCAAGGGTTTTAGATTGCTTCTTAAATTTAGTCCACAGCCCTTTAAAGTAGTCCTCTGAGTATGGCTCAGTAGTACCCGTAAATATGTTGAGGTCCTTATTTTTTTTTAAAAGTTCCTCTTGAACATAGTAGGGCACAGGTACTATTCTATTCTTACCAGATTTGTTTCTATCCCCAGATAAATTTATTTGGCTGAGGTCTTCAGAAAAGTCTCCCCAGGTAAGCTCTCTAATCTCTCTGTGAGGCCGTAGAAGACACCCATAGGTCATTAAACAGCATAGGTATAGGTTGTGATTGTATGCTTTAACCTCCTCCAGGACTTCTCTTAGATTGGTAAACGGCTTATGCAGCTTCGCCTTGGTTCGTTTAGAGCGAACCAGGCGCAGCGGATTAGACTCAAGACCTAATTCAACAGCCTTATTAAGAATGACGTTTATATGCCTTCTAACAGTGTTATATGAGGTGTGATTAGTATATTGATTAAGGTGATATAAAAGCATTTTAGAACTTATTTTATCACTCTTAAAAGAGTTGTTTATTATACTATAGCAGTGGGTAAGCATTTGTTTGTAGCTTGAAGAGGTTGATTGCTCCATTTTTAGCTTATACGCGCTGTAAACTTGTTCACGATCAGAACTCTTATCCAACCCTAAATGTCCCTTACGTGGGATAAGCTTGTTGCCCTCCAATAGGTACTTGTATACTTCTGCGGCTAGTAATTGGGAATATGTTAATCTGTCTTTAATGGGGAACGAATTGGGGTCTATGTTTGACCCAATTCGTTTACCGTTATATAGCCTATGTCTTTTGCCATCTAAGTAAAACGAAATATAGGTAAGTTGAGATTTGTCCTGATGGACGCTAGGATATTTTAGCTTCATCTGTCAGTTAATTGCCAGTTAATAATTAATATTAATGGTATTACACTGATTTTAAGAGAGTTATATGGCTTTCACTCTTGACTGCCAGTCAAGCGCTCTAGCCAACTGAGCTACATCCCCATAAACCACAAACTTACTAAAAATCAATAAGGCAACCTGTTCAAATAAAGCCTTAATTTTAAGTAATCTAATCTGTTAAAATGTAAGGCTAGATCGTTGACTATTCGATTTTATAAGTAGACTATTCAATCTTATAATCTGTGTAATACACATTTAAATTTACTGAAAATTTGGCTTTTCAGCAAATTTCTGGCAGTTAATTGCCAGTAAAAAATAAGTTGACGTAAAACGAATCTTCCCTGTTATAAGTAACCAGGTTTTATAAAATCAACTGAAAACTGGCAGTTAATTCTTTACTACCTTATAGGTTAATTCTTCGTTATTTGATTTGTCTGTTGCTTTTACGATGTAAGTAGCGGTTGATAGGTGTTCCATATTAATAGAGTTTCCTGTAACTGCCATTAACTTGTTACCCAACATATCGTAAACTTCTATATCATATTCTTTATCGCTGTTTAGTGCTAAAAGAGATGAGGTGGGGTTTGGGAATAGCACAGGCGAATTAGAGTTGTTTTGAATTGTTTCAGGATAGTTAGATGATAAAGAATTATTATCTCCCATTATATATTCGTAAACCACAATTAAAGCAATATTCATATTTCCAATTGTGAATATTGTTCCTGGAGAAAGGAAAAATGGATTAGTGGTGTCGTATTTTGTGGTACTATATCTTGGAGCTGATGAGCTATAAGTTTCATTCTTAAGAGGGTCAAAAAATCTATTATAGATGATCAATTCTGGTACATTAGCTATTGTGCTTGCCCTGCCTCTAAAGTATCCTGAGGAGCTATTTTTATTAAAGTACTGACAATGAACAATTTTCCAATATTTCCCATCCGGTACTGTAAGCTTCTCAACTCTTGTGTCATAAGGGTCATTAGGGTATATATCTCCTCTTTCAAACTTAAAGACGGTATCATTAAAATTATTTGGTTGTGTAGCACCAAAGTTTTCAATAGTAAAATAGTGTATATCAACAAGGTTTTGCCCAAATCCAAATACAGGCAGTAATAAAAGTAATAGTAGTTTTTTCATACCCAAACATACGAAAACACACCCCAAAACCCCTCTACCTAACGTTTTGTAACGTTTTCTTAAAACATCCGTTTTTGCAACCTACTCATTTACAGACTAATACGCCCTAAAAACAGAAGAGGGGGGTGTCCGGTTATATATATGTTGAAGATTAATAAGCAAAGACCAAGTTGTTTAATTAATAATCCTCGGTTTTATTTGATTCTGTCTTGGTCTATAGGAATCATTTAGAGTCGAGGATTTTAAATATATACATATGACCAATCAATCAAACTATAATATGACAAACTTGTCAAATGTGACAAACTTGACATATGACATAGACCTTCAAAACTGCGAAGGAAACTACGAAGTACAATTAACCAAATCATTGTTCAACCCTAAATTCGAAAAGAAAGAATTATCGGATGTTGTAGAAATGATAGAACAAGGAGCTCTACAAGCTTCAATTAATAAGCTCAGAAGCCTTAATAAAGGCACTGAAGAATACGACAAGGTAAAGCTCGGTTTGCCTGCTATATACCCCTCTTGCGAGTTTAAATCTAACTCCACAAGAGATATAGAAATTACCAACTATCATCCAATAGTACAATTAGACTATGATGCAATAGAAGACGGCTTAGAGCTTGAGACCTACAAACAAATAATATCTAATAGACCCTTTACACAGACTTGCTTTATAAGCCCGTCTGGGAAGGGTTTAAAGGTTTTTGTGAAAGTCGATTATACAATTAAAGACAAAGAGGATTATGTTAGAGCATTTAATGCTGTTAGGCAGCACTATGATGATGCTTTATCCTTCGAATCAGACGAGGTAATACACAACCCCAATAGGGCTTGTTTTTTGTCATACGATCCTGATGTATATTATAATTGTAACCCGGAACCATTTACTGTTAATAGCACTTATGTACCAAGACCTGAAAAGGCTTGGGAATTAACAGAGAATATTAGTGAATTTAAGAAGGGAAACAGAAATAATTTCCTCCACTTATTTGCTAATAACGCAAATAGAGGAGGAGTTCCGATAGAAAAAACAATAGAATGTGCTTTGATTAGAGCATTTACATTGCCTGAAAAAGAAGTATTAAGGACAATAAAAAGCGCCTACAAGAACGTTGAGCAGTTTGGGCAATTCGCTCCAAAGCCCGTGTCAAGTTTGGCAAGTTCGGCAAGTTTGTCACAATCGGAGATAAATAACACGATTCCAGATAAATTCTATTCCTCACTACCAGAGTCCATAAAAACCCCTGTTATGCTTTATGAAGGAAGAGAAAGGGATTATTTTACCTTGAGTCTATTACCGCTTTTAGGGGCTACATTGGAGAATAATGTTTGGGGTAGATACAATAAGTCTATTTCCCATTGCAATCTATATACAATGATTGTTGCTCCTCCTGCCAGTGGAAAAGGGGTAATGAATGATGCAAAGCATCTCTTTTCTACAATTGAGCAGGAACGTCGAGATATGTGTAGAACATTCACTATACCAGGAAATATTTCTGCAGCAATGCTCATTCAAATGATGAGCGCAAACGAAGGCTCTGGCATCTTATGCGAAACTGAAGCAGATACAATAACCAATGCTCTAAATCAAGACTGGGGAGGGTTCTCAGACATTCTTAGAAAAGGATTTCACTATGAGGAGGTTAGTTATGCCAGAAAAGGTGAGGAAGAAAAAATAAAGCTAGATAAGACAAACTTATCAGCTCTAATTACTTGTACTCCTGGTCAGGTCCCTAAGCTAATGAAGGAGCAATCTGATGGACTATACAGCAGGTTCTTATTTTACTATTCTGATGAGTTTACGGATTTCGACCTTGATATACCAAATTACAATGAGGAGGTTATTGAGAAGAGGTTGTCTGAATACAAGACAGTGTATAGAAATGTTTACGAATACTTTGATCAGCATCCACTGGAGATTAGAATGGAACCAGAGCTGTGGAAGTATCTAATTACCCACTTTAAGGATAAACAATTAGACCTCAGAAAGAATGGTAATACTACCACTGAAGACGTAGTAAAAAGAGCAGGTCTTATATGCTTTAGGATTACAATGTTGCTTACGGCAATTGATTATTACGACAACAACCTTAAGGACGATAATGTGTTCGTAAAGAAGGAGCACCTGGAAGCCTCAATTGCACTAATAGATTATTTACTGGACCACAATATAAAAGTGTTAAACCTAGTTCCTAACACTTCCAGTAAGTCGAATCATAAGTCTATTCCGAAACAAGAATACTTAGGCCTACTAGATAATATCTTTTCGCCAGATGATTTTGTCAAAAAGGTAGGTGAGTCCCAAAGGCAAGTCTACAGATATATCGACGATTGGCTAAATGCCGGTGTTGTAGTAAAACTGTCTAAGGGGAAGTATAAAAAAACGTAAGTTGCTGATTATGTTTAGAATAAGAATTAGGGCTGATTGTTAGTTCTGTGTATTAATTAATATATAAGGGTAGATATTGTAGATGGGTAAGTTATTGAAGAATTAGTTTTAAACTAGTAAAAGAGGGGCCTTACGCCCCCCTTATGTTATTTCTATTAGTCAAAAAACTGATCAGATACTAAATCAGCTGTGCTATATAGTGTGGAGTTTTTACCTAATTGATTTACATCCCCATCGTAAAACTGTTTTATATATTGTGTTGCTTTACTGTAATTAAAGTTATCAGGTACGTTAAATTCCCAGACATTGTCGACAATTGACATAAATCTAGAGTGGATTGAAACTAGGGGAAAAACCCAACCGTTAGAAACTTTAGAGATGTTTCCGTTAGAATCTCTTGTAAAGCCATTTTGAACTCTGATCCCTTGCCAAATTTCTTGACTCTGAAGTTCTTTATACAAAGGAAGACCAAATGCTACTGCGCTTTTGACAAATTTTAATGCTCTTTTAGCTTTTTCACATTTATCAGAACCATTATTTTTTGATGCTATATCAAATATGTTTTCAGCATATATCTTTATCCATTTATTACTAGATGAATAGAGATTGGATTTTTTATATTGGAGGCCAGGCAAAAAATCATTCCAATAATCTTGTGGCATCAACAAGAATGCTAATTGTAGGGCTAAAGCGGGTTGAATTCCATCCCTTTCACTTTCATCCTCTACCAATCTAAAGGGTAAATTTTTGCTATCCAAAAAATCATTCAAAGGAACGAATGCATTTCTTCTTCCAAAAATACTTATGTCCTTCACCTTAGTCTGATAGTTTCTTGAAATAGAGATCTCAGCAATTAAGTCATCGTCAGTTGTAACTATAATCTCAACCTTAATAGGAACAACAGGGTTTTCTGGATTTTGATGATAAATCCTTGCAACACCTCTAGTTTGACTTCCATTAATTATGGATGGCTGTATAAGCATCATCCTATTTTTATCTGAATGTGTTTTTAAAGATCTTGCAACCATTGTTATACCACCGTTCAGTAAAGAGAAATTATCCCTCTTCGACTCTAAAGACTCAAAGATTTCCTTTTGGACATTTCCACTAAGCCGATCATTAGGGCCGATAAATCGCCTAACATTTTCGTCATCAGGAATTTCTAGAAGTTGATCGGAGTTAATTATACCAACAAATACATTGATGTTGGAATTTTTTTGGGAACTTGTGGATACGTTTCTTAGAAGCTCGTAACCTAACTCAACGTTGTTAACGTTGAATACACTATTTGTACTCATAATTATTTATTTTTAAGCTCAAAACTGTACTTTATAAGTAAGCCTTAGCGAGCAATTAATCTTCACAAATATATAAATTTTTCATATCATAGGCATATCTTCTTCTTTAAGTTCTGCTACTTCTAATCCTCTCAAGTAGGTTAGAGATACGTTTAAAGATGAGTGTCCCATTGCTCTTTGTAGCTTGTGTAAAGAGCCTGTACGCTTAAAGATCTCTATAGCTCCAGAGTGCCTAAAAGAGTAAAGTGTTTGGTCTTGTTCAATGAGCTTAGAAACCCTCTTAAAACGACCCCAAAGTGTCTTAAAATAGTCGTCATTAAATTCAATAGGGGTGTTGGTAAAGATGTTATTTTCCTTTTTGCCAATTAATATATGTTCCCTTATAAATTCTGGCACAGGCACTATCCTATTTCGTTTTGATTTAACCCTATCGCCTCCTATAGATATATACTTTAAATCTTCACTAAAGTCTCCCCATCTTAATTGTCTTACTTCTCGATGAGGTCTTAGTAAACAACCATAGGTCAATAAACAGCATAAATATAGATTACTATTAAAACTTTTAACCTCATCTAATAGTAAACCAATATTATCAATTGGTTTATGAAGCTTCTCAGTCTGTTTTCTTGGCTTTAAGGAGCTTATTTCTACTTCAAACCCATTCTCCTTCAAATAGTTTAAAAGAGCATTTAAATGGCGTCTAATAGTGTTAAAACTAGTTGGGTTTTTATACTTGTTTAGATATTTATTTGTAAATTCAATAGGTATAGTTTTATGGAGGATTACTTGCCCTCTTAGTTCTTTAGAAATAGATTCAATAGTCTTTTTATATTTGACTGAAAGAGGTTCTCTCAACTTTTGAGTAACTAAATAGTCATAAAGCTCTAATTCATTTTTCGGCACTTGATTGTCAAAAGAATAATTATTGTTTTCTAAATAGTCATAAGCCTTTTTAGCTAATAGTTCTGCTTTGACTTTTCTCTCTTTTAAAGGGAAGTCGTTTGGTCTAAGTAGACTCTTAATTCTCTGACCGTTTAGTAATCGTATTCGTTTTGATTTTAGAATGAATTCAATGAAGTATTCACCGTTAGCTTTACGCTTAACTTTTGGATAAGACAATTCCATTTTGGCACGTATTTGGCATTTTACAATTAGATTAAATCGTAAAATATTCTGATAGTGCTTTCTAAAGGGAGTTCGAAACTTAATTTGAAAAGGGACCAACTGATTATGAGTCAGCTACTCTAACCAACTGAGCTATAGGGCCTTGTCGAAAAACAATTGGTTTAATGGGTGTAAAAATATAACTTTTGTCTCATATTTTGCATTAAACATAGTATTGTTTTGAATTACTGAAACTCTGACAATCTATATTTAGTTTTTGACGCGCCTAAACTGTATGATGGAATTAGTAACTTTTACAATCATTTAAACTAATTCTGAATGTACAATACTACTGAAATATTTAAAGAAGATAGGCTATTGGTGTTATCTCCTTGAGATTTAAAATTATTTATATTAAATTGAGGCTTTATTTTTTCTGTACTTAATTACAAAAATATTATAGCATTTATCAAATTAGATGGGTTTAAAAAGGAATATTGGGTGGGAAAATTTAGTTCAAATTGGAATCCCACAACTATTATTTTTTTTCCTATTGTTTTAGTTATTATTTTGCTTTTAAAATAAATAATTTGAAAAATCAAGGTTTGTTAAAGTTTATTGCGGTGTTAATGGTCTTAGGGGGCCTTAGTATTATTTGGTTTGGACTACAAGCAATTGAAAGCTAATTCGTTATAGAATGGACAACTTAACTAAAAGTCAAAAACTAATAATAGCAGCTATTCTATGGATTGCTACAGGAATATTTATCTATTTTTACTTTAGTTAAAGTTTTATTCAATCTACTTTCTCTTTATGTATAGGGTTGATTAAACCACCTATTAAGTTTTCTAATTTTCCTCTTACCTCTGCCGTTCTTTTATTTAGTGTATCTACTGTTCTTCCCCTATCTTTGATTGTATGAATTTACTTAAAAAGCTATTTTTCTATTTCCTGTTATTTTCAGGAATAATACTTACAACATCTCATTTAGGGGATAATTATATGGGTATAAGTGATGAAGAAGGTTATTTATTAGCTATTGGTATTTGTTGTCTTATGGCTTTCTTTTTAGAATACTTTCTGCCAAAGCTCAGGAAATAAATTCTTGTACTTTCTCTAAATCTCTCCTTATTAATCGCCCTCTCTTAAAGAGGGTTAATGTTATTAATTATGTTTCTTTTTCCTGATACTGTTCTTTTATTTCTAATCCTGTCAAATAGGTAGTTAAACTAATTTACTGATGAATATTAATAAAATAATTCATTAAAGAATCGTACACCTAGAATAATTGATTAGGTTGTCATCGAAGTCTATTAATGAGAATCCTTCTGGGTTTGTTTGAATCGGTAATTCCTGATTTTCCTCATACATTTCGCCAAATAAATATCCCTCTTCAGTCACACCAAAACAAGAGCACCAAGAGATATCACCAAAATGCAGAATTGTTTTACCGTCATATACTCCCCAACTAAATACCTGGTAAACCGAGGTTCCAAAATCTAATGTGCCAATACCATTTGGTAAAATTTGTATCTCAGTTTCAAATAATGATTCCGTAGATCTCCAACACCCAATATAAGGGCTATTAAAACTTACATTTGGATTATTGAGCTGAAACTCTAGAATTGCAATTTGGGCTTCATAAGCATCCATATCCGCAATTAAATTATTCAACTGCTCTAAAAGAGCAATATTTGATTGCTTTAATTCCTCAACTTGATTTTCTAGTTCAATAGTACAGCCATTAAAAAAAACTACTAGAAGACAAATTGCTACTCTCATTTTTTTTTGATATTATTTGAACTAAATTACTATGTTATTTGAAATTTTAAATAGTTATATCAGGAATAAAACTAATTTTTAATTCAAAAAAAATTATTGGTTCTTTCGTTTTAGTCAAAAAAAATACATTCAAGGAATAATATCATTGAACTATCGGCTTTCCACAAGGGAGCTTTCGACTATTGGTCATATGAAGAAGAGAGAATTACAAAAAACCTTCGAATAATATTCGGTTTTTCAATGGAAAGCTTTTATGCTTCACTAAGCAATTATTCCCCTGATATTCAGTCAGTATTACCTTCAGAAACAATAACCCTTGAAGAGATCTTTGAAGACCTTTAATTCAAATCATCCACATATCCTCTTAATTAAGTTTAGTAGGTAATTTGTAAATTGCAATTGTTAACCATAATTCTAAGTAATGAAGTTTTCTCTTTCCTTATTATCCATTTGCGTTTTATCGTTTATACTTATTTACAGCTGTTC
>JBMHCT010000005.1:0-262917 GCA_049889775.1 Jejuia sp.
GTCCCAAGGGTTGGGCTGTTCGCCCATTAAAGTGGCACGCGAGCTGGGTTCAGAACGTCGTGAGACAGTTCGGTCTCTATCTACAGTGGGCGTTAGAAATTTGAGTGGATCTGACTCTAGTACGAGAGGACCGAGTTGGACTAACCTCTGGTGTATCTGTTGTCACGCCAGTGGCATTGCAGAGTAGCTACGTTGGGAAGGGATAAGCGCTGAAAGCATATAAGCGCGAAACCCACCACAAGATGAGATTTCTTTAAAGGGTCGTGGGAGATGACCACGTTGATAGGCTACAGGTGTAAAGGCGGTAACGTCATAGCCGAGTAGTACTAATAACCCATAGGCTTATTGCGCCTCCCCTCCGCAAGGAGGGGACGGCAGTCTTTTTTTTCTACTAAAACAGTTCATGTACATTTTTTCAATATGTTAAGATATTTGCAAGCGGAGCTTGCAGTTGACAGCGCCCAGTCACAGTTTACGCTAATAGATGTTACTGCTAACTGAACACTGAGACTGCCAACTTAAAATTTAAGGTGGTTATAGCGACGGGGCTCACCTCTTACCATTCCGAACAGAGAAGTTAAGCCCGTTAGCGCCGATGGTACTGCACTTGTGGAAGAGTAGGTCGCCGCCTTTTTTGAATCCCTTCATTAGAAATAGTGAAGGGATTTTTTTGTGCTGTATTTTTAGCTTTTATTTTAGTTTCTTATTAATGGAGAAATGGAACCATTGCAAATATACCGGTTTTCAGGTTTTAGAATAGGCTATTGCAGATAGTTGCGGGAGCGATAGTAGCGGCATCCTTTTTGCGAAATCAATATCCAAATGGTAAATGCCTACAAATGCTAGTTTGTTAAAAAGGATGAGATCCCGAAATAAGTTCGGGGCGCTTTGCGAAAAGATATAGCGGATAGCGCGGTTTTTACTTTTTTCTAGTAAAAACCCGCTCTAATAATTATTTGTATTAATCCCTAAGTATACTTCTAGAGATTACAATTTTTTGAATTTCTGAAGTGCCTTCATAGATCTGGGTGATTTTGGCATCTCTCATCATACGTTCTACATGGTATTCCTTAACAAAACCGTTTCCGCCATGTATTTGAACAGCCTCCACAGTCTGTTCCATGGCTACTTTTGATGCGTATAATTTAGCCATGGCACTAGATTTATCATAATTGTTGCCCAAATCCTTATCCACAGCTGCTTTCATCACTAAAAGTCGTGCAGCCTCAATTTCAGTATACATATCTGCCAGTTTAAAGGCGATAGCCTGATGGTTGGAAATTTCGGTACCGAAAGCCTTTCGTTGTTTAGAGTACTTAATTGCTAATTCATAAGCACCTTGAGCAATACCTAGAGCCTGAGCCGCTATACCAATACGCCCACCAGACAAGGTTTTCATGGCAAAGCGAAAGCCAGATCCGTTAACACCTATACGATTTTCCTTTGGGACTTTAACATCGTTAAATTGTAAGGTATGTGTGTCGCTACCTCGAATACCTAATTTGTCCTCTTTTGGCCCAATATGGAATCCTTCCGTACCGCGTTCCACAATAAAGGCGTTTATACCATGAGACCCTTTGTCTCTGTCTGTTTGTGCAATCACTAAATAAACATCAGCCCTTCCCCCACTTGTAATCCAGTTTTTTGTGCCGTTTATAACATAATGGTCGCCCTTATCAATAGCCGTTGTTCTTTGTGAAGTAGCATCACTACCTGCTTCGGGCTCGCTTAAACAAAAAGCGCCAACAAATTCTCCAGTTGCAAGTTTGGTAAGGTACTTTTGCTTTTGCGCTTCTGTACCGTAAGCCTCAAGTCCGTAACACACTAACGAATTATTTACAGATACTATCACTGAGGCGGAGGCATCAATTTTGGATAGTTCTTCTATAATAAGAACATAAGAGATAGTATCCATACCACTTCCGCCATATTTTGGATCCACCATAATACCCATAAACCCTAGTTCTCCCATTTTTTTAACCAACTCATGAGGAAATTGTTGTTTTTCGTCGCGTTCTATAACACCAGGATGTAATTCAGTTTGAGCGAAATCGCGAGCAGCGTCACGAATCATTTTATGTTCTTCTGAAAGATTAAAATTCATAATTCGTAATTAATGTATGTTTTTGGTAAAAAAAGTTTACAAATATAGCTTTTTAGTGTGAAATATTCAATGTAGAACACTAAATTTACATCATATGAACATGAATGAATATAGGGTAATTGGGGTAATGTCTGGAACATCATTGGATGGTGTTGATTTGGTTTACGTGAAGTTTCATTTTGAAGAACGTTGGGTTTTCAATCTAATATATTCAGAAACTGTACCTTATGATGATTATTGGATGAAGAAACTTAAGGGGTTAGTTTCACTAGAGATAGAAACACTTAAACTTTTAGATAAAACTTACACAAAACACCTATCTCAAACTATACTCGGTTTTATCCGAAAATATAAAATTGAAGATATAGATGCTATTTGTTCTCACGGACATACGGCTTTACATCGGCCTGAAAATAGGTTGACTTATCAAATTGGAAATCTACCTGAGATTGCCTCTTTACTGAATAATAAAGTAGTTTGTGATTTTAGAGTTCAAGATGTTCAACTTGAAGGACAGGGTGCACCGTTGGTTCCTTTAGGTGATCAGCTTTTATTCTGTGAGTATGATTATTGTTTAAATTTGGGTGGATTTGCCAATATATCAACGGACATGAATAATAATCGTATTGCTTATGATATTTGTCCAGTAAATATTGTTTTGAATCATTATGTTTCTGCTTTAGGTTTTCATTACGATAAAGATGGAAAAATTGCCGCATCTGGCAGTTTGAACAAAGATTTATTACTACAACTAAATAGTCTAGACTTTTACAAGCAATCTTATCCTAAATCATTAGGATTGGAATGGGTTAAAGCTGCAGTTTTTAAATTGATTGATGCTTTCAATCTTGAAGTTGCGGATGTTTTACATACATCTTGTGAGCATATTGCTATTCAAATTTGCAATGAGTTAAATAAGACTTCAAATGCTAAAGTATTGGTAACAGGAGGTGGTGCGTACAATAGGTATTTGATGCAGAGGCTGAAATTTTATTCAAATAATGATTTAGTAATTCCTGAAAATGAAGTCGTTGAATTTAAGGAAGCTATAATTTTTGCCTTCTTGGGCATACTAAAATTAAGAGGTGAAATAAACTGCTTAAAAAGTGTTACTGGGGCAAAGCAAAATCATTCAACAGGAATAATTTATCAACCATAAATTAATAACAATTTAATCTTTAGAGGGGTTTTAGTTTTTTATATTTGTTTTTCACGATTTTAAGTAATAACTCATCATGACACAGCTTTAACTATACATTAAAAGTTCAACAGGAAAGGTTAGTGTATTAGTTTAAATTGAATATTAAATGTTAAGATGAAAGATTTATTACAAAAGTTTGAAAATAAAGCCCCAGAAATAATTTTTAATTGGAAAGACGTTGAAACAGAAGCCGAAGGTTGGGTAGTCATCAATTCCTTAAGAGGTGGTGCAGCTGGTGGTGGGACTAGAATGCGTTTGGGTTTGGAGATGAATGAAGTGCTATCGCTAGCTAAAACTATGGAGATTAAGTTTACGGTTTCTGGACCGCCAATAGGTGGTGCTAAGTCGGGTATTAATTTCAATCCTAAAGATCCAAGAAAAAAACAGGTTTTAGAACGTTGGTATAATGCCGTATCTCCCTTGTTGAAAAGCTACTATGGTACAGGAGGAGATTTGAATGTTGATGAAACCGAGGAAGTTATACCTATTACTGAGGCTAGTGGTGTTTGGCATCCGCAAGAAGGCGTCTTTAATGGGTTTTTTAGACCTACAGAGGCCGATAAAATCAATAGAATTGGTCAACTTAGGCAAGGTGTAATTAAGGTCATTGAAAATAGAGAATACTCTCCAAGTGTACGTAGAAAGTACAAAATTGCCGACATGATCACTGGTTTTGGTGTAGCGGAGGCGGTTAAACATTATTACGAAATATATGGAGGTTCAATAAAGGGAAAACGTGCCATTGTTCAAGGCTTTGGAAACGTTGGGGCAGCGGCCGCGTTTTACCTGTCTAAAGTGGGTGCTAAAATTGTTGGTATTATTGATATTTCGGGAGGTTTAATTAATGAAGAGGGTTACACCTTTGACGAGATAAAAAGTTTATTCCTGACTAAAAAAGGAAATGCACTTGTGGCTAAGGATTTAATCCCTTTTGAAGAAATGAATAAACGTATTTGGGGATTAGAAACAAAAATTTTTGCGCCTTGTGCGGCTTCAAGATTAATAACGATTCAACAAATTGATGAGATGATTGATAGCGGATTAGAAGTGATTTCCTGCGGAGCAAATGTGCCCTTTGCAGATAAAGAAATTTTCTTTGGACCCATTATGGAGCATACAGATTATCGCGTTAGTTTAATTCCAGATTTCATATCAAATTGTGGTATGGCAAGGGTTTTTTCGTATTTTATGGAGCGAAAAGTTCAAATGACAGATGAAGCCATTTTTAATGATACTTCAAGAACTATTAAAACAGCCTTAGAAAAGGTATACAACAAAAATAAATCAAAAACTAAAATTAGCGCAACCGCATTTGAAATTGCGCTCAATCAACTTATTTAAATTCTAATTTATGGAAGCAGTAATTATTCTAGTATTTGTAATGGGGTATTTGGGGATAACCTTGGAGCATAGTTTAAAAATAGACAAGTTAATACCGGCTCTAATTATGATGGCTGTTTGTTGGGCGCTTGTTGCATTTGGACTAGAGAGTTTTACACAGTGGTTTGATTCTGGTAAACACGCACTTCTGGAAAATTTTGGAATGCTTGAGCATGAAGAGAAAATGCACTTAATGGAAGAAACACTATTGCACCATTTGGGCAAAACAGCTGAGATATTGGTCTTTCTATTAGGTGCCATGACCATTGTTGAAATTATCGATTATTTTGACGGATTCGCAACAATAAAAAGCTTTATCAAAACGAAAAAGCGATCAAAAATTCTTTGGATTTTTTCAATATTAGCTTTTGTGCTTTCTGCTATAATCGATAACCTAACGGCGACAATTGTACTTATCTCAATTTTACAAAAGATTGTTAAGGAGAGAGATATTCGTATTTGGTATGCAGGTCTCATAATAATAGCCGCAAATGCAGGCGGTGCTTGGTCTCCAATAGGAGATGTCACTACTACAATGCTTTGGATTGGGGATAAAGTTTCAACAGGACATCTTATAGGGTATTTATTGATACCTTCCTTATTATGTATGGTGGTACCATCATTAATTGCAAGTTTTCTACCAGTTTTTAAAGGTGATTTAGATATGGTAGATGATGGTGCAAAAGCAAAATCTAGATTTAGCGGTACTATGTTGTATTTAGGTTTAGGAGCTATTGTATTTGTGCCAATATTTAAAGTGGTAACCCATTTGCCGCCTTATGTTGGTATGATGTTATCATTAGGTGTGGTAGCCACATTTGCTGAGATTTATAGTAGTTCTAAATTTAGCTTATCTAGTTCTGATTTTGAAGAAAGCGAAGCACACGCGCACCATAGTCCCGTGCATACTGCCTTATCTAAAATAGAATTACCAAGTATTTTATTTTTCTTGGGGATATTGATGGCTGTAGCTGCTTTAGAATCACTTGGGATTCTATTTGGTGCAGCTGATTGGTTAAGAGCTGAAACTCCACAACTAGGAACTGAAATGCACCCTGGTGGTGTATCTGACTTAGTGGTACTATTCCTTGGACTAGGTTCGGCAGTAATTGATAATGTACCTTTAGTGGCTGCTAGTTTAGGTATGTTTTCTGAACCCTTAGATCATGAATTATGGCATTTTATTGCTTATTCCGCGGGAACTGGGGGTAGTATGTTAATAATTGGTTCCGCTGCTGGTGTTGTGGCTATGGGTATGGAGAAGATTGATTTTTTCTGGTATTTGAAAAAAATATCTTGGTTGGCTCTAGCAGGTTTTTTGGCGGGAGCAGCAGCATTTTTAGTCACCAGAACCTTGTTTTAAACAAAAAGGTTTAAATTGGTATAAAATTTGAAAGATTAGTGTTTTTTGCTAATCTTTCTGTGTTTAATACACGTAAATAAAATTGAAAACCTTAAATATTATACTTTAGCAACAAAACAGACGTTATACTGTTGCAATTAACCCAAAACTTATGCTAAACATATTATTACAAAATACTCAAGGAGGTACGGAGTTGGTGGATGGAGAATCTGTCGAGAAAACACTTTCAATAATTGAATTAATTAGTAGTGGTGGTACTGCTGGTCAGGTTATCATCGCAATTTTGTTTTTACTACTCATTATGGCATCCTATATTTATTTTGAACGACTGTTCGCTATAAAGGCTGCTTCAAAAGTGGATGCAAACTTTATGAACCAAATAAAAGACCATGTGAGTAATGGTAAGATAGATTCGGCTCAAATGTTGTGTGCACAAGTAAATTCTCCGGTATCAAGATTGATTGGTAAAGGAATTACGAGAATTGGAAAACCACTAGCAGATATTAATACAGCTATTGAAAATGCTGGTAGGTTAGAAATTTATAAGTTAGAAAAGAACGTTAGCGTTTTAGCTACCATTTCCGGAGCTGCTCCTATGATTGGATTCTTAGGAACAGTAATAGGTATGATTTTGGCAATTTTTGAATTGGCAAATGCTGGAGGTACAATTCAAATGGATACACTTGCGAGTGGGCTTTACACGGCTATGACTACTACTGTGGCAGGTTTAATTGTTGGTATTGTAGGTTATATTGCTTATAACCATTTGGTGGTTAGAACCAATAAGGTAGTATACCAAATGGAAGCAAATTCATTGGAGTTTTTAGATCATTTAAACGAACCTACATAGTATGGATATAAGAGGAAGAAATAAAGTAACTCCAGAATTCAATATGTCCTCAATGACGGATATCGTATTCTTGTTACTCATATTTTTTATGATCGCTTCAACATTGGTAACCACTAATGCTATTGATATTTTATTACCAAAAGCAAGTGGAAAGACCGAAAATAAAAAGTCGGTCGCTGTTAGCATCAAAAAAGATTTGACCTATTATATAGACCAAAAAAGAGTAGGTGTTAGTGTTTTGGAAAATGAACTTTTGGCAGCACTTTCAAATGAAGAAAAACCAACTATTGTGCTGCGAGCAGAAAAATCGGTTCCAGTGGAAAATGTGGTTAAGGTTATGGATATTGCCAATAGGAATAAGTTCAAAGTGATTTTAGCGGTGAAGCCTAACAATTAAAATTAGTTTTCAAAACCATAGATTTAGCAGTATCAATATGAAATATCTTCAAACCAAACATCAACGTAATTCGGCAAAAATAACGGCTTTAATTGCTATTATTTTGTTATTGTTACTATTTGTTGTTGGTCCTCCGTATATGGATCCACCAGAAGAATATGGTGTTGCTGTTAATTTTGGTAATTCTAATTTTGGTCGTGGCAATGTTCAGCCTAAAAAACCAGTCAAGTCAGAACCTAAAATAGTGGAGGAGCCTCCACAACCTGAACCATCAAAAGCTGAACCAACAAAATCTGCTCCAGCGAAAGAGGAAGTTTTAACTGCTGACAATGCGGAGGAAATAGCTATTAAAAAACAAAAAGAAGCAGAGGCCAAAGCGAAAGCTATTGCGGAGGCGAAGGCTAAGGCAGAAGCTGAACGTATTGCTAGAGAAAAGCGAGAGCAAGAGGAAAAGAAGCGTAAGCTGGATGCCTTAATTGGTGGTGTTAGCAAATCTGAAGGTACGGAAACTGGTAGCGAAGGGAATGATAATAGAGCAGGGGATAAAGGACAATTGGATGGTAACCCTTATGCGCCTAGTTATTTTGGTGAACAAGGCACTGGTAGTGGTGGCGTTGGTTATGGCTTAAATGGACGCGGTAGAGCGTCATTCAAAAGATTAAAACAAGATTGTAACGAATCTGGTTTGGTTATTGTTCGTATTGTGGTAAATAAAAGTGGCAACGTAATAGAAGCGACTCCGGGTGTTAAAGGCACTACTAATACTGCGCAGTGTTTATTGGAACCTGCAAAAAAAATAGCTCTGTCTCATAAATGGCCTTCAGATTCTAAGGCGCCATCTCGTCAAATAGGTTTTGTTAGTGTTAACTTCAAATTGAGTCAGTAATACATGACCTATCAAGAAACACTTGATTGGATGTTTGCTCAATTACCAATGTATCAACGCCAGGGTAAGGAAGCATTCAAAAAAGACCTTTCGAATACACTAAAACTTGCTGCACATTTAAATCATCCAGAAAGAAATTTTAAGTCCGTGCACGTGGCTGGCACTAACGGAAAGGGTTCTACAAGTCATATGATAGCTTCAATTCTGCAAGAAGCGGGATATAAAGTAGGACTATACACTTCGCCTCATTTAAAAGATTTTAGGGAGCGCATCAGAATAAACTGTAAACCCGTTAGCAAGCAGTTTGTTATGGGGTTTATTAGCCGTAATAAAGAATTCTTAGAAGCGCATCAATTGTCATTTTTTGAAATGACGGTAGGGATGGCCCTTGATTATTTTTCAAAACAAAGTCTAGATATAGCTGTAGTTGAAGTAGGTATGGGTGGAAGGTTAGATTCTACAAATATTATAACCCCAGAAGTCTCGGTAATAACTAATATAGGATTAGATCACACCCAATTTTTAGGAGATACTTTAGAATTAATAGCAGGTGAAAAGGCAGGTATTATTAAAAAGAATGTTCCAGTAGTAATTGGTGAAACCCAAAAAGAGACCAAACCAGTTTTTGATAAAAAGGCCAAGGAGAATTCTTGTGAAATAGTGTATGCCGATAAAATGGTTGGTGCAATATATGAATCTGATATGATAGGTACATACCAGTCCAAAAATATCAAAACAGCAGTACAGACTATTAAAGAGTTAAAGTACAAGGGCTATATGATTTCAGAGGCGCAAATCAAAAAAGGGTTTTTGAATGTGGTTAAGAACACAGGTTTATTAGGAAGATGGCAAATACTAAATAATCAACCTAAAGTAGTTTGCGATACAGGGCATAATAGAGAAGGGCTAACCTACGTAATGCAGCAATTACATCAAGAAAAGTATAACAAGCTTCATATTGTTTTCGGTGTGGTTAACGATAAAGATTTAAAACCGATAATTGATTTATTACCAAGAGAGGCCACATATTACTTCTGTAAACCAGACATTCCAAGAGGGAAAAATGCGCTTGAATTAAAAGCAGAGTTATTGCCGCATGAACGATATGGAGAAGCCTATAATTCTGTTGGTGAAGCTTATAGCGCAGCTTTAAAAAATGCTATGGATAATGATTTTATTTTTGTTGGAGGAAGCACATTTGTAGTGGCAGAAATTATTTAAATTTTTTAGTAAAAAAGTTTTTGCAGTATTAAAAACTAAATTATATTTGCACACCTATTTATTAGGGCGCGTAGCTCAGTTGGTTCAGAGCACTTGGTTTACACCCAAGGGGTCAGGGGTTCGAATCCCTTCGCGCCCACAAAAGCTTCCAGAAATGGAGGCTTTTTTTGTTTATAGCTCATCCTTAGTTATAATTTTTTCCTATTTTCAAAGAATGCAAGAGAAAATTAAGGAAACGTATAAAGAAATCTTTAAGTCTTACGGTAGGCCATCCTTAAAAACACATATTGAAAAGATAATTGAGCTTGATGCTTATTTACCCTTTACTTCAACTTTTTTCTGTATAACCAATACGCAAGATCTCAGCTTTGATTATGTAAGCAAAAGCATGCCAGCATGTTTAGGGCTGGATGAAACGGCTTTTAAGACAGGAGGTATGCGTTATTTTTGGGGTAGAATGCATCCTGATGATATAGATTGCTGGTTGAAGGCGCTAAATGGTTTAATGGAGTTTACCCTAGGTGAAATAGATATAACTGATAGGCCAAAAATGACATATACATGGAATTATAGGTTGAAAAAGGGTGACGATACGTTTGTCAATATCATCCAAAATACAACACCGTTGGAATTTGATGCTGAAGATAAACCTATTATTGGTTTAGCGCATTACACGGTTTTACATCCGGATATTGAAATGCCTATTTGCGCTTCAGCAAAAATTTTGAATAAAAATAATGAGTATGAAACCGTATACTTCAATAATTATTCCCAGAAACTGTTATCTGCTGAGATAAGTAATAGGGAACGGGATATTATTAGGCTACTGGTTTTAAATTATACAAGTAAAGCTATAGGTGAAAAGTTAAATATTAGTCCTAATACTGTTGATACCCATAGAAGAAACATCTTAAAGAAACTAAATATCTCTTCTACAGGGGAGCTTATTGGTATGTTAAAAATGAATGCTAATTGGATTTAATGTTGTTTGTCTAAACTAAGATGTAATTTACCGAAATCTTAGTAAAATACTCAATTTGAGTATTGTAATATAGTTTTCTTTAAGAGATATTTACAGTGCTATTAATTAGTTCTTAGGGAGATTTAAAAAGCGTCTATTACAAATAATGTATGGACGCTTTTTTGCTTAATCTAATATTCTTTCCAAGGCCATACCTCTAGAACCTTTTATCAATAAAGTCGAATTGTTTATTTTTTCAAGTTCGAAGACTTTTTTGAACTCTACAAACTTTTCAAACTGAAATACAGAGTCTTGATTAACTTCAGATTTGAAGAAATTTTCACCTATTAAAAAGACTTGGTTTATGTTTAACGATGAAGCCAAATCAGCAATAGTTTGATGTTCTTTTTCGGCTTCTTCTCCCAATTCGAACATATCTCCGAGAATAGCAATTTTATTACCTTCTTGCTTATCAAAATTTAAGAGGGCTGCTCTCATACTAGTTGGGTTGGCATTATAAGCATCTAAAATAATTTTATTAGAGTTCTTCTCAATAATCTGGGAACGATTGTTTGATGGAATGTAATTTTCAATTGCTGTCTTAATTTGATAAGGCTCAACTTTGAAATAATTTCCAATAGCAATGGCCACTGCTATATTATTAAAATTATAGTCTCCGATAAGGTGACTATTTATAATTTCGTTCTTATATTTTCCTTTAACAAAAGGTTGTGCTTCAATAAAATCTATTGCTACTTCGGGATTATTATCGCTACTACCAAAAGTAAAAGTATGGCCTCCTTTACTTTTTTCAATTTGAATGGGATCCTTTAAATTAAGGAATATGGTTTTATTGTTTTGGATAAGGTGTACAAACATTTCGCTTTTACCTTCAATTACGCCTTCAACACCACCAAAACCCTCAAGATGGGCCTTTCCATAATTGGTGATAAGTCCGTAATCTGGCTCAGCAATATTGCAAAGAAATTCAATCTCCTTTTGATGATTTGCGCCCATTTCAATAATACCAATTTCGGTAGTATTAGACATTGAAAGAAGAGTCAATGGTACACCAATGTGATTATTTAAGTTGCCTTTAGTAGCGGTAGTGCTAAACTTTTGGGATAATACCACATTAATTAATTCTTTAGTAGTGGTTTTTCCGTTGCTTCCAGTAAGTGCAATTATTGGCGTTTTAAGTCGATTTCTATGGTAATTGGCCAATAATTGCAATGTTTTTAAAACATCATTCACCAATATTGTTTGATCGGAAGTATGAAATTCCTCTTCATCAATAACAGCATATTTAGCGCCTTTAGCTAGTGCGTCCTTTGCATAGGTGTTACCATTAAAATTCTCTCCTTTTAAAGCAAAAAACAAATCGCCTTCTTCTATTTTCCTAGTGTCCGTGCTAACAGAGCTACACTCTAAAAAGAGTTGATATAATGATTCTAAATTCATAAAAATAAATGTAAAAAAAAAGTCCCAACTTTCAGTTAGGACTTTAAAATATCAGTAAAATTTTCGCTTAACTCTTTTTCTTTTGAGTCATCTTAGATTTTGAACCTACACGAGACATTGCACATCTAAATCCGATGTAATCTGTTGCCATATCCTGTGGGAAGTAGCGTCTCTGTGCTGGGTCTAACCAGTATTCTCTGTCTTTCCAAGACCCACCTTTATAAACTCTAACTTCGTCGTTAATCAATGAAGTACGGTTGTTAGATTTGTCATATTCTCTAACTAGGTTGCCTTCTTCATCTCTAGTAACTGTATGCTTAGGTGAGTTGTACATTTTTCTTGTTGCTGTCTCAGTACCCTCTTCTTCATCTTCTTCACCAAAAGTTTCAAAGTCTCTTGATGAACGTCTGTCTCCATCTCTAAAGTTGATATTATCAGCTCTGTCAAAGTTTGGTCTTAAATACGTTTCATTCTCATCAACATCCACTTTAACAATTTCACCAGGTAAATTTCTAGCAATAATCTTTCCATTAGATAATGTGTCGTAAACAATTTCATCAGATGTAACAACTTTTACAGTACCTTCTTCCGTAATTGCATTTTTTGTATAAACGTTTCCACGGTAGTAGTTAAAATCGTTAAATTCATCATCTACAATAGGTCTGTAAACATCTGCAACCCATTCTGCTACGTTTCCAGCCATATCATATAAACCGTAATCATTTGGTTCGTATGATTTTACAGCATTTGTAATGTCTGCGCCATCATCACTCCATCCAGCAATCCCACCGTAATCACCTTTACCTTGCTTAAAGTTTGCAAGTTGGTCTCCTCGATATTTACGCTTACCAGATCTTGTATATTGTCCATCCCACGGATATTTTTTTCTTCCACGATATAAATTATAACTTCTTAATTCACTTAAACCTAGTGCAGCATATTCCCACTCTGTTTCAGTTGGTAGCCTATATTTAGGGCCTAAAACACCAGTTTCCATAGAAGCATAAACACCGGTTTCATTGCCATCGGCATCTACTCTTACGTTTCTATTTCTTCTGCCATCAGTATCGCCGTTGTCATAAGCACTTGGATCTACTTTATAACGGTCTGAACTAAAGTAATTGTCAGGATCTTGCTCTGTTACGCTTATGTCTCTGTAACCACTTTTCTGAAGATTTAATTCGTTTACACGGTCTGTACGCCAGTTTGAATATTCCACAGCTTGAATCCAACTAACACCAACAACCGGGTATTCCGCGTAAGCTGGGTGTCTCAAGTAATTTTCAGTCATTACTTCGTTATAACCAAGTCTATTTCTCCAAACTAAAGTATCAGGAAGTATACCACTATAAATATTTTTGTAAAGCTCATCATCTGGTGGATACAACTTTTTCATGTAGTCTAAATACTCCACATACATTAAGTTTGTAACCTCAGTTTCATCCATGTAAAAAGATTGTACATGCTGTTGCGTTGGCGTATTATTCCAATCGTGCATAACATCGTCTTGTACACGACCTTTTGTAAAGGTACCTCCTTCAATAAATACTAATCCAGGAGCAGTTTCTTGTTCCTTAAAATTCGTATTGTACTGGAAACCACCGTCGCGACTGTTAATTTGCCATCCTGTTGCTCTAGAACTATTTTTTGAACTAGTCGATTTTTTACAACTAAAAGCTGTTACAGAAATAACCGAAATTAACAATACTTTTAATAACGCTACATTTTTCATATCCATACGTTTAAGTAAGCTAAATTTTTGTTTTGGTGCTGCAATATAAGAATTAAACCTTACAGAACAAGCTAATTTTTGCATTTTGACGAAAAAAATATGTATTTCATCCTATTTTTGATGTATTATATCGATGATTTTGGTGCTTTTCTCGATACTAACGCATAGAAATAACGCTTAATTTCAATAATTATTATTGTATTTTTGAACTATTGCAAAAAATGCTGTTTTGGTAGCATAATATCTACAATTGTATAGCGTTATTTTACTTTATGAAAAAGAAATTATTACCCATTCTACTATTAGTCTTTTGCTTTACGTTTGCCCAAAAGAAGGTATTTACCATTGATTGGCAAGATTCTAAAATTTTGAGTTTTGGAGCCAATTCTATAACAGTGCCTGGGTTTTCAGACGAATATTTCAGTTTTGACTTTGATTCTGGAATTGAGTTTGTTGCGCAATGGCCTGTAAACACTATTGTAGATGAAACCTCTGTAACTCTTGAAAACGTAAGGTATCAAACCATTTCAGAAAAGGACTTGTTCGATTTGGATAGAACTACAATTCCCGTTTCTCCAAATCCCATTTTAAAAAATTCTAGAGCCAGAGAAAAACGTTTTGCTATTTTCAGTCTTTCGCCCATAATAAAGGAATCAAATGGTAGTTTCAAACGGATTGTTAGTTTTCAACTACGCTATAAGAACGGAATTAGTGGAAAAACCAGAATTTCTTCAAAAGCATTTAATACTTCAAAAGCTATTTTCAATTCTGCTTTAGCAACTGGTGAGTGGTATAAGTTTTACATTGATACCACAGGTGTTTTTAGACTTTCAAAGGGATTTTTACAAGGTTTGGGTGTTAATGTTAATAATGTAGACCCTAGAACAATTAAAATCTTTGGTAATGGAGGGGCAATGATACCTTACAGTAACGCCGAACCACAAAATTTTGATATTACCGAAAATGCTGTAAAATTTGTTGGGGAGGCAGATGGTACTTTTGATAATGAAGACTACATATTGTTTTATGGTGTGGGGCCTAAGGGCTATATCGCTGAAAGCAATACCCATATTAATTGTTATACTGACAGAACCTACTATTATGTTAATGTGAGTCCTGGACTGGGTAAACGTATTCAGCCTTTGGTTGAACCTTTGGGAAATGCAGATGTAACAATAAGTACATTTCATGATTATAAATTTCATGAAAAGGATATTCACAATATAGGTACAATTGGCCGTCGTTGGTTTGGTGAGCGTTTTAATATTGAAAGTGAACAAGATTTTAATTTTGAATTTCCTGATATTATTACTTCAGAGCCTATTTCATTAAGGGTTTATACCGCTGCTGCGGCCAGTAACAATACATCTATGGAGTTAAATGTAAATGGTCAAACCTTGCGCACATTCTCTTTTAACGATGTGGCTGGTAGTTCTGTTGGAGATGATGACTCCTATGTGGGTTTAGTAAATGTTTCATCTCCTAATATTCAGGTGAGTTTAAATTATAATAATGCTGGAAATCCCTCAGCATTAGGGTATTTAGATTATATTTCAATAGAAGCCTTAAGGCAACTAAGATTTTATAATGACCAATTTCAATTTAAGAATAATGATGTAGTCACTGCTTCAGGAATTGGCGAATATACTATTGCAAATGCATCCAACTTATCCGAGGTTTGGGATGTCACTAATATTTTTAATGTCGCAGCTATTGAAAACTCCGAAGGGGCAGATAATTTTTCATTTAAAGGAAACCTGGGAGAAGCTCGTACGTATTTGGCAATTTCACCTTCTGATTATTATGAGCCTAAATTAGATTCAAACAGAAGCGTAAATAATCAAAATATAAAAGGGACAATATTTAATAATGCTGAAGGTCAATTTCAAGATATTGACTATTTGATTGTTGCACCAAATAATATGCTAAATCAGGCAGAACGTTTAGCAAGAATTAACGAAAAGCAGTATGGCTTGAATGTTAAGGTGCTAGATTTAAATACCATTTATGCTGAGTTTAGTACTGGTAATCCGGATATTGGTGCAATTCGTAATGTGGTTAAATACATCTACGACAACGCAAGCGCTCCTGAGAATAGAATAAAATACCTGTGCTTGTTTGGAGATGGTTCTTATGACTATAAGGATAGAGTTCCGAACAACACGAATATAGTTCCGTCATGGCACACCTATTCTAGTTTTAACCTTACAAATTCGTTTATATCTGATGATTTTTTTGGTATGATGGATGATGATGAAGGAGCGATGACTTTAAGTGATAGACTAGATATTGCTGTTGGTAGAATTCTAGCGGATACCCCACAAAGAGCTAAGGAGCTTGTAGATAAGATAGAATCCTATTATATTAAAGAAGCATTTGGAAGTTGGAGGAATAAGTACGTATTGCTTTCCGATGATGTTGACGAGTCATGGGAAGGAATTATTCAACAAACAACAGATAATATTGGAAATGACGTTACTGGAGCAAAACCCTTTATTAATGTTGAGAAATTTCATATGGATGCTTTTCAACAGGAATCCACTGCTGGAGGAGAAAGCTATCCAAAAGGGAAGGAAGAATTTTTAAATGCGGTAGATAACGGAGCCTTAGTAGTGAATTACTTTGGTCATGGAGGTGAAGATGGCTTATCAAGCGAGCGTATTCTCGGAAAAGCAGATATATTAGATTTTGCAAATGTTTGTAAGCTGAATTGTTTTATAACCGTAACCTGCGAATTTACCAAGTTTGATAATCCTTTTAGGGAGACGGCAGGAGAATTTACATACTGGAATAAAGATGCGGGTGCGGTAGGCTTAATTACAACTACGCGACAGGTGTTTGTAACTTTTGGCATTACCTTTAATAATGCACTTGGGCATTACCTGTTTTCATTTGATGATGATGATACTTTCGCGGATTATGAATATCCATCAATAGGCGAGGCACTTCGGTTAACTAAAACAGATCCAAGTGTTGCTACTTCCAGTCAAAAGAGATTGGTGTTTTTTATTGGTGATCCTGCGATGAAATTGGCTTTTCCTACACCTAATGTTCGTTTAACTGAAATTAACGATGTGCCTATTGGTCAAGCAACAGATACTTTAAAAGCTCTTGGTCGTGTAAAGTTAGCTGGTGAGGTAACCGATGTAAATGGTAATTTGTTAAACAATTATAACGGTGTGGTTTCTACTACCATTTACGATAAACTCATCAATAGAAAAACATTGGCCAATGACGGCACTAGAAATAACGGTGAGTTAGTTCAACTAGATTTTGAAACGCTTGGGGAAGTAATTTTTAGAGGTAAGGCTTCGGTGAGTAACGGAGAATTCGAGTTCGATTTTGTAGTACCTAAGGATATTAGTGTACCAGTTGGTCTTGGTAAAATTAGTTTTTATGCTAATGATACTAATTTTACACAAGATCAAGCGGGAGCAAATGTTACAGATTTAAGGATAGGAGGAGTTAATGAAAATGCGACAGAGGATAATATAGGGCCGCTCATTAATCTCTATATGAATGATGAAAATTTCGTTTCAGGGGGTATTACCAACGAATCTCCAACACTGCTCGCAAAATTGGAAGATTCCAATGGCATAAATACTGCAAGTGGTATTGGTCATGATATTGTTGCTATATTGGATGGAGATGAAACTAACCCTTATGTTTTAAACGATTATTATGAAACCGAATTGGATGATTACCAAAAAGGAACGGTAAGTTTTCCGTTTAGGGATTTAGAACCTGGATTACACACGCTAACATTTAAGGCATGGGATGTTTACAATAATTCCTCAACATCCGAACTTCAGTTTTTAGTTTTCGATGAAAATCAAGAATTGGTTATTAATAATGTTTTAAATTACCCAAATCCTTTCGTAAACTACACAGAATTTTGGTTTAATCACAATAGTTCGGAACCTTTAGACGTTTCTATACAAATATTTACCGTTTCTGGAAAGCTAGTGAGAACCTTGAATGGGCAGACTTCTGGAGGTGTGAAATCAGTAAGTTCCTTATCAAAAGATATTGTATGGGATGGACGTGATGATTTTGGAGAAAAAATTGGAAAAGGTGTATACGTTTATAAACTAACAGTAAGGTCTAATCTACTGAATAAGACGGTAGAGAAGATTGAGAAACTTGTTATACTGTAATAAAAAATTATATTTGCTAATCAAAAATCAATATATGAATACTAAAATACTAGCGTTAGTGCTTTTTGTGTTAACGTTGAACTTAACCGCCCAAACTGTGGTAATACCAAATGAGAATGATTCTCGCGTTATTACAACGGGATTACCCTTTACTTTAATTGCCCCTGATGCTAGAGCTGCTGGTCTGGGAGACCAAGGTGTAGCAACTTCTGTTGATGCGTTTTCGCAGCAATGGAATTCTTCCAAATACGTATTCTCTGAAACAAAACAAGGTTTTTCACTAAGTTACACGCCTTATCTAAGCAGATTAGTTAATGATATAGGATTGGCTTATGTAACTTATTTTAATAGAATAGACGAAAAAAGTTCATTTGGTGCAAGTTTTAAATATTTTGGTCTTGGAGAAATAGAATTTCGTGAAGATGAGTTTCAAGACCCGTTCATCCAAAAACCGAATGAGTTACAGTTAGATATCTCATATGCTTTAAGACTTTCAGATCAATTTGCAATGTCTGTAGCTATGCGTTATTTGCGTTCAGATTTAAGGTTGAATACACCACTTAACGATGCCTCTGCGGCAAGTACTTTTGGCGTTGATATTTCTGGATACTACCAAAGTGAAGAAACAGCTTATAATGACTTTAATGGTAGATGGCGAGCAGGATTTGCACTGCAGAATATTGGTCCTAAATTTAAGTATGATGATGGTGGTCAGGATAATTTCCAGCCGACAAACTTGCGTTTAGGTGCAGGTTTCGACTTTATATTTGATGATTACAATAAATTAGCTGTTACGGCTGAGGTTGCAAAATTATTAGTGCCAACACCACCTATCTTAGGAGATAGATTTGAATTTACAGATAATAATGGTAATGGCACATATGAAGAAGATGTTGATGACTTAGGAGCTGAGGTAGAGTCTAACATCATTTTTAGTGGACAATCTCAAGATGTTGGCTTCTTATCTGGAATTTTTCAATCTTTTGGAGATGCTCCAGGTGGTTTCAGTGAAGAATTAAGAGAATTTACTTGGTCTCTTGGTGCGGAATATGTTTATCAAGATTCTTTTGCATTTAGAGCTGGTTATTTTAACGAAGCGGAAGACAAAGGTGCTAGAAAGTTTATGGCTTTAGGAGCTGGTTTCAAATACAATGTGGTAAATATTGATTTTTCGTATTTATTCTCAACATCCCAAGTTCAAAGTCCTTTAGAAGGTACATTACGTTTCTCTCTTACATTTAATATAGGTGCAGGAGAATATTTAGAGTACTAATATCTATTCAAATAAGATTTTTAAAAAACTATTGGTAAGGCCAATAGTTTTTTTGTTTCTGCAGGAATTGTATTTTTAGAGTTTAAGTTTTGTGGCATGAGGCAAATTAAGATAGAAACGCATTTATTTGAGTTTGAGAGTGAAAATGAACTTCCTAAAGATGTAATTAATCTATTCATTAAAGCCAAGGAAGCAAGGTTAAATGCATATGCACCTTACTCGAATTTTGCAGTTGGTGCAGCCATTTTGCTTGAAAATGGAGAGATCGTCATAGGCAATAATCAAGAAAATGCCTCGTACCCATCTGGTTTATGCGCAGAACGTACTGCCATATATTATGCTGGCGCAAAATATCCTAGCATTAAAGTTTTACAAATGGTGATAATAGCGGGTTCATTAAAGTCTGATACCTCTGAACCAATACCTCCATGTGGTGCATGCAGACAGGCTATTGCAGAGTATGAGGTCAATCAACAAACGCCGATTGAGATTTACTTTAAGGGCACTTCTGGAAAGATTTTAAAATCTAATTCCTTAAAAAATTTATTACCGCTAATTTTTGATAAATCTCAGCTGTGATTAGGCTGATTTTTGAAAATTTTATGTCATTTCAAGAGTAACATTTAAATCATTCAAAAAATGTAATGATTTCTAGTTTTTTCGCATTTTTTCTACTTTCAATACTAAAGGTTTTTCCAAAACCTAGCAAAGTATTACTTTTGTATTTCGCTTTATAAAAATATAATATTTGTCGATGCAAAAAATCACAAAAGAGGTTTACCTTAAATGGTACGAAGACATGTTATTCTGGAGAAAGTTTGAGGATAAGCTAGCTGCGGTATACATTCAGCAAAAAGTAAGAGGATTTCTTCATTTATACAATGGTCAAGAAGCAGTTTTAGCAGGAGCGCTTCACGCGATGGATCTTACCAAAGATAAAATGATTACTGCTTATCGTAACCACGTTCAACCTATTGGTATGGGGGAAGATCCTAAACGTGTAATGGCAGAGTTATATGGTAAAGTTACTGGTACTTCAAAAGGTATGGGTGGCTCCATGCATATTTTTTCGAAAGAACATCGCTTTTATGGAGGTCATGGTATTGTTGGAGGGCAAATTCCTTTAGGAGCAGGTATAGCCTTTGGCGATAAATATCACGGCAGTGACGCGGTTACTTTATGTTGTTTTGGTGATGGTGCTGCTAGACAAGGGTCATTGCACGAAACATTCAATTTAGCAATGCTTTGGAATTTACCAGTGGTTTTTGTTTGTGAAAACAATGGTTATGCCATGGGAACTTCGGTAGAACGTACTGCGAATCATGACGATATTTGGAAATTAGGTTTGGGTTATGAAATGCCTTCCGCACCCGTTGATGGTATGAATCCTGTGAAAGTGGCAGAAGCTTTTGATGAAGCTATTCAGCGCGCAAGAAAAGGTGGTGGACCAACATTTTTAGAATTGAAAACGTACCGCTACCGTGGACATTCTATGTCTGATGCACAGCATTACAGAACAAAGGCAGAGGTTGAAGAATACAAGAAAATAGATCCTATTACGCAAGTAAAGGATGTTATTCTTGAAAAGAAATATGCCACCGAAGATGAAATAAAGGTCATAGATAAACGTGTTAAGGCAAAGGTAACCGAATGTGAGAAGTTTGCAGAAGAATCTCCGTTCCCTGAAATTCAGCAACTCTATGATATGGTTTACGAGCAAGAAGATTATCCATTTATACCACACAAATTATAAGATATGGCAATAGTTGTAAATATGCCACGTTTGAGCGACACTATGGAAGAAGGTACTGTCGCAACTTGGTTGAAAAAAGTAGGTGATAAGATAGAAGAAGGTGATATTTTGGCCGAAATTGAAACAGACAAAGCTACGATGGAGTTCGAGTCTTTCAATGAAGGCACATTGTTACATATTGGAGTTCAGGAAGGAGAAACTACTAAAGTTGATGAGCTTTTAGCGATTATTGGAGAAGAAGGAGAAGATATCTCAGATTTGTTAAATGGTGGAGGATCTGCAGCTTTAGGAAAAGTTGAAGAAACAAAAGCTGAAGATACTCCTGCCACTGTAGAAGAAACAAAAACTGAAGAGACTCCGGCACAAGAATTGCCAGAAGGTGTTATTGTAGTTACTATGCCAAGGTTAAGTGATACTATGGAAGAAGGGACTGTGGCTACTTGGTTAAAGAAAGTAGGAGATACTGTTGAAGAAGGAGATATTTTGGCCGAAATAGAAACAGATAAGGCTACCATGGAGTTTGAATCGTTTCAATCTGGTACTTTGTTAGAAATAGGTTTAAAAGAAGGAGAGTCAGCTAAGGTAGATGAACTCTTAGCCATAATTGGGCCGGCAGGAACTGATGTTTCAGGTGTTGCTGCTAATTTTTCAGCATCTTCTGGCGCACCAGCAAAAAAGGAGGAAGCTCCGAAGACAGAAACTAAGATAGCGACTCCAAAGGTAACTGTTCCTGCTAAAACTGAAATAAAAACTAAAGCACCGGTACCAACGCCTGTGACAGAAAATGGTAGATTATACGTTTCTCCACTAGCTAAAAAGTTAGCCGAAGAAAAAGGCATCAACTTGACTAAAGTGCAAGGTTCTGGTGAGAACGGACGAATCGTAAAAAGAGATATTGAAAATTATGAACCAGCTGCTGGAGCTGCGGCTGTTGGTAAATTTGTACCAACTGGAACTGAAGATTTTGATGAAATACCAAACTCGCAAATGCGTAAAGCAATTGCTAAGTCATTAACCAAATCTAAATTTTCTGCACCTCATTATTATTTGGCAGTTGAATTTGATATGGATAATGCTATTGCGTTCCGTAAACAATTCAATTCAATACCTGATACTAAAATTTCATTCAACGATATTGTTGTTAAGGCTTGTGCGATGGCCCTTAAGCAACATCCTCAGGTTAACTCGCAATGGTTTGATGACAAAATGCGTTTAAACAATCACGTTCATATCGGTGTTGCGGTAGCAGTACCAGACGGATTGGTTGTACCTGTTGTGCGATTTGCAAATGAGCAAAGTTTACCACAAATAGGCGCTGAGGTTAAGGATTTAGCTGGAAAGGCGAGAAACAAGAAATTGACGCCAGATGAGATGTCTGGAAGTACATTTACCGTGTCTAACCTTGGTATGTTTGGTATTGATTACTTTACTTCAATTATCAATCAACCTAATTCCGCCATTTTATCTGTAGGGTCTATAGTTCAAAAACCTGTGGTTAAAGAAGGGCAAATTGTAGTAGGTAATACAATGAAATTAACGCTTGCTTGTGATCATAGAACTGTTGATGGTGCCACAGGAGCACAATTCTTGCAAACCTTGAAAGGTTACATTGAAAATCCTATAACAATGCTTGTGTAAGTTTGATTAAGCAACTCTGATATTAATTCAGAAAATCATATTAAATAATACTTAAAAATTAAACCTGTTTCAATGTAATGAGGCAGGTTTCTTTATATTTATATTGAAATACTTTACTATGATTCGGTTTAATTCAATATTTTTTCTTTTGCTATTTGCCTCATGCGCTATAAATCAAAAAGCCACAGATGGGGAACCAGGAAAGGACGGTCTTAGTTTATCGCAATTAGTCACGACTGCAAGCATAAAAGAAAATTTAGAGTATTTGGCTTCGGATGAATTAGAAGGCAGAAATACAGGTACAAAAGGCATAGAAAAGGCAGCGATTTATATTGAGCAATTTTTTGAAGATAATAATGTAAAACCTTATTTTGAAACATATCGGGATAGTTTTAATATAAAGGATATTGTTGGTTATAATATTGTTGGTTATGTTGAAGGAACTGATGCTGATTTAAAAAATGAATTCGTAATTCTTGGAGCGCACTATGATCATGTTGGAACAGCCAAGGAAGTAGAAGGCGATACTATTGCCAATGGTGCTAATGATGATGCTTCTGGTACTGTAGCAGTTATGCAATGGGCTAAATATTTTGGAAAGTCAAAGTCCAATAAGCGTAGCATACTCTTTACATTATTCTCAGCAGAGGAAATGGGGCTAAAGGGATCCGAGCACTTAGCAAAACGTTTAAAGAACTATGATATTGATCTATATACGATGATTAATTTTGAAATGATTGGAGTACCACGTTCCGAAACGGACGTAATGTCATATATCACAGGATTTGAGAAATCTAATATAAGTGAAAAGCTAAATACTTATGCCAATACGGAAATTATTGGTTTTTTTGGGAAGGCAAGACAGTTTCAATTGTTCAGAAGATCGGATAATTATCCTTTTTACAAAGAATTTGGTACACCTTCACACGCTATTTCTACATTTGATTTTACAAATTTTGAATATTATCACCATGTAGATGATGAAGCTGATAAGATGGATTTTGAACACATGACCAATTTTGTAAAAAAAATGATTCCAGCAATTAAAGGGATGACCAATTCTGCTTCAAAAGAAATAAAAATTAATAATGAGTAAAACTATTATAATTACTGGTACAAGTAGGGGTATAGGCTTTCAGTTGGTGCAACTTTTTGCCGAAGCAGGGTATCAAGTTTTGGCTCTATCGCGAAACGAAAAGCCCATTCAAAATTTGAAACTTAAAAATGTTACTTGTTTTTCCTTTGATTTAAATGATGCCAATGCTTATGAAAATGTTACAAGTTTTGTCAAAACCCATTGGAATCAGGTAGATATTTTAATTAATAATGCAGGTGCTTTACTTAATAAGCCTTTTTCTGAAACTTCAATTTCTGATTTTGAATATGTATACAAAACAAATGTTTTTGGTGTTTCTGAGTTGACGAGAGTGGTTTTACCTTTTATGAATAAAGGAAGTCATGTAGTAACCATAAGCTCTATGGGCGGTGTTCAAGGAAGTATGAAGTTTCCAGGATTAGCAGCCTATAGTTCTAGTAAAGGAGCGGTAATTACGTTGTCGGAATTATTGGCCGAAGAATACAAAGGCGAAGGTATTGCATTTAATGTTTTAGCTTTAGGAGCGGTACAAACTGAAATGTTGGAAGAGGCATTTCCTGGATATAAAGCACCAACAACGGCTTTAGAAATGGCTGAATATATTTTTGATTTTGCGCTAAATGGGAACAAATACTACAACGGAAAACTGTTACAGGTTTCAAATTCTACACCGTAATCTATGAGTAAATACAAATGCGTCATTTTTGATTGTGACGGTGTTTTAATTGATAGCGAATCTATCGCCATTGGTGTTTTAGTAGATATGGCTAATGAAATGGGAGCTAACATGATATTTAAAGAATCGCTTATTGAATTAAAAGGTAAATCGTTTAACTCATGTTTAGCTTTAATATCTAAGTTATCAGGTAAATCCATTCCTGAGAATTTCGAAAAAGAATATCGTGCAAGAACGTTTGAGACATTTAAAAAAGAGATTCAACCTATAAAAGGTATAAAAGAAGTGCTTCAAAAGCTACCACTACCTTTTTGTACTGCCTCAAGCGGACCAGAAAATAAAATACGACTTAACCTTGAAGTTACCGGGTTATTACCCTTTTTTGGAAACAATATTTTTAGCTGTTATACCATTCAAAAATGGAAACCCGAGCCTGATGTATTTTTATGGGCGGCTAAAACCATGGGGTTTCAGCCTAAGGAATGTTTGGTAATAGAAGATAGTATTTCTGGCGTAAAAGCAGCACAAGCTGGAGGTTTTGATGTGTTTGGTTTTACGGAGCACGATTATAAAAATGAACTGGAAGGTTTAGCTACAAAAACCTTTAAAAGTATGAATGTACTTTTGGATATTATTCATTCATCTTAAGCTTACCGAGATCTTTTTCACTTAATCGAAATTTATAGATTCCTTAGGGAAAAAAAGAAAGTAATTAATTGAAAACTACTACTTTCGCACAACATGCAAACCCAAATTGAAGACTACATACCAAAACCTGCGGTATCTAGAGTTTTACAGCTTCTGGAAAATGGTAATCTCATAATTAAAATTAAGAATGAGAGGAAAACCAAGCACGGTGATTACAAACCCTTACCAAACGGAAAGCATCAAATAACTATCAATTCCAATTTAAATCAGTTTAGGTTTTTAATTACCCTTGTACATGAAATTGCTCATTTTGAAGCATTTCAAAAATATGGTAGATACATTAAACCACATGGTAAGGATTGGAAGCGCGTGTTTCAACACTTAATGTTACCTTTTATTAATCCTGAAATTTTCCCTAACGAGATACTACCACTTTTGGCACACCATTTTAAAAATCCAAAGGCGAGTAGCGATACAGATGTTAATTTATCGTTAGCTTTAAAACGATTTGATAGTCCGAACAATAAAACTTATATTTTTGAAGTACCGTTTGGCAGTACCTTCAAAATATACAACGGTAGAATATTTAAAATGATACAAAAACGTGTAAAACGTTTTGAATGTATAGAATTGAAAACAGGAAAGCTCTATCTTTTTAATGCCAATGCGGAAGTTGAGCTAATACATTGAAATTACTAAAATTATGAATAAAAATTATTACGCAATATTAATGGCCGGAGGTGTAGGCTCTCGTTTTTGGCCTGTAAGTACCCAAGAATTCCCAAAACAGTTTCACGATATGCTTGGTACTGGTGATACATTGATTCAAAAGACATTTGGGAGGCTATCTAAGCTCATACCGAAAGAGAATATCCTTATTTTAACCAATGAGCGATATAACGATTTGGTTTTAGAACAGTTGCCTGAAGTGGAACAAAGACAGGTAGTTTTAGAGCCTGCTATGAGAAATACAGCACCGTGTATTTTGTATGCCTCTTTAAAGATTCAGAAAGAGAACCCTAATGCTGTAATGATTGTGGCACCAAGCGATCATTGGATTGAAGATGAGGATACGTTCTCTAAAAATGTACAAGAGGCTTTTGATTTTTGTGAGGAAAATGATGCTTTGATGACGCTAGGTATTCAGCCTACATTTCCAAATACTGGTTATGGTTATATTGAATTTGATAAAACTTCAGAAAATGTTGTAAAGCCAGTAAACCAATTCCGTGAAAAACCAGATTATGAAACAGCCAAAGAGTTTATTTCGCAAGGTAATTTCCTTTGGAATGCTGGAATTTTTATGTGGAGTGTGAAAAGTGCAGTTAAAGCGTTTCAAAGTAGTCAACCCAAATTATATGCACACTTTGAAAAAGGTATTTCTTCTTACAACACGCCTTCGGAAAGTGAATTTATCAAAGAAAATTATCCAAAGGCAGATAATATCTCGGTGGATTATGCCATAATGGAAAAGTCGGATAATGTTTTCGTTATCGCAGCAGAATTTGATTGGAACGATTTGGGTACTTGGGGAAGTTTATACGATAAATTAGATAAAAATGAAGATGGAAACGCAGTGGTGAACGCCAGAACTTTGGTAGAAGATGCTTCTGGTAACTTGATTAGAACAAAGAGTGATAAGATCGTTGTTGTAGATGGTGTAAGTGATTACATTATTGTTGACAAGGAGGATGTGCTTTTGATTTATCCAAAATCTAAAGAGCAAGATATTAAGAAAACGCTTCAGAATGTAAAAGATAAATTTGGAGAGCAATATGGCTAGAGCTTAGCTTTTTTGTAATCTAAATTGTATTATATTCGTAGGTATTGATGTAATTTAGATAACATGGAAGAAAGTAAATTTAATTTCTCTGAAGAGGAAGCTACTAAAAATAAGGAACAAAGTGTAGAGCAATCTAAAAAAGATGTACAAAAGGATGCTCAAGGCTTATTTGCTAGTATTTCTAAGTTTCTCAACGAGCTTTTAGATTTCAGGGACGATACAGATAGGCAAGCTACTATTGCAGCAATTAAGGCTGATATCCCTTTTAAAGGCGCTACCGCTTGGATATTGGTGTGTTCGATAATGGTAGCCTCAATTGGACTTAATGCAGACTCTACAGCAGTTGTAATTGGTGCCATGTTAATCTCTCCCTTAATGGGGCCTATTTTAGGCGTTGGTCTTTCCATAGCTATAAATGATATAGATACGTTAAAAAAGTCGTTAATAAATTTAGCAACCATGATAGTGTTAAGTTTGTTAACGGCTTTCTTGTTTTTTAAGTTCTTCCCTACGGCAGATATAATGACCAACGAGCTTTTTGGAAGAACAAAACCAGATGTACGAGATGTGTTAATTGCGTTTTTTGGGGGTGCGGCACTCATCATAGCCAGAACTAAAAAAGGCACTATAGCTTCAGTAATATTTGGTGTAGCAATTGCAACGGCATTAATGCCGCCTTTGTGTACCGCAGGGTATGGATTGGCCCATAATTGGGACCATTTTGTTGGAGCCATGTACCTCTTTACCATTAATACTATTTTTATTGCTTTGGCAACCTTTTTGGTGTTGAAGATTTTACGTTTTCCAATGCTGCGATATGCAAATTCGAAAAAGCGAAAACGCATTGCTAGATTAGCCTCTTTTGTTGCTATACTGGTAATGGCACCTGCAATTTGGACGTTTGTAAAGTTTATTCGTCAGAGTGGTTTAGAGGGTGATTATAATAATTTTATGAAAGTTGAAGTAGAATCAAACAACGAATTGTGGTTGCAAAAGGCAATTCCAAATTGGGACGAGAAAACTATCACCTTATATTTCAACGGTGAAGTAACCGATGCAACCGTTGCTGATTTAACCAACGAAATTAAAAACTATGAGAAAATAAAAGACTTTTTACTTGATATCAAAGGAAATAAAAATAGAAGTTTTGATAAGATTTCAGATGCTTATGATAGAGCAATTCGAGATTTAGATATTAAGGACAATATTATATTGAGCTTACAAAAGCAAATAGAAACACTACAAGACAACATAACCCTTCTAAATAAGCAGATAGAGACAAAAAGTAATACTAATGAGATCTCTTTTACTAATCTATCCAAAGACGCTAAGGTAAGATTTAAAGATCTCGAATACTTTGGCTACTCTAAAATGTTACAATCCAAGGATTTTATTAATATAGATACCATTACAGCAATTCGTTTGCAATGGAATAAAAGTCTTCCAGATAGTTTACTTCCTAAGAAAGAAGAAGAATTGAAAACATGGCTATCCAAAGAATTAAATCAGAATACCATTTACATTTTAAAATAAAAGCACATTTAAATGGTTCAAAATCAAATTTTAGTTACCGGGGCTAACCGTGGTTTAGGTCTTGGTTTTACTGAATACTACTTAAACAACAACTGCACGGTAGTTGCGTGTTTCAGAAGTAGTTCTAATAGGTCAAGACTAAATGATCTAAAAGCAGAATTTGCTGCAAACTTGATTCTGCAAGATTTAGACGTATCTCAAGAAAAATCAATTCAGTTATGTACTTCTCAATTAGCCAAACAATCCTTTAAGTTTGATATAGTTATCAATAACGCAGGTGTTTTTAAAGAAGAAAATCTTGGAGAATGGCAATCTTCAACTTTTGAGACTACTTTTCAAGTAAATAGTATTGGCATTGCTTTGTTTTCCCAGGCAATTTTACCTTTAATAACGTCTAACGGAAAGTTGATTAATATGTCTTCTGGTTTAGGTTCTATTGAAAGCATAATAAATCCAGAAGTAGGTTTTGAAGCATATGCTATGAGTAAAGCTGCTGTCAACATGTTCACGAAACGATTTGCTGCTAAAAAAGCTACTGAAGATATAATTATAGTGGCTTTAAGTCCAGGTTGGGTACAAACTGATATGGGAGGAATGGAGGCGCCCTTAACAGTTGCCGAAGCTATTGAAAAAATAGCACTTGTTATTAAAAACCTTACTTTAAAAGATTCAGGTAAATTTCTTTCTGAGGAAGGAGATGAACTACCATGGTAATTTTAAGTTCTTAAACTATAAATTTGATTAAAATCTACTATACTTTTGTAGTATATTTAAAAATACAATCGATTGTATTTTTAACTTTTAAGCTAAACTTAATGTCTACCACAACTAAATTTTACTTTATCTCTATTTTATGTATTTGTGTATCATGCAAGTCAAAGCAAAGTGTTTTGCCTTCTGATGTTTCAACGAAAAATGTTGTGAATACTCCATCTCCTCGGGCAGTCTTAAAGTTGACCGAGAAAGTAGCTAATTGGCAGATAGCGACTTTTGAAGATATGGGTAAATACAGGGCGCTTCCACCTAAAGAAGAACGTAAGCGTTGGCACAATAGGAATAAACACCATGAATTAGATTGGACTAATGCAGCTTTATATTCGGGAATGTTTCAACTAAGTGAAGTGTCTCACTATCCCAAATATATCAATTGGCTCATTGAGATAGGAGATAGAAATAAATGGCAATTATATAAGCGCATGTATCATGCAGATGATCATGCAGTTGGACAATTATATTTGAGTTTTAAAAAAAATGTAAGATTAAGACATATTGTAAAGTTAACGCCTTTACAGCAAAGGTTTGATTCTATTTTGAACGGTGAAAAGGCCAATGATTACCACTGGGATTGGTGTGACGCCCTTTTTATGGCACCACCAGTTTGGACAAGATTAGCCAAAGTTACCAAGAATAGTACTTATCTAGATTACATGCATAGTCAATATTTAAAAACTTATAATGAACTATGGGATAAGGAAGAACAACTGTTCTTTAGAGATAAATCATTTTTAAATAAGACCGAAGCAAACGGTAGAAAGTTATTCTGGTCTCGAGGAAATGGATGGGTGTTTGGTGGACTAGCATTAATGATTCCAGATATGCCTAAAGAGTGGGAGCACCGTGCTTTTTATGAAACCCTTTTTACACAGATGGCTTCTTCTATAAACGAGTTGCAAAGACCTGATGGCACTTGGTCTGCGGGTATTTTGGGCGATTTAAAGGCCTATCCAAATAATGAAACTAGTGGAACATCCTTTTTCGCTTTCGGAATTGCATGGGGTATTAATAATGGGCTATTAGATAAAGCAACATTTGAACCTGTACTATTTAAAGCTTGGAATGCGTTGGAAAGTGCTGTTACAGAAGAAGGTATGTTAAGTTATGTACAAGGTATTGGGGCGGCTCCTGGTGCTAGTTACCCAAATTATACAGAAGTTTATGGTATAGGTGCGTTTTTAGCTGCAGGTTCAGAAATGTATAAGTATCTCAATAACTTTCACCCTATGGCTAAAGATACCCAACATGAAACATTTATGACCGATGGAGGTTGGTGTTGGTATCAAGATCCTAGAGCCATAATCAGTAAAGATAAATTACTTATAGCTGGTTTAAGTGGGCAAAGTGGTGATGTACGCCTAGGAGTTTACGATCTTAAAACTGAAAAAAATGACAGTACATTAATACTTCATAACGATTTTGAAAGAGACGATCATAATGTGCCAGCATTGTATAAAAGACCAGATAAAAGTGTTTTAGCAGTTTGGGCAAAACATGGTAGGCAAAAAATACATCATTATAATATTTCGTCGTCAGTCAATTATTTGGAGTGGGGAGAGCCGAAGCAATACCATCATACTTATGACGATAAGCGTGGAGTTACATACATGAATTTATATTATCTAAAAGATGAAGGTAAGTTGTATAATTTTTTCAGAAGCGGTGATACTTACAATCCTTCTTTTATAACTTCAGAAGATTATGGAGAAACCTGGGGTAATTATGCCCATTTCATAGCGAGTGATATAGGTGGTAGACAAAGGCCTTATGCGCGCTATTATCAAATGGATGAAAATACTATAGGGATTTCTTATACCGATGGACATCCAAGAAACTACGGAAATAACTTGTTTTATGTAGAATACAAAAGCAAGGGATTTTATAAGGTTGATGGTGCTAAAATTAAGGATTTATCTGAAGGTGCTATGTCTGCATCCGAAGGTGAAAAGTTGTTCGCTGGTAGTAGTGCCAAAGAGAAGTCTTTAATTAACGAAAGCGTTCCTAATAGTGCTTGGACTTGCGCAATGGGCAAAGACGAAAATAATAATCCGCATATTGGTTATTCGGTTTACATAAACGATAGTGATCACCGATATAGAATAGTCTCATGGGATGGTGATACATGGAATGATAGGGAGATAGCGTACGCAGGGAAATGTTTATATAAAGTGGAGAGCAGCTATACGGGGCTCATGGCATTCGATCCAGATAACCCTTCAAAAGTATATATTTCAACAGATGTAGATCCCTCCACTGGAAAGGATTTAGGAGGAGTTCATGAGATTTATGAAGCAACTATTGGTGCTAAAGATGATATAACCACCATCAAATGGAAGGCAATCACTTCAAACTCTAACTACCGAAATATAAGACCAATAGTAGTTGCTAATGAAGGCTATAAAGTATTGCTTTGGCTTAACGGGCCATGGTATCATTTTCAAGATTACGATGCTAATGTTCAAGGAATTATTCTAGAAAAACCTTAGCCGAATTTTAAAGTTTGGATATTACATCAAAAAGATCTTCATCTCTAACTAACTTCATCTTTTTTCTTAATCTATAACGGGATGTATTTACGCTTAATGGTGATATGCCTAAAAGTTGGGATATTTCTTTACTGGTAAAGTTGAGTTTAATTAAAGCACAAAGTCTATGATCTTTTCGCGTGAGTTCTGGAAATTTTTCTGAAAGTGTTTTATAAAATATTTTATTTACAGAAGTAAAGCGTGCATTAAACTGTTTCCAGTCAAAGTTTTTATTAATTTTTATCTTTGTTAAGATATCTTTTACTTCTTTTTTATTGCTAAACTCGACGGATTTTAATAAATCTTTGATTTCTAAAATAAGTGCATCTTTTTGTATCAATTGAAGAGAGGAACTAGTGAGTTCTCGATTTTTAAGTGCTAGAATTTCTTCATTTTTTTCTCTACTTAATTTTTGTCGCTTTAAAAAGTCCCTTTTTTCAGAGGTTCTTCGCTTATGTAAGTACCAAACACTAATACTTGCCATAAGGATTAGCGAAATAACAGAAACTGTAAGTGCAATATTTCTAAAAAAGAGTGTCTTTTGTTGTTGTTCAAGCCTATTTAATTTTGCCACTTCAAGGTTTTGTTGTTGTTTTTCATTTTCAATCCGATAGGTATCTTTTATTTCTAAAATATCACTGTTTATTTTACTTCGAATTCCAAATAGTTCTTCTGAAATATCCTTAGAGCGCTGTAAATGTTCATAGGCTAAATCCTTTTTATTAATGTTAAAATATAAATCTCCTAATTTTCCATAAAGGTCTGGTATGAAATTAGAATGACTTTTATACTGCTCAGCAACCGCTAAAGCTTTTAAAAAGTGCTTTTCGGCTTCTTTATAATTATTTGTTTTTGAATAAATATCACCTAAAAAGGAGTAGAAAATTACTAAATAGGAAGGATGATGTTTCTTGAAATAATCCTCATTGGAAAGTAGTTTGTTAAGTGCACTGTCATAATTTCCTAAATGATAGTCAATATAACCACGTTTGGTATCGCTAAACGCACGCACATTATTAGGGATATTTAGGTATAGTTTGCAGCAGCTATCTAAATATTTTGAAGCTAAACCGTAATTACCTTGTTCTATATGATGACTTGCTAAAATTTGAAATGTTTCGTTAAGTGATGAGGTCATAGAACTTTTGGAATTTGAACTAGCTCTAATGGTTTTTAAAGATTGTTTGAAATAGGTTTCAGCTTTTTCAGCCCTTCGAAAAATACTATAAAGTGTGCCTAATCTTCTGTATATGTTCGCTACATAGATGCTATCTGAAATTGTTTTGGATAAAATAAGTGCTTCCCAATAACCATCATAAGACTGCGAATAATTTCCTGTTGTGGAATATATATTTGATAGTTCTAATATTGAGCCTATAGCACTTAATGTATCTCCTTTAGACAGATGTAGAAGTCTTTCTGATTTATGTTTTATTAAAAGGCTATCATTTGTTGTTCTTCTACTAATAGCAGTTTCTTGATTTACTTTTCCAAAATTCCATTGCGGAATAAGAAAAGCAAAAAGAAATATAAATTCGTAATAACGCTTTATCATTAGCTCTAATAATGAATCAAAAATACATAGTAAATTTAAACAAATAAAAGTAGTGATATTTTATTTTAATAATAAAATTTTGATAATCAGGTATTTATAGAATAAATAATATTACTTGTCTATAAGTAATATATAGGGTCATTATTTTGTCTATAGTAAAACTATATGTTATTTTAGGTCAACTCAGACAGTTCGCGCAAATTTGCTTCTCATGTAAGCGATTATTCTGATTTGTATTTTTAAATAAAGAAACTTATTGAAAATCGAAATTACATTAATCAATCAACTAATTAAATAAACAATTATGCTAAAATTAATTTACAACAATTTTAAAGTTCTTTTATTAGGTACTATTATTACATTAGGCTGTAATTCTTTAAACGCTTTTGAAAACCACAATAACGACACTGTTTTTACAAATGCAAAAGCAGACAATAAAACAGCTATTGTTACAGGCTCTAATCGTGGTATGGGTCTTGGTTGGGTGAAACATTTTTTAAATGAAGGTTATACAGTGATTGCAACTGCACGTAAACCCGAAAAGGCTGATGATCTTATTGCATTAAAAAAACAGTACAAAAAACAACTCCTTATTCAGAAGCTGGATGTTACCAGCGAAGAAGATATGGCTGCCTTATCGGCAATGCTGAAGAAAAAAAACATTAAGATAGATATTGCTATTAGTAATGCTGGAGTTACTGTTCTTGAGGATTTTGGAAAATGGACTTCAAAGGGTATTTTAATGAATTTTAAAGTGAATACTATGGGAAGTGCTCTTTTTGCTCAAGCTATTGGACCTTATTTAAACAATGGAGCCACTTTAGTAAACTTATCTTCGGGAGCGGGAAGTATTACCTATCAAAAGAAAAGTAACGATTTAGATGCCTACCGTATTAGCAAAGCTGGAGTAAATATGCTAACCAGAACTTTGTCAGCAAGATTTGAAGATCGCAATATTATCGTGATTTCAATAACCCCGGGAGGCGTAAAAACGGATATGAACCCTAACGGAAAATTATCCGTATCTGAGGCTATTCCTATTATGTACAACACCATATTAAACCTTACCATGGAAAATAGCGGCACCTTCATAAATAATAAGGGAAAACTAATGGCTTGGTAGTTTGTTGTAAATGCAATTTCTTCATTCTCAAATATTAAGAACGTTTTTGTATGAAAACGGAAGGGTTTATTTTGCCTTGCTAACCCTAAATTCTGAAAGATGATAAAAAAACTATTAAAAAAAGCTTCAGAAATTGAGGCCCACGAAATAAAAGCTACAACACTTTCCTTTTTGTTTGTACTTATTTTAATGCTGGCATATTATATTTTAAGGCCTGTTAGAGATGCTATGGCTAGTGATTGGTCTGATGCTGAGGTAAGTCAACTGTGGACGCTGAATTTCTTTATAAGCACAGGGGTTGTAGCGCTTTATGGTATTGCGGTTTCAAAATTAAATTTTAAGTTATTGGTTCCGAGTGTTTACGGCTTTTTTGCGGTAACTTTTGTTTTGTTTTACACGTTTATGTCTTCCATTGAAGATAGCACTTTGGTGGACAAATGCTTCTACGTTTGGTTAAGCGTTTTTGCTATGTTTCATCTTTCAGTGTTTTGGAGTTTTATGTCCGATATTTTCAATAAAGATCAGGCGAGACGTTTATTTGCAACCATTGCTGCGGGAGCAAGTGCGGGAGCCCTTCTTGGACCAATGGTACCAACGTTATTTGCTGGAATTGGAACAGACAACTTAATTTTGGTAGCAGCAATATTATTGTTAATTCCTATTCCATTAATACTTACGCTTACAAAACTCAAGTCTAGCGAATTAAAAAATGTAGATGAAAGTACCGATAAAAGCAAATATAAAATTGGAGGTAACCCGTTTGCTGGGTTTAAATATTTTGTAACAAACCCTTATTTATTGGCCATTGGGATATTTATTTTGCTTTATACAATGATTAGCACGTTTGTTTACTTTGAACAGAAGAATTTACTGGCTGATTACGACAGGGCAGCTCGAACTCAAATTTTGGGAGGCATAGATTGGATTGTAAATGTATTGACATTTACGGTAGCTTTTTTTGCAACATCTAGACTTGTAAAAAAGATAGGAATGGGTTTTACGCTTGCTTTAATGCCAATTGTAGTTTGTGTAGGAATACTAATATTGGCATTTGCGCCCATTATTACGGTACTATTAATTTTACAGGTAGCACGTAGGGCAGGAAACTATGCCGTAACAAAACCTGCAAGGGAAATGCTTTTTACCGAGGTGGATAAAGAAACAAGATTTAAAGCGAAACCAGTTATTGATGTTGTGGTATATCGTGGTGGCGATATGGCAACTGCATGGTTTTTTACAGGTTTAACCGAGGGACTTGGTCTTGGATTTACCGCTGTAGGCATTATTGGTGGAGGTATTGCAGCCATATGGGCGGCAGTTGGTCTTTGGATGGGTAAGCTTTACAACCGTAAAAAGTCAGAGAACTAAAATTAAATGTAGATTATAACAAACAAAAAATAAAGATAAAATTCAAATTATGATTTCTAACATAGCACTGCAAGACAAAAAAAGGTTAAGTAAAATATTTACTGTTATACCATTATTCATTTTATTATTAGCATTTCAGCCATTATTGGCTCAAACGGAAACCTCTGTTTTGGTAGTTCGTGGTGGACACCCGTACGATACACCGCATTTTGAAAATATGTGTGAAAGTTTAGATGGTGTAAAAGTAGATTTAGTATTGGATGCCCACTTCAAGTCCATGAAAAAGGAGCAAATAAAAGACAAGTATAGTGCAATTCTATTTTTAAATCAGAATAAGTATTATGAAGAATCGAAGCGTACGAAACAATTATATGTAGACTTAACCAATGAAGGTGTTGGTATGGTATTTTTGCATTTTACATTGTCATCTCAACCCAATTGGGATGAGTACCATGAGATAGTAGGAGGAAAATGGTTTTTAGGAAAGTTTACGCCTGAAAAAGAAAAAAGATCAACCTATTTTATTGATAGAGAAGTAAAGGTGACAGTTGCCAATAAAAGACACCCTGTAACAAAGGGTATAAAAGATTTTACAATGACTGATGTTTATTATGGAAATATTTATTTGAAAGATGGTGTAACCATTTTATTAGATTCTGATAACGAAGATTTAGCTCCAATTGCTTGGACTCAAGTGTACAATGCTTCCAAAATTGTTTACATTATGCCTGGTTATTCTAAGAATGCTTTTGAAAATACTTCTTATAAAACATTATTGGCCAACGCTTTAAAATATGTAGGAAAGTAATAGTTGAAGTAATAATTAATTTTGAAAATTTTTAGTGATTTAAGAATTGCTAAAGATTTTCTTCTATATACATCTTTCGTACTTTTTTAAATAAGTTTGAAGAATACACAAAATCTGTAACAGCTTGATTATCTGTTTTAAAAATAGTTTCCTTGGAGCCTTCCCATTCTTTTAAACCGAGCTTTAAAAACACAATTTTCTCTCCAATTTCCATTACAGAATTCATATCATGAGAATTAATCACTGTTGTAATTTGATATTCGTCTGTAATTTCTTGAATTAGGTTATCAATGACGATGGCTGTTTTAGGATCTAAACCAGAATTAGGTTCATCACAAAACAAATACTTGGGATTATTAACTATGGCACGAGCAATGGCAACACGTTTTTGCATTCCTCCAGAAGCTTCACTAGGCATTTTATGGTGTGCATCAGGAAGATTAACTCGTTTTAAAACCACGTCTGCTCTATCTTTCATTTCGCTTTTGCTCATGTTTGTAAACATTTGAAGTGGAAACATTACGTTTTCCTCAATAGTCATAGAATCGAACAACGCGCTTCCTTGGAAAACCATACCTATTTCGGCACGTAAATCACGTTTTTCATCTTCCGATAGGTTAGAAAAAATCTTCCCATCATAGGATATAGAGCCAGATTCATATTTAAATAAACCTAATAGACATTTTAAGAAAACAGTTTTTCCTGAACCACTTTGTCCAATAATTAGGTTGGTTTTACCTTTATCAAAAGTTGTGCTTATACCCTTTAAAATATGGGCTTCTCCAAACGATTTATGTAAATCCTTAACTTCAATCACTATCCTAAAAGCATTCCAGTTATAATATAGTTCAATAAAATAATAACAACACTAGTCCAGACAAATGAGGTGGTACTGGCTTTACCAACTTCCAAAGCGCCGCCTTTCATATAGTAACCGTAAAACGATGGAATAGTGGCCAATATAAAAGCAAAAATGAAAGTTTTTATAAAGGCGTATGTAATGTGGAAGCCATCAAAATCTGTTTGTATTCCAGTAATATAATCTGCTAGGGTCGAGTAACCTCCAAAAACACATGCAGCCATACCTCCTAAAATACCTAAGAACATCCCAATAGCAATGGCAAAAGGATATAAAGTTAAGGCCACGGTTTTCGGAAATACCAAGTAATTCAGCGAGTTAATACCCATAACTTCTAAAGCATCAATTTGTTCTGTAACCCTCATTGTTCCTATACTAGATGTAATGAAAGACCCTACTTTACCCGCCATAATTATTGAGGTAAAAGTTGGTGCAAATTCTAAAATTACAGATTGTCTTGTTGCGAAACCAACCAGATATTTTGGGATTAAAGGGTTATCAATATTCAATGCCGTTTGAATGGTTATTACGCCACCAACAAAAAAGGAAATGAAAGCAATGATTCCCAGCGAGCCAATAATTAAATCATCTATATCCTTCAAAATTAATTGGCGCATTACCGACCATTTCGTGGGTTTACGAAACATTTCAGTAATCATTAAAAAGTACGACCCAATGTTATGAAGGTATTTCATGCAGTTATAATTGATGCTAAAGTATAAAAAGTTAGTGGCATTTATTAACCTTAATTTTAAATATTGCCGTATTAATATGTGTATTTTTGATGCTTAAATAATAAAGTTGAAATGAAACGGATTTTCTCAATCATATTTATTCTGTCTGTATATTTCTCTGGAAGCTCTCAAAATAATAAACCTAAATTGGTGGTTGGAATTATTGTAGATCAAATGCGCTATGATTATCTCACTCGTTTTGAAGCTAAATATGGGGAAGGTGGTTTTAAACGATTAATGAGAGAAGGGTTTAATTGTAAAAACAATCACTTCAATTATATTCCTACCTATACTGGGCCTGGTCATGCTTCGGTTTTCACAGGAACTACACCAAAGAATCATGGAATCATAGCCAATGATTTTTACGATAAAGAGCTTAAGAAAATGGTTTATTGTGCCGAAGACGACTCTGTTTTAGCAGTTGGTAGTGATTCTGAAAAAGAACGCATGTCCCCTCATCGATTGAAAACCACAACCTTTGCAGACGAAAACAGATTATTTACCCAAATGCGCGGTAAAACTATTGGTATTTCAATTAAAGATAGGGGTGCCGTTTTTCCAGCAGGTCATACAGCAAGTGCAGCTTATTGGTTTAGAGGTAAAAAGGAAGGCAACTTTATTTCCAGCACATATTACATGAAGGAATTACCAAAATGGGTAGAAAAATTTAATAAATCTAGTGCCGTAAAATCTTATCTAAAAGATTGGAATACACTATATGATATATCAACATACACTGAGAGTGGAGAAGATTTAAACCCTTTTGAAGGAGGTTTTGTTGGAAAAGAGACACCAACATTTCCTTATAATTTAAAGGCTCTTATGGATAAAAATATGGGATATGATATTCTGAAGGAAACTGCCTTTGGAAATAGTATTTTGGCCGATTTTGCTATTGAAGCGCTAAGATCCGAGAAATTGGGAAAAGATGAGGTTACAGATGTTTTAACAGTAAGCTTTTCAAGTACCGATTATGTTGGACACCGATTTGGAGTGAACTCCAAGGAAATTCAAGATACCTATCTGCGATTGGATAAGGATTTGGAGCGTTTTTTAAAAGCTTTAGATGAAGAAGTTGGAGTAGGAAACTATACTGTTTTTTTAACCGCTGATCATGGAGCAGTACACGTTCCCAACTTTTTAAAATCTCAAAAAATTCCAGCAGGATACGTAAGGTATGCGGCTGCAAAGAAAAATTTAAAAACTTTCCTAAAAAGTAAATTTAAGGCTGAAGGTTTAATTGAAAATGTAAGTAATAATCAGATTTTTTTGAATAGGGATAAAATAAAAATTTTGGGATTGGATTTAATTGAAATTCAAGAGGCTATAGTTAATGAGATTATCGGTTCTGAAGAAGTGTATAAAGTGTATTCAGCAACAACAATGAGCAACACTTCATTTAATACTGGACTAGAAGCGTCTTTACAAAATGGTTACAACCAAAAACGCTCTGGTGATGTTTTAATTATACCTAATCCAAGTCATATTTACTATCGAGAAACAGGCACTTCCCATGGCTCTGGATTTAATTATGATACCCATGTACCTTTGTTGTTTTTTGGAAAAGGTATAAAACGAGGTGAAACTTTTCAAAAAACGGTAATACCAGATATAGCACCAACTATTTCAGCGCTTTTAGGAATCAGTTTTCCTAGTGGAGCAACCGGTAAACCTTTAGGTTTTATTTTGGAATAAGAGATTTAAGAAAACTTATTAAGCATGCCTTTCCAACGCAGTTTTCTAATGAATTGTCCTTCGTCTTCAGAAACTAAAAATTCAGGTTTGTTTTTCCTAGCTTCAAAATAGCCCGCCATATAATCTTTGAATAATTGGAATTTACCTTTTTTAGTAGCGAGTTTAATTGCGGAAATAAGAGTGATTAAAAAGCTATAACGCATTTTGTACATTGCTTCTCCTTGAAGGTGCTTCGAGGCTTTGTTATAGCTAATCCCTGTAGGTTTTAAATGTTTTACATGAAGAATTTCATCAGTTAAAATGCTCCAGCCATAATATTGAGCTAATAATTCATCAACAGTATCCCAACCCATGGAGCGTTTTAGTTTACCTATTTGTTCAAAACAATCTTTTCGGTAAGCTTTTAAAGCACCACGAATGTGATCTTTTCTTGTTAGGTTTTCTAAAACCCATTCACCTTCTTTTTCAATGTAACAGAATCCTGCAACCATTCCTAGTTTTACATTGTTATTGAAATGTTGTGCCAAGGTTTCAAGATAGTTTTCAGGGAAAATCAAATCTGCATCAAATTTACAGATGACGTCATAACTATCATCTAAAGTTTCATATCCTTTATAGAAGGCATTTATAATTTTTGAACCTGGTAAATGTTGATCTGAAGATTGGGTATTTACTAATGATATAAAACTATGTTTCTGAACATAACCATCTACAACAGATTCTGTTTGATCTGTTGAGTTGTCATTAACAACAACAATTTGCTTAGGCTTAAGGGTTTGTTGAGACAATGAATACAAAGTTAAACCTATGGAGTCTGCTTCGTTATGTGCAGGTATGACAATGTAGAAATTCAATTCTTAATTCTTTCGGCGTAAACAATATAATATCTTGGAGTAAACCATCTCAAAATTGGTCGAATGCCAATTTTTTTAGCTGGATTGGTCCATTTTTGGCTAGCGATAATTTTCCAGCCAGTTTTTTCCAGTAGCCAATCAAATTGCCAATCTTCAAACTCATGGTAATGTCTGTCCCATTTATCTGTTTTACTTCTATAAGCAGGAGAAAACCATAATTTTAAAGGAACACTTGCCACTAATTTATCAGATTTGATGGATTTCAAAACGGTGAACGGTGATAGCAAATGTTCGAAAATTTCAAATGCTGTAACCACATCTGCTGTAGACGATGTAATGTGGGTAGTATCTATATCTAAATCTTCTCCTTGGGTGTTTTCAACTGAATACCCATTAGCTTCCATAATTTCAGTAAACGGATTTACAATACCTAAATCCAGAATATTTTCAGAAGTAGAAACGTGTTTTTTTAAGAATTCTATGGTATGTTTAAAACGTTTATTGGGGTAAGTGTGCTCGTACATGTTTAATATTGGTAAACAATAGCATTAATATGCATTCCCGCACCAACACTAGCAAAAATTACCACATCGCCTTTGTTTAACTCTTGATTTTTCAATTGTTTGTTTCTAACCAAATCAAAAAGTGTAGGTACAGTAGCCACAGAGCTGTTTCCTAATTTTTGAATGCTCATTGGCATAACGTGCTCAGGAATTTCAGTTCTGTATAATCTGTAGAAACGTTTTAAAATAGCCTCATCCATTTTTTCATTGGCTTGGTGGATGAAAATTTTCTTCACGTCTTTTATGTCAACACCACTATTATCCAAACAGTCTTTCATTGCTTTTGGTACGTTTACCAATGCAAATTCGTAGATTTTACGGCCGTCCATTTTGATGTAACGCGTGTTTGGGTCTAATTCTGGATTGTTGGAATTTCCGAAGAATAAAAAGTAAGCTTCATCATAGGTGAAACTTGCAGATTCGTGTGCTAAAATACCGCCTTCGTCTTTCGTAGCTTCAACTATGGTAGCACCAGCACCATCTGAAAAAATCATCGCATCTCTATCATGTTTATCTACAACTCTAGACAATGTTTCCGTTCCAATCACCAAGCAACGTTTTGCCATACCTGATTTTATGAATGCTTGTGCTTGTATAACACCTTCTACCCAACCTGGGCATCCAAATAGTAAGTCGTAAGCAATACATTTTGGATTTTTAATGCGTAAACTGTGTTTTATACGTGCTGCTAAAGAAGGTAATAAATCACCTTGAATTGTACCATGTTTAACATCACCAAAATTATGGGCAACAATAATATAATCTATGGTTTCAGGATCTATGTTGGCATCTTCAATGGCTTTTTCGGCAGCAAAGAAGCCTAAATCTGAAGCGGTTAAATGATTCTTTGCGTAACGACGTTCAGAAATACCTGTTATGGATTTGAATTTTTCAACAATGACCTCATTTGGTGCGGTAATTACCGAACCATCGGTATTCATAAATTCATGATTATGAAAGGCATCGTTTTTTTCAACAGTAGATGGAATATAGCTTCCTGTTCCAGTGATTTTGATATTCATAAAGAGAGAAATTACTTTTAATTAATCAATCAAAAGCAATATAAATTGTTTTGTAATAGTCGCCAGAAAAATTCAAAATAAATTACGATGTTCAAAAGGTACTTTTAAGCCTCTACGTATTCCTCAATTGGCGCGCAGGTACATATTAAATTCCTGTCACCATAAGCATCGTCAACGCGTCTTACAGAAGGCCAAAACTTATTCTCGCGGATATAATCCAAAGGAAACGCTGCCTTTTCGCGCGAATAGGGTAACAACCATTCGTCTGAAGTTATCATTTCCAACGTATGAGGAGCGTTTTTAAGGACGTTGTTGGCATCTTCTTTTGATACGGCGTCAATTTCGTATTTTATGGAGATCATCGCATCACAAAAGCGGTCGATTTCTTCTTTACTTTCACTTTCTGTAGGCTCTATCATCATGGTGCCAGCTACAGGAAAAGATACTGTTGGTGCATGGAAACCATAATCCATTAAGCGTTTTGCGATGTCGGTAACTTCAATGCCATGCGCTTTAAAAGGTCGGCAGTCAATGATCATTTCATGAGCAGCTCTTCCTTTTTCGCCAGAATATAGCGTATCATAGTAGCCGTCTAATCTATGTTTGATGTAATTGGCATTTAAAATGGCCACCTTAGTGGATTCTGTCAAGCCTTCTGAACCTAACATTTTGATATAACCATAGGAAATTAAACACGCCAAAGCGGAACCAAAGGGTGCTGCGGAAATGGCTGTTATCGCCTCTTTCCCACCAGTTATAATCACTGGATTTCCTGGTAAAAATGGCACCAGTTGTTTTGCAACACAAATAGGGCCAACACCAGGGCCTCCACCACCGTGGGGGATAGCAAAGGTTTTATGTAGGTTGAGGTGGCAAACATCTGCGCCAATATTTCCAGGGTTTGTTAAACCAACCTGGGCGTTCATATTAGCACCGTCCATATACACTTGTCCGCCATTATCGTGGATAATTTGCGTGATTTCTTTTATAGCTGACTCGTAAACACCGTGGGTGGATGGATAGGTTACCATTAAAGCGGATAAGTTATCCTTGTGCAATTCTGCTTTTTCGCGTAAGTCATCCACATCAATATTACCTTCTTCAGTAGCTTTTGTAACCACTACTTTCATACCTGCCATAACCGCACTTGCAGGATTTGTACCGTGTGCAGAAGATGGAATTAAACAGATGTTTCTATAATGATCACCACGAGATTCATGATAGGCTTTAATCACCATAAGTCCTGCAAATTCTCCTTGCGCGCCAGAATTTGGTTGTAACGATGTAGCTGCAAAACCTGTAATTTCTGTTAGTTGATCTTCTAATTCCTTTAGAACCTCCAAATAGCCTTTAGCTTGTTTTAAAGGTACAAACGGATGAATATTTGCCCATTTGAAAATACTTAGTGGCAACATTTCTGAAGCTGCATTCAGTTTCATAGTACATGAACCTAATGAAATCATAGAGTGGTTTAATGCCAAATCTTTACGTTCTAAAGACTTGATGTAGCGCATTAATTCCGTTTCAGAATGATATTTGTTGAACACATCCAAGGTTAAGAATTCTGACGTTCTTGAAACAGATGTATCGATATTATTGGCAGGTAATACTTCAGAAATTTCAATAGTATCTTTTCCAGCAGCTTCAGCAAAAATTGAAATTAAATAATTGATATCTCTAATGGAAGTGGTTTCGTTTATAGAAATGGTCACCGTGTTTTTATTAGGATACCAAAGGTTTACTTTTTTCTCGGTAGCAACTTTCTTTATAGCTTTCGCTTTAGTTTTTATTTGAAGCGTATCGAAAAACGACGTATTTACCTGTTCGTAGCCTAAAGCTTCCAAAACTTCGGCCAATTTAGAGGCTTTGTTATGTACTTTATTAGCAATAAATTTTAAGCCTTTAGGGCCATGATACACACCATACATACTAGCCATTACAGCTAATAGTACTTGTGCTGTACAAATGTTAGATGTTGCTTTGTCTCTTTTGATATGCTGTTCGCGCGTTTGTAACGCCATACGTAAGGCACGATTGCCATTTGTGTCTTTTGTTACACCAATAATACGCCCAGGAATATCGCGTTTATAAGCTTCTTTTGTGGCGAAATAAGCAGCATGCGGACCACCATAACCCATTGGAATTCCAAAACGTTGTGTGGTACCAACAACCACATTGGCTCCAAATTTTCCTGGAGCTTCTAATTTTATTAAACTTAGAATATCTGCGGCAACAGCAACTTTTATTTCTGCGGCATTGGCTTTTTCTATGAAGGATTTTATATCTGTTATCTGACCATCTTTACCTGGATACTGAAGAATTGCACCGAAAAATTCTGAAGAGAACTCGAAATCTTCTTCTTTTCCAATAACCAACTCAATGCCAATAGGTGTAGAGCGTGTTTGCAATAAAGACAGTGTTTGAGGTAGAATTTGTTCGGAAACAAAGAACTTGTTGATACCAGCTTTTTTCTGAGGTCTGCTTCTTACCGCAAATAATAAACTCATAGCTTCAGCAGCTGCAGTACTTTCATCTAAAAGTGATGCATTGGCGATTTCCATACCCGTAAGGTCTGTAACCATGGTTTGGAAATTTAAAAGCGCTTCTAATCTACCTTGCGCAATTTCTGCTTGGTAAGGGGTGTAGGCGGTGTACCAACCTGGGTTTTCTAAAATATTTCTTTGAATAACAGCTGGCATAACCGTTGGATGATACCCTAAACCGATATATGTTTTACGTGCCTTATTCTTTTTGGACAATTCGTGAATATGTAATAAGTATTCATACTCCGTCATGGGATCGTTTAAATCTAAAGGTGTTTTTAGACGAATGTCTTCAGGAATAGTTTCTGAAATTAATTGGTCTAACGAATCTAAACCTAAAGCCTCTAACATCAATTTTTGATCCTCTTCTCGTGGCCCAATATGGCGTAAAGCGAAAGCATTTGTGTTCATTCAAGCAAAATTTATTACATAATCTGCAAAATTACTGAATATTAGAAAGGTTTTATTGAAGAAAATCGAAAGTTTTTAACCATTCGGTGCATTTATTAACACTGTTTTTTTTCTTTTTTCGGATTTTGATAAAATTCTGTCTGTTCGAGTTAATTTTACGATTGAAATGGGTAAAATTAGTATCGAGCATGAGAATTTTTAGTCTGATTTCAATTGATAGTGAAAATATAAATCATTGATTTTTATATTTTTTCCTATCCTGCAAGGTCTTTTTGATCTTGTAGGTATCATAAAAGCATAAATAACAGACCTACAAGGTTGTCAAAACCTTACAGGACTTATCAAAGATTTAAAAATCAATAGATTAATTATCGAACTCAGGTTTTTTAGTCTATTAAATGGTTCTCGATACAATTTTTCATGCTTCAAAATCAATCGAACTGACATGCATACTTTATTTTTACAATATGAGCATTTTCAAGAAGCTTCTTAATTTTTACATCAATAGCAGTATTCATGTGGCTTTAGCGGTGTATGCATTGACATATATTACGCTTTTGGAGTTTGATTTACCTTATGATGAAGTGGTGTTATATTTTGTGTTTTTTGCAACAATAACGGGTTATAATTTTGTGAAGTATTTTGGGTTGGCAAAATTCCATCATAGGAGTTTAGCTAATTGGTTGAAAACTATCCAGATCTTTTCGTTTTTCTGCTTTTTGTTGATGGGCTATTACGCGTTGCAATTACCTTTAGAATTACTGATTTATCTGGGTGTTTTCGGATTAATCACCTTTTTTTATGCGATTCCGTTTTTACCGAAGCGATTTTTTATTGATAAACATCATAATTTGAGAAGTATAGGAGGTTTAAAGGTATATGTAATTGCTTTAGTTTGGAGTGGTGTAACTGTGTTTTTGCCATTGCTGAGTAAGGATTTTGAAATAGATGATGATGTATTCATCACCGGATTTCAACGTTTTTGCTTTGTGATTTTATTAATGTTACCTTTTGAAATTAGGGATTTAAAATTTGATAGCTTAAAATTGTCTACCATTCCTCAAAGGATAGGGGTGAGGAATACGAAAATCATTGGTGTTGTTATAGCTGTTGTAATCTTTCTACTGGAATTTTTTAAAGATGAAACCTCCCAAACTCATATTTTGGTTTTGGGTGTGGTGCAATTGCTAACGGTTTTGCTTTTGGTGTTTGCGCGAAAAAATCAGAATAGATATTATAGTTCGTTTTGGGTGGAGGGGATTCCTGTTCTTTGGCTTTTGTTGTTGGTTTTGGTGAATTGATGTTTTTTGTCTTCGAGATACTTCTTTAAAGGACTTTGTTATGGTGGTATCTAGTGATAGAATTTTTACTAGTTTTCTTTAAGCTGAATATTCAAACATTTATTCTTTTCATGCCATTCCAACCACACTTTTTTGTCTTTTTCGAATACCCCAAATGGATAAGTTCTAGCATAATTAGACATTGCTTCAAATGAGACTTTGGTGTATTTATTTATAAATTTTAATGAATTTCGAAAGGATTGATTTTGATTTTTGTCGATCAAATTCTCTACATTCTTGATGTTTTTGAAAAATTGCCTTTTAAACCTTAAATTTTCATTGCAAGAATCCTCTGGTTCTAATTGCTTTGAAGATGAACAAGACAGTATGAGCATTATTGTTCCAGCCAAAAATATTCTTCGATTATTCATTTATTTTCGGAGTTTATTTATACTCCACAAGATAAAAAACATAAAACTGGTATTGCCCTCACAAACGCACATTTATTTTGAAGTTATACCAATACCTTGGCAAATAGGCACGCGTTAGGGATAGAAACGGCATCCTTTTTAAAAACTTTGAAAGGATAAAATTTACAAAGGATGTTAAATGTTACAGATTGCCACGTCGTAAACTCCTCGCAATGACGCGTCTTTTTAAAAAGATATAGTGGATAGCCCGACCCGAGCATGGGTGTTTCTTAAAACGTTAGAATGTAAAATTGAGGGGGAACGCCCAAAAAAAATGTAAAGAAGGTGTTTTTAGTGTTTCGCTAATTCTTCATCAAACTTAGCCTGCATCGCCTTTTTTGTTTTAGGGTCTAAACATTCGGCTTTAGAAGATTCCATAGCCTTAGTGAGTTTAATGTTGCGTTTGTAGTAAGCGCGCGTAATTTTGCACCAAGACAAACGGATGTTTAGTTTGATTTTTTCCCATGTTTTGGCCTCATCATATTGCGCCTTATCGCAAATGTGTTGTGCTTCTTCACAACTTATAAATAAAAGGCCTTTTTTCTTCTGCTCCATTATTAAAACCAATTTTTTTCGAGGCAATCGGCCATAGCCGTTCGTGCTCTGTGGATGATTACCCAAAGGTTAGACGCAGTAATATCTAGTTCATTACAAATCACTTCGGTTTCGTAATTTAAAATGGTTTTCATCTTAAAAACGTCCGCCTGTTTTTGTGGCAGTTTGCCCAAACAGTTGTGTATGGCGTCGCCCAATTCGTTGTTTTGCAAGGTGTCTTCGGCGGTTTTGTCAAACGGGTCCGCAACACGTTCTTCCAACCAATCGCCCTCACTTTCAGCGTCATTATAATTAATACGTACCTCGGCTTTACCCTTGTTGCTATTAATTTTTCGGTAATAGTCTATAATTTTTCGCTTTAAAATGGAGATGAGCCATGTGCGTTCGCTAGCCTCTCCCTTAAAGTTTTTCATAGACTTTAATCCCGCCAAAAACGTTTCAGACACCAAATCCTGCGCCATCTCGCGGTCGCTTACACGAGTAATGGTATAGTTAAAAAGGTAGTCGGAATAAAGTTCAATCCACTTATTAGGATCTATTTTATGGTCGGGCATTCGCGTAGCTCTTTTTTTGGAAATTCAAAAATAAGCTAAAATTTTGATTTATATAAATGTAAACGAAATGGTTATGTTATTTTTTTGGGCGTTACCCACAAGGGGTCGGGCTTTCACTACTCAATCTTTTTTAAAGCGTCATTGCGAAGGAGGCACGACTGGGGCAATCTGCTAAATTCATTTTCTAAATAAACTTAATAATTATCAGGCTTTAAAAAAGGATTTCAAACATGCCGTTCAATCCCTAACGCGGGGGTGTTTGCTGGCTTATTTCTCTAATCATAAAACACTATTGATTTGTTTAGGTAAAAGAAATAGTCAAAAATATTGAACTGAGATAAATCCAAAGTAAAGAGAATAAGATATGAACTATCGTTTCAAAAGCTTTTCCCTTCCACAATTTTGGAGAATACACGAAAAGCTGAAATAGAAAACGAACACCCCAAAAAACTCCTAAACCTAGACACAACGTTTTTCCAAGATTTGTTTTTAGAAGGTCATCGGTTGAAACTAAACATAACAAACCCATTGCAAAAACTGTAAGGGCAATAAAAAATGTGTGAACACCCATAATTTGTTTAGTCACTAAACTCAAAGCATGAAATTCTGTTTTCCAATTAAAATACCTCGGAAAAACAAGATGTATCAATGCTAAACTTATGAGCGCGTATCCGATAATTTGAAGATGTGTTTGCATGATGTTTCACTTAATTAAATTTAAAAACAGACATAAAAGGGGTGAACTTTTCCTCTTTATAAGAGTTGAATCCAGCGGCTTTAAATGCTTTAATCCAAGTGGCCTTTGAAAAGAAATGTGTAAAGCCTACCGAAAAGGCTAAAAAATTGGGTAAGTCTCTTAAATGCTCAACCAAAATAACTTTACCGTTGGGTTTGCAGATACGTTTACATTCTTTTAAAAACAACACTTTTTCTTCATTTGAACGTATTTCATGAGCCGATGATAAAAGAAAAATGGCATCAACAGAGTTATCTTTTAAAGGAATTGCATCTGCAGAAATATGTTTTGTATTTGGATATACCAAACTCACTTTTCTAGCTCTTGTAATGGCTACTTCGGTATGTTTTGCTTCATCATAAAAGTCAAAAACCTGAAGGTTTGCGTTTGGTAATTTATGTTTCAAAATAAAGCTTGTTTCATCAAAACCGGCATTAATATTTACTACTTCTGCACTATTACTTTTAGGTATATTCATTTTACCTAACCAATCAAAATTATAGTAACCAGAACAATCATAAACATATGCCGAAACCACTAAAGGCATAATTAATCCAATACTGAATACAATGAGAATGCTGTAGAAAATGGTGGTGTTCCAATTTATAAAAAAGCTGCTCAAGAAGATAAATAGCATAACAGACAAACCAAAAACATAAAAATGTCTGTTGAAACTTAAAATATTTAAGACGCCTTGAAATGGTTTTCTTCGTGTTTCCATAAGTCTATTTTTCCTTTTTTCCATTCATACGGAATGTTATTTATTATAAATGCATTTACCAGAATAGGATTTCTTAAATTCAATTGATCTAAAAAATCAATACTGTAATTTTCAATTTGTATAGGTTTTGGTTTCCAATTTTGTCGTACCCCTTCAATGATTAATACTTCTTTCGTATTTTCATTGTAAGTGAATGTAAATGGAAGCGGGCCAGCAAAACGTCTTGCCTCCTTCCATTCTGAGAAAGGAGAACTTTCGGGAAGGGACACATCAACTTCATCTAAATTATATTGAATTTGAAATTTGGATTGCTTTGAATAAATTTCATTTTGATTTACATGAATATCTGTTGAAGCATAGTTGTAATGGGTGAAAATATTACCCATAAATGCCATACGTTTTTTATCGGTTTCAGATTTCAAAATATATAATCCACGGAGGCGTTTCCCTTCACTAGTTCTATAGCGGACAAAAATTCTATAGCCAATTAGAAAGAAGTTGTTTCCAAGGGCTTTTGGAAAACCTTTTGGTCTTAAATCTTGGGTTTGCACCATGGCAACAGCAACAAATGCCCACTTATCTTGAAAGGTATGCAGCTCCAAACACTCAGGAATTAAATGCTTAACCTCATTTTTTGGAACTGCAAAAGTTAATACTAATGAACTTTCAAAAAAGGCTTCCATAGCAAACGGATGGTTTTTAAAAGTTGGCAGCATAGTTTCTAGATTTTAGTTGTTTAATTTTGAATGTATTCATGTAAATGACTAAACAAAGGAATATTGCAAATAGTATATTAAATCTTCCCCATAACAGTAAATGAGGTACACTAATAAATTCGATAATATTCATTAAAAGAATTGTGAATATTTGAGTAATGGCATTTAGTTTTGGGTAAATGTTGCTTAAAATCCATAAACACATTAGTATTTCTAAAACCCCAATACCAATTGTAATTTCATGTGCATATCTTGAACCCAGAATTTCTGAAACTATTATTTCATGCCTCGGGACAAGATTTAATATTTTGCAGTATAACCCGTTTATTAACCAAACTAGTGCAATCATTATTTTGATAATATTTCTCATTTTTAATTATTCTAAACTTTCATAAAATATTGAAAGTATAATTTAAATTTTTTTATTTAAATAATTTCAGCAAAGACTTAGTAACCCAATTTTGCTCTTGATTTGCAATTTTATTTAACAACGAATCTGCTGTATCTGCCAAATCGTGTAGGGCCTTTGTTTGTTTAATTAGTTCCTTGGTTTTTGCAGTGCCGTCATCCTTAATAGAGGATACTTCTTTTAGTACTTTTATAACTGGTTTAATTTCTCTGCGGCTACGTTCTTTAGCAATATGTCTCGCCAATTCTTGAACATCTTTTTCCGTAGTGAAAAATTCTTTACGCTCCCCTGGAACTAATTCTTTGGTAACAATACCCCAATCCATTAGCTGACGCAAATTCATACTGGTATTGCCACGAGAGATTTTTAGTTCTTCCATAATTTCCTCCATAGACAACGGTTTGGTAGAAATAAAAAGCAAAGATTGAATTTGAGCCATGGCCTTATTAATGCCCCAAAGCGTACCCAAGCTTCCCCAAGTGCTTATAAATTTTTCTTTTGCTTCTTGATATTCCACGACTTTTAATTTTTATTTCTGATCCAAAGATATAAATAATTTCTAAACTTTCAATAATTATTGAAGGTTTATTTAAGGGTTATTTTTATTAACTTTAGAATCATGACAGAACAAAACAACAAAAGACGAGATATTATTAAGTTAATGGGGCTGGCAGGCCTTGGAGCAACACTAGCACCATTACATTTATCCTTTGATCTAAAAGAAACTATGTTATACCGTAAAATTCCTATGTCTGGGAAATTACTGCCAGCTATTGGTTTAGGGACTTGGCAATCTTTTGATGTTGGCAGTTCTGTTTATGAAAGACAACGATTAACTATAGTGCTAAAAGAAATGCATAAACTTGGTGGGGCGGTTATTGATTCCTCACCAATGTATGGCAGTTCTGAAGGAGTTGTTGGAGATTTAACAAGTGAACAAGGTTTTGGAAAAGATTTCTTTTACGCCACTAAAGTATGGACTTCTGGAAAGGAAGCGGGTATTAAACAAATGCAAAATTCCTTTAGGCTAATGAAGCGTGAACACATGGATTTAATGCAAATTCATAATTTGGTAGATTGGAAGGTGCATGTTAAAACACTAAAGGATTGGAAAATACGAGGTAAAATTAAATATTGGGGTATTACGCATTACACCGATGCCTCCCATAGTAGTTTAGAAAAAGTAATACAAGCTGAAAAACCCGATTTTGTTCAGTTTAATTATTCCATAAACGATAGACATGCCGAAAACTCATTGTTCGAAACAATAAGAAAATACGAAACGGCAGTTTTGATAAATCGACCTTTTGATGGGGGATATTTGTTTAGAAAGGTGAAAAATAAAAATCTTCCAGAATGGGCAGCCGATTATGGTATAAAAAGTTGGGGACAATTTTTTCTAAAGTTCATCTTATCAAATGAAATGGTGACTTGTGTCATTCCCGGAACTTCAAAACCAAAACACGTCATAGATAACATGATGGCAGGCTATGGCGAATTGCCCGATGCTAAAGCTAGGGAAAAAATGTCTAGCTATATTAAGTCTTTGTAAAACTTATTTCAGTAAACCTGCACGTTTCAACAAAGCCTTAGGCTTAGGTTCAGCACCTCTAAAGCGTTTATATAACGTCATTGGATTTTCGGTTCCACCTTTACTTAATACATTATCTTTGAATTTGTCCGCAACTGTTTTGTTGAAAATGCCTTTCTCTTTAAAATATTCAAACGCATCGGCATCTAAAACTTCTGCCCATTTATAACTATAATAGCCAGAAGAATATCCACCTTGGAATATATGGGCAAAAGCAGTGCTCATGCAGTTTTCTTCTACATCTGGATATAGTTTGGTGTTTTCAAATGCTTTAGATTCATGAGTTTTCACACTCTCAATAGCCTCTGGTGATTTGCCAGCATGCCAACTCATATCCAACAATCCAAAACTTAACTGTCTTAAGGTTTGCATACCTTCATGAAAGGTGGCGGATTCTTTAATTTTTTCTACCAATTCCATCGGAATCACTTCACCAGTTTCATAATGCGTTGCAAACAACTCTAGCGCCTCCTTTTCGTAGCACCAGTTTTCCATCACCTGACTCGGTAACTCAACAAAATCCCAGAACACACTAGTTCCTGATAAACTAGGGTAGGTGGTGTCGGCCAACATACCGTGTAATGCATGCCCAAATTCATGGAACAGGGTAGTCACTTCATTAAATGTCAACAGCGAAGGTTTTGTTTTGGTAGGCTTAGTGAAATTGCAGACAACTGAAATGTGAGGTCTGCTATTTACGCCATTTTTAACGTATTGAGGTTTGTAAACTGTCATCCACGCACCATTACGTTTTCCTGGTCTTGGGAAATAATCGGCATATAGAATAGATATAAAATTTCCTTTTGAGTCGGTTACTTTATAGGTTAAAACATCTTCATGATATTTATCAATGGAGTCAATTTCTTCAAAATGTAAGTCGAATAATTTCTCTGCGATTTTAAAAGAACCATCAATTACATTTTCAAGTTTGAAATATGGTTTCAGTTTTTCATCATCCAAACTGAATAACTTTTGTTTTAATTTTTCAGAGTAGTAAGCACCATCCCATTTTTGCAATTGATCAATGTTATCTAAGTCCTTAGCAAAATTTTCCAGAGTTGTAAATTCTCTTTCAGCAGCAGGTTTTGCTTTCTCCAATAATTCATTTAAGAACTTCTGAACATTTTCAGGTGTTTCTGCCATACGTTCTTCCAATACAAAATGAGCATGGGTTTTATAACCTAACAAATTAGCGCGTTCATGTCGCAATTTCACAATATCTAGAACAATGGCCTGATTATCTAAATCATCATTTTTAAAACCCTTGCTACCAGCTGCAAGAGATAACTTTTTGCGTAATTCTCTATTGTCCGCATAAGTTACAAAGGGAATATAGCTTGGATAATCTAAAGTAAATAACCAACCCTCTTTGTTTTTTGCCTCTGCTAATTGTTTTGCCGCCTCTTTGGCGCCATCTGGCAATCCTGATAAATCAGCTTCATCAATAATAAGCATTTCAAACTTATTGGTTTCGGCTAATACATTTTCGCCAAACTTTAGTTTCAGCTGACTTAATTTCTTGTCGATCTCACGAAGTTGTTCCTTTTCGTCTTCCGAAAGATTAGCGCCGTTTCTTGAAAACCCTTTATATTTTTTATCCAGTAGAGTCTGTTGTTCCGTAGTTAAATCTAATTCACTTTTTGAATCATAAACAGCTTTTACACGTTTGAACAAATCTTCATTTAAAGTGATATCATTACTAAACTCAGAAAGTAAAGGCGACACTTCTTGTGCTATTTTTTGAATGTTCTCATTAGTTTCGGCAGAATTCAAATTAAAGAAGATACTTGAGATTCTATCTAATTTTTCTCCAGAAAAATCTAAAGCTTCAATCGTGTTTTCAAACGTAGGTGCTTCTTGATTTTCTACTATGGCATCTATTTCAATTTTTGCTTCGGCAATGGCTTGTTTAAAGGATGGTAAGTAATCTTCATCTTTAATTTTAGAAAAAGGCGCTGTATTATAAGGTGTATTGAAACCGTTCGTCGATGAATATTCAATCATTATATCGTAAAATAGTGTTAAAATTCAGTTTTATTATGCGTGCATAATAGTTTGTATATAAAATATGTTTATTTTTGCGCAGATTTTTCAGAGAGTTATTCTTTTAACTCGTAAGAATTATTGTTAATAGCTAATGAAACCTCGATGAGAATCGGGGTTTCTCTATTTTAGGGCTTTAGCAGATTCGTGAACCTTAACTTTCAACCCTTCTTTATAAGCCATTACTTTATCTAAAACGCATTTGTCGTGTGCTCCAATAATTTGGGCAGCTAAAATACCCGCATTTTTGGCACCATTTAACGCTACAGTGGCTACAGGAACGCCTCCAGGCATTTGCAAAATGGAAAGAACTGAGTCCCAGCCATCAATAGAATTGCTGCTTTTTACAGGTACACCGATTACAGGTAGAGGAGATAAGGAAGCAATCATTCCTGGTAAATGCGCCGCACCACCAGCACCGGCAATTACAACTGCAAATCCTTTAGTGTGTGCATGCTGTCCGTAATCAAATAATTTTTCAGGAGTACGGTGTGCTGATACAATATCAACTTCCACTTCAATATCAAACCCTTTTAAGATGTCTATCGCATCTTGCATAACAGGAAGGTCGCTTTTACTTCCCATGATAACTCCTACTTTTTTCATATTACTCACTTATAACTTTTATAGATTTTTTTACGTCTTCCGCAATGCGGCGCGCTTCATTTAAATCCTCATTTACAATGGTGACATGCCCCATTTTTCTAAATGGTCGTGTTTGTTTCTTACCATAAATATGAGGTGTAACACCTTCCATGGTCATAATGGCTTCAATATTTTCATAAACCACATTGCCTGTATGCCCTTCCGCACCTACTAAATTTACCATAACGCCACCAACTTTACTATCGGTTCTGCCTAAAGGTAAATCTAAAATTGAACGTAAGTGTTGCTCAAATTGAGAAGTGTAACTGGCCTCAATGGTTTGATGGCCAGAGTTGTGTGGTCTTGGTGCTACTTCATTAATTAATATTTCATCATCTTCAGTTTGAAACATTTCTACTGCCAATAACCCCACATGGTCAAATGCCCTTGAAACATCTAATGCAACTTCTCTTGCTTTTTTGGCTACATCATCAGAAATTCTCGCCGGACAAATCACATACTCCACCTGATTTGCTTCTGGATGGAATTCCATTTCAACCACAGGGAACGTTTTAATTTCACCAGATGCATTTCTCGCCACAATAACCGCCAATTCATTTTTAAAAGGTACTAGTTCTTCTGCAATACATTCGCCTTTTAGTAAGCCTTCTAAATCTGATAATTTTCGTACTACTTTAACGCCATTACCATCATAACCAAATTGTGCAGCTTTCCACACAAATGGTAATGATAAGCCTCCGTTGTTTACAGCATCTTCAATCTCAGATAAATACGCAAATCGTGTAAAAGGAGCAGTAGGTAATTGATTATCTACATAAAACAATTTCTGTTTTGCTTTATTTTGAATGGTTCGAAGCGTTTTAGAAGCTGGGTATACTTTTATGCCCTCTTTTTCAAGAGCTTCAAGAGCATCAACATTTACGTTTTCAATTTCAATAGTTAACACATGCACCCGTTTTCCAAAGTTATAAACAGCATCAAAATCCATCAAATCCCCTAAATGAAATTCGTCACAAGCAATCTTGCAAGGCGCTTCTTTGCTGGCATCTAAAACACAAGTATAAATATCAAATTTTCTTGTGTTATACAGCAGCATTTTTCCCAATTGTCCACCACCTAAAATACCAAGTTTAAAATTTGAAGAGAAGTAGTTCATATAATACTTTTTTTATAAACCATGTTTACGCAACGCAAAAATACATTTAAATAACAAATTCTATTACCAAATCGTAAATCAAAACAAGCAAAATCCTTAATCATTTAATTATCTTTGCACTTTTAAAAGTAAAAACGGTGCTAAAACTTCACGACAAATATTTTAAGCCATTTATTTCTGCAATGGAGATTGAAAAAGCCATTGATAAAATGGTTTTGGAAATTGCCAACGATTTAGGCGATGAGGTTCCAGTATTTGTGGGGATTCTGAATGGATCGTTTATGTTGACGAGCGATTTTGTAAAGAAATACCCCAAGCCTTGTGAGGTCACATTTATTAAACTGGCTTCTTATGAAGGCTTAAAATCTAGTGAAGATATTCAGCGGTTAATTGGATTAACACAAGATTTAACGGATAGGACTGTTGTTATTCTTGAAGATATTATTGACACAGGAAAAACATTGGCAGAAGTGCATCGTATTTTTAAGAACGAAGCAGTAAAAACCCTTAAAATTGCGACACTTTTTTATAAGCCAGAAGCATACAAAAAAGACTTTAAATTACATTATATAGGTATTGAAATTCCTAATAAATTTATAGTGGGTTACGGACTGGACTATGATAATTTAGGAAGAGATTTGCCAGAAGTTTACCAAATTAAAGAAACACAACACATGACCAACTTAGTACTATTTGGCCCTCCAGGAGCAGGAAAAGGCACACAAGCTAATTTTTTAAAGGAAAAATACAATCTTGTACATATTTCTACGGGAGATGTTTTTCGATATAATATGAAAAATGATACAGCTCTTGGCATGCTTGCCAAATCTTACATAGAAAAAGGAGCTTTAGTTCCGGATCAAGTTACTATTGATATGTTGAATGCTGAGGTTGAAAAAAATGCGGATGCGAATGGTTTTCTTTTTGATGGCTTCCCAAGAACAAACGCTCAGGCTGAAGCATTAGATAACTTAATGAATAGTAAAGATTCTCAAATAAATGCAATGATTTCACTAGAAGTTGAAGATGAGATTTTAGTTGAACGACTTTTAAAAAGGGGAGAAACTAGTGGTAGGGCGGATGATGCAGATGAAGGAGTAATAAGAAATCGTTTAAAAGTGTATTATGATGAAACAGCCATTGTTGCTGATTATTATACTAATCAAGAAAAGTTTGTAGCTGTTGACGGTATAGGAACTGTTCAAGAAGTTACAGAGCGATTGAGTGCTGTTATTGATAAACTGTAATGGAAGTGCTCGTTAGTGATTTTAGTTTAGGTCTCGGCCTTTTCCAGCTTTCACTGCTTATTATTGCTATTTTTCCATTAGTTGCCCTAATAAGTATTTTAAAAAACGAATTTCCAAACAATGATAAGTTAATTTGGATTTTGGTTACTCTTTTTTTGCCATTGATAGGAGCGCTATTATATTTTCTCATTGGTAGAAAGAACAGGCTAAAGAAAACCTCTTGATGCGCTACTTGCGCTTTTAAACTAACATCATGACTGAGGGAAATTTTGTAGACTACGTAAAAATGTATGTCGCTTCTGGTAAAGGAGGGCAAGGTTCTGCACATTTACATCGCGAAAAATATATAGCTAAAGGTGGGCCAGATGGAGGTGATGGTGGTCGCGGTGGCCATGTCATCATAAGAGGGAATTCTAATCTTTGGACACTTCATCATTTAAAATTTAAAAAACACATTCGCGCTGGTCATGGGGAACATGGTAGTAGCAGCCGTAGCACAGGAGCCGATGGGGAGGATGCCTACATCGAAGTACCTTTAGGAACTGTGGTGCGAGATACAGAAACCAATGCTGTAATTTTTGAAATCACCAAACATGACGAAGAAAAGGTAATTGTAGAAGGCGGAAAAGGCGGTTTGGGTAATTGGCATTTTAAGTCGGCCACTAATCAAACGCCTCGTTATGCACAACCTGGGTTGCCCATGGAGGAGAAATACATTACCATGGAGCTTAAAGTGCTGGCAGATGTTGGGTTGGTAGGTTTTCCAAATGCCGGAAAATCCACCCTGCTTTCTGTTATCACATCGGCAAAACCTAAAATTGCCGATTATGAATTCACTACTTTAAAACCCAATTTAGGGATAGTAGAGTATCGCGATTTTCAAACCTTTGTAATGGCAGATATCCCTGGGATTATTGAGGGTGCTGCCGAAGGTAAAGGTCTGGGACATTACTTTTTGCGACATATTGAACGCAATTCTATACTCTTATTTCTAATCCCAGCAGATGCAAACGACATTAAAAACCAATACGACATTCTTTTGGATGAGTTGAGACGCTACAACCCCGAAATGCTGGATAAAGAGCGTTTAATTGCGATTTCAAAATGCGATATGTTGGACAATGAGTTGAAAAAAGAGTTGCAATCAGAATTAAATACCACATTACCTATTCCATATGTTCTCATATCTTCTGTGGCACAACAAGGTATCACAGAACTTAAGGATCGTCTTTGGAAAATGTTGAATAATTAGGGCGTTACCTGTGGTTCGGGCTTTACTCATTGATTTACATTTTAAATTAATGAATTCGTGAATGTAAACATTTCACTACTCAATACCTCCTACGTCGGGGATTTCAAACATGCCGTTCAATCTCTAACGCGGGCGTACTTGCTAAAATCGCTCATTAATCCAATCTGCAATCAATGCTAATGCACTTGGGGCAAAAGTTTCTTCAATGGTTTTGTACTCCTCTAAACTACCTGTTTTAGAGGTTTGAAACAGGTGATTCAAATCTTGTAATTTCTCAATGCTAACATCTTTATTGCCAGATTTTGTTAAAGCCTTTTCAATAAGAGGTAAATTAACTTCAGGTAGCACCTGTACATCCTTGCTGCCGTTTAAAACTAAAATAGGACACGTCGTCTTCTCAAGAAATTCCCGTGGTTCAATTCTAATAAATTCCATAAGCCACTTCGATTCTAAAACTTTAAATTGTTGCTCAATCAAAGCTTGAGTAATATAAGGTGTCATTACCGAGGTTGGGTTTTCCGTTTTAAAATTATTAAAACTTGTTGTGATTTTAGCTTTAATCGTGTCTTGGTTGGTATTGTTTAGAATAATATCATACACCATACCCGCCAACTTATCATTTTCGTCTAGTACCATTTTAGGTGTTCCGCGTAATTCCATCATTTTCCGAGATTGTGTTTTTAAAATCTCACCACCATTTACTCCAGTTCCTGCTAGCAAAATGGCAAAGGCGACATCCTTATTTTTTGATGCTACAATTGGCGCAATTAAACCGCCTTCACTATGGCCAATTAATCCAATCTTCTTGGTGTCAATATCTTTTCGTGTTTTTAAAAAAGCGAGGGCCGCATCCACATCCGAAGCAAAATCAAACGAAGTGGCATCTTTAAATTTACCCTCAGATTCTGCAATGCCTCTATCATCATACCTCAAAACAGCAATGCCATTTCTGGTTAAATAATCAGATAGCACTAAAAATGGCTTTTGGTTAAATTGTTTAATAAAAGCATCTCTATTTTGCGGGCCAGAACCACTAATTAAAATGGCTACTGCTGGATTGTTTTTATCTTTTGGAATGGTTAACGTACCTGCTAATACAATACTATCGGCAGTTGGGTTTACAAACGTAATATCTTCTGAAATATATGCCAGAGGTGCAGTAGGTTCTTGAGGTCTTTTTTCTTGGGCTAACATAGTACTAGTACTTTTCAGTACTAAAAGCAAAAAGATATAGGACGGTTTTATTAAAAGAGTGAGGCTTCGCATAAGAAATGGAATAATTTTTGACTAACTTTATTTAAAAATAAGCATTATGAAACGATTTTTAGCAGTCATCGTAGTTTTTGTGTTGACATCCTGTGCGCCGATTTATGTGAATTATGATTATGATAAAACAGTAGATTTTTCAAAATATAAAACCTACCAATATTTTGGTGATATGGATACAGGTATGAGTGAGTTGGATACGAAACGCTTGCTAGATGCGCTGGATAAGAAGTTGGCTGCAAGTGGATTTACAATTTTAGAAAATCCTGATTTTCTGGTGGATATAAAAACTACTGAGTTTAGAAATGCCCCACAAGAAACAGTTGGTGTTGGCGTTGGTGGAGGCGGTGGTAATGTTGGTGGAGGTATTTCTATCGGATTGCCCATAGGTCAATCTAATATGACAAGACAGATTATTTTTGATTTTGTGGATGCTGAAAATAAGCAGTTGTTTTGGCAAGCTAAAAGCGAATCTAATTATAACCCAAACACAACGCCGCTAAAAAAGGAAGAACGTTTTATAGCCATTGTGGATAAGGTATTTAAAACGTTTCCGCCAAAATCTTGATAAACTTTAATTTTTGTGTGCTTTTAAAACGAGTTTTGTAGCTTTACTGAAACGTAAAATCTATGAATGAGATAAAAGGAAAAGTTGCTTTAATTACTGGTGGTTCCAAAGGCATAGGTTATGGGGTCGCCGAAGCATTGTTAGCTAATGGCGTAAATGTTGCTGTTACCAGTAGGAACGAGGACGCTGCAAAACAAGCCGCAGATACTTTAAATAGCTCTAAAACTACTGAAGCTGGAGCTATCGGTGTTTCAGCAGATGTTAGAGATTTTGAAAGTCAACTTCAAGCGGTTGCCACTGTTGAAAAGGAGTTTGGTAAGTTGGATATCATCGTAGCAAATGCAGGTTTAGGCATTTTTGGTAGTATTGAAAATATATCTGTTGAGGATTGGAATACAGTAATTGAAACAAACTTAACAGGAGTGTTTTATTCTATAAAGGCTGGAGTAGAAGCTCTTAAATCTTCACAAGGATATTTTATTACCATTTCTAGTTTAGCTGGTACAAATTTCTTTGCAGGAGGTGCAGCATATAACGCCAGTAAATTTGGAGTAACCGGATTTACGCAAGCTGTTATGCTAGATTTACGAAAATATGGCGTTAAAGTGAGTACCATTATGCCAGGATCTGTCGCTACATATTTTAATGATAATGAACCAGGAGATAAGGATTCGTGGAAAATTCAAATTGAAGATATTGGTAAGTTAGTGGTAGATCTTTTAGAAATGCATCCAAGAACATTACCAAGTAAAATTGAAGTAAGACCAACTACACCACCATCCAAATAATAACTATTGCTTTACAAGTTTTCGGCTAGTGAGAAGTAAATTATTGTCATATACATTTGCAACGTAAATACCGGAGCTTAAATTGCTAACATCAATGGTTTCTTTGGCGTTGCTAGAAAACTGTTGCAGCTTTAAACGTTTACCATCTAGACTGGTAATTTCAACTTTTAGAGATGCTACAGACTTTGTGCCTACTTTAAGATTTACTAAAGCATTTGTAGGGTTAGGATATAGTGAAATAGTGTAATTATTTTTACTTGCTTCAATATCTCGGATGCCAAGTGTTGAGTAACTTATCATCCAAGTTAATGTATGTACGTGTACGGTGTTATTGGTATCTAGCCTTAACATAGGGCTTTCGTCTGTAATTACAGCTGTTAGCGTGTTGCTACCTTCAACTAAATCCGTTTCTAAAACTGATACGGTATCAACATTATTTCCAAAATTATTACCATTTAGTGTCCATATAGGCTCAAGTGTGTTGGGATTAGGTTGTATTAGAGTTAATGTAAATTCAACGGGAAATGTTGGGTTATCTATGGAACTGCTATTGTCAGGAGTATAACTATCTATTACAGATAATAATTCATGAATTTTTTCAATCATTCCCTCTTTGCACACGGCGCAAAAAGGATTGTTTAGGGCTTCCATTTTGCAAGCAACTTGCCGTGGTTTATACCAAGTTGCAGGAACTCCTGAGTTTCCGTAAGGATAAATACCGATACCATTATCATTTAACCAATTTTTCCATTTTATGGTTGAAGGGTCTGAGTTTTGTGTCATATTTTTAGCTTCGCCATAAAATACATCAGGTAATAGATATTCATCTTTTAGGTTAAACATTGAATGCCCTAACTCATGAATTGAAATTTCGTTGGAAGTTGTTGAAGAAATTGGAAACTGACCTCCAGTTCCGCCATATTCTGAGGTGTTTACTAATAATAATGCCTGATCATAGGTTGGAAAATTATCTGCCAACACCGAAATAATTTTTGCTTCGGCACTAGCGGCATCCGCATAATCTATCCCGTAGTACAAAAATCTGTGAAACCCAAAAGCGTCAAAAGTCGCATTAAAATAGGTGTCAACATTAATTACAGGAATATTAAGTGGTTCCGTTACATCGGTTGCGGTTCCGGGGTGATCTGCACCACTTTCGTTTGAGGGTACCTTAATAATATGCACATTGAAGAAGTCGCTATACTCTGCAAAAGGTGATTGAGCGAACATATCAGTCACCAAACTTTCAGCATCACTTTTAAAGGTATCCAACTCGCTTTCTTGGTAACCTTCACTTAAAATAACAAGATTAATACGTTTATCATTGTCCCCTGAGGATTTAATGGTTTCTACATCAAACACCTGGGAAAAAAAGGTTTGATAAAAAAAGAGACTCACTAAAAGTAAAAGATAATGCTTCATAATTCAGTTACTTTAGTTAATATGTATGGATCACTTTGTTCACTAACATCTGTTATGGAGATAGACTGAGTTTCAGGATATAACTGTAACCTTACTGTGAATTCTGAACTATCTAATTCCATAGCAATAGCCTTGAAGTTTTTGGAATCATCCAAATATTCTAATGTTTTATGCAAAGGATTCCGAATTAATGTTTGAGATACAATAGACGCTTCCCCATTAAGTTGAGAGCATATCAAATCCTCAGAATTTCCTTCACCATCCACAAGTGTTCTATGAGATTTCAATGATCCTTCTACTTTTTTTGAGGTTAAAAGTCTTATGTTTTTGTTGCCATTGGCGTCTTTTTTAATGGCGTAGTTCAGAAAAACGATTCGTTCTGGTTTATCTTTTATTTCATCAACTTTTGAAGCAACTGCAGGTTTCGCGGTTTTACAACATAACATCATCATACTGCAAAGGATTGATATCAATAGGTTTTTAAAATAATAGGTTTTAGGGCGTTTGTAGCTCATGACTTTTTGGGTTAAAGGCATTTACAATATTGTAAAGATAAAAAAATACGATAAGTCTTATAATTTACGCTTTTTTTAAAGACAATTATTCAACTGTAATTTTGGTACCCTCGCTTTGGCTACTAAATTCTGGGGCATACATACTTTGAATGGTGGTGATGCCATTGCTCATCTGTCCTGCGTTATTCACACGTAAATCATATTCAAAAACATAGACACCTTTAGGCATAAAGTCAAAAAAGAAATTAGTAGAAGCTTCTTTGGTACTTTCGTAATAGCCTAAACCATCCTGCCATTTATATTTTGAAAGCACATTTATAGGTTCTAAACCAGCAGCTCTCATATCTTTCATATGAAGAAATTCCATAATTCTATCACTTTTCAATTCAATACGAACTCTTACCAAATCTCCAACTTTAAGTTTGGTGTCTGAGGTGATTTCTGAAATTTCTTCACCTTGGTCTGTGTTTTGCTTTAAGAACAGTTTTTTCTTTAGCTGAAGTGGTGTTTCGGCTGAAGTTATTTTATCCAAATCCTCAAAATATTGCCAATACAAACTTCCCCAAGCAATACCTTTTCCTTTTTTGGTAATACTTACTTCTCCCATTGCGGGTTTGATTTCAGAATTATCCCAAGACGTTTTAAAATAACCTGTTCCTGCTTCGATTTTTACGTTATCTAGTTTTGAAGGAGAAATTTGCTCACCACCTAAAATTATGTCTACCATATCGGTGACACTCAACCAATCACTGCCTTGTAATAATAGGGCATATACAGCTTCAGTAGTGGCTTTTGTGGTTTTCCATTTGTTGGTTTGCTTGTTTTTGAGTAACCAGATTTTAAGGTTGTCAATGGTTTCAAGATTCTTCGCTGCGCTCTGAATGACAGTTCCAGTTTCTGAAAACGTCTCGATTAGCAGTGCCTGGGTTTCAATTGGAGCTTGATACCAATACCATGAATTGATATTAGATTTCCAATACATGCCCAACTCTTCGGAAGTAATACTAGTTTCTTTTAGGGATTTAAGAATTTTAGCGGCTGTTTTCGAGTCGTCTTTTCTATGCGATACCAAAGCCATCATACCTTTGGCATATAATGAGCGTTTTAACCAATACTTTTGAATTTGAGTTTGGTAATATTGCATCACTTCTTCCACTTTTTTAGAGGTTTTAATGTCTGGGAAGAAGCTTCTCATATAGAGATAATGCAATTGTATGTAGCTTAAATGATCCTTATTTAAATCTACTTTTGCATCGTATTTTGTAATGTCTTCATATTCCTGAACAAACTCTTTATCTAGGTAATTTATAGCTTTTGAAATCATAGATGCTTCGCTGTTGTTCAGGATCACATTGAGTTTGTTTAGGTGTCCGAAACCAGCAATAATATGTTGGGTGATATAGCGGTTTTCATACCCGCCTTTGAACCAAGACCAAGCACCTGAAGGCATTTGATTACTTTTCAATTTATTGATGGCCATTTGTAACTCGTTATTCATTTTATTCAAATCGAATAGAAGTGCGATACGTTTTTTCTGCTCGGTTTCGCTTTGTGCATCTCTAAGCCAAGGGGTTTCTTGAATTAAAATGGATTTTAATTCTTGATTTTTTTCTAAGTTAGAAAGTAAGGCATCAGTATTACGCCACTGATTAAATACTTCCTGAATTCTAGGATTAGAATTTGCAATATGGCTTGCTAAAGCATTGGAATAATATCTAGAGAAGGTTTGCTCGTTACATTCATAAGGGTATTCCATTAAATATGGTAACGCTTGAACCGCGTACCACGCTGGATTGGAAGTCATTTCCAAGGTCAGCGTATGATGTTTAAGCGTCATTGAGGTATTCGTTTTTAACTTATCTAAAGTAAATGTTCTGGTTTCATTGCTTTTTACCCACATTGGCAAAGTTTCAGTAACCAACATTCTATTAGAAAGTACAGGAAGTGCATTTTGTTCACCATCACTAAAATCTCCCGTTGTTGCCAGAATTTTATATTGTACTGCTTGAATATCATCTGGAATTGATAAGTTCCAAGATACTTGGGTGTTATTTTTCTTTTCTACTGAAAAGGTCTCGACTGCCCTCGACCCGACAAGTGCAGAGGTAATATCTTCCCCAGAAATAGCATCTGTTAAAATTAATTTTGCTTGTCCTGACAGTTGCTTAACCGTTAGGTTTGCAATTTTTGTGCTAATGGTAATGTTATCGCCTTTGCGTAAAAAACGTGGCGCATTTGGTATTACCATCAATTCTTTTTGGGTAACAGCTGTTAGACTTTTGGTAGCGCTTTCTAAAGTTTTGGTGTGCGCTAGTAATTGTAATTTCCATTGTGTTAAGGCTTCGGGTGTAGTAAAACTAAAACTTACATTGCCCTCTGCATCCGTTTGTAACTGAGGAAAGAAAAATGCTGTTTCTTTCAGGTTTTTACGGATTTTGATGTTATTAAAGTTTTTAACTTCGCTAGGGACATCACTTATGTTGGTGTTTGCAGTGCCAGTTATAATGGTTTTATTAGGTACTATATTCGCCCTACTTAGGTTTATACCATATTCTGTGCTTTCCAAGTTTTCAGCAGTTGTGTATTTTGCTTCTTTTTTGATAAATGCAATGGTTTCTGCTTCAATATCATCCTGAACAATTTGTATTTCGCTGAGTCCATCACTCATTTTACTTTTAGTACTTGAAGCTCCTCTTATCATTATATCTCTATTTCTTCCAAACCTAAACCCATACCAATTCCAATTATCAAAATACAACCTAGGCGTGTTACCATAAAATCTATCTTGGTATACCCTAAAACTTTGCGAGCCAAAACTATTATAGCTATTAAATGCGCTAATGCCGTAATAGGAGGGTTGCGAAATGGGTGTGAAATTCCAATTGTGCGATTTAAACTCATCTAAAGACGCATCATACATGCTGGCCAACAATTCTGCACTTACTTTGTCGCCTTGGGATCCTTTAATTTTGAACTGCCAAGTTTCATCAGTTCCCGGTTGTAATTTATCTCTAAACGTTAGGGTTTCAATTTCTAAATTGGTTTTTGGATAGGGCACAGAAATTTGTACACTCCCAGAACTAAAATTATTAAAAGCAGCAAAATTGTAATGCACTGCAAAACCACCCAAATCATTTTCGGTAACAGGGATGCTAATTGTTTTTTTATTATTGTTTAACTGAATGATTTCGGTTTTAATAATCTCTTTATTCTTTTCGATAGCCACGGTAACAGCCAAATTTTTGGCGGCAGAGCCTAAGGTGATATGAGCAATATCTCCAAAGTTATATGCGGATTTATCACTTGTGATGCTGAATAATTGATTCTCTGGTAAGGTCGTATCCTTAGTACTATATAAGGTTGTTCTAATTTCATCTTTAACCTCCTGTCCAAATTTATCTTTAGTGCTTAGGGTAATCAGGTATTGACCAGAAGCCCATTTTTTGGTTTTTCCTAACTTTAAGGTTTTGGAGTCTTCGGTATCGAATTTTTTCTCAAAAACTAAATCGCCTTTATCCCAATTCCTAGAATCATCTTCATTAACATAGGCCTCATTAGGAAACATAGTTTTAAAAGTTTCTTCTGATACATTCTGATAGTCTGGCGCGTTCCAAGGCCGTTGTCTTAACACAGAATTGGGCGCCTTTAATTTAAAAATTTTAACCGTGCCTTTTGCTGGAGCAAACTCACCATTTAGGTTTTTCGTTTCAATGGTGATAAAGTTGTTCTTTTTGGTTTTATCTATCAGCTTATCAATTTCCAAAGTTGCTATTAAAGCATGATAGCCCACATTTACAGTGGTAGTTGCACTGCGTGTTTCGCCATTTATGTCAGTTGCATCAGCAGTGACTTCATAATTAAAAATTGGCAAGTTAGCTTTGTCTACGCTTTCATCTGGTAAGGCTTTAAAGGTAATTTCAAAATTACCCGAAGCATCTGTTTTCACCTCGCCATGCGTTATTTCTTGGGCTTCACTATAAGTATTTACGCGATACCAGTGCAGCCAACGCGGGTATTGTACTTTTCTGTGCACGCGATACACCACCTTTGCATCGGTAATACTGCTACCGGCATATGCCAATGCACTTCCAGTTATTTTAACAGAATCATTTACTTTAAAAGTTTCCGTAACAGGATTAAACTTGGTTTCAAATTTTGGGCGTTTATAGTCTTCTACAGAAAAATTATGCTGCGTAAAAACATCAACGGTATCTCCATCAAGTTCTATGGAATACACACCATTTAAACCATTATTTGGTAAAATAAATTCTCCTGAAACGGAGCCAAATTCATTTGTGACTAATTCTAATTCCTTAACGTCTTCACTATTGGCATTATAAAGTGTGGCGTTAAATTTTTTGTTGGCTAGAACTTCAGATTTTCCATTTTTTGTAGCCATGGCAGTTCCTTTAAAATATAAGGTTTGCCCAGGCCTGTAAATACTTCTATCCGTGAATAAAAAAGCCTTGTAGTTAGTTTTTTGTTGACTTTGAGACCGAAACTGATTTAAGTGGTAGTTACCAAAGTAGGCAGTGTCGTCTTCATAATTTACTTGAAGTTCAACATTTCTATACCACTCATCTTTAGGTTTTTTAATTTTTATTTGTCCGTAAGCATCAGAAAAATAAGTGCTAAATTGTTTATTTCTATTATTTCTTTTGAAATAGGATACTTCCACATTGGCCTTTACAATAGGTTGCCCATTGTTTCGGTTAATGAATTGAAAAATTTGATGGTCTTGCGTTTCGCTATCTACTAAAGCAATATTTGTGACTTGGATGTGGGCAAAAGCAAATTCAGTAGTAGTATCTTCAGTTGTTGCAACCACTAAATACCTGCCATTTCCAAGCTCTGGTACTACTATTTCAGTGGTATGGCTTTGATAATCCTTTTCATTTTTAAGCTCGCTTTCCCACGACTTGCTAACTCTTAATTTCTGAATAAAGTCCCATTGATTGTCCTTTTGATAGGTCTTTTTGAATGTTTCAAACGTCTCTTGCGATAGCTTAAACGCTTGAAGTTTTAGGTTGTTTAAGTTTTTATAATTCACCAATACACGTGCATGTTGCTGCACAGGTAAAAATCTTTCTGTTGTAATTTGAAGCGATGTTTGCTCAATTCTCGATTTTAAAACCTCACATTTTTCAGTAGCTCTACTTTCAGGAAACTGGGTGATAACAGTATTGCAAATGGATAAGGCATCTTTTGCTTTCCAACGGTTTGTAGTGTTTGTTTGGGCATTATAAAGTCTACTCTGTTTGTAGTAGATAGAAGCGATTTCAAAATCATATAAACCTGAAATTTCATGTGCTTTTGAAAGCTCTTTTTCTTGTTTTAAAGTTTCAAGTAATATAGCTTCTTTGTTATCAAAAATGGCGTGGTTATTTACAAAATTTAGTCGTTCTATATTTACTTCAGCCAACGCAAAAGGTGAAGCATCACTTAAATGAAATCGGATTAAATTCTTATAAATATTCAGCGCATGTAATTGTAAAGAGGTACTATCTTTTGAAGTGATGTTTAAAACTGAAAAATTTGTAGCATCACTTAGAAATTTAGCATCATCGATTTCAAATTTATATGCTGGTTTGGTAATATGGGTTTCGTCCGTTTTATAAAATTCTAATGCTTCGTGACTCAAAAAATCAAATAACGTTGGCCTGTAAATTTTGGAATCTTTTTGCTCATTTAGTAATACACCATATTTTTCTAGGGGTTCTAGCTGCAATAATAGCCCGTTCTTTAAGGAGTTGCCGTAGTGTAAATGAATTTCATCAAAAAGTGTTTGTAAATCCCATGTTCTAAAATCTTCCGCATCAACTTTCTCAGAAGTTTTTGTGCGATTATAAAATTTCCATCGGTTTTGTTGAAAATATTGCCAATATAAATTGGCAAGCATGCTCTCTAGTATGTGCTTTGTTGGAAATTCGCTTTGCGAAATCTGGGTTTTAAAATCATTAATAATATTGAGTTGTGCATCTTCTTCCAATATTAGCGCAAACTTGCTTTTAAACAACAACGTTTTTATGAGTTGCACATTATTTTTGTCCGCTAAAGCTGTGTTTTCAATCTGCTGTACAACTTTAAGCGCAGATTTTGGCAAGCCAGCGAGTTCATGTGTTTCAACCGTTTGCCATAGTTTATCATAATCAGTGTTTTGGGCATTAAAGTGCATACAACTCAATAGAATCATGAAGAAAAAGATGCGTTTTATAAGCATTACTTTCAATGTGTTAAATTATCCTACTAAACTACAACCAAAAGCCATTCCAAAAAACAATAAATGGGCAAATGCTGCCGTTCAATGAGTGAAGTTAATCAATTAAAGAGTATAATTATCATGTATTTTAATTCTTAAGATTGTCTTAATCTTGAAATTACTTGTATAAAAAAACTCTTATTTTTGAAGCCGTTACCTCAAATGACATGATACGTTTTTTAGTTGTCTTACTATTTCCATTTATCTGTTTTTCTCAGCAAGAACTTGATGAGGCCAAAAACCTTATGGAAAATAAGCAAGTTGAAAAAGCCCAAAATGTTATCCTTAAATTTTTAGACGAAAATCCTAAAGACCTAAAAGCTATTGAATTGTTGGGCGATACTTATGCCATTCAAAAAGAGTGGGATAAAGCGAAAGTAGAGTTTGAAAAATTGATTGAAGCAAATCCCAATATTGCCAATTACCACTATAAATATGGCGGTATGTTGGGTATGAAAGCACTAGATAATAAGTTGAAAGCCATTGGGCTAATTGGTGATATCAAAAAGTCGTTTACAAAGGCTGCAGAGCTTGATAAAAACCATATTGAAGCGCGTTGGGCTTTGGTAGAATTTTACATGCAATTGCCCGGGATTTTCGGAGGGAGCAATACAAAAGCACTCAAGTATGCCGAAGAGCTAGAAGCGATATCAAAAGTTGATGGTTATTTGGCAAAAGGATACATTTACGAGTATGATGATGAGCCAGAACATGCCGAAAAATATTATAAAATGGCGATTATGGAAGGCGGCTCTTTAACCTGTTTTAGCAAGCTTAGCGATTTTTATGAGCATGAAAATCAGCCTGAAAAAGCCATTAAAACTATTGAGGAAGCGCACAATAAACACCCGCGAAACGCGCTGCATTATCAAATAGGTAAAGTGGCTGCAGAGTATAATATTCAATTGGAAAAAGGGGAGCAATGCCTGCTCACCTATCTAAAAAATCATTCTGCAAAAGATGGCGTTCCAAAGGCTTGGGCCCACTACCGTTTGGCACAAATACATACGCACAAAAGCAATAAAAGTAAGGCCTTAGAACATATTGAAATAGCTTTAACTGAATTGCCCAAAATAGAACCTTTCAAGGAGCAAAAAGAAAAGATTTTGCAGTTGTAGTTTTTGGGCGTTACCCTCGATGAAACCATATAAAGTTTCAAGAAATATCCGTACTCGGGTCGGGCTTTCCGTTCCAAGTCCTCGTTCCGCCTAAGGGCTTCACTGTGGGCTTTCCTCTGCAATCCCTAACGCGGAAGAAACACCCATCTTCTGTCACCTATATTCGGTCATCAGGCTCACATCTTTTTACCCATTAAACTTTGAACTTTAAATTGAGAGTTTGATATTTGTTACATGAACGTACATTTTATAGCAATTGGTGGTGCTGCAATGCATAATTTGGCACTCGCACTTCAAAATAAGGATTACAAGGTTACAGGTAGCGATGACACTATTTTCGAACCCTCAAAATCCCGTTTAAAAGTCAAAGGATTACTGCCAGAAGCATTTGGTTGGTATCCTGAAAAAATCACTGTGGATTTAGATGCTATTGTTTTAGGGATGCACGCTAAAGCGGACAATCCTGAATTGTTAAAAGCCCAAGAATTAGGCTTGAAAATTTATAGCTATCCAGAGTTTTTGTATGAACAGTCTAAACATAAAACCCGTGTGGTAATTGGTGGAAGCCACGGAAAAACCACAATTACTTCTATGATTTTGCACGTTATGCATTATCATGATAGGGATGTAGATTATATGGTGGGTGCACAGTTAGAAGGTTTTGATGTTATGGTAAAACTCACTGAGGACAACGATTTTATTGTTTTAGAAGGAGACGAGTACCTAAGTTCTCCAATTGATAGACGACCAAAATTTCATTTATATAAACCGAATATCGCATTGTTAAGTGGTATAGCTTGGGATCATATCAATGTATTTCCAACTTATGAAAATTACGTTGAGCAGTTCAGTATTTTTGTTGATTCCATAGTGTCTGGTGGTAGTATTAATTACAACGAGGAAGATGCGGAGGTAAAGCGAGTAGTGGAAACTAGCGAAAATACAATTAGAAAACTACCTTATACTACTCCAAAGTATACAGTAGAAAACGGACAAACATTACTAGAAACACCCGAAGGCGATTTACCTATTGAGGTTTTTGGGAAGCATAACCTAAGTAATTTAGCTGGTGCTAAGTGGATTTGTCAACATATGGGTATTGATGAAGACGATTTTTATGAAGCCATTTCTACGTTTAAAGGCGCAAGTAAACGTTTAGAAAAAATAGCAGAAAGGGCAAATAGTGTCGCTTATAAGGATTTTGCGCATTCCCCAAGTAAAGTAGAGGCGACTACAAAAGCTGTAAAAGAACAATACAAAAACAGAACTTTAGTGGCGTGTTTAGAATTGCATACATATAGTAGTTTAAATGCTGAATTTTTAAAAGAGTATAAAGGTGCTTTAGATGCTGCTGATGTTGCTGTTGTATTTTATTCACCACACGCAGTAGAGATTAAAAAACTGGAAGAAGTTACTCATGAGCAAATCGCCAACGCTTTTGAACGGGATGATTTAATCATTTACACAAATCCTGATGATTTTAAAGAATTTTTGTTCTCGCAAAATTTTGATGACAAAGCCTTGTTATTAATGAGTTCTGGGAATTATGGAGGTTTGGATTTTGATGCGGTTAAGAGGTTCATAGGGTAATATCGTTTACCGGTCTCGTATAAGAATAGTAGTGGAATTTTAAGTGCTTACTATTTCGTTTATGGCTGACGGTTAATTTTTTCCTTCTGTTTTGTTTTAGCAATCGAACCGCTATTATTTTACACAATGTAACCCACTGGCTTTTTTCAAATTTATTTTTTTGGCATCTTATTTGCTCTTAATTATTTGCAGATATGAAAATACTTGATTGTCGAAATATCATATTTGAAAATATTTTGTACATTTGCTCTGTTCTTTACCTTGGGTAAGGAATTTACAAAGGTCTTAAACGTTGAACCCGAATCAACGTTTTTTTTTGACTATTCTTTTCCAAAAAACTTTTCTGATTTCTCGAAATCAGGGTTCTTTAAAATATTTTCAATATCATTTTTTTCATATGCTGTTACTAGTTTTGCCTTGAGTGTTCCTGTAAAGCGAATGATAACAACGTAATTTCCTTTTACAATTGCAACTCTTCTATTTACGAAGTAGTTTTTGTTATAATTATCCCATCCTTTTTTCAAAATTGCAGTTGAATCTTGAAGAGTATCCTTAATCCAAAGCATTTTCTCTAATCTATTGAGAGATAAGATTGACTTATCTTTTTCTTGTCTATTAGCACTTTCAAAAAAACAATGGTCAAACATATCCTCATAAAATTTAACTTTAACTGAGTCGAATGTTTCAATTTCAGATAAACAGTATTCCTTACTCCAAATTTTACGCATTTCAGCTTCTCTAGTTTCTTCTGGTATTAAATGCGGTTTTAATTTTTTATAAGCCATTACCAACCACCTTGAAGATTAATTTTAAAGACATTAAATTTTTCTTCCCATTTTGGTGTTGGAGCAATAGTATTACCTAAATATGTGTTTTCTATATGTGTAATTAAACCTATTTTACCAGAACTTGTTATTTCTTTATTAAATTTCGCGTTTGTTAAACCTGTAAGGATATCAGCTAATTGGATACCTAAAGATTGGTCAGAAGGAAGTCCTTGAACTTGTTTAATACCTGATGTTAAATTAGAATTATCTAAAGAATTCTTTAGAGTTTTTAGTCTTGTGCGGTCTCTATTTACCTTTAAATCTAAAAATATATCGTAGTTGTTAAAATCGAATATCCAATGATGTAATAATTGATAATAAAATTTATAGAAACCAAGTTCTATATCTTTATTATTAAAAGAGTAATTGTCAACTTTATCAGCTTCAATCAATATTGCTCTAAATCGAAGTTGTTCAGTTTGGAAAAAATAATCTAAAGTATCTTTATATAACGCTTCAAATTTTGGTGAAACTTTATTCCATTTTAATTCGCCAAACACAGAATGTTTGATTTTAATTGCATTAATATGCTCTTTAAAAATTTCTCTGTAATCTGCTGGCATCCATATACCTCCAATGGCAGTATATAAATGAGCTTTTTTTTGACTAAGAGCCTCTAAACCACTTTCATCACAATATATTTCAAAGTTCATATTCTAGATTTATCTATTAGTAATATTATTTACTTTTTACTTGAAACAATTAGTTCTTTCACATCAATATCTAAAATATTTGCAATTTTAAATAAGTCCTCTAAACTAGGTTGTCTTCTGTTTTGAACATAAGAATTTATCATATTGTAGCTTTTGCCTAATTTTTCAGCGAGCCAAATTTGTTTTATTCCCTTATTCTCTAAGACTTCCTTTATGCGGTTCATTGTTAAATTCGATTCAATTACAAACTTATGCAAAATATTTAAATGTATCATATCATGAGTATAAAAATAATCATATAATCACATAAAAAACAAAATTTTATTAAATAAACCGAAGTGTTTTTAGCTTGCATGTAACTTGGCCTAGGATATTCGCCTTTGTGTAATAGCTTATATCCGCCGGTAAATGAAAGTAGTTGAAAATGGCTACAAAGTCAAGACTATTATTTGTTTACAAAATCCACCAAAAGTCCTTCATAAATCCATTTGGCCATGGCTTCTCTGTTATCGTAATTTAAAATACGCCGTTGGTCTTTTTTGTTTTTAATGTTTCCCAATTCAATATACACCATGGCGGGCAAGGTGTTTTTTATGACATAGAGATTTCTGGAACTTACCGTGCCTGAATAGGCGCGATTGGGTTGGTGTTTCGCGTATTTCTCTTTAAAAGTATTGTGAATATTCAGAGCTAGTTGTTTTCCGCTTTTACTTTTATGATGATGGTAAAAGAATACATCAATATTTTTACCCTTGCTTCGGCTATCAATGTGGGTAACTATCAATCTTTGGTAAGCGCCTTTATGCTTTAAGTATAATTTATTTACGGCTTGAGTACGCTCACGAAGTCGCTTTTTTTGATCTAACGAAATGTTGTTGTTTGGGTAATATACTTCATCATGATCTACCTCTAGAACGCGTTTATCTCTAATACCATCATCCTCATCTTTTATGATGATATATACCTTGGCACCATTGGCGAGCAGTCTTTTAGCAAGACGCAATGTAAGATCATAGGCATATTCATCTTCAGAAATGAGTTTTCCATTATAGGTTTCGATTGCTCCAGGGTCGGGGCCACCATGTCCGGAAATCAAGTAATATATGGCGCCATTTAAAATTTCACTTTCTAAAGGAAACGTTTCATGCGCTTTTCCAAAAAGTGGATTTTTAAGCATTTCAAACTTAGGAATAACTAAGGTGTCTTTTAATATTGGGATTGGGGTCTTTGTAATACTATCTTTCAGGGTTTCAAGGTTTGGGGTTGTTAAAGAATCTTTATTTTTATTTGGAAGATAATATAGTTTATCAATAACTAACTCATTATTTGGAGCGAGTCTTTCTTTATTTAATTCAACAAATTCCTTAAAGTACGTGGTAGGCTCCAAACCATGCTTGCGCAATAAAGCATAAATGCCATCGCCTTTTTCAGCAATAACCTCTCTTTCATTTATTTGTCCGCTGACGGATAACACAAAAAAAAGACAAAAATAGAGTAGTGGTTTGTGCATTAAAATTCAATTTCCGTTCCTACTGAAAGGTTAACGAAATATATTTTGGTTTATTTTTTTACTTAATGCTTCGTTTTTTGTAAATTAAGAACGGTAGTTATTAGAGTAGTTTTGCAAACTTATCTCTTTTATTTTGGGGTATAGCATCGCATGTAATGGCGGTATACAATAACTCTTTGTCCTTTTCTTTTGAGAAAATAAGGTTATAAAGTTGGGCAACGCTCATATTTTTGTCAAGACGATGTTGTAGGTTGAGTTTATCATTGGTTTCAACTAAGCCTTCTTCTAAAACGCGCACATAGGTTCCAGAAAATCCATGTTCAATAAATTGCTTTATCACATTTTGAGATCCAAACTTAACACCAAACTTAAAACAAGGCTCTCTAGGTTGTGTAACTTGAACTAAGGCTTCACCAATTTTATAGATATCTCCAACCATTATTTGGGTTTCATTAAAACCATTTACAGTAAGATTCTCTCCAAACATACCCCATTGCCACTGTAAAGTAGGATAAAGCTTCTTCCAATATGGATAATGGTCCGATGAGAATAAATAGCAAGCTTTAAATTCGCCCCCGTGTACCTTTTTATCAGCAATATAATCTTCTTTCACACCATTTTTTCCCAAGAATATGGGTTTAGGGGTTGGGGTTTTGTAAATACCCGTTGAGGTTTCTTTATTATTCCAAAGTATAGTTTTTGGTTTCGCAATATTTACAGATTGAATATACATTGAATTGTGGCGGTTTAGGACGGTAAGTTACAGTTTTTTTAGACGTATCCTTGTGATATGCACAGGATTTGCAATTGGTTAACAATGCTTTAAAAATCTATTAAACTTGTTGTTTGGTTTTTAAACTACAAAAGACAATTTATTCTTACTTATACATCAGAAAAAATTTCAAAAAATCGATGAAATGTTTTATAAATACGACAAAAAACGTATATTCGCATATTCAATATCCCAAATCATGAAGACTGTTCAATTATCAATTACCCCTCAAAACTATAAGAAGGCGGTTACGTCTATTGATATTAACCCCAATTTATTTTTACTATTTATTTCACCTGAGTTTCCTGAGGCGCAAGCTGTTTTAGATACAATTAAGGAGCGATTTCCAAAAGCAATTGTTATGGGCTGCTCTACTGCAGGAGAAATATCAAATGTTAGCGTTAAGGATAAAACAATTGCTTTAACTGCCGTTGCTTTAGAAAAAACTAGGCTTAAAAAAGTCTCTTTTACCATAAAGGATAAAAACTGTAGCGAACCTGCTGGTAAGGATATTGCAAAAGCACTTATTGAAGCTGATTTAAAACACATTTTAATTTTGAGCGATGGCTTAAATGTGAATGGTGCTGATTTGGTGAATGGTTTAAAGCAAGAAGCACCAAATGTTACAATAACAGGTGGATTAGCCGCAGATGGTGCAGATTTTAATAAAACTTTTGTTGTTGATGGTGACGAGATATTAGATAAAACTGTGCTTGGGTTAGGCTTTTACGGTGATAGTTTAAAAGTAGGTTGCAGCTCAAAAGGAGGATGGGATAGTTTTGGAATTGACCGTTTGGTAACAAAATCTGATAAAAATGTACTTTATGAGCTGGATGGGAAGCCAGCATTAGAAATTTATAAGTCTTTTCTAGGATCAGAAGCTGCCAACTTACCAAGTTCTGGTTTGCTTTTTCCGCTTAGTTTAAGAACCACTGAAGATTCCAAACCTGTGGTACGCACTATTCTGGGAGTCTCAGAGGAAGATCAAAGTTTAACATTTGCTGGTAATATTCCACAAGGTGCTTATGTACGCTTAATGAAAGCGAATATAGATAGACTCATTCTTGGAGCGGAAGATTCCGCGCATTTAGCCAAAAAAGAAATTCAAGAAGAGTCTCAATTAGCCATACTTATAAGTTGTGTAGGTAGAAGATTAGTTTTAAAACAGCTGGTTGAAGAAGAAATAGAAGTAGTAAAAGATGTTGTGGGTGAAAGACCGAGTATTACAGGGTTTTATTCCTATGGTGAAATTGCACCATTCGGTGAATTTTCTCCTTGCGAGCTCCACAATCAAACAATGACAATTACAACATTGGCAGAATGTTAAATAAAGAATACCATAGGTTACTAAGACGTCAATTAAAAAAAGCTAAATCAGAGCTTCTAGATAATCCTGACTTTTCAAAATTTCTAGATCAAGTAAACGACGCTTATAAAAGCTTTGACAAGGACGTATTACATATAGAAAATATTCTCGAACAAAGTTCGCAAGAATTATTTGCCGCTAATACTAAATTAAAGCATGAACGTGACGTAACTAAACTACGTTTAAAAAATCTGGTGGATAACATAGGTGGTGTTATTTTTGAAACAGACCTAAATGGTAATTTTACGTTTCTAAACTCCGCTTGGGAAATCTATTCTGGTTTTACTGTTAAAGAGTCTTTAGGAAAAAATTATTTAGACTTTTTGGTGAGTGATGCAGTACAAAGTGATATAGACATCAGCACCACATTTGGCAAAAACAAACGATATATTAAGTTTATTTTTAAACATTTTTCTGATGATAACGAAAAGTGGTTTGAGCTTAAAGCGAAGGCTTTTAAAGAGAAAAGGGGTTTACCAGGAGGTTTTATAGGATCTATAACAGATGTTACCGCGCTTAAGGAAATAGAAATAGAACTACAGAAGGCAAGTGCTGCTAAGGATGAATTTTTATCCACAATGTCTCATGAAATTAGAACACCATTAAATGCAGTAACGGGACTCACAAATATTCTTTTAATGGAAGATTGTCTACCAGAACAGGTAGACCATCTGAAGGCATTAAAATACTCAGGAGAACATTTACTTGGTTTAATAAATGACTTGCTAGATTTTAGTAAGATTAAATCAGGTAAAGTACATTTAATTGAGAAGGATTTCAGTTTAAAACAACTACTGGATAATCTAAAGGCGGACTTTAGTTTAAGGGCCGAGAAAAAAGGTGTTGTTTTTAATGTGGTTAAATATGGTAATGTTCCTAATAATATTATTGGTGATGAGTTAAAACTAAATCAAATACTTAAAAACCTGCTTACCAATTCTCTTAAATTTACAGAAAAGGGTAGTATTGCACTACATATAAAAGATTGCGGGATAGATCGTAATAAAGTGAGATTGCGATTTATGGTGATTGATACGGGCATTGGTATTTCTAAGCAAAAACAAGAAACTATATTCGAGAGCTTTATGCAGGCCAATGACGATACTTCTATAAAATATGGGGGAACAGGACTTGGATTGGCAATTAGTAAGAAACTATTACAACTGCAACAGAGTGATTTAGATTTGCAAAGTGAAGAAGGAAAAGGGTCATGTTTTTCATTCAACATATCTTATCGAGTAAGTAATAGGTTAAATTCATTTAAACCAGATATGGTTAAAGCGCCTTCTACTTATGAGCCTTTGGATATCAATGTTTTAGTGGCAGAAGATAATAAAATGAACATCTTGATACTAAGGCAGTTTTTCCAGAAATGGAATATCAACTTCAAGGTTGCCGAAAATGGAAAAGAAGTTTTAGAATATTTTGAAGCCAAAACCTTCAATTTTGATTTGATATTCATGGACTTACAAATGCCTGTTTTAGATGGGTATAAAACAACCAGAGTTATTAGAAACATGGAAGATGAAATTAAAGCCAACATACCTATAATTGCTTTAACAGCCTTTGCTCAAACAGACATCAAAGCCAAAACAAAACGCTATGGTATGAATGGATTTATGAGTAAGCCGTTCAACCCCGCCGAATTATATGGTGTTCTTAAATCGTATAGCAAATCACAATTCCAAAAGGATGTTGGTTAAATAATTCATCTGATTATTCATCCTTTCCAATTACAAATCTTCTTCAGCTTAGCATAAAATTTGTTTTTTAAGTTAGCTATTGGTTTCAAATTGAATTTGAAATCGAAAGGTGATTATTCTTTTTCTACATTGAGAAACCTCATTAAGCTTTATTTGTAATCATCCAAAGTAAGTCTAAAATAAGTTTGGAGTATTAATGATTAAAGCTACTTATCAAACTGTACTTATTGCAATTTCTTAATATTTCAAAGAAATTAGTGGAATTTGCAAAAGATACAGACACAATATCATAGTTAAAATATGTTTTGGTTATATCAAACACCGTATAAAGCCACTTTTTAGACTACATATTGTGTAGGTTTTAAGATTACTTTACATATGAATAGTAATATCGATAAAGTGTAAATTCTGATTCATTTATAGGAAAAAAGTCATAAATATCGATGAATTGTTTTATTTTTTCGACAAAAAGGCTATATTCGCAAGACGAATGCCTAAATTATGAAGACGAACCTACCGTTTTTAACCTACAATAATTGGCAGAGTATATCAACGTTACCCGATGTTGTTTCTCAACCGATGTTTCCCTCTAGTTTAAACTATCGTTCGTATAGTGCGTTTAAAAAACGAATACTAAAACTTATAACGTTAAGCGAATGATAAAAAATTACTCTGAATTACATCATCTTATAGATAATATAGACTGTGTTACTTTCGAGACTGATGCGAAAGGTAATTTTACGTTCTTGAACAAAGTGTGGGAAACCTACTTTGGTACACCAGTAAGAGATACTATTGGTAAAAATTATAGAGACTTTTTGGATCTTGAAAATGTTGAAGAGCAATTTAATCCGAAAGATCTAATTAGAAAGATTAATGCGCAAACTATAATCACTTACAAATACTTAAATAATTCTCAACCGAGTTGGTTTGCAATAAAAATAAAGCCTGTCTACAAGAAAGGTAGTTTGCCTGTCGGATTTGTAGGTACAATTAACAATATCTCTGATTTAAAGCAACATCAATTAAAGCTAGAAAAGGCCAGTACCTTAAAAACTGATTTTCTGGCAACCATGTCTCAAGAAATAAGAACACCACTTAGTGCCGTTACTAGTTTAACCAATATTTTGCTCATGGAAGACCATACTCCAGAGCAGCAAGAGAATTTAAAATCGCTTAAATATTCTGGTGAACATTTATTGGGATTGATAAATGATTTGGTTGATTTTAATAAAATTGAAACTGGCAAGGTTAAAGTTGTAGAAAAAGACTTCAGCTTAAATTATTTGTTAGAAAACATTAAATCCCATTTCGGCGTAAGAGCAGAAAAAAAAGGAGTTGTCTTCAATATTTTAAGGCATCATGATATTCCAAATAATATTATTGGCGATAGTTTAAAACTCACCCAAATTATCAATAACTTATTAAATAACTCCTTGAAGTTTACCGAAAAAGGAAGTATTGTCCTTCAAGTAAATAGTTTAGGTATAGAGCGCAATAAAGCAAAACTCCAATTCAAAATAAAAGATACTGGTACGGGAAGTATTCAAAAAAATCGAAATGTAATTTTTGACAACTTTATCAAGGGCAAAACTGAGAATTTTGCCAAAAATAAAGGTGCAGGATTAGGGCTTTCAATAAGTAAAAAGCTGCTTCAACTTCAAAATAGCGATTTAGTTATTGAAAAAGAAGATGGAAGAGGTGCTAGTTTTTCATTCAATATCGTATTTGAAGTTAGCAGTAAATTAAGCTCTTTCAAGCCAGATATGATAAAGATGCAATCTTCATATCAGCCTTTAAAAATCAACGTTTTAGTAGCCGAAGACAATAAAATGAATGTGCTTATGTTAAAGCCTTTCTTTGCTAAATGGAATGTAACTTATAGTACAGCTGAAAACGGAGAAGAGGTGCTTAAGTACTTTGAAGACGACAACTTTAATTTTGATGTTGTTCTAATGGATTTGCAAATGCCAGTACTTGATGGTTATAAAGCCACCAGAATGATTAGAAATATGGGTGATACGGCAAAGGCAAATATCCCAATTATTGCATTTACAGCATTTGCCCAAACCGATATAAAGGAGAAAACCCAACGCTACGGTATGAATGGTTTTATGAGTAAACCCTTTAATCCGGTTAAGTTGTATAAGGTATTGAAAACCTATGCAAAATCAGAATCTCAAAGAGATGTTGGTTAGTTAGCATAAATTTAATGCTATTTCAATCCTAAAATTTTTGAAATGCATATTTAAAATATGTAGCTTTAACCAATGCAAGAAAAACCCAGCTCATTTTCAATAAAGAATTGGAGTCAAGACGATCAACCTCGCGAAAAACTACTTTTCAAGGGTAAATCTGCCCTAAGTGATGCCGAATTAGTAGCTATTTTAATTGGTTCTGGTAATAGAGAAGAAAGTGCAGTTGCCCTATGCAAACGCATATTGGCAAGTGTAAATAATAATTTGAGTGAATTAGGTAAACTCTCTATTAAACAACTCATGGATTTTAAGGGGATTGGAGAAGCAAAGGCTATTACTATTGCTGCAGCTTTGGAGTTGGGCAGAAGACGTAGGGGAGAAGAAGCCTTGGAAAAGAAAAAAATCACCTCAAGTGTAGCGGTTTTTGAATTGATGCAACCCATTATTGGGGAAATTGAACATGAAGAATTTTGGATTATTTATTTAAATAATTCAAATAAAGTTATTTACAAAAATCAGTTAAGTAAGGGCGGAATTACTGGTACTTTGGTTGATGTTCGTTTAGTGTTGAAACAGGCCTTAGAGGTTGGCGCTACAGGTTTAATTTTGGCGCATAATCATCCATCAGGAACTTTAAAACCCAGTGAAGCTGACAAACAAATAACACGAAAGTTGAAAACTGCTGCCCTAAGTTTGGATATTAGAGTTTTAGATCATTTGATAATTACCGAAAAGTCTTATTTCAGTTTTGCAGATGATAATATTTTGTAGCATGATATGTTTCTGTAAAACACCTTTGAAGTTTAACAATGCTTTTAGTTTACACCCATAAAATATCGCCAAGAGTAAAATATGTTTTTAAACATATTTGTACTCGTATATTAGGTATAAAAGTTGATTTTACTACAAAAATTGAAGACTTTATAGCGCACAATAGTTTAAAAATGTCCTATACCAAACAGAATTTGGGTAAAGAGTTTTTTATAAAAAGTCATGATATTTTATTCGAACAAGGACTCTCTGATATAGATATTAACGTTCAGGCGTGGGAGACTACAAAATGCTTCTTCTATAATGGGGAAAAAGGAGCTATTCCTTTTGATATTTTTGCAGCATCCTTTTATATGTTGTCACGTTACGAGGAATATTTACCACAACGTAAGGACGAGTATGGTAGATTTGTTGCCACAGAAAGTTTAGGATACAAGCATGATTTTTTATATCAACCAGTAGTTGATATTTGGGCTTATAAATTTAAATCCGCACTACAGAAACAATTTCCAGATTTTAAATTTCCAAAAAGACAATATAGGGTAAAGCCAATAATTGATGTGCCAACGCCATATAATTACAAACTCAAAGGCGTGATGCGCACTATTGGCGGCACAATAAAAGATCTTGGTAGATTTAGATTCAAAAGTTTATACGCACGTTATGCGACCCTTTTTGGATTTATACATGATCCCTATGATACGTTTAAGTATATCATAAATAAGCAAAAACAAACATCATACAAATTCTTGGTTTTCTTTTTTGTGGGGTCTTATTCCACGTTTGATAAAGGTATCAATATCAACAAACGTAAATATGTATCGCTTATCAAGCACCTTTCCGATTATTGTAAAGTAGGTCTCAAAGCTTCATATTTCTCAGTAAAGGATGCCGAACTTTTAAAGAAAGAAAAGCTTCAAATGGAAGATGTGATTAACACCTCCTTAATGGCTTCGAGATTTTCTTTCTCAAAATTAAACTTACCAGAATCATATAGAAATTTAGTGCAATTGGAAATTCATGAGGACTATACTATGGGTTATATAAACCACTTGGGTTTTAGAGCGGGTTCATGTACACCTTTTTTATTTTATGATTTGGATTATGAAGTACAAACACCTCTTAAAATATGCCCTTTCCAATTAATGGATTTCGCCTTGTTAAAGCATGCATCATTATTAGATAAAAAGAAAGCATTGAACGCCCTGATAAAGGAAATAAAACAAGTAAATGGAGAGTTTGCGCCTATTTTTCATAATTATACATTTAGTAAAGTGGATAGGTGGAATGGATTTAAAGATATTTTTAACCTAATATTAGCCTCGGCAGATGAAAAATCCTAATGGAATTACCGACATTTTTTTTGATTTAGATCATACCTTATGGGATTTTGAAAAGAACTCTGCATCAACTTTTGAAAAGATATTTGAGTTACACAATCTTCAACTAGGCATTGAGAAATTTTTGGAAAAATACGTTCCTATAAATTTTAAATATTGGAAACTGTACAGGCAAGAACAGATTTCAAAAGAAGATTTAAGATTTGCACGTTTAGATGAAACTTTTAAATCGCTTGAGTTTCCATTAGACCCAGATATGATTTATAAAATATCAGATGATTATATTAGATACCTTTCAACATTTAATACTTTAATTCCAGGTACAATTGAAGTTTTGGAAGCACTCAAACCAAAATATAAATTGCACATTATTACCAATGGCTTTGACGAGGTGCAGTATAAAAAAATGAAGGGTTCCAATATTATTGATTATTTTCAGACCTTAACCAACTCTGAGATTGCAGGTGTGAAAAAACCAAATCCAAAAATATTCAATTTCGCCCTTGAATTAGCCGAAGTAAGGCCAGAGCAAAGTATGATGATTGGAGATAGCTTGGAAGCGGATGTTGAAGGTGCCTTAAATATCGGTATGGATGCTATTTACTTTAACCCTGAATCTATAAAGCATAATAAAAACATAAAAGAAATCTCTAAGTTATCACAGCTTATTGAAATGCTTTAAAACAATAACCCCCATATCTAATTCGTTTTATACCTATGAAATTCAATTTTATTAAATGTATAACCCTTCATTTGCTTATAGTTTTAGGGTTGGGTTGCACAGAATCTGTAGATTTTGAGCAGGCAGAGAATTTGGTGCTTGAACCCGTAATAGAATCTAGCATTATTTTTTATAAAGCAAATGCTGGAGACTTTTTCGTTGGCGGAAGTCAAGTGAATACAGCTAGCGATTTTACCGAAATAGATATTTTTGGAGGAAGTTTTATTCAAGATAATTTAATTAAAGTAGAATTTGTTTTTGAAACGAAAAACTCAATAAATCGCCCTTATAGCCTGCAAGTAGATTTTCTTGACGGAAATAGTAATCTTTTAGAAACATTTACTGCAGATGCCCCAGCAGCAACAAATAATGAGGTAGTTGAAAGCATCCATACAGAAACATTTGAAGGAGCATCTTTAGCCAATATCAAGCAATCTGAATTTTTGGTTTTTACATTGACCATGCTTCCTGGAGAGGCTATTACACCAGATTCACCAGGAGCAATAGAATTGAAATCAAAAGGAGTGTTTTATTTAAATGTTGATCTATAATGTTAAGAGCACTCATATTTTCTGTATACTTTACAGTATTTTACGGGTTTTCACAGAATAAGCAATTGCTTTACGGCTTTGAAGAAATACCCCAATCCATACTGCAAAACCCTGGAGCTAGAATAAATAATAAAGGCTATTTTGGAATTCCCTTATTGTCGCACATTCATGTTAATGCTGGGTCATCAGGTATTTCGGTATATGACTTATTTGCTGAGGATGGAAGAGACTTTAATCTTAAACTAAGAGAATCCGTAGCTAGATTGCAGCCTAACGACTTTACAACAGTTACGCAGCAATTGGAGATTTTTAGTGGAGGTTTTGCCTTTGGTTCTTCTTTTGATAAAAATGAATACATCAGTTTTGGGTTATATCAAGAATTTGATTTTATCAATTATTTTCCCAAAGATTATGCTGTTTTGGCTTTGGAAGGTAATCAAACCAATATTGGAAGAGTTTTCGATTTAAGCGATCTAAATCTTAATGCGGACATGCTTTCCGTATTTCACATCGGATATAATAAAAGGGTGAATGAAAAATGGACGTATGGTGTTAGAGGAAAAATATATTCAAGTATTGCTAATATTAATTCAACAAATAATCAAGGGAGATTTGTAACTCAAACAGGCGAAAATAATATCTATCAACATATTTTTAATTTAAATTTAGCAGCTAGAACCTCAGGTATTGCAAGTTTAGTTAATGATGATAATTCTGATGCAGAGGATGATATAAAAACGTTACGCAGACGTATCCTATTTGGAGGAAATTTAGGTTTAGGTTTGGATCTGGGGTTTACTTATCAAATGACAGACCAGTTGTATTTTGATGCTAGTTTGATTGATATTGGATTCATTAGGCATTCAAAAGATATTGAAAACTACGAAGTAAAAGGAGATTTATTTTTTGAAGGTATCGATCCTCTTTTTCCAGCTTCCACAAGTGGACAAACAGCAGATGAATTTTGGAGTGAGATTGAAGATGATTTTGAAGATCTTTTTAATGTAGATGAAACCACTACAAAATATACAGTTTGGCGCCCCGTTAAGTTAAATGCATCTTTAAATTATGCATTTGGTAAGAAAAAAATAGAAGAATGTAATTGCATTCCTGAAGAGGGACCTTATTTAAACCGTGTTGGAGCACAGTTATTTGCAATACAACGCCCAAAAGCGCCGCAGCTCGCGCTAACGGGTTATTATTACAGACGTCTATTTAATGGTTTTAGTGCTAAAGTTGCTTACACGATAGACTCTTATTCCATCAATAATATAGGTTTTGGCTTTTCTGCTAATATTTGGGGCTTGAATATATATGCGCTCGCGGATAATTTATTGCAATATCAAAATGTATATGATGCCCAAAGTGTATCTTTACAATTCGGACTAAATTATATCTTTAGAAATAATGAAGACTAAATTTCTTTTCACATTAACTCTGGTGGCATATGCTGCTGGTGTGTTGGCGCAAAATGAACTTAATAATTACAAATACGTAATTGTACCAAATAAATTTGAATTTCAAAAGGAAGAAAATGCATATAACCTTAATAAGTTATCACAATTTTTGTTTAATAAATACGGTTTCACCGCTTTAATAGAGGGTAAAGATTATCCGAGTGACCTTACCAACAATGGCTGTTTAGGATTACAATCCAATGTTGTGAAAGAACCAGGTATGTTTAAAACAAAATTGAAAGTTGTTTTAAAAGATTGTGGCGGTACGGTTATATATACCTCGCAGATAGGTGAGAGTAGAGAAAAGGAATATTATGTGGCGTACAATAAAGCAATCAGAGAAGCCTTTAAATCTTTTGAAATGTTAAACTACAGCTACGCGCCTTCTATAGCAGAAAGTAGTAAGCCGAAAATGGAACAAAAAGATAAAACTGAAGAAATAGAGCAACTTAAAAAAGAAATCAAAGCACTTAAAGAAGTTAAGGAAAATAAGGAACAAGAGTTTCAAGAACTAAAGACTGCTGAAAAAAAGTCAATGGAGAAGAAATCGGAGGCAATTGAGCTGCCAAAGCCGGCGCAAAAAACCAATGCAAACGCAAGTAATATACTTTATGCTCAAGCAATTAATGATGGCTTTCAAGTAGTGGATAGTACCCCTAAAATAGTTATGATTTTGATGGCTTCTTCTCTTGAAGATGTGTTTATAGTTAAGGATAAAAACGCTATAGTTTTCAAAAAAGATGGAGATTGGTTTTATTCCAGTAATTCTGAAGCCCCTCAAAAACTCAATTTAAAATTCTAGATCTATTTTAGTAACCATACTTATCTTTCCAACGTTTTTTTAAGAATTCTCGTTGTGCATTTTCCCTAGCGTTGTTACCAGGATCATACAGTTTGGTAGCTTTTATTTCTTCAGGAAGAAATTCTTGATTAGCAAAATTTTGCTCATAGTTATGCGCATATTTATAATTATCACCATAGCCAAGTTCCTTCATTAGTTTAGTAGGCGCATTTCTAATTTCCAAAGGAACCGATAAATCTCCCGTCTCTTTAACTAATTTTTGCGCGTCATTTATGGCGGTGTACGCTGCATTACTTTTAGGCGAACAGGCTAAATATGTAGCACACTGACTTAAAATAATCCTAGATTCTGGGTGCCCAATAGTAGCTACTGCTTGAAAGGTATTATTCGCAATTACCAAAGCCGTGGGGTTAGCATTACCAATATCTTCGCTTGCCAAAATTAGTAAACGTCTCGCTATAAATTTCACATCTTCGCCACCTTCTATCATGCGCGCTAACCAATATACTGCGGCATTAGGATCGCTACCCCTTATGGATTTTATAAAGGCCGAAATAATATCATAATGCTGTTCGCCTGTTTTGTCGTATCTAACAGTGTTATTTTGTACTTTTTCCAGAACCAAATCGTTGGTAATTTCTATTGAAGTGTCATCACTAGAATTTACAATCAGCTCGAAAAGATTCAATAGTTTTCTAGCATCGCCACCAGATAGTCTAATTAACATATCGGTTTCTTTCAAACTAATTTTCTTTTTCAAAAGTAGCTCGTCAATGGTAATGGCCCTATTTAATAACGTTTCCAAATCACTTTTAGAAAAAGCATTCAAAATATAAACTTGGCAGCGCGACAAAAGTGCAGAAATCACCTCAAAACTCGGGTTTTCTGTGGTAGCACCAATTAAGGTAATCCAGCCCTTTTCAACCGCTTGTAACAACGAATCTTGCTGCGACTTACTAAATCTATGTATCTCATCAATAAATAAAATGGGGTTTTTAGTAGTAAACAAACCACCACTTTGTTTCGCCTTTTCAATCACCTCCCTAATATCCTTTACGCCAGCATTTATAGCACTTAAGGTGTAAAAAGGTCTGCCCGATGTATTGGCAATAATATTTGCCAATGTTGTTTTTCCAGTTCCAGGTGGCCCCCAAAAAATCATCGAAGCAATTAAACCATGCTGCAATTGCTTGGTTAAAGCACCTTGCGCTCCAACTAGGTGGTCTTGGCTCACATAGTCTTCCAAACGCTTCGGGCGCAATCGTTCTGCTAACGGTGCATTGGTGTTCATACTTGTAAAATTAAATCAATTTATTTAGGTTTTGGGCGTGTCCCTCGAAATAAATTCTTCGGGTCGGGCTTTACACTATATCTTTTGCTCGTACCTCACAAAAGGATGCCGTTGCAATCCCTCACGCAACCTACCTGCCATTTTAGCACCCAAATCAAATGTGGATAACTATTTGCTATCTTTAATACGATGAAAGCTAATAAACAATTCGAATTTTCTAGTGGTGTTATCCTATACCCTGTTTGTTTTGTATTAATCATTTGGCTGGTGTTTTGGTTCGAAGTGCGATTTGAGTATAAATTTTCAAAATTCGGAATACTGCCTCAAACATTTTCAGGTCTAAAAGGTGTATTTCTCAGCCCGTTTATACATGGCGACATTCAGCATCTCTATCACAACACCATACCTTTATTCATGTTGTCCATGGCATTGTTTTATTTCTACAAACCCATTGCCTGGAGAGTTATATTGTATGGTATACTGTTTTCAGGATTTCTCACTTGGTGTATTGGTAGAACATCCTATCATATTGGCGCCAGTGGTTTAATTTATGTTTTGGTGAGTTTTACTTTTTTTAAAGGGGCATTTGCAAAACACTTTAGGCTTATCGCATTATCTCTTTTAATTATTTTCCTTTACGGCAGTATGATCTGGTATGCGTTCCCGATTGAAGACAAGATTTCTTGGGAAGGGCATCTTTCAGGATTACTTATAGGATTTATTTTTGCATTAATTTTTAGAAAACAAATAGCGAAACCTAAAAAATATATTTGGGAACACGAAAATTACAACGAAACAGACGATCCTTTTTTAAAACATTTTGATGAAAATGGCAACTTTATAGAATCTAAACCAGAGGAGGAGGCAGATGAGAATCGTCCATTCATAACTTATACATTCAAAAAGAACGAAGAATAATTATAAACGTTGGCGAAGTACCTCATAAAGAAACGCACCGCAAGCTACCGAGACGTTCAAAGATTCTATCGCTCCTAAAAGTGGAAGTTTAGCTTTTTCATTAACGACTTTAAGTGTAGAAGGATTTATACCTCTACCTTCAGAGCCCATAATAATAGCGCAAGGTTCCCTAAACGAAACATCATAAAGTAAGTTTTCTGTTTTTTCAGTAGCAGCAATCACCTTAATACCTGAAGCTTGCATGTAAAAAACGGCATCTTTAATATGATCTACCTTACAAATAGGAATTTTAAAAACAGCACCAGCACTTGTTTTTATGGTATCTCCATTTACAGGAGCGCCACCCTTTTTCTGAATAATAATTCCGTTAACACCAGTGCATTCAGCAGTTCTGATAATGGCTCCAAAATTCCGAACATCACTTAACTGATCCAAAAGTAAAAATAAAGGTGCTTTTCCAGATTCCATAGTGCTAATCACCAATTCTTCTAGGTCGTAAAACGAAATAGGAGATATTTGCGCCACAGCCCCTTGGTGGTTCTTATTAGTAAGTCTATTAAGTTTCTCAACAGGCACATAAGATGTATTAATAGCATGCTCTCTCAATAAATTTTCTAACTCAGAAAACAGCTCACCCTTAAGTCCTTTTTGTAAAAACACCTTATCCAAAGTTTCATTTGAATTGATGGCTTCTATAATAGCTCTAATGCCGAAAATTTGTGTTTGATTTTGCATAGCGTAAACATAAAAAAAGAGACTGAAAATATCAGTCTCTTTTACAAATTTATATGTACTAAATATTAATTAGTATCAAAGTCGGTTGATTCTCCATCACCGTAATCACCGCCACCTGTAGCTTTTACAACACCTCCAATAGTCAAAGTATATGTTCCATCACTTGGGAAACTTAAGCCGTCTCCAAAAGCATCAGTTATATTTAATGTGTAATTTCTACCTATACATAAAATAATGCTTTCACTTGCTGAAGCTTGTCCGTCCGCATAACCGCCTCCGGAAGCTACAGTACCACCTAATTCATCTTGAACACTCCACCCAACTTCACTTGCATATCCATCAAAAGCAAAGTCTAAAGTAGCAGTCACTTCATTACAATTTTGTATATATTCAACTGTAGTGGAAGCTCCTGAGGAATAGGTAGCATCAAGACCACTAAAATTAAGAACAAGCTGATTAATACCTATTCCAAGATTTACGTCTGATAAACCTATAGTTAAGGTGCCTTTGTTAGATCCTCCAGGAATCGTAACTGAAGAAGGAACTGTATATGATCCACTTGCAGCATTTGAACTTTCGTCAACAGCTATATTGAAGCTTGTGTCAGAACCTACATTTGTATTTGTATAAACAATAACATCAATGGTTGTACTTCCCCCAACATCTACTCCCGTTGAGTAGATAGGGTCTCCAAATGTTACATAACTAAGGGTAGATTCAAATTGATCTTCTTCACAGTTTTGAAATAAAACTAGCGAAAATATGATTATAAATAAATTTAATATTTTTTTCATTATTAAAGGTTTTTAGTGATACCTGTTTAGTTTTGATCCGCTTCTGTTAAGAATGGGTTTGAATCAATTTCTTGTTGAGGAATTTTCCAAATCCAAGCATCGTTCACTGAAGGTCTTGCTTGTATAAAGCCATCATTATAGATACTTAACGAAGCACCACTATCGGTAAGGTCTATCCCTTCATCCCATCTAATTTTATCGTGAAAACCAAAGCCTTCTCCCCAAAGTTCAACTCTTCTTTGGAACTTTATTTGATCCATAAGTTGCTCTCTAGTAGTAAATGCCGTTTTATCAAAAGCAGGGTCTCTAGTAATAGCGAATTCTCCTAAAACGTCTTGTGCTCCTGGTATATCGTTCATCATTGCTTTAGCTTCTGCTTCAATTAGATACATTTCTGCAGTTCTCATATAAATTACATCATCTGGATTGTTTGTACCAGGTCTAGACTGCTTAAATTTAACATTCATGTAAGGGTGTGTGTTGTGTCTTGAAGTTGCACCGTATTCTGCAATAATTGCAGCTTTTGCAGCTTGGAATGTAGCCTCATCATCATAATTTGGATCTGCTGCAGCACTTCCACCTTCTCCATTGTAGGCTGCAGAGTTTGTATTAGGCGCATCTGGTAACCAAGCTTTACGTCTATGATCCGTAGCAGGGATAGAATTATACAATTGTATGTTCATAATTTTATTATTACCTCTACATTCACCACCATTAAACATAAAGGAAATATAGTAAAAGTATGAAGCAAAGAAATTCGATTCTGTGTCTATAATTCTACTAGCCCACATTACCTCTGGTAGACTTACAGAATTAAATCCTGCATGCCATTCCTCTTCGGTAAACAATGGGAAACCATCTTTTGCCGCCGCTGCCGCACTCGCTGCAGTCGACCAATCTCCTTTTGATAACGCTACACGCGCTTTGATTCCTTGAGCAACGTTTTCTGTAATATTAGACTTTGCCTCTACTCCTGATGGCGTAGGTACATTTTGTAACAAGGAAATAGCAGTATTAATGTCAGTTTCTATTTGGTCGTACACTTCCTCAACAGTGGCTCTAGGAGCACCTTCAAAAGGAGCACCTTGACTCAAAATTAGAGGGACACCTGGATCGGTAGACGGATTTCCAATGATATAGCCTTTTGCGTAAGTTGAAACTAATCTCCAGTAAGACCAAGCACGATAAGCGTAAGCTTGTCCTAATAAATCATCACGTTGTGTAGTTTCTGGAAAGTCAGGGTTACCTTCAATACTACTAATGATTGCATTTGAAGATTGAATAAAATGGTACCGCTGAAACCAAAAGTTAAATGTGGTTGTAAAGTTAGCATTGGTATGGGTTAACCAACGGGCTTCAGACTTTTGCCATCCAAAACCAGGCCCCGTATGTATCACCTCACCAGCCATAAAGTCTAAGGCAGGCATAAAGAAACTTTCACCGTTTCTACTTCCAGAACCACCTTCTAATTCAGATGAATAGATTTGTCTATGCAATCCATTTAAAACTAAGGCAATGTTGTCTAGATTTGAGTATGCTGCGCCATCAGAGATTGCATCTGTGGGTACAGTCTCTAAGAAGTTTTCAGAACATCCTTGTATCACTATTAAAGACATCGTCAGCAATAGCAATTGAAATTTTCGTGTCATTTTGTTTAAAATTTTATTTTCCATTTTTCATATTTTTTAAAATCCAACATTAACACCAACTGATATTACTCTATTTGGAGCATAATCATTTCCAGAAGGTGTTCCAGCAAGGTTAAATTGTGGATCTAAGCCTTTTCTTTTAGACCAGATGAAAAGATTTTCGCCAGATACGAAGAGTCTAAATCTGTTAACACCAATCTTTTCTGTTACCTTACTACTTAAATTGTATGCTAGGTTTATATTTCTTATTGCCAAAAAGTCTGAAGGAGTTAACCATCTTGAAGACAACCTTGGAGATAGATTTACATCTCCGTTTTCTAAACGAGGTACGTTAGTAATATCTCCAGGTTCTTTCCATGCATTCATAATATCTGGATGTAAAGAGGCACCATAAGTGCCCGCATGCATCATATCTGCATAACCATAGTCTAATAACTGTCCACCTATTTGATAGGTCAATAAGAAATTAAGATCAAAGTTTTTGTAAGAGAAACTATTATTAATAGAACCGATTAAATCAGGAACTGTGTTTTCGTCAACATAGGTTCTTTCAGCTTCTTGCCAGTCGTTAGTAGTCATATGAGCTCCGTTCTCATCCAAAACAGGAATCCCTACATTTCCATCATCATCCTCTTCATACATATAATAAAGAGCATCACCATTACTAGGATCTACACCTGCATAATCGTAAATAAAGAAGTCATATCTTGAACGACCTTCTGCCCATCTTTTAGAACCATTGATGAATGGATCTGGAATGGAGGTGATTTCATTCTTCAATGTTGAAGCTTGTAAAGCTAAATCCCAAGAGAAATCTTTAGAATCGATGATTCGATTATTTAGTGTAATTTCTATACCAGAGTTAAACATATCACCAATATTATTTGGTGCTTCAATTTGACCCTCTGAACCAGGAATAGGAACGTTATATAAAAGATCAGTAGTAGTTCTTTTATAATACTCTACGGAACCGGAAATGCGATTATTAAATAAACCAAATTCTAGGGCAATATCCCAGCTTTGAGAATTTTCCCATCTTAAATCGGCATTACCCGTAAATTGCCAAAATATACCAGGAGTTCCAGCATTCGGTAAAATACCAAATAACCCTTGAGAGATGTAGAAATTTCGTCCTCCTGCAGAGTTAAGTAAGTTATCATTTCCTACTTCACCGTAAGAACCTCTTAACTTTAGATTATTAATAAAAGAAACATTATTCATAAAGTCCTCTTGATCTATTCTCCAAGAACCACCAAATGAATAAAAGGTTCCCCACTTGTTATTAGTAAAAACAGAAGAGCCATCTCGTCTTGCGGAAGCACTTATATAGTACTTATCATTGAAGTTATAGTTAAGACGTGCAAAGTAACCTTCTAGTCGATAATCCGTTCTACTTCCATCACCAGCTAGAATTATTGAGAAGTTATCTAGTTGATAAATTCCTGAAGCAGTCTCAGTTTCTTTAAATGTTCTTTGACTTTGAAAAGATCTATTAAAACTCTCATGTCCTAAAGTTACATCTAGATTATGATTTCCGAAAGACTTCGTATAATTTATCAATTGATTGAAGTTTTCCACTGTTCTAGTGAATTTAGTTTGATCGAATCTACCATTTGGATCACCATCTCCTACTATTGGATTTTCATAACTTTGATTATCGCTGTTTTGAAGATCTTTACCATAAGCTAAAGTCACCTTAAGACCATCTACGATTTTAATATCAGTATTAAATCTGTAACCATAGTTGTTTCTTATAGTCAACTCATTATTCAAAATAGCTTCTTCAATCGCATTACGACCAATTAATGTAGGCCTTGATTGTATACCAAGAGCTGGATTACCTTCCCCTCTATCCCAAAGGGCATTTCCAGACTCATCACGAATGATTCTACCTGTATTAGGATCTAAAAGGAAGGGAGAATAAATAGCCCCCATATCTTTAGCAAAAGCAAAAGGGTTTCCTGCAAAAGTTCCTCTCAATGGTGCTCCCGTAGTACTTTCATCTGTAAAATAAATACTACCACCAAAATCTAACCAGTCTGTAGCACTTAGATTAGCATTAATACGCCCAGTTGTTCTTTTATAGTCACTTTCAATAACATAACCTCTCTCATGCAAGTTAGCAATAGATAAAAACACATTGCTGTTTTCTCCACCACCAGCTACATTAATAGAGTGGTTTTGTCTTGTTCCAGTTCTTTCTAATGCATCAAACCAATCTAAATCTTCTGCAATTAAATTGGCATTAGGGTTAATTCTTCCATCAACTCCAACAATTTGATCATTAGCAACGTCAAAAGGATTTCTACCTAAAAGACCAAAAATACTTGCACTAGCGTCTGCCGCAGGATCTGCAGCTGCCTGACCTGCTGCTGAATTTTTGTAAGCTTGCCACATAGCCTCGTAATATTGCTCTGGACTTGTTGCATCATAAATATCAATAGCCCTAGACATGACACCAAATTGGCTTGTTGCATTAACTGTTACACCAGTACCGCGTTTCCCTTTTTTAGTTGTTATAATAATCACACCATTCGCAGCACGAGAACCATAAAGAGATGTCGAAGCGGCATCCTTTAAAACTGTTAACGATTCAATATCGTCCTGGTTAATTGTATTGAGGCCACCTTGAAAGTCAATACCGTCTACAATAACTAGGGGAGCGGTACTACCATTTAACGTTCCAACACCTCTAATCACAATTCCTGGTTGAGAACCTGGTTGTCCCGAAGCAGAAAGAAATTGTACACCAGCAACATTACCTTCTATTGCTTGTAGTGGTGACGTCAAAGGTCTCAGCTCCAAGCTTTCTGACTGTACCACAGCGGCAGAACCTGTAAACGCCTCTTTTGTTGTTGTACCATATGCAACAACAACAACTTCATCTAATGCAGCTGCGTCTTCAGACATTGTCATATTTATAGTACTAGAAGTGCCAACAGTAACTTGCTTGGTTGTATATCCAACAAAACTAAATACAAGAATAGATCCTTGACTCGCTTTAATTGAATACTTTCCATCAAAATCTGTTGAAGTACCATTAGTTGTACCTTTAACTAAGACAGTAGTTCCTGGAAGAGGTAATCCTGTCTGATCAGAAACCGTACCCGAAATTGTCTTTTCTTGTGCAAAAGAAATATGCACTACAAACGCCAGTAATAGCGTTAAAAACCCACTAAACTTTGTTTTCATTTTATAATTATTTGAATTAGTCAACGTCAAAAATCATAATAAAAAGTTAATTAAACAATAATTTATGGTTAAAATTTGCCCTTTTGGTTTAAATATTATCAAAATCATAATTTTTTAATGAAAATCTGCAACTAAACTGATTTGGATATTGAAATTTGATAATTTGAATAATTGATTGTCAATTTATTTAAGCAGACTTGTAATGAATAGGATGAAAAAGCATAAGTTCAATGCCTAAGTCTTGAAAGGACCTAGTTCATTGGAAAAGGTAGAAAAAAATTATTTTATTTTCCTTAAATTAAGTTTAAAAAAAAAAGGGTGCGGCTTTTCAAGCTGCACCCTTTTTTCTGCTTAGAACAACAATTTCTACCAAGAGGTAGTTCATAAAAAAATTAATCGATTATAATTTTCCTTGTATCACTTTTAACTCCGTCCTTTATTTCAAGAAAATACATACCCGAACCACAACTAGCTAAATCAATCGTCTCATTCAAATCCCCTGAATTTTTAAAAGTTCTAGAGTAAATGTCACGTCCTCCCAAATCAAAAACTTTTAGAAAAATATTGCGGGAAGCTGAGCCTTTTAATTTAACATTGAATGTACCTTTATTGGGATTCGGAAAAACAGACAATTCGTTAAATCCAAATTTCTCAATAGATAGCGATGCTGTAACGTTTATTGTATAGTCCTCCACTTCACCATCAAATCCATTCTCACAAGCAGTAGGAACACCGTCTACCTGCCCTCTGTCCTTAGCTGAAATCCGCATTTCAGTAGTGCCTATTTTAGCATCCGAAGGTACAGTAATACTCAGTGGGGAGTTACTGGCAGCTCCGTTTAATGTGGCCCGAGCATCTCCTAAATCATATTCTTCCCCAGGGTCATTAAAACTACAGTTTTGATTCCAGTCTATCCACGCTTTGGCTGCAACAGTTACATTACTAAAAACTGTATTTAGGTTAACAGTTAAATCATATGAGCTATCTCTATTAACATCTGTTGAAATATTTCTGTAATCAGAGTACCCAGAAGGTTTGCCTGAAGATTGATCAATAGTATTAAATTGTACTAAAGTAATTCCTGTATCGAAAGCATTTGTTCCGGATGATTGACATTGTTCGTTAAAAAACGGAAACGTGATATTACTTGTTTTGGTTTTGGATGTTGCAGTTCCAATAATAGAAACTAAATAGTTGCCTTGACTATTTGCGCTTAAGTTGTCAATTGTCATTGTTACTAAACCAGAAGTGTTTAGGTTTGTCGGAGAAAAACTTACAGAAGCTCCTGGTGGTGTGCCTGACGCACTAAAAACGGTATTTTCAGAAAATCCGTTTGCCGTAAAATAGTCAAATGTTATACTGGCGCTGGTGCCTTTACATTCAATGGGGTTTAAAGTTTCATTTTCAATAAAGAAGTCTGGAGTGTTAGAGATTTGGAATCCAAAATCGGAAACATCATAAAAAATATTATCAGCTGCTTCTACCAAAATTCTAGCAAAATTAGTGTCAGAGACGGATGGAACAGTAAATGTAAACGAACCATTGTTAGGAACATTGGATCCTAGAGTTGTTCTAAATCTGGGTGTTTCTGAAGTCGAGAGATAAATATTTACATTTTGACAGTTTATTGTGGCATTATTGGTTTGGCCAACATTCCACTCAATAGTTTGGGTTGTGCCTTGAGTCCATGAAATTGGATTAATCACTTTAAAAGGTTCTACATCTTCAACTATAACTTGCATTCTATCATAACTACTTTGCGCTCCAGTTGGTGCAGATATACTTCTGTCTCTGACAGTAAGAGCCCAATTTAAAGTTCTAGGTACGTTAGATGCGGTTTCCCAATCAGTTCCTAAAAGCGGATTTATCCTTGTTGTTCCTCCATTGAGAACATTAGTTAGCGAGGGTATATATCTTGTGTTTACAGCAGTTGGGGGTAAAGATCTATTCATAGAGCCAGTTAATAAATCTGGACCAAAATTTAAATAGGTCACCTCACCGCTATCAAACTGTTCCCAGCAATAGGTTAATAAATCGGAACCGTCCGCATCCGTTGCACTTCCTGTTAATACATATGCTGTTCCTTTTGGGATATGATAATCACTACCCGCATCGGCAATTGGAGGATTGTTGGATATAGACTCCGTAGTCTGGCAACTTTTAGTACTAACATTATCCAAGACTTGTTTTATACTTTGGAAGTGAAAATAACTATCAGCGCTGGTTGCTACAAAATCATTAATAGGAACTCCGCCAGCTCCAGCATAAGACATGATTGTTGTACCGCTACCAGGTTCTGAATTTACTCCAGTGCCTTCTGTCCTAAAAGCGAAGGTATGATTTGCTCCCATTTGATGTCCAATCTCATGAGGTACTAAATCAAGATCAAAATAATCACCTTCCGGAACACCACTTGTGGAGTAGCCGCTTCCTTTCGATCCGTTTTGGCATACACAACCAATACAGCCAGCGTTTCCGCCACCAAAAGTACCTCCAAATAAGTGTCCTATGTCGTAGTTAGCCTCACCTATAACAGCAGTTAGGGTACTTTGTAGTTCATTATTCCAACTACTTCTATTGTCGCCATCAGAATAAGGATCCGATCCAGGACTCGTGTAAATGAGCAAATTAGTATTCGCAATAACTTCAAAAGTAATCGCCATATCTGTCTCAAATACCTCATTAAGTCTGGCCACAGTATTGTTAATTGCCGCTAAAGCATCTATTTCGTTTCCGTGATAGTTAGTATACTCTCCTGTTGTAGACACAGCTAATCTAAATTTCTGAAGTGTTTGGTTATTAGCGCCTCCTTCATTCGTTTTACGAGCACTACCAAACTTTCTCGTAACATGATCTATAGTTTCGCATTCGAATCTATCGGTGTATTTTTTTCTTGTATTTTTCTTGTAAACTAAATACTTATCTGATTTTTTATCCACTGGCTCCATGAGTATCGTTGGTTTATCCAAATAAGATATCATTGTTTTAATGCCATTATGCGATGTACTCATTCTTAAGCGTGCTCCAGGGTTGTCTATGCTTATACCGACATAAGATTTTATTTGTGGATATTTCGCAGATAATTCGGGAGCAAAAACGGGCGCTTCGTAAATTTCAAAGGATTCAATCTTTCCGTCAATGCCAGGTAATTCAACAATTGTGCCTTTTTTAGACTTAGCATTTTTTCTAGAAGTTGTATTGGATACGATCTGGTCAAATGAGTTTCTATTGAATTTAAAAATACCAATATCTGAATTACTTTCACTGGTCTCCTTTAAAATACTATCGTTATTCTCGCTATCAATTTTTTCCCAGACCGAATTTTGTGCTTTAATGGTTAGAAAGGTTGAGATAAAAAGAATAAAAAAGTAATAATAAGAATTTGTTTTCATGAGATATATTTTGATAACTTGGCTCAATCAAACTTTTAACAATAGATAATCAAAAAAATCAATAACTAATATTATACTAACTAATTCTAGAAATGTGGTATACCTTAGTTTAATGCCACAATTAAATTAGTTCTCAACCTTTACTTGATTGTTTATAGTCGTTTTTATTCTGTTAAATGTAATCTAAGAACCAGCTTTTTTTCCAAAAGTCACAATAATTAAGCAATTAAGCAATAATTTTTGTTTAAAATTCATTTTGTAGGTTTAAAAGTTAATTGAAAGATTAGATTTTGCTAGAAATTTGCAACTAAACTAATATGAATCTTAGAATTTGATAACTTAATAGTTTGATTCTCATTTTTGCCATTAGCGTAGTTAAATTTTAGAAGCCCAGAATTGGTTAGAATACCAAATCCGAAACCAAACCCGAAGAGTTTCTCTTTTAGATTGGAAGGCTTATTTTCAAAATAGGCAAAATCTGCAATAGAGTGTATGTAAATGGAGGTGCTTAAACGGTATCTGTACTCTGTATTTAATACTCCAAATAGGGACGCAAATAAACTATTTTCCTCAAAACCTCTAATAGAATTTATGCCGCCAAATCGGAGTAATTCATTTTCAAAATAATTATCTGAAATTAGGTTGCCAGCGTCTACTTTTAAATAGATACTATTTTTTCTGTTCAATTCGAAGTTGTTAAACGCTTTTAACGTAATTAGGGATTGTTGTGTTTTTACGTTTTGAGAAGTTCTATTACCAAAATTGGTTTCTACAAAGAAATTTGATTTAATTGGAAACAGTATATCATAAAACTGAGGTTTCAAATATTCATATGACACTGTGAAATAACTGGAATTATAATCCTGAAAAGAAACTGTAGATATATCAGACCGTAAATTATTGGATTCAATACTTGATATTCCTGCTGACACTCTATGTAGAGTATTAACTTGATAATTGATTCGCGCCTTTTGGTCAATCGTAGTGAAGGAACTGTCTTTTCTAAATATTCTCAAATTTAAATCTACTCCGATAGGGGAATTCAATAAATAGGGTAGTTCTAATCTCACGTCAAAGGTGTCTTGGTCTATTTCGTCGCTTTTGTAGAGTAAACTAAATGTTTCGCCAAAGTTTAAATTATTGGTCAATCTTAGATTTAAGAAACCATCAAATTCTAAACGGTTAGTTTCGTCATTGGTACCAAAACCCAAAAAACCATCAAAGGTGTTGCTTTTGGATTTTTCAACATATATATATAAGGACGTAGAATCTTCTTCAAACAACACTTCGGGTGCTTTTACTTGATTAGCAAATCGTAAATTTTTTAACTGCTCTGTTTTTTTTTCAATCGTCTCCAAATCAAAAACTTGAGCGGGTTTTAATTTTAGATAATGTTTTAAAAATGATTTTGGGAATTTATCGTAACCTACGATTTTGATATCATTAATCGTTCTCTTGCGTGCTTTTGTTTCAACTATCAGGTTAGCTTTTAGATTACGGTCATCCTTCTTTTTAATATTCGAAAGTTTCAATTTTGAAAAAGGAAAACCTTGGTTGGCAATATCTGAATTTAAATAATTAAGAGCAGCTTCAACGGAGTTAATATTAACAGTAAAATAACTCTCTGTAATTTCTTCTGAAATAGAGTTTAATAGGTCTACATTTAAAGTTTCAGAATTGTAGTATATATATACGGTGTTGAATTTTTGTTTTAAATGAATTTTTGCATCAAAAATAGAATCGTTATTCTTCTGAATATGAACCAATCGATTTTCAACATAACCTATGGTGTTAAGTCTGTATCTTAGCGAATCTATTTCTGATTTAATTGATAGGAAATTTTCGTGCCTTTTTAGATATCCAATCGAATCAATACTCACTGTTTCAGAATCATTTTCCCCTGAAATTTTTAACTGCAAGTTTTGGCTAACTCCTTCCGAAGGAAAAAATAAATAAATAATAAGGACAAAGTAGTATAGTTTTTTCACATTCGAAAAACAATTACAGAATTGTAGGATGCTTAGTTTTCTTCTGTCTTCCGTCTTCAAACTTCGGTCTTTTTAGGTGCTAAACTAACGGAAAACAAACACTTTTAATATGTATAGAAAACTTAATTTCAAATTCCATTGAAAATTAATGAATTAGGGTTTGAATAATTAATTTTAATTTCTACCTTTGCACGCCTCTAAGAAGAGGTTAGTAAAATTTTATAGAAAATATATGCCAACAATTTCACAATTAGTAAGAAAAGGAAGAGCCAAAATAACCAAGAAGAGTAAATCGGCTGCTTTGGATTCTTGTCCGCAAAGACGTGGTGTATGTACTCGTGTTTACACAACTACTCCTAAAAAACCCAACTCAGCAATGCGTAAGGTAGCAAGGGTACGTTTAACTAACGGAAACGAGGTGAATGCATACATCGGTGGTGAAGGACATAATTTACAAGAGCACTCGATAGTATTGGTTAGAGGTGGAAGGGTAAAAGATTTACCAGGTGTTAGATATCACGTTGTTCGTGGGGCTTTGGATACAGCAGGTGTTGCTGGAAGAACCCAACGTAGATCTAAGTACGGTGCTAAACGCCCTAAGAAGTAATTAAACTTTAAGAAGAAGACATGAGAAAAAGAGCAGCGAAAAAAAGACCACTTTTACCAGATCCAAGATTTAACGATCAGTTGGTAACACGTTTTGTGAATAACATGATGTGGGATGGTAAGAAGTCTGTGGCGTTCAAAGTATTCTATGATGCTATTGATATTGTAGATTCAAAGAAAACTGACGACGAAAAATCGGCTTTAGAAATTTGGAAAGATGCCCTGGGTAATGTGATGCCTCACGTAGAAGTACGTAGCCGTCGTGTTGGTGGTGCAACGTTTCAAATTCCAATGCAAATTCGTCCAGATAGAAAGATATCAACTGCCATGAAGTGGTTAATTGGTTATGCAAGAAAGCGTAACGAAAAATCAATGGCGCAACGTTTAGCGGCTGAAATTTTAGCAGCAGCTAAAGAAGAAGGTGCGGCGGTTAAGAAAAGAGTTGATACACATAAAATGGCAGAAGCAAATAAAGCATTCTCTCACTTTAGATTTTAAGAAATGGCAAGAGATTTAAAATTTACAAGAAATATAGGTATTGCTGCTCATATTGATGCAGGAAAAACTACGACTACAGAGCGTATCCTTTATTATACAGGTGTTTCCCATAAAATAGGTGAGGTGCATGATGGTGCTGCAACTATGGACTGGATGGAGCAAGAGCAGGAGAGAGGTATTACAATTACTTCTGCAGCAACAACTTGTACATGGCAATTCCCGACTGAAAATGGTCAACCAACTGCTGATGCTAAAGGTTACCACTTTAATATAATTGATACTCCAGGTCACGTAGATTTTACGGTTGAAGTAAACCGTTCTTTACGTGTACTTGATGGTTTAGTATTCTTATTTAGCGCGGTTGATGGCGTTGAGCCTCAATCTGAAACTAACTGGAGACTTGCTGATAACTATAAAGTTCCTAGAATTGGATTCGTTAATAAAATGGACCGTCAAGGATCTAACTTTATGGCTGTTTGCCAGCAGGTAAAAGATATGTTGAAGTCAAACGCAGTGCCAATCGTTATGAATATCGGTGATGAGGCAGACTTTAAAGGTATCGTAGATTTAGTGAAAAACCGTGCGATTGTATGGCACGATGAAACTCAAGGGGCAACTTTTGATGTTATTGATATTCCTGAAGAATTAAAGGCAGAAGCTGCTGAGTTAAGAGCAAACTTAATTGAAGAGGTTGCTACTTATGATGAAAATCTTTTAGAGAAATTCATGGAAGATGAAGATTCTATTACAGAAGATGAAGTGCACGCTGCATTGAGAGCTGCTGTAATGGATATGGCAATCATTCCTATGATTTGTGGTTCTTCATTCAAAAATAAAGGTGTACAGTTTTTATTAGATGCTGTTTGTCGTTACTTACCTTCTCCATTAGACAGAGATAATATTGTAGGTACAGATCCAAACACTGGTGAAGAAGCTGTACGTAAACCAGATGCTAAAGAACCATTTTCGGCTTTAGCATTTAAAATTGCTACCGATCCTTTCGTAGGTCGTTTGGCATTCTTTAGAGCGTATTCAGGTCGTTTAGATGCTGGTTCTTACATTTTGAACAACCGTTCAGGTAAAAAAGAGCGTATTTCTCGTATTTACCAAATGCACTCTAATAAGCAAAATGCAATAGAATATATAGAAGCTGGAGATATAGGGGCTGCAGTAGGTTTTAAAGATATCAAGACTGGTGATACCATGTCTGATGAAAAAAATCCTATTGTATTGGAATCTATGGATTTCCCAGATCCAGTAATCGGTATTGCTGTTGAGCCTAAAACTAAAGCAGATGTTGATAAATTAGGTATGGCTTTAGCTAAATTATCTGAAGAAGATCCAACATTTACAGCTAGAACTGATGAAGCCTCAGGACAGACGATTATTTCTGGAATGGGAGAGCTTCACTTAGATATTATTGTTGACCGCTTGAAGCGTGAGTTCAAGGTTGAAGTAAACCAAGGACAGCCTCAAGTGGAGTACAAAGAAGCGATTACGCAACGTGCTGAACATAGAGAGGTTTACAAGAAACAATCTGGTGGACGTGGTAAATTCGCAGACATTGTATTTACATTAGAGCCTGCTGAAGAAGGAGCTCAAGGTTTGGAATTTGTTTCTGAAATTAAAGGTGGTAATGTTCCTAAAGAATTTGTGCCGTCTGTTGAAAAAGGATTCAAAATGGCAATGGTAAATGGACCATTAGCTGGATATGAAGTTGATGCTATGAAAGTAACATTAACTGATGGTTCTTACCATGATGTGGATTCTGACCAATTATCATTCGAATTAGCTGCAAAATTAGGATTTAAAGCTGCTGCAAAAGCTGCAAAGGCTGTAATCATGGAACCAATCATGAAGCTTGAGGTAATTACTCCTGAAGAAAACATGGGTGACATTGTAGGTGATTTGAATAGAAGAAGAGGTCAAGTAAGTGATATGGGTGATAGAGCTGGTGCAAAAACTGTAAAAGCAACTGTACCATTATCTGAAATGTTCGGTTATGTAACTACATTAAGAACCTTATCATCAGGTCGTGCGACATCAACAATGGAATTTTCACACTATGCTGAAACTCCTTCAAATATTTCTGAAGAAGTAATTAAAGCAGCAAAAGGCGTTGAAGCTTAAAATTTAAGAAAATGAGTCAAAAAATCAGAATAAAACTTAAGTCTTACGATCACAATTTAGTAGATAAATCTGCTGATAAGATTGTAAAAACAGTAAAAAGCACTGGAGCTGTAGTAACTGGACCAATTCCATTGCCAACGCACAAGAAAATTTTCACTGTATTACGTTCTCCGCACGTAAACAAGAAGTCAAGAGAGCAGTTTCAATTATCTTCTTATAAAAGATTATTGGATATTTACTCTTCTTCATCAAAAACAATTGATGCTTTGATGAAGCTTGAATTACCAAGTGGTGTTGAAGTAGAGATAAAGGTATAAGTATAGTTTCGGTTTTATGCCGAAAGACATGTCCCACCGATGCGGTCGCGGGAAAAACGGATAAATACATTTCAGGGACGAAAGGTATTTTGTCCCTGAAATTTTTTAAAAGAGCGTTGAATATAAGTTCAACGAAATATTAATAATTAATAAATAACAAAATGTCTGGGTTAATTGGAAAAAAAATCGGTATGACCAGCATCTTTGATGAAAACGGGAAGAATATTCCTTGTACAGTAATCGAAGCTGGACCATGTATCGTTACCCAAGTCAGAACTGAAGAGGTTGACGGCTATGAAGCTGTTCAATTAGGTTTCGATGACGCGACAGAAAAAAGCGCTACTAAAGCAGACTTAGGTCATGCTAAAAAAGCGGGTACTTCTGTAAAACGCAAAGTCGTTGAATTCAAAGGTTTTGAGGAGGAGTACAAATTAGGAGATGCAATCACTGTAGAACACTTTGTAGAAGGTGAGTTCGTGGATATCTCTGGAACATCAAAAGGAAAAGGATTTCAAGGTGTTGTAAAACGTCACGGTTTCGGTGGTGTAGGTCAAGCTACTCACGGTCAGCATAACCGTTTAAGAGCACCAGGTTCTATTGGAGCTGCATCTTATCCTGCACGTGTATTCAAAGGCATGAAAATGGCCGGAAGAATGGGTGGTGAAAAAGTGAAAGTTCAAAATTTAAGAGTTTTAAAAGTAGTTCCTGAAAAGAACTTGCTTGTTGTTAAGGGTTGTGTACCTGGACACAAAAACGCTTATGTAACAATTCAGAAGTAATGAAAGTAGCAGTTTTAGATATAAACGGAAAAGACACTGGTAGAAAGGCAGACCTTTCTAAAGATGTGTTTGCTATTGAGCCTAATAATCATGCGGTGTATTTGGATGTTAAACAATATTTAGCAAACCAAAGACAAGGTACTCACAAATCTAAGGAGAGAGGTGAGATTACTGGATCTACTCGTAAGATTAAGAAGCAAAAAGGAACTGGAACAGCTAGAGCAGGTAGTATTAAGAGTGGTGTGTTTAAAGGTGGTGGACGTATGTTTGGTCCAAGACCAAGAAACTACGGTTTCAAATTAAACAAAAACGTAAAGCGTTTGGCTCGTAAATCTGCTTTAAGTATCAAAGCAAATGAAAAGGCAATTACAGTTTTAGAGGACTTCAATTTTGATGCTCCTAAAACTAAAAACTTCACTGCAGTTTTAAAGGCGTTAGAGCTAGAAAACAAAAAAACTTTGTTTGTGTTGGGTGGGTCAAATAATAACGTATATTTGTCGTCGCGCAATTTAAAAAGCTCTGAAGTTATAACAAACTCAGAATTAAGTACTTACAAGATTTTAAATGCAAATCAAGTAGTGCTTTTAGAAGGAGCTTTAGAAGGAATTGAATCAAACTTAAGTAAATAAGAAACAGATGAGTATCTTAATTAAACCTATAATCACAGAAAAAGCGACAGCAGATAGCGAGTTAAAAAACTGCTACTGGTTCGCAGTGAACACCAAGGCGAACAAGGTAGAAATCAAAAAAGCGGTTGAGGCTGCTTATGGTGTTTCTGTTGAAAAAGTTCGTACTATAAATGTCCGTCCAGATCGTAGTACCAAGTACACAAAAACTGGTATACAACATGGTAAAACAAATGCTGTTAAAAAGGCAATTGTACAACTGGCGGAAGGTGAGATGATTGATTTATATGCTAATATGTAATTAGAATGTCAGTAAGAAAATTAAAACCAATCACACCAGGACAGCGTTTTAGAGTAGTAAATGGGTATGACGCCATAACTACTGATAAGCCGGAGAAAAGTTTATTAGCTCCGAAAAAAAGGTCTGGTGGTAGAAACAGTCAAGGAAAAATGACCATGCGCTATATTGGTGGTGGTCATAAAAAGAAGTATCGTATTATCGATTTCAAAAGAGACAAAGCTGGAATTCCTGCTGAAGTTAAAACTATCGAGTACGATCCAAACAGAACTGCGTTTATTGCTCTATTGAATTATCAGGATGGTGAGAAGCGCTACATCATTGCTCAAAATGGTTTACAGGTTGGGCAAAATATTGTGTCTGGTGCTAGTGGTATTGCTCCCGAAATAGGAAACGCAATGCCTTTAAGTGAAATTCCATTAGGTACTATTATTTCTTGTGTAGAGTTACACCCAGGACAAGGTGCTGTTATGGCGCGTAGTGCTGGTGCTTTTGCTCAATTAATGGCAAGGGATGGTAAATTTGCTACCGTTAAATTACCTTCAGGTGAAACACGTTTGGTGTTGGTTACTTGTATGGCTACTATCGGTGTTGTTTCTAACTCAGATCATCAGTTAATTGTTGGTGGTAAAGCAGGTAGAACAAGATGGTTAGGTAGAAGACCACGTACAAACCCTGTTAGAATGAACCCAGTTGATCACCCAATGGGTGGTGGTGAAGGTCGTGCTTCAGGTGGACACCCACGTTCTAGAAATGGTATACCTGCTAAAGGTTATAGAACCCGTTCTAAAACAAAAGCGAGTAATAAATATATTGTAGAACGTAGAAAGAAATAAGACATGGCAAGATCATTAAAAAAAGGACCTTACGTTCATTATAAATTAGAAAAGAAAGTAGCTGCAAATGTTGAGGCTAACAAAAAGACTGTAATCAAAACCTGGTCTAGAGCTAGTATGATTACTCCAGATTTTGTTGGACAAACTATAGCAGTTCACAATGGCCGTCAATTTGTGCCAGTTTACGTTACTGAAAACATGGTAGGTCATAAATTAGGAGAATTTTCACCAACGCGTTCATTCCGTGGGCATGCAGGTGCTAAAAACAAAGGTAAAAAGTAGTAAGCTATGGGAAGTCGTAAAAAAGAAATGGCAGACGCTATTAAGGAAGCAAAAAAGAACGTTGCTTTTGCTAAGCTTAATAACTGTCCTACGTCACCAAGAAAAATGCGTTTAGTAGCCGATTTAGTAAGAGGTGAAAAGGTAGATAAAGCTCTTAATATCTTAAAGTTTAACAATAAAGAAGCATCCGGTCGTTTAGAGAAGTTGTTATTATCAGCTATCGCAAACTGGCAAGCTAAGAATGAATATGCTGATGTTGAATCTGCGGAATTATTTGTTAAGGAAATTAAAGTGGATAGCGGATCTATGTTAAAGAGATTGCGTCCAGCACCTCAAGGTCGTGCACACAGAATTAGAAAACGTTCTAACCACGTAACATTAGTGGTTGGTGCTAACAATAACACACAAAGCTAAGATAGAAGTATGGGACAAAAGACAAATCCAATCGGAAATCGCTTAGGAATTATCAGAGGATGGGAATCTAACTGGTACGGAGGAAACGATTATGGTGATAAACTTGCCGAAGACGATAAGATTAGAAAATACGTACATGCGCGTTTATCTAAAGCTAGTGTAAGTAGAGTAATTATAGAAAGAACTCTTAAGCTTGTAACCGTTACTATCACTACTGCTCGTCCTGGTATCATTATCGGGAAAGGTGGTCAAGAGGTAGACAAGTTAAAAGAAGAGCTTAAAAAGATTACCGGAAAAGAGGTTCAGATCAATATTTTTGAAATTAAAAGACCTGAACTGGATGCATTTTTAGTAGCATCGAGTATTGCGAGACAAATTGAGAATCGTATCTCTTACCGTCGTGCAATCAAAATGGCTATCGCTGCTACAATGCGTATGAATGCTGAAGGAATCAAAATTCAAATTAGTGGTCGTTTGAATGGTGCTGAAATGGCACGTAGCGAGCACTATAAAGAAGGACGTATTCCTTTATCAACTTTTAGAGCCGATATTGATTATGCTTTAGTTGAAGCACACACTACTTATGGTAGATTGGGTGTTAAAGTATGGATCATGAAAGGTGAAGTATATGGTAAAAGAGAGCTTTCTCCTCTTGTTGGTTTATCTAAACAAAAAGGAAAAGGTGGACGTGGTGGAAGAGATAACAGAAACCAACGTCGTAGAAAGTAATTTTTTAAAGCAAGAACAAAATGTTACAGCCTAAAAGAACAAAATTTCGTAAACAGCAAAAAGGACGTATGAAAGGTAATGCCGGAAGAGGGCACCAACTTTCAAGCGGAACTTTTGGAATAAAATCGTTAGACTCAAACTTTTTAACAGCGCGTCAAATTGAAGCTGCACGTATTGCCGCTACACGTTACATGAAAAGGGAAGGGCAGTTATGGATTAAAATTTTTCCAGACAAGCCTATCACAAAAAAGCCTCTTGAAGTACGTATGGGTAAAGGTAAAGGTGCCGTAGAATATTGGGCAGCTGTTGTAAAACCTGGGCGTGTTTTATTTGAGGTAGGTGGTGTGCCTTTGGACGTTGCAAAAGAAGCATTACGTTTGGCAGCTCAAAAATTACCGGTAAAAACTAAGTTTATAATTGCTAGAGATTACGAAGCATAATAATTTAAGATGATGAAACAATCAGAAATTAAAGAATTATCAGTAACTGAGTTACAAGAAAAGCTTGGTGAAGTAAAAAAGAACTATTCAGATCTTAAGTTATCTCATGCAATATCTCCTTTAGAAAATCCAATTCAGTTACGTTCAATGAGACGAACTGTAGCAAGAATTGCAACTGAATTAACTAAAAGAGAACAATAATTCTGCTGAATATGGAAACAAGAAATTTAAGAAAAGAGCGTATAGGAGTTGTTACTAGTAACAAGATGCAGAAGTCTATTGTGGTTTCTGAAGTTAAAAAAGTAAAGCACCCTATGTATGGTAAGTTCGTACTTAAAACTAAAAAGTACGTAGCGCACGACGAGCAAAATGACTGCAACGAAGGAGATACTGTTAGAATCATGGAAACAAGACCTATGAGTAAATCTAAATGTTGGAGATTAGTTGAAATAATTGAAAGAGCTAAGTAATTATGGTACAACAAGAATCAAGATTAAAAGTAGCAGATAATACAGGAGCTAAAGAAGTTTTAGTTATCCGTGTTTTAGGTGGTACAAAAAGAAGATATGCTTCTGTTGGAGATAAGATAGTTGTGTCTGTAAAAGATGCTACTCCTAACGGAAACGTAAAAAAGAAAGCAGTTTCTACTGCGGTTGTTGTACGTACTGTAAAAGAAGTAAGACGTCCTGATGGATCTTATATCAGATTCGATGATAATGCTTGTGTATTATTAAACCCTGCGGGTGAGATGAGAGGTACACGTGTATTTGGACCTGTTGCTAGAGAGCTTCGTGATAAACAATTCATGAAAATTGTATCATTAGCACCTGAAGTGCTTTAATACAGAAATTAAGATGGGAAAGCTTAAAATAAAAACTGGAGATACTGTAAAAGTAATTGCTGGAGATCACAAAGGATCTGAAGGTAAAGTACAACAGGTATTTATAGATAAGAACAAGGCGATTGTTGAAGGTGTAAATATGGTGAAGAAACATACTAAACCAAGTGCACAAAATCCTCAAGGAGGCATCGTTGAAAAAGAAGCACCTATTCATGTATCAAACTTATCATTGTTAACTTCTAACGGAGAAACAACAAGAGTTGGATATAAAATGGAAGGTGATAAGAAAGTAAGATTTTCAGTAAAATCTAATGAAGTAATATAGTTATGGCATATTCACCAAGACTTAAAGAAGAGTATAAAAGCAGGGTAATTGCAGCTCTTACAGATGAATTTGGATATAAAAACGTAATGCAAGTTCCTAAGCTACAAAAGATAGTAATATCTAAAGGTGTTGGAGCAGCGGTTGCAGACAAAAAGTTAATTGACCATGCGGTTGAAGAGTTAACGACTATATCTGGACAAAGAGCCATAGCTACAATGTCTAAAAAGGACGTTGCATCTTTTAAATTACGTAAAGGAATGCCAATTGGTGCTAAAGTAACTTTACGCGGAGAAAGAATGTATGAGTTTTTAGACCGTTTGGTAACATCTGCACTTCCACGTGTAAGAGATTTTAGCGGAATTAAAGCTACTGGTTTTGACGGGAGAGGTAACTACAATTTAGGAGTTACTGAGCAAATTATCTTCCCCGAGATTAACATTGATAAAGTGAACAAAATCTCTGGTATGGATATTACATTTGTAACTTCTGCGGAAACTGACAAAGAAGCAAAATCATTATTAACCGAATTAGGAGTACCTTTTAAAAAGAACTAAGTTATGGCTAAAGAATCAATGAAAGCCCGCGAGGTGAAAAGAGCTAAAACAGTAGCTAAGTATGCTGAAAAAAGAAAGGCTTTAAAAGAAGCTGGAGATTACGAAGCATTACAAAAGTTACCTAAAAATGCTTCTCCAATACGCAAGCATAATAGATGTAAGCTTACTGGAAGACCTAAAGGTTACATGAGACAATTTGGTATTTCTCGTGTTACATTTAGAGAAATGGCTAATCAAGGCCTAATTCCAGGAGTTAAAAAAGCATCTTGGTAATAAAAGAATTATAAATTGGTAGAAGGTTCGAGACTGAAGGACAGTTTGGAAAACCATTACCGCAAATTAATAAATATGTATTCAGATCCAATAGCGGATTATCTTACGCGAGTTAGAAATGCAATTAGAGCTAACCACAGAGTGGTTGAGATTCCTGCATCTAACTTAAAAAAGGACATTACTAAAATATTATTCGAGCAAGGATATATTTTAAGTTACAAGTTCGATGATTCAACAGTACAAGGTACAATCAAAATTGCACTTAAGTACAATAAGGAAACTAAAGAGCCTGTAATCAAGAAGATTCAACGTATTAGTACACCAGGTTTACGTAAGTATGCGGGTGCTAAAGATCTACCTAGAGTACTTAATGGTCTTGGTATTGCCATTGTATCTACATCTCATGGTGTAATGACGGGTAAACAAGCACAAAGAGACAACGTTGGTGGTGAAGTTTTATGTTATGTTTACTAATAAAGGGAGAAAGAAATGAGTAGAATAGGAAAGAACCCAGTTGCAATTCCTGAGGGAGTTACAGTAGAAGTAAAAGATAGCGTAATTACGGTAAAAGGAAAGCTAGGAGAATTAACTCAGTCTTTTGACACCGTAAATGTTAAAGTTGAAGAAGGTAATGTTTTGGTCGAGCGTTCTGCAGAAAACAAGGAACATAGAGCAAAACATGGTTTATATAGAGCACTTGTAAACAATATGATTGAAGGTGTTTCTAAAGGATTTACTAAAGAACTTGAATTGGTTGGTGTAGGTTACAGAGCATCAAATCAAGGTCAGAAATTAGATTTAGCTTTAGGTTTCTCTCACAATATTGTGATGGATATTGCTCCTGAAGTGAAAATTGAAACAGTTTCTGAAAAAGGTAAAAATCCAATTGTTAAACTAACATCTCACGATAAACAATTAGTTGGTCAAGTAGCAGCTAAGATCCGTGGTTTCCGTAAGCCAGAGCCTTACAAAGGAAAAGGAATCAAGTTTGTTGGTGAAGAATTAAGAAGAAAAGCAGGTAAATCAGCTTAATAATTGAGTTATGGCATTAACAAAGAATCAAAGAAGATTAAGAATTAAAAGCAGAATTCGCAAGATAGTTTCTGGTACAGAGGCTAGACCTAGATTAACTGTTTATAGAAGTAATAAAGAAATCTATGCTCAAATAGTTGATGACGTTTCTGGTAAAACCTTAAGCGCTGCATCTTCTAGAGATAAAGACATAGCGAAAGCTAAAGGAAATAAAAGTGAAGTTGCTGCTTTAGTAGGTAAATCAATTGCAGAAAAAGCTTTGAAAGCAGGTATTGAAACTATTTCTTTTGATAGAGGTGGTTATTTATATCACGGTAGAGTAAAATCATTAGCCGAAGGTGCTAGAGAAGCAGGACTTAAATTCTAAGAAATTATGTATCAAAAATATAAAAGCGCAGAATTAGTAAAACCAGGTGGATTAGATCTTAAAGATCGTTTAGTTGGTGTGCAAAGGGTTACTAAAGTAACAAAAGGTGGTAGAGCATTTGGTTTTTCAGCAATTGTTGTAGTTGGTGATGAAAACGGTGTTGTAGGCCAAGGTTTAGGAAAATCTAAAGATGTAGCTAGTGCAATTGCAAAAGCTGTTGAGGATGCTAAGAAAAACTTAGTTCGTATTCCTATTATCAAAGGAACATTACCACACGAACAAAAAGGTAAATATGGTGGTGCAAGAGTAAATATTATTCCTGCAGCTCCTGGTACCGGTGTAATTGCTGGTGGTGCTGTTAGAACAGTTCTTGAAGCCGTTGGTGTACATGATGTATTGTCAAAGTCTCAGGGATCGTCTAACCCGCACAACGTGGTAAAAGCAACTTTTGATGCTTTATTGCAATTAAGAGATGCAAATGCAATTGCAAAAGATAGAGGTATTTCACTTGAAAAAGTTTTTAACGCTTAATAACTATCAACGATGGGAAAAATTAAAGTAACAAAAGTTAAAAGCGCTATCAATCGTACGCAAAGACAAAAAAGAACTTTAGAAGCTTTAGGTCTTAAAAAGATTGGTCAAGTAAAAGAACACGAGGCAACTCCAAATATTTTGGGAATGATTGCTAAAGTTTCACATTTAGTTTCTGTTGAAGAAGCTTAAAATATATACTGAAAAATGAATTTAAGTAACTTACAGCCGGCAAAAGGATCGGTAAAAACACAAGGCAAGCGAGTAGGTCGCGGACAAGGTTCAGGTAAAGGTGGTACCGCTACACGTGGTCACAAAGGCGCAAAGTCTCGTTCAGGATATTCTAAGAAATTAGGATTTGAAGGTGGACAAATGCCTTTACAGAGACGTGTGCCAAAGTTTGGTTTCACCAATATTAACCGTGTAGAGTATCAAGCCATAAACTTAGATACAATACAAGCGTTAGTAGATAATAAAAAAGTAAAAGATACTGTGGATTTTAACGCTTTATTTGAAAACGGATTAGCTGGAAAGAACGATCTGGTTAAAGTTTTAGGTAGAGGTGAATTAAAGGCAAAATTAAAAGTATCTGCTCACAGGTTTTCTGCTTCAGCAAAAGCTGCAATCGAAGCTGCAGGAGGAGAAGCTTTAACTTTATAAGATTACATTAACGTATGAAATTTATAGAATCAATAAAGAATGTTTGGAAAATTGAGGAGCTAAGAAACAGAATCATCGTTACGTTGAGTCTTTTATTGGTCTATCGATTTGGTGCACAAGTGGTATTACCAGGTATTGACGCGGCTCAACTTGGTGGTATTGCAGAAAAAGCTGGTGATGGGTTATTAGGATTACTTAATGCCTTTACTGGAGGAGCTTTTGCAAACGCCTCAGTTTTTGCACTTGGTATTATGCCTTACATTTCTGCTTCTATTGTTGTACAGTTAATGGGTATTGCTATTCCTTATTTACAGAAGCTACAAAAGGAAGGTGCTAGTGGTCAAAAGAAGATTACACAAATAACACGTTGGTTAACAATTGCTATTTGTTTGGTGCAGGCACCAGGATATTTAGCCAGTTTACCAGCTTTAGGAATTCCTCAATCGGCATTTCTTTTAGGAACCGGCGGATTGTTTTATTTCTCATCTATAATCATTTTAGTTACTGGATGTATTTTCGCTATGTGGTTAGGTGAAAAAATTACTGATAAAGGTATTGGTAACGGTATTTCACTTTTGATTATGGTAGGAATCATTGCTACGTTACCTCAGTCTTTTGTTCAAGAATATGCGGCTAGAGTTACAGAATCAAATGGAGGTTTAATTATGATTTTGATTGAGTTAGTAGTTTGGTTTGTAGTTATATTGGCTTCTATTATGCTTGTTATGGCTGTTAGAAAAATTCCTGTGCAATATGCAAGACGTACTGCCTCTGGTGGTTATGAGAGAGCAGCTGCAGGAGGTTCTAGACAATACATTCCATTAAAACTAAATGCTTCTGGAGTAATGCCAATTATATTTGCCCAAGCTATTATGTTTGTGCCAGGTTTGATTGGTGGTGCTATGGAAGATTCTAGTGTTGGGCAATGGCTTCAAACGGAATTTGGTAACAATCTTTTCGGCTTCTGGTATAATGTAGTATTTGCATTATTGATTATCATATTCACGTACTTCTATACTGCAATTACAGTACCTACCAATAAGATGGCAGATGATTTAAAACGTAGTGGTGGTTTTATTCCTGGTATTCGTCCAGGTTCTGAAACTGCGGAATATTTGGATAAAATCATGTCTCAAATAACGCTACCAGGTTCTATATTCTTAGCATTAATTGCGGTGTTTCCGGCGTTTATTGTGAAGTTAATGAATGTACAAGCAGGTTGGGCATTATTCTTCGGAGGAACATCATTACTAATTATGGTGGGTGTAGCGATTGATACCATGCAGCAAATCAATTCGTATCTGTTGAATAGACATTATGACGGCTTGATGAAAACTGGTAAAAATAGAAAAGCAGTAGCGTAAATTAGATGATAGTAGTTAGTCGTTAGATATTAGAAAAGAAAACTAAATAGAAATTTTAAAGTATAGTTCTAACAACTAAAGACTAAGAACTAAAAACTAAAAGATGGCAAAACAAGCGGCAATAGAACAAGATGGAACAATTATAGAGGCATTATCTAATGCTATGTTTCGTGTTGAATTAGAAAATGGTCACATTGTGACTGCACATATTTCTGGTAAGATGCGTATGCACTACATCAAATTATTACCAGGAGATAAAGTAAAATTAGAAATGAGTCCTTACGATTTAACTAAGGCTCGTATAACTTATAGATACTAGCAAGATGAAAGTAAGAGCATCAGTTAAAAAAAGAAGCGCAGATTGCAAAATTGTGCGTAGAAAAGGAAGACTTTACGTAATAAACAAAAAGAATCCTAGATTTAAACAAAGACAAGGTTAAAAATTAAGTCATTAGTTTTTTAGACGTTAGATGAATCTGTTCGAAATCGAGAGGTTTAGGATTCTAACAACTAAAAGCTAACAATAGAAACTAAAAACAATATGGCAAGAATTGCAGGTGTAGATATACCAAAACAAAAAAGAGGAGTTATATCTTTAACCTATATCTATGGTATAGGTAAAAGTAGAGCTCAAGAAATTTTAGCAACTGCTAAAGTAGACGAAAGCACTAAAGTACAAGACTGGACAGATGACGAAATCGGAGCTATCCGTGAGGCTGTTGGATCTTATACTATTGAAGGTGAATTACGTTCTGAAACACAATTAAACATTAAGCGTTTAATGGACATCGGATGTTACAGAGGTATTCGTCATAGAGCTGGTCTGCCGTTAAGAGGGCAACGTACTAAAAACAACTCTAGAACAAGAAAAGGTAGAAGAAAAACTGTTGCTAACAAGAAAAAAGCAACTAAATAATAATTAGACATTAGTCATTAGTGTTTAGACGTTAGATGAATCTGTTCGAAATCGGAAGGTTTAGGATTCTAACAACTAAAGCTAACAACTAGAACAAAAGAATATGGCAAAGTCAAGTACAAAAAAACGTAAAGTAATAGTAGATGCTATTGGTGAGGCTCATGTAACAGCATCATTTAATAATATCATTATTTCATTAACCAATAAGAAAGGAGATGTAATCTCTTGGTCTTCTGCTGGTAAAATGGGATTTAGAGGATCTAAGAAAAACACGCCTTACGCTGCGCAATTAGCTGCTGAAGATGCTGCTGGTGTTGCATTAGAAGCTGGATTGAAGAAAGTAAAAGTATACGTAAAAGGTCCTGGTAACGGTAGAGAATCTGCTATTCGTTCTATCCATAATGCTGGTATAGAAGTTACAGAAATCATAGATGTAACTCCACTACCACACAACGGATGCCGTCCACCAAAACGTAGAAGAGTTTAATCACTATTTTATAGTGTTTATCATATGAAAAATTAATATCGTCTGATTGTCAGATGATATTAATTTTTTGCATACATTTGCACACCGAAAAAATTAACAAGTATCAACGAGAGAGTAACGGTTATCGAAGGATAAGATTAAGACCTTAATTCATAACTTCTCTCATAAACAATTAAAAATGGCAAGATATACTGGTCCTAAAACAAAAATCGCACGTAAATTCGGCGAGGCTATCTTTGGAGATGATAAATCTTTTGAGAAAAGAAATTACCCTCCAGGGCAACACGGAAATAACAGAAGACGTGGTAAAAAATCTGAGTACGCTATCCAATTAGCTGAAAAGCAAAAGGCAAAATACACTTATGGTATTTTAGAGCGTCAATTTAGAGGCTTATTTAAAAAAGCAAGAGCTGCACAAGGAATTACTGGTGAAGTATTATTACAATTATGTGAATCTCGTTTAGATAACGTAGTTTACAGAATGGGAGTTTCACCTTCTAGAAGCGGTGCGCGTCAATTAGTATCTCACAGACACATTACGGTAAACGGTGAAATCGTTAACATTCCATCTTACCAATTAAAAGCTGGTGATGTTGTAGGTGTAAGAGAAAAATCTAAGTCTCTTGAGGCTATTGATAGATCTCTTCAAAATTCAAGTCACGTTTACGAATGGATCACTTGGAATAACGATACAAAGTCTGGTACTTATGTGTCTGTTCCGGCAAGAATCCAAATTCCAGAAAATATCAACGAGCAATTCATCGTCGAATTATATTCTAAATAATAAATTAACAACATTGGTATTTGGCCAAAGGGTTTATTCGTACTTCTTCAAACTTATAAACCGCGCAACCAAGTAACAATTAAAACGAAGAAACACACAAATGGCAGTATTTAGTTTTCAAAAGCCCGACAAAGTAATCATGATTGATTCTACTGATTTCGAAGGAAAATTCGAATTCAGACCTTTAGAACCTGGTTATGGTTTAACAGTGGGTAATGCATTAAGAAGAGTATTATTATCCTCTTTAGAAGGATTTGCAATTACATCAGTTAGAATCGAAGGTGTAGATCATGAGTTTTCTACAATCGCAGGAGTGGTTGAAGATGTAACTGAAATGATTCTTAACTTAAAGCAAGTACGTTTTAAGAGACAAATAGAAGATATTGACAATGAGTCTATCTCAATTTCAATTTCAGGACAAGAGCAAATCTTGGCTGGAGACTTCCAGAAGTTTATCTCAGGATTTCAAGTATTAAATTCAGAATTAGTTATCTGTAATTTAGATCCTAAGGTGAGCATCAATATGGAAATCACTATAGAAAAAGGTAGAGGTTATGTACCAGCAGAAGAAAACAAAAAGCCTTCTGCACCAATAGGAACTATCTTTACAGATTCTATTTACACACCAATCAAAAATGTTAAGTATAGCATTGAGAACTATCGTGTAGAGCAAAAAACAGATTACGAGAAATTGGTTTTTGAAATCATTACTGATGGTTCAATTACACCTCAAGATGCATTAACTGAAGCTGCAAAAACTTTAATTCACCACTTCATGTTATTCTCTGATGAGCGTATCACTTTAGAAGCTGATGAAATTGCACAAACTGAAACTTATGATGAAGAATCACTTCACATGAGACAGTTGCTTAAAACTAAGCTTATCGATATGGATTTATCTGTTCGTGCGCTTAACTGTTTAAAAGCTGCAGAGGTTGATACTTTAGGAGACTTAGTATCATTCAACAAAAACGATTTAATGAAGTTCCGTAACTTCGGTAAGAAATCTTTAACTGAGCTTGAAGAGCTTGTACACGTTAAAGGCTTGAATTTCGGAATGGACTTAAGCAAATATAAATTAGATAAAGATTAAAACTTAGACCTGCAAGGTTTCCAAAACCTTGAAGGTCTTTTTTTGATAAATTAAATCAATAACTCTTCTATAATTTGCTCCTCAAAAGAGTTTGGTAGCAAGATAGAAGTTTAAAACAAAAGTCATGAGACACGGAAAAAAATTCAACCACTTAGGTAGACAAACAGCCCACAGAAAGGCAATGTTAGCAAATATGGCTTGTTCTTTAATAGAGCACAAGCGCATTAACACAACAGTTGCCAAAGCAAAAGCTTTAAAACAATTCGTGGAGCCTTTAGTAACAAAATCTAAAGAAGATACTACACACAATCGTCGTATCGTATTTAGTAAGTTAAGACAAAAGGATGCTGTAACTGAATTATTCAGAGAAGTAGCTACTAAAGTAGGCGACAGACCAGGTGGTTACACCAGAATTATCAAATTAGGTAATCGTTTAGGTGATAACGCAGATATGGCAATGATTGAGCTTGTAGATTACAACGAAATTTACAATGCTGGTAAAAAAGCTAAGAAAACTACTAGAAGAAGTAGAAGAGGTGGTAGTAAGGCTGTAGCCGCTGCTGCACCAGTTGAAACAAAATCAACTAACGAAGAGGAAGAATAAATGTTAATAAGCATTTAATATATAAAGGATAAACTATTTTTAGTTTATCCTTTTTTTTTGAATTTTTGTAAAACTTTTTGGCGTTACCCTCCTATGGTCGGGTCGGGCTTTCGGCAGTCGCTCTCTCCTTCGTCGAGGAGCTTCAACAAATGCCTCAATCCCTAACGCAGAAGAAAACTTAGGAAACGCATGAAACGAACGTTAACAAATTTTAAAAATAGTTTTCTTAAAAACGGTTTTAAAATTTTTAATGAGAGAACGAAGTGGTTGCACACGTTCTCAATTTTATAATTATTTTATTAAATACAATTACTAAAATTTAAACGTGTGAAATATCAGAAAAGGCAAAATGCCATCGTTCTGCTTGCAGATGGTATAATTTTTTATGGAAAAGCAGTAGGAGGAAAGCAAGGAACCGCTTTTGGTGAAGTTTGTTTTAATACCGGTATGACAGGGTATCAAGAGATTTTTACCGATCCGTCGTATTACGGACAACTAATGGTGGCAACAAATGCGCACATAGGAAATTATGGAACTAATAAAGATGAGGTAGAATCAGACTCTATTAAGATTGCTGGTTTAATCGTTAAGAATTTTAGTTATGAATATTCTCGTCCGGCAGCAGATAGTTCTTTAGAAGACTTTTTAGATAAAAATAACCTATTAGCAATTTCAGATGTGGATACCAGAGCATTGGTAAGCTACATTAGAGAAAACGGTGCTATGAACGCTGTTATATCTACCGAAGTTGACAATATTGAAGGTTTGAAGAAACAATTAGCCGAAGTACCACCAATGAATGGTTTGGAGTTGGCTTCAAAAGTATCCACTAAAGAGCCTTATTATTTTGGTGATGAAAACGCTACTTTCAAAGTAGCAGCTTTAGATATAGGTATTAAAAAGAACATCTTAAGAAATATAGCAAGTAGAGATTGCTACATCAAAGTGTTTCCTTATGATGCTAAGTTTGAAGATTTAGAGGCTTTTGAACCAGATGGATATTTCTTATCAAATGGCCCTGGAGATCCAGAACCTTTGGTTGAGGCACAAGCTGTGGCAAAAGAAATCATAAAAAGAGATTTACCTTTATTTGGTATATGTTTAGGGCATCAGGTGATTGCCATTGCCAATGGAGTTTCTACTTATAAAATGTACAACGGACATAGAGGTATCAACCATCCAGTGAAAAATTTGATCACAGGTAAGGGAGAAATCACCTCTCAAAATCACGGTTTTGCTGTAAATAGAGAAGAGGCTGAAGCTAATGCTGATTTAGAGATAACGCATGTGCATTTAAATGATGATACCGTTGCAGGTTTAGCAATGAAAGACAAAAATGTATTTTCAGTGCAGTATCACCCAGAAGCAAGTCCTGGACCACACGATTCATCTTATTTGTTCGATCAGTTTGTGGAGAATATCAAAAAAAGTAAGCTGACAACGGCTTAAGCAGAATTAAAGTTTGCTGACGGGATTACCGAAGTTAGCGGATAAGGTGCGTTAGGGATTGTAGAGGAAAGCCCACAGCCCGATCCCGATAGTTATCGGGAGAGGTGCGAGGACTTGTAACGGAAAGCCCGACCCTTTAGGGTAACGCTCAAATACTAGTAATATTCAGTTTTTAAAACCTTGAAAATGATTACTAAAACGTTATCGTTTTCTTTTTAACATTTTATGATAAAAGCTAGTAAATAAAAGGAGATTAAGCCGTAAATTTGACAAGATTTTAAAAGATTAAAAACAAACCAATTATGAGCGTAATAGTTAGCGTACACGCAAGACAAATTTTAGATTCAAGGGGTAACCCAACGGTAGAAGTGGATGTAATTACCGAGAACGGTGTATTAGGAAGAGCTGCAGTTCCTTCTGGAGCTTCAACAGGAGAGCATGAGGCGGTGGAGCTTCGTGATGGAGGTGATACTTACATGGGGAAAGGTGTTTTAAAGGCTGTTGAAAATGTAAATACTGTAATTGCAGAGGAATTATTAGGTGTTTCTGTGTTTGAACAAAACCTAATTGACCAAATGATGATTGATTTAGATGGTACACCAAACAAATCTAAATTGGGTGCTAATGCTATTTTAGGGGTGTCTTTGGCTGCTGCAAAAGCTGCTGCTAACGAATTAAATATGCCATTGTACCGTTACGTTGGTGGTGTTTCTGCAAATACATTGCCATTACCAATGATGAACATTATTAACGGTGGTTCTCATAGTGATGCTCCAATTGCATTCCAAGAGTTTATGATTATGCCTGTTAAGGCGAAGAACTTTACACATGCAATGCAAATGGGAACGGAGATTTTCCACCATTTGAAAAAAGTATTACACGATAGAAATTTAAGTACTGCTGTTGGCGATGAAGGTGGTTTTGCACCAACTTTAGATGGCACTGAAGATGCTATTGAAACTATTGGTAAAGCAGTTGAAAATGCTGGCTATAAATTTGGAGATGAAGTGAAGATTGCTTTAGATTGTGCTTCTGCTGAATTCTATGAAGATGGAAAATACAACTACGCCAAGTTTGAAGGCGATACAGGTGTTGTAAGAACTTCGGAAGAGCAAGCTGAATATTTAGCTGAATTATGTGCAAAATACCCAATTATCTCTATTGAAGACGGAATGGATGAAAACGACTGGGATGGTTGGAAATCTTTAACTGAAAAAGTTGGAGATAAAGTTCAGTTAGTTGGTGATGATTTATACGTTACAAATGTGGAGCGTTTATCAAGAGGTATCGAAAATGGAATTGCAAATTCCATCTTGATTAAAGTAAACCAAATAGGGTCTTTAACTGAAACCATTGCGGCTGTAAATATGGCTCACAATGCAGGTTATACTTCTGTAATGTCTCACCGTTCAGGAGAAACTGAAGATAATACTATTGCAGATTTAGCTGTAGCGTTAAATACAGGACAAATTAAAACAGGTTCTGCTTCGCGTTCTGACCGTATGGCTAAATACAACCAGTTGTTACGTATAGAAGAAGAGCTTGGTTCTGTAGCTTACTTCCCAGGGGAAAATGCTTTTAAGGTGAAGTAATATTCCAGATTAAAATATTATCATAAGAGAGCGATTTCCATTTTGGGAATCGCTTTTTTTGTCTGAAAAACCACTAAGTATTGTTACTTATTTTTAAAATTGCTTTCTAAGTACTAAATTGAATTCAAAACTTTTAGGTAAAGGGTTGTAAACTTTCAATAAACTACGATTTTTTAGCATCAATTTTGGCAATATTTAAATTAACAAAACCTTTGCTTACAGACTTCTTAAATCAAGGGATATTTCGTAATTTAGCAATCCGAAAAAATAAACAAAAATTTATATGTCAGATATTGCTACTCTTGAGATTAAGGGAGAAAAATATGAGTTCCCCATTGTTGAGGGAACAGAAAATGAGCTTGCTATTGATATTTCAAAACTAAGAGCATCTACAAACGGGATAATTACTGTTGATCCTGGTTTTAAAAATACAGGATCTTGCGAAAGTGCTATTACCTTTTTGGATGGTGAAAAGGGTATTTTAAGATATCGTGGTTATGATATAGCCGAATTAGCAAACAAAGTTGATTTTCTCGAAGTAGCATATTTATTGATTTTTGGTGAACTGCCAACTAAAGAGCAGAATGACAAATTTCATGATGATATAAAAGCAGAATCTGCTGTAGATGAGGATGTTAAAAAAATATTAGATGCATTTCCAAAGGCAGCACATCCTATGGGTGTTATTTCTTCATTAACTAGTGCACTAACAGCCTTTAATGCGTCTACAGTAAATGTAAATTCTGAAGAAGATATGTATAAGTCTGTAGTGCGATTATTGGGTAAAATGCCCGTTCTTGTTGCTTGGACTATGCGTAAAAAACAAGGGCAGCCTTTAGATTATGGTGATAATACTTTAGGATACGTAGAAAACCTCTTGAAAATGATGTTTTCAAGACCAAACAGTTGCTATGTACAAAATCCAATTTTGGTAGATGCTCTGGATAAATTGTTGATTTTACATGCAGATCATGAGCAAAATTGTTCTACGTCTACTGTTAGGATAGTAGGCTCTTCTCATGCGGGTTTATTTGCTTCAATTTCTGCCGGAATTTCTGCATTATGGGGACCACTTCATGGAGGTGCAAACCAAGCGGTTCTGGAAATGTTAGAAGCAATACAGGCAGATGGAGGTGACACTAAAAAGTATATGGCCAAGGCTAAGGACAAGAACGATCCTTTTAGATTAATGGGATTCGGACATCGAGTTTACAAAAATTTTGATCCTCGTGCTAAGATTATAAAGAAAGCCGCTGACCAAGTATTACATGATTTAGGAATTGAAGATCCTATACTAGACATCGCTAAAGGTTTAGAAAAAGAGGCGTTGGAAGATCAGTATTTTGTAGATAGAAAGTTATATCCAAACGTAGATTTCTATTCGGGTATCATCTACAGAGCTATGGGCATTCCCATAGAAATGTTCACAGTAATGTTTGCAATTGGGCGCTTACCTGGTTGGATAGCACAATGGAGAGAAATGCGTTTGCGCAAAGAACCTATCGGAAGACCAAGACAAGTTTATATTGGCGCGACTGAAAGAGCCTTTGTTGAGGAAGATAAAAGATAAAACAGTATAAAATAAAATATGCTAAAGCTTCATAGGTTATTGTTATGAAGCTTTTTATATTTACAACATGCTCAAACTTAATATACAAAATGAAACTTCCAGATTGCGCTCGGTAGTATTGGGTACCGCTGTAAGTAATGGGCCAGTTCCTAAAATAGAAGATTGTTACGATCCTAAAAGTATCGAACACATAAAAGCGGGAACGTATCCGAAAGAGGAAGATATGATAGTTGAAATGAATGCTGTTTATGATGTCTTTAAAAAATATGATGTTGAAGTATTAAGACCTGAGGTTATAAAGGATTGTAATCAAATATTTTCTAGAGATATTGCATTTGTTATTGATGATATGATGATTGAGGCAAATATTTTACCGCACAGGGAGGAAGAGGTGCACGCAATAGATTATATATGGAATCAAGTTGCTGAAGACAAACGTATTATACTTCCAGAAGATTGTCACGTGGAAGGCGGAGATGTTATGCCTTGGAACGATTATATTTTTATTGGTACTTATACTGGAGATGATTATCCGGATTTAATTACAGCTAGAACAAATATTCAAGCGGTTCAGGCTATTCAAGAACTATTTCCTAATAAAACAGTAAAGTCGTTCGAACTTAGGAAGTCAAATACAAATCCTAAGGAAAATGCGTTACATTTGGATTGTTGTTTTAATCTGCTTGGTAAGGGTAAGGCTATCATTCATAAAAACGGATTTTTGGTAGAAAGTGAATATGAATGGTTAGTTAATTTCTTCGGAAAAGAAAATATTTTTGAAATTACCAAAGACGAAATGTATGAAATGTACAGTAATGTATTTTCCATTTCGGAAGAAGTAATCATTTCTGAGCAAAACTTTACAAGATTAAATAACTGGTTAAGAAGTCAAGGATTTATTGTTGAGGAAGTGCCTTACGCCGAAATAGGAAAGCAAGAAGGTTTACTGAGATGCACAACAATGCCTTTATTGAGAGATTAGTTTTTAACCCAAACTCCAGATTTCCTGCCAATGCCTTTCTTCTTTTTAAATTCAATTGGGATAGCTGCGTCAAAATTACGAACAACAAAATGCAAATGTGGTTTTGTGGTGTAACCTGTAAAACCCGCAATTCCAATAGGTTGTCCTGCTTCTACGTAGTCATTAACTTCCACCAAAGTACCATCGGTATCTAAATGAACATAATACGCAAAAGTACCATCATCGTGCACAATTACTATTTGGTTGGCCTTGTCTCTATAACTTTTGCCTCCTCTTTCTGTAAAGTGAGATACAACTCTAACTACGTGTCCGCTTCTAGCAGCTACGACAGTATCTCCAATAGGCATTTTAAAATCTATGGCATATTTAGATTGTACGGACTGATGAGAAAACTTTCCATTAAATCCTTGCATAATTTTGTAGCGTTTCTTCTTTTGAAAAGGAAGCTCATACAGGTGGTTTTTAATAGACTCCTTGGGTAGTCTTTTTCCAAAGGAATACGATAAGCTTAAATAATCTGATATATCAAAAGTGCTATCCTTGTCAAACAGGCGTTTAGGAACATTCATGACATTTTCAAGGGAGTCTTGAGGTTTGCAAAGGGTGTCCCCTTCTAAAAATTGTATTTCGGTGTCTTGCTTTTTTGAAATTTTTAGAGTGATAGGAGCATAGGTTTTATTAACAAAGTTAAATGTAGTTGCTGTATCACTTTTAATTTTGGAAAATTTAATTTCCTGACTAGAAGTAATATTTACAGCAAAAACACATAGTATAAAACAATGAATTACAATATACCTTATCATGGAAGTATTCATTTAAAACCTAAATTTAGGTATTTCTATCATTTCTTCCCAAGTCAATAACTAACTTTTATCGGATGTCTAATCTTTTAAAAATATTATACGCACTTCTAACTGCACCTTCCATATATCCAGGAAATTCAGTTGATGTTTCAGCTCCGGCAATAAATAATTTACTATTTAAATAAGTTTCTTGATATAGTCGGTGGCCATTGTTCTGATGCGGAATCACGTGATCGTGATAGTCAGAATGCGTTAGAGGATCTAAACGCCAAACTTTTTCTTCATATTCTAAGTAAGCTTCAACTTTACTTCCATAATATTTTCTTAATTGATTAAGAATTAGATCGAGCCTCGCTTCTTTACTCAAAGAATAATAAGAATTATTTAAAAAACCCTTTAGAGCAAAAAAGTTAGCCTCATGGTCGGAGTGATCATAAAATTCTGGAATCGGACCAACATTACTAAAAATAGTAGCGCTAGAGTCTTTTACTTTCCAAAAAGGACTATTAAAGCGTAATCCAACCTTAATGGATTCTCCCATCCAAGTATGGGTGCTTTCCATAATTTGTTGTAATTCGTATGGTAAAGCAGGTTCAACATTAACAGTTGATTGAAATAAACGTGGAGGTAATGTAGATACTACTATTTTAGATGAATAAGTGTTTTTATCTGTTTCTATGTTAAGAATTTGACTATTATCTATCAATGAAACAACTTTTTCCCCGTTTACGATATTGTCTTTTGAAATAAAGGTAAGCAAGGTTTCAATAATTTTTGAAGTACCGCCTTTAATTCTGAAACTTGGTTCCTGATTTGTTGGAAGTGTAACTAATTGATGAGGTGATAGTGAAGTAGGCTCATAAATTGCTTTTTCGCCTAGTTCTTGTTCAAAAATGCCAAGGTTGATATCGTTAAGAAGTGTTTTAAGATAAGTATGTTGGTTTCCCAACCATGTTGCTCCCATCTCTATTGAAGCTAAATCATTTTTATAAGAAGTGTAGATTCTTCCTCCCAGTCGCTTTCTAGCTTCAATAACACAAACATTATAATTTGAATTACGCAATAAGTAGGATAAGGTTAGACCAGTTAAACCAGCACCAATAATGGTAATATCTGTATCTTTTAGCTTCATATTAATGTGAAAAAAAAGTATTGTCTCGATAACTTACCATCAAAACAATACTTGTATTTTTCTTAGTTGTTATTTTTTTTAGTCTTCAACTAAAACCCAATCTCCTTTTGCAATTAAAGGTTCAGCTTGTTTATATTTTAAGGTTTTATTTTCACCATTTAAAACGTGTTTAATAGTCACACGATCATTTCGTCCAATTTTTGGCTTATCACGAACTATTGTTTCCACTACTTGTGGTTGACGTTGCGTGTTACCAGCAGCCCTACTTTGCGCTGAACGTTCATCTAAGTTTGGAATCTCCTCTTTAGAGGTTTGTACTTTTTCTCGTTTTCTGGCTCTCGCTTCTTGTATACTATCTTCGTTTTCTTGAGGTAATTCTCCTTTGAATAAGAAGGAGATCACATCCTTATTTACTTCATCAATCATAGCTTTAAATAATTCAAAAGCTTCAAATTTGTATATCAGTAACGGATCTTTTTGCTCATGAACTGCTAATTGTACCGATTGTTTTAGCTCATCCATTTTACGTAAATGGGTTTTCCACGCATCATCAATAATCGCTAAAGTGATATTCTTTTCAAAATCGGTAATTAGTTGTTTACCATTTGTTTCATAAGCTTTTTCAAGGTCTGTAACCACATTTAGACTTTTTACACCATCTGTAAATGGCACTACAATACGCTTAAACTTGTCACGTTGCGTTTCGTATACATTTTTAATTACAGGGAATGCAATTTCTGCATTACGCTCCATCTTTTCTCTGTAACTTTCAAAAGCAGACTTATAGATTTGAGCTGTTATATCTTGAGTAGATAATTTACCAAAGTCTTCTTCAGAAATTGGAGAACTCATTGAGAAAAAGCGAATTAATTCAAATTCAAAATTTTTGAAATCATTAGCATCTTTATTTGTTTGTGCAATACCTTCCGCCGTATCGAAAATCATATTTGCTAAATCCACTTGAAGGCGTTCTCCGTGTAAAGCGTGACGACGACGTTTGTAAACTACCTCACGTTGCGCATTCATTACATCATCATATTCTAATAAACGCTTACGTACACCAAAATTATTTTCCTCAACTTTTTTCTGAGCACGTTCAATAGATTTTGAAATCATGGAATGTTGAATCACTTCTCCTTCCTTTAATCCCATGCGGTCCATCATTTTTGCAATACGCTCGCTACCAAATAAACGCATTAAATTATCTTCAAGAGACACATAGAATTGAGAACTACCAACATCTCCTTGACGACCAGCTCGACCACGTAGCTGTCTGTCCACACGACGTGAATCATGGCGTTCTGTACCAACAATGGCTAAACCTCCAGCAGCTTTTACTTCATCACTCAATTTAATATCCGTACCACGACCCGCCATATTTGTTGCAATGGTAACCTGACCTGAACGACCTGCTTGATCCACAATTTCTGCTTCCTTTTTATGCTGTTTTGCATTCAAGACATTGTGAGATATTTTACGAATACTCAACATTTTTCCAAGTAATTCCGAAATTTCAACCGAGGTTGTACCAATCAACACAGGACGACCAGCTTGGGATAGCTGAACAACTTCGTCAATTACAGCATTATATTTTTCACGTTTCGTCTTGTAAACTAAATCCTCACGATCATCACGGGCAATTGGTCTGTTAGTTGGAATTTCAACTACATCCAATTTATAGATTTCCCAGAATTCTCCTGCTTCGGTAACTGCTGTACCTGTCATACCAGATAATTTGCGGTACATTCTAAAGTAGTTCTGTAAAGTAACAGTTGCAAAGGTTTGGGTGGCGTCTTCAATCTTTACATTTTCCTTGGCTTCAATCGCTTGGTGCAATCCATCTGAGTAACGACGACCATCCATAATACGCCCCGTTTGCTCATCTACGATCATTACCTTGTTGTCCATTACCACATACTGAGTGTCTTTTTCAAATAAGGCGTAAGCTTTCAATAACTGATTTAAGGTATGAATGCGTTCAGACTTTACACCAAATTCTTTAAATAACTCCTCTTTTAACTCAGCCTCTTTCTCCTTTTCAAGATTTTGCTCCTCAATTTTCGCAATTTCAATACCTATTTCTGGCATTACGAAAAAGTTAGGATCGTCTTTTCCAGAAATGTACTCAATACCTTTATCAGTTAATTCAATCTGATTATTCTTTTCTTCAATGACATAGTATAATTCCGCATCTACCTTAGGCATTTCACGGTTGTTATCTTGCATGTAGAAGTTTTCAGTTTTCTGCAATAATTGCTTCACACCTTCTTCGGATAAAAACTTAATTAAAGCCTTATTTTTAGGCATCCCACGATACACACGCAGTAATTGAAAACCACCTTCTTTATCTTCACCTGCCTTAATTAATTTTTTAGCTTCCGCTAAAACACCTGTCAAATATTTACGCTGTACAGCTACAATATCATCAACTTTTGGCTTCAATTCATTAAACTCATGACGATCACCTTTTGGAATAGGGCCAGAGATTATCAGAGGTGTACGTGCGTCATCTACCAAAACAGAATCCACTTCATCTACAATAGCGTAGTGGTGAGGACGTTGAACCAAATCTTCAGGTGCGTGAGACATATTATCACGGAGATAATCAAAACCAAACTCGTTATTTGTTCCGTAAGTGATGTCAGCGTTATATGCTTTTCTACGTGCTGCAGAATTAGGTTGGTGATAATCTATACAATCCACGCTCAAGCCGTGGAATTCAAAAATAGGTGCCATCCACGCGCTATCACGTTTTGCTAAGTAATCGTTAACCGTTACCAAGTGCACGCCCTTACCAGCCAATGCATTAAGGTATACGGGTAGTGTTGCAACAAGCGTTTTACCCTCACCAGTTTGCATTTCAGCAATCTTACCTTGGTGCAGCGCAATACCACCAATTAGCTGAACATCATAATGAATCATATCCCAAGTAATTGGCTTTCCAGCCGCATCCCAAGAATTTGCCCACGTAGCATCATCACCATCAAGCGTTACATATGTTTTTTCGCCAGATAAGACTCTGTCAAACTCGTTTGCACTAACTGTAATTTTAGTATTATTTACAAAACGCTTCGCCGTTTCTTTAACCACTGCAAAAGCTTCCGGCAGAATATCATTTAAAACACCTTCGGTAACTTCGTAAGCATCATCATTAAGTTTGTCAATTTGCTCATAAATATCTTCGCGAGCGTCTATATCTTCGGTGTTTTCCGCTTCTTCTTTAAGCTTAGAAATTTCCGCGTTAATAGAAGCGGTAGCCTCGGCAATTTTACCTTTAAACTCCGCGGTTTTTCCTCTCAATTCATCATGAGATAGCGCTTCAAGAGCACTTTCAAACGTTTTTATTTTATCAACTAATGGCGAAATTGCCTTTACATCTTGTTTTGATTTGTCTCCTACAAATACTTTTAAGACTGAATCTAAAAAACCCATATTGTATGTTTTTATATTTTGGTTTGTCATTCAGAGCAGAGCGAAGAATCTTAGTTTTTTAATTCTTCATTGCATTCAGAATGACATTGATGTGTTCAATTTTTTATCGAAATACATTTTCTAAAATGTGCCTTCAAAGATACATTTTGTAATACTTTTTTCTACGGCAAAGGACAAAAAAAAAGCCTCAAATCGAGACTTTTTAACGGTACTTTATGCTTTATTTTTAATATTCATCTTCATTCCAAAGATAATCTTCGTCAGTTGGATAGTCCGACCAAATTTCCTCGATAGAATCATAAGAATCCCCTTCGTCTTCAATAGACTGTAAGTTCTCCACAACCTCTAAAGGCGCACCAGTTCTAATGGCGTAATCTATCAATTCGTCTTTTGTGGCTGGCCAGGGCGCATCACTTAAATACGACGCAAGTTCTAATGTCCAATACATTTCTTTCTGTTTAATTTTTTGCAAAAATAATTTTTTAGTTTAAACACGCAAGAAAAAAGTGAATTAATTAATCATTAATTAAAAGAACGTATCTTTTTGTACTCTAAACAGTTGAAATTATTTCCGCTGTGTTAATAATAGCGCAACATTCCAGCGTTTTCGTAATATGTATTTGGGCGTTACCACAAGGGTCGGGCTTTCCGTTAAAAGTTTTGGCTCGATGCTCGCCTCACCAAAAGCTACCACTGCAATCCCTAACGCAAAGACCATTACGAAAGTTAGCTGTAATTTCAGGATTCTTATTAAAACTTCGGTCTTCTAGCTTCTCGCTTTCAACTTTTAAGTCTTTTCAGGAACCCATTTGATTTCATTTGCTTGTAAGTCGTGTGACAATTTCCGTGCCAATACAAAAAGATAGTCAGAAAGACGGTTTAGGTACGTTAACGCATTGGCTTCAAAAGGTTCTAATTCATTCAATGCCGAAGCTAATCGCTCTGCACGCCTACAAACACAGCGTGCTATATGACAGAATGACACCGTTTGATGGCCACCAGGTAACACAAAATGCGTCATTGGTGGTAAAGCAGCATTCATGGTATCCATTTCGTGCTCTAAAAGTTCGATATCAGTAGAAGATATTCTTTCAATATTCAAACGCTCTTTACCATTTTTTAAAATAGCCTTTTCGGGGTCAGTCGCCAAAATAGCACCAACCGTAAATAACTTATCCTGAATGGTGATTAAAATATCTTTGTAATGATTATTAATTTCTTGGTCCCTTATCAAACCTATATGAGAATTGAGTTCATCAACAGTACCATAACTATCAATCCTTATATGGTGTTTTGGTACGCGTGTGCCTCCAAATAGGGCAGTTGTGCCTTTATCTCCTGTTTTTGTGTAAATTTTCATGTCTTTTTCAACGTTTGTAACTAGCGTCTCCTCATAGAACTCCTTCTAAACATAGATAAACATAGAGTTTTTGTGTTTTAATGCTCTGCGTCTACTTAGTCGATTAGGAATAACTTTTACCAAAAGAAAAATTCCGAAAAGATTAAGAATTGGAATCACTAATTAATTTTTGACCCAAAGTTAAGGAATTCTACACTCTAATTTTAAAATGCTCTTTAGCTTGTTCCTTTCTAAAAAAAACAAATCCCCAATAAAAGGTATTAATAGTAACTGTAACCTTAGGATGGTTCTTGATGATTTCCCAAGCTTCCGTCATACCCTGAGACCAATAAATGTCATCAATAATAAAGAGAGAGTTATTGCGTGCTTTAGGGAGCAATGCTTCAAAATATTCTAAAGTAGCTTCTTTGGTATGATTACCGTCAAAGAAAATCAAATCAAAAGTTACATGCTTTAGTTGAGGTATAACTTCAGAAAAATTTCCATTGATAAGTTTGATGTTGTCTAATTGTTGGAGTTGAAATTGATTTGAAGTGTATTTTGTTATTTCTGGACAGCCTTCAATAGAGACAATTTCTGAGTTTGGTGAGCCTAAACTCATAGCCTGTGCAGCAAAACCTAATGATGTCCCGAGTTCTAAAACATTTTTAAATTGAAAGTACTTGCAGATTCTAAATAATAATTGCGCATTTTTATTAGAAATTGAGACGTGTTTTACGATATCTGAAATTTTTCTTTCGGAAGATTTTAACTTCGTACTACCTGCACCAAAATCAGTAACGTTAATTTTATAATTTACTCGTTTTAAGCGATTTCTAAAATCTTTAATATTTTGATATTCCAGATGTCTAGTTTTATCATAAAAACACTTGGTTACCAAATCGTACGCAAAAGGCGAATGTACCCCATGTTGATTCGTGGAGTTTATAAGGAACTTTATGTAGTGTTTGATTTGGTACAACATTATTGGAAACTAAATGAAGTATACAAGAAAAGCTAATATCACAACCATTACAAACCAAAAAACATATCCATATTGCTTAACTTTTTGGGCTTGATAGAACTTTTTCTCAAAACCATACCTTTTGAAACGCTCTATTTCAGATTCTGAAAAATGATCATCTCTTCCTTTTGGTCTGGGAGTAAAAGATGGAAGAAAAAAGAATGTTAGCCATTCTTCTGTGGTAAGAGGTGTGTTTTTTCTAGACTCTTGAAAAGCTTTATATTGTTTATAATCAACCTCAATCTTTTCCATTTCTTTTTGACTTAATTTTCTTGATTGTAGTTCCTCTTCAGCTTTTTCAATAAGGTTATTGTACTTCGAGTTTTTTATGACATCCAGAAGTTCAACATTTGTGTATCGATATAATTTTTTGTCAAACATACCTAGCCTTCTAATTTAGCCGACAATTCAAACCAACGCTCTTCTTTAGCTTCAATAATATCTATAAGGCTTTGTAGTTCTTCTGAAAGTGTATTGATTTCCTCCTGAGTTAAATCTGGATTATTGAATTTACTTTCTAATTCTTTTTTATCAAAGGCTAAACTGTTCAGTTTGCTTTCAATATTGCGTAATTCTTTTTCTTCATTAAAAGAGAGTTTAGAAGCTTCGTTTTGTTTCCAGGAGTCTTTATCTTTTTTATCCTCTGTGGTTTTAGAAATAACAGGTTGACTATCTTCATAAGCTCTATAATCACTGTAGTTTCCTGGAAAATCTTCAATAACACCATTACCCTTAAATACAAATAGGTGATCTACAATTTTATCCATAAAATACCTGTCATGAGATACAACAATGATGCACCCTGGGAAGTCCAGAAGAAAACTTTCTAATACATTAAGGGTAACAATATCTAAATCGTTGGTGGGTTCGTCAAGAATTAAAAAATTAGGGTTTTGAATTAAAACGGTACATAAATATAGTCGTTTGCGCTCACCACCACTTAGTTTTTCTACAAAGTCATATTGCTTTTTTCTACTGAATAAAAAACGCTCCAAGAGCTGTTGAGCGCTAATCTGTCTACCCTTTTTTAATGGTATATAATCCCCAAATTCTTTAATAACATCAATTACCTTTTGTTCTGGTTTAATAGTGATACCATTTTGTGTGTAGTAACCAAACTTAACGGTTTCACCTTTAACAACTTTACCAGTATCTGGGGTTGTGCTTTGGGTAAGGATATTCAAAAAAGTCGTTTTTCCTGTTCCGTTTTTTCCAATAATGCCAATACGTTCGCCTTTTTTAAATGTGTAATCAAAACTGTTTAGGATAACTTTATCTTTGAACGCTTTTGATACCTTATGAAACTCAAGGATTTTACTGCCTAGGCGTTCCATATTTAATTCTAGCTGAATTTGATGTTCCTTTCTGCGCTGATGTGCTTTATGTTTTATTTCAAAAAAATCATCAATTCTAGATTTAGATTTTGTAGTTCTTGCCTTTGGTTGCCTGCGCATCCATTCCAACTCTTTTTTAAATAGCTGTTTGGTTTTACCAGCTTCAATTTCCTCTCTTTCTTTGCGAGCCTCTTTCTTTTCTAAATAATAAGAGTAATTTCCTTTGTAGCTGTAAAGTTGCCCGTTGTCTAATTCTATAATCTCATTACAAACTCGCTCTAAGAAATACCTGTCGTGTGTCACCATAAACAGTGTAATGTTTTCTTTAGCGAAAAAGTCTTCAAGCCACTCAATCATCTCTAAATCTAGATGGTTTGTCGGTTCATCTAAAATTAATAAATCTGGTTTGTTGATTAAAGCATTGGCTAGTGCTAGTCGCTTTTTCTGTCCACCAGAAAGCGTGCTTACCTTTTGTTCTAACTTTTCTAATTTCAGTTTAAAAAGAATCTGCTTGTAAAGCGTTTCAAAATCCCAAGCTTGGTGAAGTTCCATTGCATCAAAGGCAGCTTGGTAAATGTCAGTATCTTCAGGGTTTAATAATGCTTTTTCATAGTTCGAAATTATCTTTAGAATAGGATTGTCGCTTGCAAGAATGGTGTCTTCAATAGTTAATGTTTTGTCAAACTGAGGGTCTTGCGACAAAAAAGCAACTTTGATATCTTTTCTGTAAATTACATTGCCTGAATCCGCTGTGTCAGAACCAGACAAGATATTTAAAATTGAAGTTTTACCCGTGCCATTTTTAGCCACAAAAGCTATTTTCTGATCCTTATGTACACTGAATGAAATATTTTCAAACAAAGTGAGTTCTCCATAGGACTTTGATATGTTCTCGACAGTAAGATAATTCAAATCTTTTTTTTTGCAAAGAAACTATAAAATTATAGAATTAGGAATTGTGCTGTTAGATTGGATAGCCGTTGAAGTAAAATACTTGGATTGTTATAATACCAAAACCGATTAAAGTTTTATTATTCACGTTGAAAAGTTATATTTGTCTGGATTCAAAGCCCTTTAAATGAAACGACTTTTTTGGTTAACAATGTTATCCCTTTGTTTTATTGCCAGTTCATGCATAACCAATAAGGATTTGGTGTATTTGCAAGATCAAGAGGTGACCTCTAAAGATTCTTTGCAAGTCAATGCATTATCGAAACCATACAGAGTTCAAATTAGTGATATTTTGAGCATTAATGTAAGGGCTTTAGACGAGGAATTGACTTCAATATTTAATCCAGTTCCTGCGGATAATGTTAGAATTGGACAGCAAGCGCAAGCTGGACTCTATTTTAGTGGTTTTACTGTAGACTTACATGGCAATATTAAATTTCCCATTTTGGGAGAGATAAACGTTCTTGGATATACTATTCAAGAAGTTGAATATAAAGTTAAAGAAGAGCTGTTAAAGCAATACTTTAAGGAAACGGCGGAGTTGTTCGTTACTGTAAAATTAGCCGGATTGCGATTTACCGTTACAGGTGAAGTAAGAAGTACTGGTGTTTATACAGTATTTCAGGATAGATTGAACATTATAGAGGCTTTGGCAAACGCTGGAGATATAAACACTACGGGTGATAGAAAAGATGTAATGGTTATTAGGCAGTATCCAGACGGTCAAAAAATTCATCATATCAACCTTTTGGAGAAAACCGCAATGCAGTCACCATTTTATTACATTCAACCTAACGATATGATTTTGGTAAAACCATTAAAACGTAAGGCTTTGGGGGCTGGCCAAACTGCAACTCAAACCATAACAACTGTGGCTTCCATTTTCTCTATAATTGTATCCACCTATTTTTTAACCCGAAACCTTTAGATTATGAACGAGGAGTTTGTTGATGAGGTAGGTTCTAGCTCAAGTTTTGATGTTAAGAAATTTTTATTCAGAAGTTTAAGCTTTTGGAAGTATATGCTTCTTCTCCTCATTATTGGTATTGTTATAGTATACCAAATGAATTTAAGAGAAGAATTCTCATATAAACTAGCTACAAAAATTGTAGTTGAAGATGATAGTAATCCACTTTTTACTTCAAATGCTAGTTTAACCTTTAATTGGGGAGGGGTAACTGCCAAGTTACAGACTATGATTGTAACCTTACAGTCTAGAACACACCATGAGAAGGTTGTAGACAGATTACAATTTTACAAGAGTTATCTCATACAGGGACGATTTAGAAAAAGTGATGCCTATAAAGCGGTACCATTTAATTTTAGTCACGATTTGAATAAACCTCAACTAGTTGGTGTTCCAATTAAAATAGTGTTTTTAAATTCAAAACGATTCAGACTAGATGTCGAGTTTCCTGGCAATTCGGCTACTGTTCAAAACTACATAACAAAAGAATTATCTAAAATTAGTGTTACGCCTGGTATATTTACCCAAGAGTTTGGAATAGGAGAAGATATAAATTTGCCCTTTTTGTCTGGTAGTTTGAATGTTATAGATGGTAGAATTCTTAATGGTAGTGAAGAATTCTATGTGCGTTTTGACAATTTTAATTCTATTGTGGCTAGTTACATGCGGCGTATGTTAGTAGTTAACCCTACAAATTCTCCAGTTCTAGATATTGCACTAATTGATAAGAACAAGTCCAAAATAGTGGATTACCTTAATACCGTAGTAGCGGTTTTAAAAGAAGATCAATTAGAACGAAAAAATCAATATGCAACAAATGCTATCTTATTCATAGACGAACAAATTTCTAGGGTTAAAGGTGAATTAAGTGAAAATGCTAAAGCACTAAATGATTATAGACGGGATAATAAAATTTACAGTCTAAATGAGGAAGGTGCAGTTCTTAATGACAAGTTAGAGGTTCTAGACAATGAAAAAGAAGGTGTAGTCCGTCAACTCAATTACTATAGTAATTTAGAAAATTATTTAACTACTAGTAATTCCTTTACAGAGATACCAGCACCTTCCATAGCCGGTATTGCAGATGTTAATATATTGGCTAACGTATCCAAAATCAACCAATTATCAGTTCAAAAATCAAAATTGCAGTATTCGGTTAAAGAAAATGCAAGTGTTTTTGATGATTTGAACCGACAGATAGATGGTCTTAAAAATGTTCTTCTAGAAAATATTAGCGCAGCCAAGTATATTGGAGAAAAGGAGTTAGCTTCAATTGAAAGGAAATTGCGTAAAATGGAATCTCAATTTAGCAGATTACCTGAAGATCAGCAACGATTGATTACTATGAAGCGCCAATACTCTTTGAGTGAGCAAACATATAACGTGTTTCTTGGAAAAAGGGGAGAAGCCGAAATTGTAAAGGCCTCAAATGTTTCGGATATCTTGGTTGTAGATGCCGCAAAAAATACGGGGGCTCAGGTACTTGGTCGTAATCTAAATGTCAGATATATTTTTGCAGTTATTCTTGCGTTGCTTTTACCAAGTCTAGTTGCTTTTATTTTAACCTTATTAGATGATAAAATTCATAGTCCAAAGGATTTGGAGGATAATAGTATCATGCCTATTATTGGAGTTGTAGCAACTAATAATTTTAATACTAATTTGGTGGTGCACTCCCAGCCAAAATCAGCAATTGCGGAATCATTTAGAGCTATCAGGTCTAATTTACAGTACCTTTATAAGGCACAATCACTTAGTAAAGGCGCAAAAACTATATTGGTGACTTCTTCGATAAGTGGTGAAGGAAAAACGTTTACTTCAATTAATATTTCAACCGTATTAGCATTAAGTGGAAAAAAAGCGATTTTAGTAGGTTTAGATTTGAGAAAACCAAAGATATTTGGCGATTTTAATATTTCTAATAGTAAAGGTGTAGTTACTTATATAGTGGGTCAGGACAATTTGGAGGATATTGTGCAAAAAACAAAGGTAAATTGTTTAGATGTAATTACCTCCGGGCCAATACCACCGAACCCATCCGAGTTGTTGTTAAATGAAAAACTGAATGAATTACTTCTAAAACTTAAGGCTACCTATGATTATATTATACTCGATACACCTCCTATTGGTTTAGTGGCGGATGCTTTAGAGCTTTTAGAATTTGCAGATTCAACCATTTATGTGGTAAGACAAGATTATACCAAACGAGAAATGTTGAATTTTATTAATGAGCAATATAGTACAAAAAAGATGAAGAATATCAGTCTAATTTATAATGGATATAATAGAAGTACTGCTTATGGGTTTGGCTATGGTTATGGTTATGGCTATGGTTATGGTTATGGCGATTACGCTAATGGTTACTTTGAAAATGATAGTAATAAAAAAGGCTTTTGGCAAAAGCTAAAATCAATATTTTCCAAATAGTTTTTCGTATTGATATAATTTAAAAACTAAATCTAATTTTTTGAGCCCTAAGAAAACAAACGAATGGTTATATACAATTTCGGCTAAAAAGAGTGTTTTAAGCTTGAATTTTAAAGAAGTGTGGCAATACAGGGACTTGTTGCTGCTTTTTGTAAAACGAGATGTAATAACAACCTATAAGCAAACAATTTTAGGTCCATTATGGTATTTTATCCAACCTTTGTTTACCTCAGTTATTTTTACCCTAATATTTAATACCATGGCTAATGTGCCAACAGGAGATGGTGTGCCGCCATTTTTATTTAATCTTGCCGGTATTACATTATGGAACTATTTTAAGGTGTGTTTTACAGGCACATCCAGTACCTTTTCAAGAAACCAAAATATTTTTGGTAAGGTTTATTTTCCAAGAGTAATCATGCCATTATCTACAGTGATCTCAAATTTATTAAGATTGGGTATTCAGGGTCTTGTGTTTATTGGATTTTATGTGTTTTATAAATACGTTAAGGATGCATCTATAACACCCGCTCTAGAGCTTCTACTTTTTCCTTTTTTAATTTTGGTCATGGCGCTTTTAGGGTTAGGCTTTGGCATGCTAATAACCTCCTTAACGACAAAGTACAGAGATCTTAATTTTTTACTGCAGTTTGGAGTACAACTACTAATGTATGGATCTGCTGTGATGTATCCTATCTCATTTTTTAAGGAAAAAATTCCGTCTTACGCTTATCTAATTGAGTATAATCCGATTGCTATCATAATAGATGTATTTCGATACGTTACTTTGGGTAGTGGATTGTTTTCTTTTAGTAAAATTGTTTATGCAGTTATGTTTAGTTTGATTATATTTTTTCTGGGTCTTTTAGTATTCAACAGAACTGAGAAGAATTTTATAGACACCGTTTAATTATGGATGATATAATCTTAAAAGCTGAAAACATATCAAAACAATACCGTCTAGGGCTTATTGGTACAGGTACTATTGGTGATGATTTAAATAGATGGTGGAGCAGACTTAGAGGTAAAGAAGATCCTTATTTAAAGGTAGGAGACATTAATGATAGGGCTACTAAAGGGAATTCGGAATATGTGTGGGCTCTAAAAGATATTAACTTTCAAGTTAAACGTGGCGAGGTACTGGGAATTATCGGCAAAAACGGGGCAGGTAAGTCTACATTATTAAAAATATTGTCAAAGGTTACAAGTCCAACCACAGGAGAAATCAAGACCAAAGGAAGAATTGCTTCTTTATTAGAAGTTGGAACTGGGTTTCATCCAGAAATGACAGGAAGAGAAAATATTTATTTGAATGGTGCTATTCTAGGAATGACCAAAAAAGAAATAACATCCAAAATAAATGAGATTATTAGCTTTAGCGGTTGCGAACGCTATATAGATACACCAGTTAAGAGATATTCCTCTGGAATGACAGTACGATTAGCTTTTGCGGTTGCCGCCCATTTAGAGCCAGAAATATTAATTGTAGATGAGGTGCTTGCGGTAGGCGATGCGGAGTTTCAAAAAAAGGCTATTGGCAAGATGCAAGATATATCTAAAGGAGAGGGCAGAACAGTATTATTTGTGAGTCATAATATGGCTGCAGTGAAAAGGCTTTGTACAAGGGCGATAATCTTAGAAAATGGAACATCAATCTTTGAGGGAGAAGCTGAAGAAGCAACAAACTTATACTTGAATACCCAAAAGATAAATAATAATTTAATAAAGATTTTGAATGATGAGTCTAAAGGTTTATTTGAAAAAGGTAATGTTAAGCTAGTTAAAGCAAACATAGAATCTATCAACAACTTTGATATTTCGAAAGAAACATATATCAACTTTACCTTTCAGTTGCTAGAAACAATGAGAAGTTTTAATCTTAGTCTGATACTTTACTCTCAAGATGATATTCCAATTTTTAATAGTATTTCACCTGTTCGGAAATATGACCCAGGAACGTATAAGGCAAGTTTAATTTTACCAGAGAATTTTTTAAATGATATTAATTATAAGGTACGGATTTTTTTGGTTAATAAATCTAAAGCGATATTAGACGTGAACGACATTTTGTCTTGGGATGCAAAAGAAATTAAAGAAAGAAATATTGACTGGTATGGAAGGATGCAGGGGTTGATAAGGCCAAATTTGAAATGGCAAATTGAAAAGAGTAAAGATAAAGACTCCTAAACTTATTCTTGTCCTCAGAAGTAATAAATTAGGTTTTACGGAGAAGTAGATGTTAAAAATTTAACGTTCTTAGAGCTTAAATAAACTTAAAATAAGACTAATCTATTTGAAATTTATGGATAATATTAATGTCACAAAGACATTTCTTCCGAAACATTTAGAGTATCAAGCTATACTTAGTGAAGCATGGGATAGAGGTTGGCTTACGAATAGGGGGACTTTAGTTAAAAGATTAGAGCAGAAATTAAAAACTTATTTAAATGTTCCTAATGTTATAGCTACAACTAATGGAACACTTCCGCTTCAAATAGCGATTAAAACTCTGAAGTTGAAGGGGGAGATAATTACAACACCTTTTAGTTATGTTGCCACCACATCCAGCATTGTCTGGGAAGGATGTAAACCTGTTTTTGTGGATATTCATCCAGAGTATTTAACGATAGATGAAAGTAAAATTGAAAAAGCCATTACATCTAAAACTACAGCCATATTGGCAACTCATGTCTTTGGTAACCCTTGTGATGTCGAAGCTATACAATACATAGCGAACAAGTATAACCTAAAGGTTATTTATGATGCAGCGCACTGCTTTGGTGTAAAATACAAAGACGATTCAATTTTTAATTATGGTGATATAAGTACGTGTAGCTTCCATGCTACTAAATTATTTCATACTGGTGAAGGTGGAGCCATATTTTGTAAAGATTCAGAATTACTTTCAAAACTATTTTATCATCATAATTTTGGGCATAATGGTCAGGAGGCTTTTCATGGTCTTGGTATTAATGCAAAAATGAGCGAACTTCAAGCTGCTATGGGTCTTGCAATTTTACCTTACATGGATGAAATATTAGCAGCAAGGGAGAGAGTTGTGCGTTATTATATCGAAAACTTACAAAATTGCGGATTTAAATTTTTAAAAATGCGAAGAGGTGTAAAATGGAATTTTAGTTATTTTCCGATAATTTTTGAAAATGAGAAGCTGTTGCTTAGGGTAAAAAAGGAATTAGAATTTAACAACATTTTTCCCAGAAGATATTTTTTTCCTGCATTGAATACTTTACCATATATAACAAATGTTCAAATGCCAATTTCTGAATCAATTTCTAAAAGAGTAATGTGCTTACCTCTTTATTTTGGTCTGTCCATAGACGAAATGAAAAAAATAGTAAAAACAATTAAAAATATCCGTTTATGATTGTAGTTGGAGCTAAGGGTTTTGCAAAAGAAATATTGCAGGTTGTTTCAGTTGATTTAGGTTTAAAAGATACTGCAATAGTGTTTTTTGACAATGTAAGTACTGATGTAGATGACTATTTATTTGATAGGTTTAAAGTATTAAGAAGCTATGATGATGTGGAATTATGGCTAAATAGTTCGATTGATAAAGAATTCGTTCTTGGTATAGGAAGTCCATATTTAAGACAAAAAATGTATAATAAATTTGTTAGTTTAAACGCAACTCCTAAAACCGTTGTTGCGAAAAATGTTGAAATAGGGGATTTCGATATACGATTAGGTAATGCAATTGCAATAATGTCTGGAACTATTCTAACGAATAGTATATCTGTTGGTCATGGATGCCTAATAAACTTAAATTGTACTATAGGTCATGATTGTGTTATTGGAGATTTTGTAGAAATGTCTCCAAATGTTAATCTTTCAGGAAGGTGTGTTGTTGGTAAATTAACTACAATAGGCACATCTGCGGTCATTCTTCCGAATATAGTGATAGGGGAGAACGTGACTATTGGTGCAGGAGCAGTTATTACCAAAGATATTCCTGATAATGCCGTAGTTGTCGGAATTCCAGGTAAAATTATTAAGTTTAAGGATGTATTATGATTCTGAAAATTTAGAGAATATACTTCATATATTCAATGATGACAAATTTGTGGATCGATCAATTTTACTCTTTGAAAATATCTATCCGGAAAAATCAATTTACTATGTAATTGTTAGAAATCAAGATATGACATTTCAATATGTAAATTCTTCCAAGGTAATACCAATTTCGTTAACAAATGAGTCCTCGTGTAAAGAATTGGCTCAGGTTATAAATAGATCAAAATCCAAAATAATTTTTCTTCATGCTCTTAATGAAATCAAACAAAAATTAATAGGATTTGTTGACGAAACTATTGTAAAAGTTTGGTTTGTTTGGGGGTACGATTTATACAATGAATGGAAGCCTCTTGAGCGTAAGATATACGAAAAGGAGACTCTTGCATATTTGGATAAGGGTTTAAGTAGAAAAGAAAAATTAGTAAATCTTTTATTTTACAAATACTACCTCTATAAGGTTTATAAAAAATCTCTAAGAACATTTAATTCCCAATATTTTAAGGCTGTACAAAAAATGGATGTCGTAGTCCCCGTTCTTCCTCTTGAAATGCAATATGTACAAAAATTAAATAAGAATTTGATTTATGCACCTTTTACATATGGCTATTTGGAAGATATTTTAAAACATACTATGAATGAAAACGTTATGGATAGCAAAAATATTTTGGTAGGCAACTCTGGTAATCCAAGCAATAATCATATTGATGCTTTTAAGGTTTTGTCAAAACTAAATTTGGAAAATCGAAAAGTAATTGTGCCTTTAAGTTATGGCGGTAGCAAAAAATATATTGATTTTGTAATAGAAAAGGGAAGAGATCTATTAGGAGATAATTTTCAAGAAGTATTGAATTTTATGTCTTTAGACGATTTCAACAGATTAATTTTAAGTTGTGGACATGTAGTATTCAACCACATAAGACAACAAGCGGTCTCTAATATTCTTACTATGGGTTATGCGGGTGCTAAGTTCTATTTTAACGAAAAAAGTGTTGGTTATAAATATTATAAATCATTAGGTTTTAATTTAAACGGTTTGAATGAATTAGATAATGTAGCTTTGAATAGTAATCTGTCCGCTCAGGAATACATTGAAAACAGAAAAATTCTAGAAGAGCTTTATTCATTCGAAAGTGTCAAGTTAAAGACTATAGAATTATTTAAGACCGTTAATAGAATTTCAGTTTTAAAAACGACAAAAAATAATTATTCTTCTGTAAACTAAATGAATCTGAAAACTTTAGCCTCAATTATAATTCCAACATTTAATAGAGCGCATCTAATTGTTGAAACGTTAGAGAGTATATTAAATCAAACCTATTCGAACTGGGAATGTATTGTTGTAGATGATAATAGTGAAGATGATACAGATAATGTTCTGAGAAAATTTATTAACAACGATACCCGTTTTAAATATTTTAAAAGACCTGTTAATAGACATAAAGGAGCTAATGCATGCAGGAATTATGGACTTGAATTAAGCCAAGGTGATGTGATAATTTTTTTTGATAGTGATGATTTAATGACTGCAGAACATGTTGAGCTGAAAGTGAACAATATCATTCATCATAATGTAGATTATGTTATTACGAGAACACAATATTTTAATGCAGAGAATACTGAAATTGATAAAAACTATAAATTCCATCTCAACGGTATAACTGTAGAAAATTATATCACACAAAAAGTAAACTGGCTTACGCTTGATGTAGCTATAATTTCTGATTTAGCTAAAAAGATTAGTTTTAATGAACAACTACAATCTGGTCAAGAATATAATTATTTCTGTAAACTTGTATTGCACTCGGTTAATGCAAAGTTTATTGATAAAGTTGTTTCACTTAGAAGAAGTCATGAAGGCTCCATTAGAGCGAAAATTGATTCCAAGGACAAATTTTACTCTAGTCAATTCAATAAGTTGTGGTATACCTATTATGATACTAAGCACATGGTTGTTAAAAGTTTAAAATTGCATTGGATGAGAACTTGTGTGAATTATGTATATGACCTGAAAAAAATCCCAACAACTTCCAAACAAAAATTTTATCAAGCTGTTTTTAATGAATTTGGTACCAGAGGATTTTATTTTGTAATTATGATGGGTTGCTTGAAAATCTTTGGTAAAGGATATATTTTTAAGCGCCTTTTATTCAAATAACGCGTTCGAAGAGTTATCCAACATATAAAATGAAGATTTCAAGAGATTTTCAATTTAAAAATAATGACTGTAAATCCCCTTATATCCATAATAATACCAACATACAATCGTTCAAAAATTATTGGCGCAACCTTAAATTCCGTCATAAACCAAACCTATAGTAATTGGGAGTGCCTAGTTATTGATGATGGCTCTACAGATGAAACAGAACAGCTTATGGTTAATTATATGGAACGTGATGCACGATTTAAATACCATAAAAGGCCAACAAATAGACCAAAAGGCGCAAATGCTTGCAGAAATTATGGTTTTGAGTTAAGCAAAGGATCTTTGATTAATTGGTTTGATAGTGATGATGTTTTATTGCCAAATAAACTAGAAAAACAGAGAGAATTACTGAGAAATTCAGCATATGGTTTTGCGATATGTCAATCTAAAAAGATATATCGCAATAAGGGAAATAAAGAAACTTTATGGAACAAAAATATACACTCCAATGATGTTTTGAATAATTATATAAGTTTTAAGATTTCATGGCAAACCGGTGCTGTACTCTACAAAAAGGAGTTTTTAGAGGAATTACAGCTAAAATTTGACGAAAGCCTACAGCAATCTCAGGAATATGATTTCCACATTAGGCTATTAACCAAAAATCAAAATTATGCTTTTGATACAGAACCTTTAATGGTGGTTTATGCACATACAGATAGCATATCGTATTCTACTGAGAATCTTTATGAAAAAGCCTTTTCCAGTTTAGGAGTGAAGAAAAAACTATTAAAAAATAAGGACCTAGAGTTAAAACGCCCAACAAAAATATTTTTACTTAGCGATATGTATCGGGTGTTTTTTCAAAGTACCCAAGCTAAAAATTTTAAAACAGCGTGGTTGGCTTACAAGCATTTTTTATGCGCCCATTGGTATATAGATATAAAAACAAAGCTTTTGTTTTTTAAAAATTTTAGTTTTGCTACTGTGGCACTATTATCTTATGTCTTTACAGGAAAGGGGTATAGGTTTTTTAAACTAACTATTAAATAGTGTAAACTTTAGACTAATGCGTATTTTTTTTATCTGTCCCGATTCTAATAAAGCTGCTGGTGGTATAAAGCAGATTTACAGACAGGTGGATGTTCTAAATAAAAATGAAATAAGCGCTTATGTTTTGCATGAAAGTCCTTTTTTTAGATGCACATGGTTTCCCAACACAACAAAAATTGTATATTCCAAAAATACCTTTGCTGCAATTAGGGGTAATCACAAAAACTTCAAGACTTTAACTTGGTTAGAAAAATTAAAAAAATGGTGTATTACCTTAGTGCAATTTTTTAAAAATTATGGCAAGCAAAAACATGCAAAATTAAGTTTACAAAAAAAGGATATATTAGTTTTTCCTGAAATTTTTGCATTTGCCGCAGTAAAGGTTCACCCTGAAACTAAAAAAGTGGTGTACAACCAAAATTGTTATTACACATATACCAATTTAGATATAAATAGTATTCCAGATTTACCTTATTTACATGAAAATACTTTGGCTACGATTGTGGCTTCTGAGAATGCGATGGATTATATGCGGTATGTTTTTAAAGGTATTACGCTTTATAGAGTATGCTATGGAATGGATCACAGCACTTTTAAGTATACTAGGAATAAAAAGAAAATTATTTCTTTTATGCCAAGGAAATTACGAGAGGACGTCTTGCAAGTGATACATATCATCAAGCAAAAAGAGATTTCAGCTAATTGGGAATTCAGAGAGATTGATAACATGAGTGAGTCTCAAGTGGCAGCAGTTTTAGGAGCATCAACATTTTTTCTGAGTTTTAATCATAGGGAAGGTTTTGGGATGCCACCGGTTGAAGCAATGGCCTGTGGCTGCGTGGTTATAGGTTATACCGGCCAAGGCGGAAAGGAATACTTTAAAAAAGAATTTAGTTATGAAATTCCAGATAGTGATGTGCAAATGTTTGCAAAAACTCTTGAAGAACTTATGATAGCCTACGAGACTAACAGTTCTGTGTTTATTGAAAAAGGCAAAAAAGCATCAGATTTCGTGGCTTCAGAATATGCAATGGCTGTAGAAGAGGAAACTATTGTTAGTACTTGGCAAGATATTTTAAAAAATATTTAGAATGGCTAAAGTATCTATTATATTACCAAGTTATAACCATAAGAGATTTCTAGAACAACGATTAGATTCAATTGTAAGTCAGTCCTTTAAAGATTGGGAAATTATAATTATTGACGATTGTTCTACTGATGGAAGTATTGAACTTTTAGATGAGTTTGTAAAAAAACACAGTATTAAAGTTTCATATTATAGTATAAATAAAATAAATTCAAAAAGCGGTTATACCTCTTGGAAAAGAGGAATAAAGAAAGCAAGATCAAAGTATATCTGGATAGCGGAGACAGATGATTATTGTGCCCCAGATTTCTTAGAGGAGTTGGTAGAAATTTTAGATACAGATAAAGACATTAAAATTGCTTTTTCAGTAAGTGATTATGTTAACGAAAAGGGCGAATTTCTGTACAATTCCTCCAACCGAACGGCAAAACTTAACGTAACAAAGGACACCTATAAAATCTTAGATTCTCAAGATGTTTTAAAGGAATTGCCATTTCATCCTTATCTAATTAATGCAAGTAGCTTGGTTTTTAGAAATCCGTCTGAACCTATCAACAACGATATTTTTAACTTCAAGCAAAAGTCTGATCAATTTCTTTGGACTGAAATTTTGAAAAATGGTAAAATAGCATTTTTGAACAAAAGCCTAAGTTATTTTAGACAACATTCAAAGTCCACAACGTATCAAAATTTTGAAAAAAGGGGTTTGGAGTTGTTTGGTCAAAACATAACATATTGTAATTATTTTGGTATCGGTAATACCAAGTTAAAGCAGGTGCTAGAGCACTACATCAAATTAGTCTTTCGTAATAGGTTGTATAGGCAAGTTTTCTTCCCAAAAAGTATCTTTGATCTTGATGGTGTGAATAAATTGAAGATTTTGGTTACATATTTTGTGTTATTGTTTAATTATGTTTTAATGTTGCTAAAAGCTAAAATTATCAAATGAATAAGCTCGGGCTAGTATCTATAATTATTCCAACATATAATAGGGCTGCTTTAATTGCGGAAACTTTAGATAGTATTATTAGGCAGACTTATGATAATTGGGAATGTATTATTGTAGATGATGGAAGTAGTGATGATACTGAAGCTTTAGTTGGCAAATATCAATTACGAGATAAAAGAATTAAATATGCCAATAGACCTTCTACTTTAAAAAAAGGAGCAAACGCTTGTAGAAATTATGGATTAAGCCTTAGTGAAGGAGAATATGTAAATTGGTTTGATAGTGATGATTTAATGCTGCCAAAGAAACTAGAATTACAAGTAGATATGTTAAAAAGCAGTGATTTGCCATTTGTTGTATGTCAAACTCTTGTATTTGAAGGTCATCAAGAAAATATACTAGGCTTAAGAAAAAAAGATATTTATTCTAAAGATTTTTTTAATGATTTTATAACCAATAAAATTAAGTGGTTAACACAGGCACCTTTGTTTAAAAAAGAATTTTTAGACAAGACTGGACTTAGATTTGACGAAAATTTAACTCAATCTCAAGAAAGAGATTTTTTTATAAAAGTATTAGCTAAAGTCGAGAATTATCTTTTTGACGATACACCTCTTGTTTTATTTAGAAAGCATGAAAACAGTATTTCTTATGGAAAAACTGCTATACATAAATTAAAAAGCAATTTTAACGTAGATTATAGGGTGTTGACTAATTACGAAAATAAACTTTCTGCGTTCGCCATAAAAACATTAAAAAGGTCGTTGAAATCACAAATTAAAAAGGCTGTAAGGGCAGGAGATAATGATTTGGTCAAAATATTTAGAGATGCCATACAAGCTAAACAGGCTAAATTCTCTTGTTTAGAAAAGCTTAAATTAGATGTTGGTATAGTAAGCATTAAATCTACTAATAGAGGAGATATTTTTTTTAAATAGAAATGAAGAAGACAGTTTTACTTATTTCTGGGGCAACTGGATTTATAGGCAGAAACCTTATAAACACACTTGAAATTAATAATAACTACGAATATTACATAGTCGATAAGACATTCACTTCATGTTTTCCGCGAGTACCAGATAAAGTAGATTGGGTAATTCATTTGGCGTCATCTCATAGAGAAAAAGAGGAGCAATTGGTTTATCAATATAATGCAGAGATTAATAGTAAACTTGTAAACTTTTTAGAGAAAACTAATTTACAGAGTAATATACTTTTTACTAGTTCTGTACAAGAAGGAAATGATACCTTTTATGGTAAATCTAAAAGGGAAGGTACATTGTATTTAAAAACTAACTGTGAAAACTGGGGTAAAACATTTAAAAAATTAACTTTACCTAATATTTTTGGACCTTTTGCTAAACCCAACCATACATCTGTTGTTGCTAATTTTTGTTTTAATATAATAAAAGGTAAAGAGAGTTATATTAACGATGTTTCGATACAGTTAGCATATATTGCAGATGTTGTACAAGCAATTTTGAGTTTAGATGGACAGTCACAAATTAAAACAAAAGAAGTTAGGTTGAAGGAGCTGTACGAAAGCATAGAACAATTACATGAAAAATATAAAGTTAATAAGTCTGTAATGATCAAAAGTAGATTTCATGCGCAACTATTAGCCACATATTTAAGCTACACATAATGAAAAAGAGAAAAAAGATATTTATTACTGGAGGCGCAGGGTTTCTGGGCATACACTTAATAAAACATTTTTATAATTCGTTTGATGTTACTGTATACAGTCGAGACGAGGCTAAGCACTACTTTATTAAAAAGCAGTTTCCTAAGATTAATTGTGTTATTGGCGATGTAGCAAACTTCGATTTAATGAATAGAGCTGCGCAAAATCATGATATTGGTGTTTTTGCGGCATCTTTAAAACAAATAGAAGCCGTAGATCAAAATGTTGAGGTGGCTTTACAAACCATAATTCATGGGGCCTTGAACTCTCGAAGGGTGGCAGAAGAAAATAATTTTGAGTCTGCATGTTTTATTTCGTCTGATAAGAGTAGAGGTGCAACAACACTCTATGGTGCAATGAAGTTTATTGGAGGTGAAGCATTTATAGTTAATGCAGAAAACTCGAATGTGCGTTTAAGCACGGCAATTTATGGTAATGTTTTAAATTCCACTGGTAGTATTATTCCTTTAATATGGGATAGTATACGAAAAGATTATAAACTCACTTTGTATAGCGATAAAATGACTCGGTTTATGATTGAAATAGAGGATGCCATAAAAGTTATTGACGAAAGTTTGAAGGTATCAGGATATAACGTCATCCCAAACTTAAAAAGTTTTTTGGTTAAAGATCTTTTTGATATTTATGAGAAAAAATTTGGGCTTAAATATGAACTTGGGGAACCAAGAATTTCTGAAAAAATTCATGAAATAATGATTGCAAAAGAGGAAACTCCAAGAACTACCTTTGTAGAAAGTAAAGACATGTTTTTTATGCATTACAAGGATATAGCCTCGACCAACGTGGATTTTCCAGAGTTTAGTAGTCATGATGCTATAATCTCAAAAAAAGAGTTGAATGATATTTTAGAGAAGTACAATTTTTTTCAATGATTTAGCCTTAAGTTTAAATCAAAATTTCAACTTTTAGTGTAACACCTCATTTATGATATCTAAGCTCAGAAAAATTTCTAAGGCAATAAATTCAATTGATAAAATTCATAGAAGCAATGATGATGCTTACGCGCTTCAAATTATTCATAAACTGTTTCCTGAGTATTGTTTTTTACCTTTTACCCCTTTCTCCCTAAATCCATATACAATCCTTCATATTCTGAATGATATTTTGTTAAATGAAAGGCGCCAAATTATTGAGTTTGGAGGAGGTTTATCATCCATTATTATTTCTAGATTTTTAAAAATCAACAAATTAAATGCCAATATTGTCAGTTTTGATAATAATATAGAGTGGCAAAATATTATCGCTAAAGAAACCAAGAAATACGAATGTGATGAATATTTAACTCAAATACATTGCCCTATTCAACCGGTTAAAAACCAAGACTTTATATGCTATGATAACAGAACATGGTATGATGATGAGAAAATAGCAGAGTATCTACAACAACTTAAAACAAAAATTGATGTTGTTATAGTTGATGGTCCAAGTACAAGTACTTCAGAATACCTGCGCTACCCCGCAGTACCTTCACTAAAAAATAAGTTGGCAGAGTCTGCCATAATTTTTCTAGATGATACAAAGAGATTGGGAGAGCAAGAAATTTTGAAACAGTGGAATATTGCCATTAAAGGAGAGCTGAAATTTGAAAAGATGTATGGCACTATAACAATAGGGAAGCGTTTTTCAACAAGGCCATTGAGCCATTAAAATTTTCAATGTGAGAGTAGGTGATAATCCAGAAAAGGCGCAAAACAGACTAGAAACAAACTCGTACCACAGAATTGTTATTCCAGTTTATATACCCAACCTTAGTGATAATTATTTTAAAGATGCATTAAAGATATTTGAACTTTGCTTTCAATCTTTATATAATACTATTCACTCGAAAACTAGAATAACACTCGTTAATAATGGTTGTTGTGAAGAGGTGTCAAAATATTTGCTAGAACTTTATGAAAGTTATGAACTTGTAGATCAGCTACTTAATTCAAAAATAAATCTAGGTAAAGTTAACGCTCTATATTCTGCAATTAAAAGTAATTTAGAACCACTAATTACTATTTCAGACGCTGATGTTATGTTTTTGCCTCATTGGCAAGAGTGTGTGGAAAATATTCACTCAGAGTTTCCTGAAGCAGGAATGGTTTCTCCTGTACCAACAAGTATTGGTTATAAAGGTGAATTTTTATACACAACAATCTCTTACGCCTTAACAAGAGGACAACTGAAGTTTTCTCGAGTAATACACCCAGAAGGGTTAGAGAAGTTTGAGCAAAGTATTGGTAGAAAAATGTATAATAGAGCTCATAAAAAGAAATACTTAACTATATCAAAAAATAATGTAAATGCAGTATTGGGTTGTGGCCATTTTGCGGCTACTTATAAAGCAGAAGTGTTTGAACATGCGCCATCGGAAATTTGCCAGTTAAAAATTGTTGGGAATAGCGAAAAAAATTATTTGGACAGACCAAATGATATTGGAGGATTTTTAAGATTGGCAACAGATGGTAATTACGCCTATCATCTTGGAAATGTTTACGAGACTTGGATGGGGAAACAAATGGATGAGATTAAAAACACCAAAAACCAAAATATTACTTTGGATAGTTTGCCAAATTCAAAACCCTTAAAAAAGTTTCATTACATTATTGGAAAAATATGTCATTACATTCTTTTTAAAAAACTGAAGTCTGTTTACTTTAGATTAAAAGGAATGAAATACGAGTATTAATGCAAGATAAGCTAACTGTTTTGGTAAGTAATACTGAGGTTCCAACAACTAAAATTGGAAGTTGGACAACCCGATTAACTCAACTTATCCAATCTTATGATGTATTTGATTTTATTCTTTCTCCAACCTCGGTCAATCAAACATCTATATTTTGTAAAAAACGAAAATTTCTTTCATGGCGTAAAGCTGTAAGAAGGTTGAATTTAAAATATTGGGTGGCCAAAGATTATATTTCAGCAATTTCTAGATTGTCTAAAAAAGCCTCTGACATCACGGTGGTAGTTATGGATGATGTTCATCTATTAGAGGCAATTGCATTGTCCAAATTAAAGTTTAGATCTCATATTTGTTTAGTATTTTCATTTCATGGTTTTAGATTGGAGTTAAACCATGGGACTTTAAAGTTGGTGGATAAAATTCTATTTCTTTCAGAAAAGGCATATGAAGTCAGTAATATTAATGATTTATCAAAGAAAGTTATCGTAGGAAATGGTGTTAAAAATGCAGATTTTTACCCTTTGAGTAATAAAGATTATCGCATAGCGAGACAAGATAGAGGTTATACTCCTGAGGATGAAATATTAATTTGGGCCGCCAATGATAGACCTAAAAAGGGGTTTCATATTTTTGAAAAAGTTACAGAACAATTGTTGAAAATTTATCCGCATCTGAAAATTATAATTATTGGGACTAAGAATACTATTCCTAATAAAAATATTTTAAATGTAGGTAGGGTTCATCACAGGGAAATTTCAAAATATATGCAAATTAGTAATTATTATATGTTTACCACATTATATGAGGAAGGCTTTGGTTTATCTATGATAGAGGCTCTTAAGTGCGGTAATACAGTTATCGCATCTAATAAAGGTGCTATATCTGAAGTTTTAGGAGGTAAGCCACAGTCGTATTTAATTGACAATCCTGAAAATATAGATGAATGGATCACAACCTTTGATTTGGCAAGAAAGGATACGGATTGTGGTAAAAATAGATTAACTAAATGTGAAACAGATGTTATTTGGAGTTATAATGACTGGGAACACAATTTTATAAATGCTATTTTGGAAAGGTGAAAAATATAGTTATTATTCCAGCTAGGGGAGGTTCTAAAAGACTTCCTAAAAAAAATATCCGACAGCTTGGTGGAATACCACTAATTGTACACAGTATAGAATATGCCAAGAAAAATGCAGCATTAATTCAAGATATCTATGTAACTACGGATAATGCTGAAATTAAAGAACTTTCTCGAAGTTTAAATGTAAATGTTATAGAAAGGCCTCAAGCACTATCTGGAGACCGTGCTTCTACGGTTTCTGCCTTAAAACATATATTAGAGTCTGTGAAAGTACAGTATGATAACGTTATTTTATTACAACCTACAAATCCACTAAGGCCAAAAAACTTATTAAATGAAGCTTTACAAAAGTTCACGACTTCAAATTTCGATAGCTTGATGACCGTTAGTCCAAATGAAAAAAAGCTTGGAAAGATTAAAAATAATAAGTTTGTTCCTTACAGCTATAGTATTGGGCAACGAAGTCAGGACTTGGAGCCCTTATATTATGAAAATGGACTTTTATATATATCGAAATCAAATATCATTTTAGAAAATATAATATTAGGTGAAAACAACGTTCCTTTTATTACAAAACACCCATACGCTTCTGTAGATATCGATACTATTGAAGATTTAGATTATGCAGAATTCATTTTAAATAAATATCCAAATGAATAACCCTTTTATAACCATCTCAGAAAGAGATATAGGATTGGATTATCCCCCGTTAGTTATTGCAGAAATAGGTATAAATCATGAAGGATCTCTTAAGGTTGCAAAAGAAATGGTGGATGCTGCACAACAAGCAGGAGTTGAAGTAGTAAAGCACCAAACTCATATAGTAGAGGACGAAATGAGTGCTGCTGCTAAAGAAGTAATCCCAGGAAATGCGGATATTTCAATTTATGACATAATGAAACGTTGTGCTTTATCTGAAAAAGATGAAATTAAATTGAAACAATATGTTGAAGCTAAAGGCATGATTTTTATTTCAACACCGTTTTCAAGAGCTGCCGCAAATAGGCTTGAAAAAATGGGAGTCTCAGCCTTTAAAATTGGCTCAGGAGAGTGTAATAATTATCCTTTGCTAGAGCATATTGCAAGTTTTAATAAGCCTATAATTTTAAGTACAGGTATGAATACAGTAGATAGTGTGAAAAAGGCTATCGCTATTTTTGATGCTAAAAATATTCCAGTAGCTATTTTACATACAACGAATCTTTATCCAACACCTCCAAATTTGGTGCGTTTTGGTGCTATGTTAGAGTTGCACAAAGCGTTTCCAAATAAGGTATATGGGTTGAGCGATCATACGCTTAATAATAATGCGTGTTTAGGGGCTGTAGCTCTTGGTGCATCCATAATAGAAAGGCATTTTACGGATCATAAACAAAGGACTGGTCCTGATATTATTTGTAGTATGGATATGCAGGAATGTGCGGATTTAATAATTTCTAGTAAGGAAATGGCGCAAATGCGCGGAGGTACAAAAGAACCTGCAAAAGAGGAACAGGTTACTATAGATTTTGCCTTTGCTACCTTGTGTACTATTAGGTCTATAAAAAAAGGAGAATTACTAACAAAAGAAAATATATGGGTGAAAAGACCTGGGACGGGAGAGATTTTAGCCGATAAATATGACAGTGTAATAGGTAAACGATCAGTTTCTAATCTAGATGCTGATGTACAATTGAAATGGACAGATTTTGAATAGCAATACAGGGAAAAAAATAGTTTTTATTTCAGGCACAAGAGCGGATTTTGGAAAAATAAAATCCTTAATTAACATTCTTGAAAAGAATAAAGGTTTTTCACCATATTTATTTGTTACAGGTATGCACTTAATGCATACTTACGGTTACACGGTTATAGAGATTCAAAGAAGTAACTTTTCAAATGTCCATACTTTTGAGAACCATACAGATGAGACTACAATGGATCTCAATTTAGCTAAGACCATTGAAGGGTTTTCAAAGTATATAAAATTTATAAAACCTGACCTGATAGTTGTCCACGGAGATAGGGTGGAAGCAATGGCTGGTGCAATTGTTGGAGCTCTTAACAATATTTTGGTAGCCCACATTGAAGGGGGTGAACTCTCTGGAACAGTTGATGAACTTATTCGTCATTCTGTAAGCAAGATGAGTCATGTGCATTTTGTGGCTAATTCTAATGCCAAAACCCGATTGCTCCAAATGGGTGAATCAGAAAGTAGTGTAAAAATAATAGGATCTCCAGATGTGGATGTTATGTTTTCCAATAAGCTTCCCAGTTTAGAAGAAGCAAAATCATATTATCAAATTAAATTCGAGGATTATGCTGTAGCTATGTTTCATCCAGTTACTACAGAATTTGAAAACATAGGCGATTACGCTAATAATTTTGTAAAGGCGCTTCTTAGTGATGATAAGAATTATATAATCATTTATCCTAACAACGATTTAGGGTCGAAAAAGATTTTAAATGCATATACTGCATTACAAAATAATAAACGATTTAGGATATTTCCATCTTTACGCTTTGAATACTTTTTAACTCTTTTGAAAAACAGTATGTTTATCATTGGTAACTCAAGTGCTGGTATTAGAGAGGCACCGTATTATGGAATCCCTACTATAAATATTGGTACACGTCAAGAGAATAGGGCGTTACATTCCCATATTGTGAATGTACCTTACGAGGAGACCGATATATTTAATGCCATAAATACAAAGTTGCAAAGTATTGAAATCTCAAATGAACTTTTTGGAAAGGGTAAAAGTGCTCAATTATTTTTAGAAACATTATTAAGTTCAGATTTTTGGAGCATAAATAAACAGAAGCAATTTATAGATATCCTTTAGAAGACTATTAATTTGAAATCAAAAAAAATCATATTCGTTGTCCCAGACGGAACAGGAATTCGAAATTATTTGTTTTCCCAAATCATTCCTTTATTAGTTCAAGAAGGACATAAGTTTTTATTATACCACGCTTTGTCAGAAAAAGCCATTAAGGAAATAGAGAACCTTTATGGTTTTACTATTGAGCATAAGTCTATACCAATTTATCGAGAAACTTTTTTTCAAAAATTTTTTCGCGAAAGTATTTGTTTTGCCCGTTTATTGCACAACACAAAATTAGAGGGAAATGAGACGATACTTACGAATTGGAAAAGAAACCACGGGGGCATAAAACAACTATTTTACAAGTGTGCCGAATTTTTTGGATATTATCTTCATTTAAAATACCCACGAATTCTTAATGCAGAAAAAAGGTATCAAAAATTACTTGTTGATAGTTTAAAACCTGAAAAAGAGTTTTTAAGCAGCTATGAACCAGATGTTATTTTCTGTACTCATCAAAGAGCGGTTAAAGCCATTCCTGTTTTTAAGGCTGCCTCAGAATTGGGAATTAAAACAATAACGGCTATTTATTCTTGGGATAACCTAGTAAAGGCACGTTTAGCTATAAGATCAAACAACTATATTGTATGGTCTGACTATATGAAAAAAGAGTTACAACGTTATTACCCAGAGATCAAATCAAACCAAATTTTAACTACTGGTACACCACAATTTTGTTTATATAAAAGGGCGAATTTGCTATCGAAAGCGAAATTTTTCAGTTTATACGATCTAGATTATGATAAATTCACCATATGCTTTTCTGGAGATGATGAGTTAACGTCTCCCTATGACCCAAGGTATTTAGAAGATTTGGCTGTTTGTATTACTGAACACAATTTAGATCAAAAGGTGCAAATAATATTTCGTAGATGCCCTGTGGATATTTCTAGTAGGTATGATGATGTACTTAAAAAATATGAAGTTTTAATTACTCCAATAACACCTAAATGGAGTAATACTGATGAGGACTGGACACAGTTATTTCCTTATTTTGAGGATGTGGATTTATTGGCGAATATTTGTAGGTATTCTGATTTAGTAGTTAATATTGGATCAACCATGGCTCATGATTTCACTTATTTTGATAATCCAGCAGCTTTCATAAATTATGATGTTACTTTCGATGAAAATTGGTCTGTTAATACAATTTATGCGTACCAACATTTTAGATCTATGCCAACTAAGGATGCTGTACTGTGGGTTAATTCTCCAGAAGATTATATAAAAATAATTAGAGATTTAAACCAGCATAAGGTTGTACCAGGTAAAGACTGGTTCAAACGAATCAATCATGAAGATATGGATAGTGAAAAAAAAATAGCCAAAATACTTGTAACCTAGAATATGCATATTTGTTTCATTACTAATGAATATCCAAAACCAGGATATCCTCATGGAGGAATTGGCACTTTTGTAAAGACTTTTTCATCTGCTCTTGCTGCTAAAAACTGTAAAGTATCAGTTGTGGGGATAAATAATTATGATTTGAAAGATGAAGAATTTGAAGAAAATGGTGTAAATGTATATAGAATTAAACCTTTTCGAGTAAAAGGGTTTACATGGTTAATCAATAGTTTGAGGATTAATAGTACGCTTAAAAAAATACACTATAAAAACCCAATAAGTATTATTGAAACACCAGAATTAGGTTTGGCATTTTTAAAAAAGTTAGAATCTGTTAAATACGTTATTCGTTTACATGGAGGGCATCATTTCTTTGCGGAGTCAGAAAATAGAGGGATTAACTGGTGGAAAGGCTATCAAGAAAAAAAATCATTCAGTAAAGCAGAAGCTTTTATTGCGGTTTCAAATTATGTTAAAGCGCAGACTTCTAAATATTTAGACTATCGAAAAAAACCAATTAAAATAATCAGATATCCGATAGACTTCAATGTTTTTAAAACTTTTCCTAACGCAGAAGTTAATCATAATCTTTTATTATTTGCCGGAACAGTTTGCGAAAAAAAAGGAATACGACAACTAATACTTTCGCTTAAGACAATTTGTGAAAAATATCCAGAGACAGTATTGGAAATTTATGGTAGAGATTGGTTTTTTAAAAATGGACGATCATATATTGAATTTCTTAAGAATGAAGTTATACCCCTATTAGGCCAGTATTCTAAAAATGTTGTTTTTAGAGGAGTAGTACCAATAAAAGAACTGGCCAAAAAATATGCAAAAGCCAGATTATGTGTTTTTCCATCATTAATGGAAACACAAGGTTTGGTTGCACCAGAGGCCATGGCTGTAGGTAAAGTAGTCCTTTTTTCAGAGCTAGGACCTGGAAGGGAAACCATTTCACATAAAAAAACAGGTCTACTTTGTAATCCATATGACGTCAATAATATTGCTGATAATATTATTTGGGCTTTAGAAAATCCTAGATTATGTTCGAAGATAGAAGAAGCTGCAAAATCATTCGCGAATAAAACTTTTGGTTTGAAACAAATTGTGGAACAGAATATTGGTTTTTACAAGTCTGTGTTATGAAGTTTTTAGTGATTTCCCATGCCATACATAAACGAGTGCACCATGATGTTTTCAGTTATGCGCCTTACGTTAAGGAAATGAATCTGTGGTTTAAATATGTTGATGAGGTAACAGTTGTAGCTCCTTTCTCCCAAAGTAATATTGATACCAACATAGAAGCAAGTTATCAACATAATAAGCTAACATATAAAGCACTTCCAAAAATACAGTTTACCAATATTACCCATGTAATCACTTCATTATTTAAAACACCATATATTCTAATAATTATCTTCTTAGAATGTTTGAAAACAGATCATATACATTTAAGGTGTCCTGGCAATATAGGGCTATTAGGTTGCTGTATACAAGTTCTATTTCCTAGAAAGACAAAAACTGCCAAGTATGCTGGTAATTGGGATCCTAATTCAAACCAACCCCTTAGCTATAGAATTCAAAAAAAGTTATTAAAAAATACTTTCTTTTCTAAAAACATGAGTGTTCTTGTTTACGGTTCATGGAAAAATCAAACAGAAAATATTGTGCCTTTTTTTACAGCTTCTTATTATAGCTCGGAAATAGAACCTTTAACCAAAAGGAATTATAAAGAAACTCTTCAATTTATTTTTGTAGGGACTTTGTCTCCTGGAAAAAGGCCCTTATTTGCAATTCAATTTATCGAAACTTTAAACTTTAACAATATTGACAGTAAGCTTACAATTTTTGGAGAGGGTATGGAAGGACATTCTTTAAAAACTTATGTTAAATCCAAAGGATTAGAAAATATAATTGAGTTTAAGGGAAATAAATCAAAAGATATTATAAAGTCAGCGTATAAAAAAGCTCATTTTGCTATCTTACCATCTAAGTCTGAGGGTTGGCCAAAAGCTCTGGCAGAAGCAATGTTTTTTGGCGTTATTCCCATTGCGACAAAGATATCATGTATCCCCTACATGTTGGATAATGGGAATAGAGGATTCTTAATTAAACCTGAATTACAAGAGGCAGTAAGTAAGTTTATTAAATGTATAGTGGATGGTAAGAAACTTCAGAATATGTCTCAACTGGCGCATAATTGGTCTAAAAATTACACTTTAGATTATTTTGAGAAAGAAATAGGAGACTTTATAAAACGTTGAGGTAAATGAGGGTACTACAATTAATAGATTCTTTAAATGCAGGTGGTGCGGAGAGACTAACGGTTAATTATGCCAATGCCCTGTCTTCAGAATTGGAACTATCTTGTTTATGTTGTACTCGGCATGAAGGTCCGTTAAAAGAAAAAATAAATAGTAATGTCGGTTATTTATTTCTTAAAAAAAGGAACACTATTGATATTCTGGCTATTATTAGGTTACTTAAATATTTAAGGAAGAAAAGAATTCAAATAATTCATGCACACGCAACGTCTTTTTTTTTGGCGTCTATTATAAAAATTGTTAGGCCAGAGATAAAAATTATATGGCATGATCATTTTGGGAAAAGTGAGTTTATCAACCATCGCAAAAAGAGTATTATTAAACTGTGTTCCCCATTATTTTCTCAAGTTATTGTGGTGAATCATATATTAAAAAAGTGGTGTTTAAAACACTTAAGAGTATCAAAAGTTACTTTTTTGCCCAATTTTGCTGTTCAAGATTCTTTGAATGGTAGTACAAAATTGAAAGGTGTAAATGGTAAAAGAATTATTCATTTAGCAAACCTTAGACCTCAGAAAGACCACAATACTCTTATTCGTGCATTTATTATGGTACAGAAACATTGTAATGATTGGACTTTACACTGTGTGGGTAAAGATTTTTATGATGGGTATTCAAGAAAAATTAAACACGATATAAGAGATTACGGTTTGGAAAATAAAGTAATATTTTATGGTTCTAAATCTGATATTGGAAATATTTTAGGTCAAGCCAATATAGGGGTATTATCTTCAAAATCAGAGGGTTTGCCTTTGGCTTTACTAGAATACGCAATTGCTGGGTTACCTGTTGTGGCGACAAAAGTTGGCGACGTTCCTTTAATTATAAGTAACGAACAAGAAGGTGTTTTAGTTGAGCCAGAACATGCTAAGCTCCTTAGCGAGGCTTTAATCCGTTTGATAAAATCTTCAGAGCTACAAAAACAACTTTCTAGTAAATTAAATAAAAAGGTACTAAAAAACTTCTCTGAAGTTAAGGTGATTCAACAATTATTGGGGGTTTATAAGGGAGTTTTGGCATGAAATTAAGTAATTATTATAAGTTAATATTTTTTCATTTAGTATTGGGAATAGTCGTTTATGCTTTTAAATTAGCCGCAATTTTATTCTTTATTTCTACTACTCTTTTTTGGTTTTACAAAATAATTACTGCTTCATCAAAATTGAAGGCTTACAATGTTTTGATGGCTTGTGCATATTTAGTTGGGGCAGAGGTGTTTCTTAGGATGAATGATGGAACCTTTTTTTATGAATCAATAAAATACCTCGTTATCATTTATATGATTTTAGGGATACTAACTTCTCCAATCAATAACAAAGGATTAATATATTCTCTTTTTATTATTTTATTAATACCATCCATATACGTGGCAATTTCTACAATTGGATTTGAAACCAACATAAGAAAAGCAATTGCCTTTAATTTAAGTGGTCCTGTGTGTTTAGGAATTTGTGCTATTTACTGCTATGGTAAGATTTTTAGTCTAAGGCAAGTTAAAACTATCTTATTATGTCTAATGTTACCTCTTTTAAGTATGACAGTATATCTATTTTTATATACACCAGATTTAGAAAAAGTCATTACAGGTACTCAGTCTAATTTTGCGACATCAGGAGGTTTCGGGCCAAATCAAGTAGCTACCGTTCTAGGAGTTGGTATGTTTGTAATGGCCACAAGATTCTATATGTCGAAGAGCAGAACTATTTTTAAGGTAGTGGATTTACTAATTTTGAGTTTTATTAGTTTCAGAGCGATTGTTACTTTTAGTAGGGGTGGTGTAATTGCTGCAGTAATTATGATTGTATGTTTTATTGCTTTGTATTACAGAAAAGTCAATGTTAGACATAAAAGAAGACTTATATTTTCTTCAGTTATTTTTATTGGAATAGGAATTTTTATCTGGATTTTTAGTGCCATTCAAACAGGTGGGTTTATTGAAAAGCGTTATGCAAACGAAGATGCTGCAGGCAGAAAAAAAGAAGATTTAAGTACAGGAAGAAAGGATTTGATAGTATTTGAATTAAATGAATTTCTTGACAATCCTTTTTTAGGAATTGGGGTTGGTAAAATAAAAGAAAGACGATTGTCTGAAACAGGTCATTTAGCAGCCTCTCATAATGAAATGAGCCGTATTGTCGCAGAGCATGGGCTTTTTGGGATTTTTGCTTTTTTAATATTATTATCTATTCCCTTAGTTATTAGGGCCAGTGATAGATCCAATATTTTCTTCTATTCCTTTTATTTATTCTGGTTGCTTACAATTAACCACTCTGCAATGCGGATAGCTGCACCTGCGTTTATTTATGCGCTTTGTTTGCTCAAAATAGATTATAGTGTTAAGAAAGTTACTCGAAAGGAATTAATAAAACCGCGTAAATTAAGTTTAACAAAAGCCTAATTAGTCTTGAAAACTATTCTTTACATTGGTAACATACTTAAGGATTCGCAGAAAACATTAGCTACTATTGATACCCTAAGTGAGAATTTAAGACAAGACGGATATAAAGTAATTACTACTTCTTCTAAAAATAATAAGTTATTTAGGTTGTTTGATATGCTATGGCATATTATAAAACATAGAACAAAAGTTGATTATGTTTTAATTGATACCTATAGCACATTAAACTTTTATTACGCGTATTTGTGCAGTCAATTATGTCGTCTATTTAAGTTGAAGTACGTGCCAATTTTACATGGTGGGAATTTACCCGATCGTTTAAATAATTCTCCAATAAAATCAAGACAGATTTTTAAAAATGCTTTCTTAAATATTGCACCTTCAAACTATATAAAGTCTAGTTTTGAAAGTTTTGGTTTTAGCAATATTAAATGTATTGCAAATACTATTGAAGTTCAAAAATATTCCTTTATGCAGAGGAATTTTGACAAGCCCAAGTTACTATGGGTAAGGGCATTTTCAAAAATATATAATCCACAATTGGCCTTAGAATTACTAAAAGATTTATGTGAGAATAATATTGAAGCTGAACTTTGTATGGTAGGTCCAGATAAAGACGGTAGTTTATTAGAAGTCCAAAAATTAGCTAACAATCTAGGGTTGGATGTTAAGTTCACCGGCAAACTTTCAAAAGATGAATGGATTAACTTATCAAAGGAGTATAACATTTTCATCAATACTACCAATGTTGATAATACACCTGTAAGCGTTATTGAGGCTATGGCTTTAGGTTTGCCTGTCATTTCAACTAATGTAGGAGGATTGCCTTTTCTTATTGATAATTTGAATACTGGTATTTTAGTTCAACCTAATGATGTCAAAGGCTTTGAAAATGCAATTTTACGACTAATTAACAATGATGAATTAGTAAAAAAAGTGTCATATAATGCTCGACAAAAAGTAGAACAATTTGATTGGAATGTTGTAAAGCACGATTGGTTTTCCGTACTTTCTTAATGTTTTGTGCTTTTAGTTTTTATCTTTGGAATAATAACCCTAGATTCTCAAATGCCTAAATACAGTGTACATTTTAACATCTCAGAACGAAAAGTTCTGCTTAGGATATTTGATGTTTTTAGTGTACTAGGTCTGTTGTATCTCTTGGGCAAATCTTTTGCGTTTGATTATTTTACACTTACAGAGGAAAATTGGCGATGGGTTTTCATTCTTGTACTTTACCTTTCAATTTTTGGGACTGTCTTTGAATTGTATGATTTACAAACTTCGAGTAAATTCGAGAAAATTTGGGTTAATATTACCCTTACAACGTCTACAACCGTATTGTTCTATTTATTAACGCCTTTTTTTACACCTGTTCTTCCAGAAAATAGGCTTCAAATACTGTATTTCTTTTTAGCAATACTGTCTGCACTTCTTATTTGGCGGTTTGCCTATATTAACTTTATTACGTCTCCAAGGTTCTATAGAAAGGTGCTTTTGGTAGGTGAGACGTCAAGTATCAAATCAATTTTAAAAACATTTAATGATGCCGACCCCAATTATAAAATTATTGGGTTTATTAATTGCGAATTAGATAAAAAGAAAAAGGTTAAATTCAAAGACTTAAGAGAATATCACCCAAAACAGATATATCAAATAATTAAAGATGAAAATATTTCCGAAGTTGTAGTGGCTAGCTATAACTCTGAAAATATAACGCCGGCGATTTATACTGATCTTATTACCTTATTAGAAACTGGTGTTCCTGTTAAAGAATATACTCAAGTATATGAAGAATTGACGCAACGTGTGCCAGTTCAGTATGTAGGGAAAGATTTTTATAAATACTTTCCTTTTAGCCGTAGTAACCAGAATAAGATGTACCTGTTTTTCCATCGGTTATTTGATATTTTGATTTCTATAATAGGCTTAATCTTTACAGTTATCTTTCTTCCGCTTGTTCTGTTGGGAAATCTTATTGCTAATAGAGGCGCTCTTTTTTATGTTCAGGAACGCATTGGTAAAAATGGTAATCTCTTCAAAATAATTAAATACCGTACTATGGTTAAAAATGCTGAGAAGAATGGTGCAGTATGGGCAAAGAAAAATGATGTAAGGATTACCCCATTTGGTAAGTTTATGCGCAACACCAGAATTGACGAAATGCCTCAATTTATAAATATTTTAAAGGGTGAAATGAGTCTAATTGGACCTAGACCAGAGCGTCCACATTTTGTGCGTGAGTTGTCTCAGCTTTTACCATTTTATGAAACGCGTCATATCATTAAACCAGGTTTAACAGGGTGGGCACAAGTAAAGACGCGATATGGTTCTCCTGTAGATGACAGTTTGGTAAAATTGCAGTACGATTTATTTTATATTAAGCACCGCAGTTTTGTGTTGGATGTTAATATTCTATTTAAAACCTTAAGTACGGTTATCTTCTTTCGCGGGCAATAGAATTATGTAGAATAATATTTAATTAAAAATATATACCTTATCAGAAGTGCAATCAGTAGAGGTATTAATCCGATAGCGAATACTTGCACGCCTGTAACCCAATGAAAGGTCAACAACCCCACAAGTATTATTAAAAACTTTAGATATTTCTTAAACCAACTTGCAGCTTTAGTTTTTAATATTTGAAAAAGCACTATTAAATTCAAGGGATTAGCCCAAAGTAAATTATAATTATTATGCGTGCCTTCATGATCTGTAGCAAACCATAACAATAATATAACGATGCCAGCTAATCCAGTAACGATAAAAATTAAGAAGTCTATTAGTTTTGTGCGCTTTTGTGTTTTGAAATCGTTATAGGTAATAAAAATGATAAGCGTAGCTAGAATACCCAAAATAAATAACGGACTTATGAAAAATGAGTTGTCGGTACTTTGGGGTTTAGCTTTGTAAAAGACTTTGCTCGACTTTACTAATGGTTCATTATTATTTAGCATAGCCTTTGAAAAAAAAGCATATATATTTTTGGGTAAAAACATATGTTGCTCGGGCGTTGCAGTTTGGTCAATAACAGCTCCTAATGCTAAATCTATGCCTAAGCTTCCCCAAGAGTTTTTGTTTAAATTATTTTGAATTAAAGTTCTAAATGTAGACTCTTCGTAATCTGAAGGTGTGTTAAAGGTTAAAGTATTATTGGTTGATATTTCAACAACATCTTTTATTTTGGTAGCGCAATTATCGAAAAAGAAATCATAGACGTAACGACGGTTTTCTGGTTTATAGTTATTAATTAAATAATCAAATAACTTTTGTTTTTCCTCTAATGATAAATTTAATATTTGCTGATCTATAGACCTGTTTTGTCTAGAGTAGGCATTGAAGAAATCATTAAACCTATTGGCGCCAATTAAATAATTTAGTTTGCCTTGGGCAAATTTTAAAATAAAATTAGGAGCTTCAAAGTCATAAACACCATAATTGAAAACAATATCAACACCTTTTTCTTTATCCTCTATTCGAAATGCACTATGTCCGAAAGCATCATTTAGGCTTTGTCCTGGGCCAATTGTTAAAACACTTATTTCTGCGGAATTCGAAAGCTCTTGCGCTGGAACTAATATTGAAAAGAAGAGAAGAATTAAAGTGATAAAATATCGCATTATCTAAAAATACTAAAATCTAATTTTAAAGAAAAAACGTTGGAATACAAGGCAACACTTTGATCTCCAATATCGGTAAAGGCATAGTCAATTTGAACACCTCTATATTTAAAACCTACACCAAAACTCGGTTGAAAACTCAACTGTTCGCTATTATCAATCTGAAGTTCGTTTTGAAAATTTCCAACGCCACCTCTTAAATATACCATATCAACATATCCAAATTCAAATCCCAAAGCAGGATTTATACTTGCAAAGGATGATGAAAATATATCATTATTCTCTTCGAATCGCACGTTTAAATTGGCTGAGGTTAAAAGCGTATAGTCATAATTGAACGTTAGTAATTTTGAAATCCCTATTTGTAGTTTTGGTATTGTAATTTCTGTGGTTTCAGGTAATTCTTGGTTTTGTCCTTCTACCGCATTACGAATGGTTTCAAATTTACCTTCATCTATAGCCCAGGCATTAAAGGTGGTGGTAATATCTCGGGCCATAACTCCAAATTTCCAATTATTTTTGGTTTCAAACTGAATGCCAGCATCTAAACCAAATCCCCAAGAAGAGGCAAAGTCTCCAATAATACGACGAATAACTTTAGCATTTACCCCATAATTTAAGCCTTGAACAGGGAGTTTTCTGGCATATGAAAACGTCAAGCCATAGTCGGCAGTTGAAAATAAACTTATGCGGTCGTAATTAATATTGCCTTGTTCATCAATAAGCTGTGTAGTGTTTAAAATATCGTCCACCGCAAATCGAATTACTGAAATTCCAATGGCGCTTCTATCATCCAATGGCATTGCAAAAGCAGCATAATCATAATTTGCTATTTTTGCAAAATAGCTAGAGTGCATTAGCGCCAACTGGTTATCTTCTATGTGAACCAATCCAGCAGGATTCCAATAGCCCGCATTCACATCAGAAGAATGTGCTGTAACGGCACTACTCATGCCCAAAGAAGCAGCATCAACACCAATATTCATAAACTCATTAGAATATTTTCTGATGGTTTGACTGAAAATTGACAGAGAGAAAAGTGTAAAAAGTAGCGTTAAATTTGGTCTCAAGCACAATTTTTTTACAAAGATGCACATTCTATTAAAGTTATCATAACAATACTATTCGCAATCCTTTTTTCATTCGGATGTATAACGACCATTTATCGTATTTGTTGCTCATTTCAATAATAAGATGCCAATATTGAGCTTTAGTTGCGTACAAGTTATTTTCTTTGTTATTTTTACCGAAACTTTCCTTGATGAAACACTATGTACCCAATGGACTGACTCTATTAAACCTTTTTTGTGGTTGCGTTGCTGTTCTATTGGTAGTTAACGATAATTTTGTTGCCGGTACGTTTTTTGTGTTTCTGGGTATATTTTTTGATTTTTTTGATGGATTTGCCGCTAGAAAATTAAATGTTCAAAGTGAATTAGGTATACAACTAGATTCTTTGGCAGATATGGTAACGAGTGGTTTGGTTCCTGGGCTTGTGATGTTTAAATTGCTAGAACTTACTGTTTATGATGCCCATTGGAGTGATTTTGACTCCAAAACTGAAAGTATGTTGTGGATTGGAGGTAAGGTTTCGATTCTACCAATACTGGGATTGTCAATCACTTTAGCTTCCGCTTACAGACTTGCAAAATTTAATTTAGATACTGAGCAACAATCCTTTTTTAAAGGTTTGCCTACACCGGCAAATACACTTTTGATTATTTCTTTACCTTTAATTATTGAGTTACAAAATAATGATACTATTAATGCCATTATTTTAAACAAGTGGTTTTTAATTGGGCTTACCGTATTTAGTTGCTGGATATTGAATTCAAAAATTAAACTGTTTGCATTAAAATTTAAAAACTATAGTTTTAAGGACAATGCAACACGGTATATTTTTATTATACTTTGTTTGGTTTTGCTCGTGGTGCTTCAGTTTGCGGCAATACCAGTAATTATTATACTTTACATAGCTATGTCTGTTTTAGACACTATAACTTCTAAATAAATTTTATGGCTTCTGGTTTTTTTGCATTGTTAGATGATATTGCTGTTCTTATGGATGATGTTGTGGCAATGAGTAAAATTTCTACAAAGAAAACAGCGGGTATTTTGGGTGACGATTTAGCAGTAAATGCTGAAAAGGCCACAGGCTTCGTATCCTCTAGAGAGCTACCTGTGCTTTGGGCAATAACTAAGGGGTCTGCGTTAAATAAACTTATAATTCTACCCATTGCGTTTCTTTTAAGTGCTTTTGCACCCATTGCTATTGTTGCTGCTCTGGTTTTAGGTGGATTGTATCTAGCCTATGAAGGTGTTGAGAAGATATACGAATACTTTTTTCACCGAAATCATGATAACGAGCACAGGGTTTATGTCGATAAAAAACTTACCCCAGAAGAACAAAAAGTAGCTGAAAAGAAGAAAATTAAATCCGCAATATTCACGGATTTTATACTCTCTGTTGAAATTGTTATCATAGCTTTAGGTACTGTTCTAGAGAAACCTATTTTATTTCAAATATTGGTAGTTTCCATAGTTTGTGTGGTTGCTACGGTTGGGGTTTACGGCATTGTAGCTTTAATTGTTAGGATGGATGATTTTGGTTATAAACTAATTAAAATGAGTTCTAAAGAACGTGGTGTTCTCCTTGCTATCGGTAACTTTTTGGTTAGAGCATTGCCTGTGGTAATCAAAAGTTTAGCTGTTATTGGAACTATTGCTCTTATTTTAGTAGCTGGTGGTATTTTTGTTCATAATATTGAAGCGATCCATCATTTTACAGATACTATTGCTGTTCCTAATATTATGAAGGAATTTTTGGTTGGTTTTTTGGCTGGAGCAGGGGTTGTTCTTTTGGTCAATATATTTAAATGGGTTCTTAAGCATTTTAAAACTAAAGCAGCTTAATCCCGAATCTTCTTTTTACGCAACTCAAAGTTTTGTCCTAAATATACTTTACGAACCATTTCGTCATTGGCCAAATCTTCAGGGATACCATGTTTTAAGATACCACCTTCGAACATTAGATACGTTCTATCTGTAATTGCCAAAGTTTCTTGTACGTTATGGTCGGTGATGAGAATGCCAATGTTCTTTTTGGTGAGTTGTGCTACAATACGTTGGATGTCTTCCACAGCTACAGGATCTACTCCTGCAAAGGGTTCATCTAGCAGAATAAAGTTTGGATCTGTGGCTAATGCGCGCGCAATCTCAGTACGACGACGTTCGCCACCGGATAACAAATCGCCACGGTTTTTACGAATATGCCCCAAACTAAATTCTTCAACTAAAGATTCCATTTTCATGCGTTGCTCTTTCTTACTCATTTTGGTAAGTTGCAATACACTTAAAATATTGTCTTCAATACTCAATTTTCTAAAAACCGATGCTTCCTGTGCTAAATAACCAATGCCATTTTGCGCACGTTTGTACATTGGGAATTTTGTAATTTCGGTATTATCTAAAAATATTTGTCCGCCATTTGGTTTTATGAGCCCCACAATCATATAAAAGGATGTGGTTTTACCGGCACCATTTGGTCCTAAAAGTCCAACAATTTCACCTTGATTTACCTCAAGTGAAACATCCTTTACCACTTTTCGTCCGCTGTAGGACTTCATTAAATTTTCGGCTCGTAAAATCATGGGTGCAATTACGGAAATTTTAGTTAATTGAGGAAATTGTTGCTAGGGTATAACGTTTCGTTAACGGATTTTGTTGTAGAACTTTTGTTGCTGAATGTATAAAATTTAGTGCTGAGGTAAAGTTAGCTGGTTAGCCCGCGTTAGTGATAGTAACGGTATCCTTTTTGCGAAGCTTTTAATGTCAACTGTTTTTGATGAATATGACTTGGTTTGCAGAAATAAGTTCAGCACAGGCACTTTCGATACTGCTTCGCAGAAAGATATAGCGGATAGCACCACCCGCTAGGGGAACGCCCCAATTATTAAACTTTACTTTTTTTTCGTTGGCTACGTATAACGAGTTTAGAAATGTAAATGCTTATTTGATACAGCACCAGAATAGGTATGGCTACGATAATTTGACTTGCAATATCTGGCGGCGTGATTATTGCTGAAAGGATTAAAACAATAACTAAAGCATATTTGCGGTATTTCTTTAAAAACTCTGGCGTTACAAGACCAACTTTTGTTAAAAAATAAATGATGATTGGGAGCTCAAAAATTAACCCTGAAGCTAGAACGGAAGCTCTTACTAAACCAATGTACGAACTAATATCTATTTGATTGTCTACCTTTGCTGAGATGCTATAATTGGCTAAAAAATTAATGGATAGCGGACAAATAATGTAATAACCGAAAAGGACCCCGATAAAAAATAAGAGTGAAGATATGATGATAAACCCTCTTGAGTATTTACGTTCGTTATCGTGTAATGCAGGACTTATAAAACGCCATAACTCGTAAATTACGTAGGGGAATGCAATGATAAAACCTGCCAGTACCGCCGTCCAAATATCTGCAGAGAACTGACCCGCCATGGTTCGATTTTGCAGAATTAACGGGATTTTATCTCCGCAAAAGGTGGTTTCTACATTTATGAAATTGGCACATTTGCATAAAAAGTCGTAGGTGGCAAATGTCATTTCTGTTGGCGCAAAAATAATCTCGTCAAAAATATATCTGCTCGAGATAAATGAGATTGTGCCAATTACCACTATGGCTATTACTATTCTAATTAAGTGCCAGCGTAATTCTTCCAGATGATCTAAAAAAGACATCTCATTTACATCCTTCTTTGCCATTATATGATACCTTCTTTTACTAAGTCGTGTAGATGAATAACTCCGTTATACTTGCCATTGTCTTCAACTAAAAGTTGCGTGATGCCAAAATCCTCCATAAGTTCTTTAGCATCAACCGCCAGAGCATCAGAAGCGATACGTTTGGGGTTTTCGCTCATAATATCTTTCGCCGTAAGTGAAGAAAAATCATCAGTTTTGCTTAGCATTCTACGTAAATCTCCATCTGTAATTACACCTTTTATTGCACCATTTTCTGTAACCGCCGTAACACCTAATAACTTTTCTGAAATTTCAACAATTACATCTTTTATACTTGCAGAAGAAGCTACTTCTGGTTTTTGATTCAAGGAGGAAATGTTATGGACTCTTAAATACAACTTTTTTCCTAAGGCACCTCCAGGATGGTATTTTGCAAAATCCTTACTGGAAAATCCTCTTTTTTCTAATAGGCAAATTGCCAACGCGTCTCCAATTACCAATTGAGCTGTAGTACTGGTGGTAGGCGCCAAATTATTAGGACACGCTTCTTTTTCCACGTATGTATTTAAAACAAAATCGGCTTGCTGTCCTAAAAACGACTGTTCATTACCAGTAATGGCTATCATTTTGTTAGTGCCACGTTTTATTAGAGGTACCAGTACTTTTATTTCTGGAGTATTGCCGCTTTTTGATATACATATTACAACATCATCTTTAAGGATTAATCCTAAATCGCCATGAATAGCATCTGCAGCATGCATGAAAATAGCTGGTGTTCCAGTTGAATTTAATGTTGCTACAATTTTACTGGCTATAATAGCGCTTTTACCTATTCCTGTAATCACAACACGTCCTTTGGAACTGTAAATGAGGTTGACGGCATTCGCAAAATCATCATCAACTAGAGATGAGAGATTTAAGATGGCACTTGCCTCTGATTCGATAGTCTGTTTTGCTACATTTAGAATGTCTGCTTTACTATTCAAAATATGGATGTTTTGCAAAATTTGACTCCTGTTAAGAAAATGTTATCTTTATAAAAGTCAATTTAAAATTTTGTTGTATTTTCAATTCTCGTTACAAAACTAACGAAAAAAAGTATGAGCACTTTCCTATCACATAACTTAATTGCGAAGGCGATTAGAGGATTAGAAATTAATGTTGTAGTAATTAAATTTTAAGATTTTATGTCTGTTGTAAAAGTAGATTTACACGATGCACTAAAAAAATATTTCGGATTTAATCAGTTTAAGGGACTTCAAGAAGGGGTTGTAAAAAGTGTGCTAGAGGGGGAAAACACTTTTGTTATTATGCCTACAGGTGGTGGTAAATCCCTTTGTTACCAGTTACCAGCATTAATGCAAGAAGGAACTGCAATTGTAGTTTCGCCATTGATAGCCTTAATGAAAAATCAAGTGGATGCTATTCGAGGCGTTTCTAATGAAGATGGTGTGGCTCATGTCCTGAATTCTTCCCTAAATAAAACTGAGGTTAAAAGAGTAAAAGAGGATATCGTTAACGGTGTTACTAAATTACTTTATGTAGCACCTGAGTCTCTAACGAAAGATGAAAATGTGGAGTTTTTACGTACTGTAAAAGTTTCCTTTATGGCAATTGATGAGGCGCATTGTATAAGTGAGTGGGGACATGATTTTAGACCAGAATATCGAAATTTAAGGCATATAATCGCGAGAATTGGAGATAATATTCCAATTATTGGGCTTACGGCAACAGCAACCCCCAAAGTACAAGAAGATATTATAAAAAATCTTGGTATTACTGGGGCAACTACCTTTAAGGCGTCTTTTAATAGACCTAATTTGTTTTACGAGGTGCGTCCCAAAACCAAGAATGTGGATGCAGATATTATTCGCTTTATCAAACAGAATGAAGGTAAATCTGGGATAGTATATTGCCTTAGTAGAAAACGGGTTGAAGAATTGGCACAAGTGCTTCAGGTTAATGGTATAAAAGCAGTGCCTTATCATGCGGGATTGGATGCTAAAACACGTTCTAGTCATCAGGATATGTTTTTGATGGAAGATGTAGATGTGGTTGTAGCCACAATAGCGTTTGGAATGGGTATTGACAAACCAGATGTACGTTTTGTAATTCACCATGATATTCCAAAAAGTATAGAGAGCTATTACCAAGAAACTGGAAGAGCAGGGCGAGATGGCGGCGAAGGCCATTGTTTAGCCTATTACTCTTACAAAGACATTGAAAAATTGGAAAAGTTCATGTCTGGAAAGCCTGTGGCAGAACAAGAAATAGGTCACGCATTACTACAGGAAATGGTTGCTTTTGCTGAAACTTCTGTATCTAGACGAAAATTCATTCTTCATTATTTTGGAGAAGAGTTTGATAATCAAACCGGTGAAGGTGGAGATATGGATGATAATGTGCGTAACCCTAAAAAGAAAGTGGAAGCGAAGGATGATGTAGTAATTGCTTTGAATATTGTAAATGGTACAAATGCAAAATACAAGTCTAAAGACTTAGTAAATGTTATCATAGGAAAAGAAAACGCTTTAATCAACTCGCATAAAACTACAGAACAACATTTTTTTGGTGGTGGAAAACATGAAGATGCTAAGTATTGGATGGCCTTATTGCGACAATTGTTGGTAGCGGGTTATTTAAGGAAAGATATCGAAACTTACGGTGTTATTAAATTGACAACAGAAGGTGAAGCTTTTTTGAAAAAGCCTACGACTTTTATGATGACTGAAGATCATGTATTTGATGAAAGTCAAGACGATGCTGGAATCATAACTAATGCTAAAGGTGGAGGAGGTGTAGCAGACGAAACATTAATGAGCATGTTGAAGGATTTGAGAAAGAAGAGTGCAAAAAAAATGGGGGTTCCTCCGTTTGTTATTTTTCAAGATCCTTCACTAGAAGATATGGCACTGAAGTACCCAATTACCCTCGCGGAGTTAAGTAATGTGCATGGTGTTGGTGATGGAAAGGCAAAAAAGTACGGTAAAGATTTTGTTGCGCTTATTGCTAGTTATGTTGAAGATAACGACATTACCAGACCAGAGGATTTAGTAGTAAAATCTACAGGAAGTAACTCTGCAAATAAACTGTACATTATTCAAAATATAGACAGAAAATTACCTTTAGATGATATAGCTTCGGCAAAAGGTATGGAAATGCCAGATTTTATTAAAGAAATGGAAGCTATTGTCTATTCTGGGACTAAACTCAATATAGACTATTGGGTAGACGAAATTCTAGATGAAGATCAGCAAGAGGAAATTCACGACTATTTTATGGAATCAGAAAACGACAGTATTTCTGAAGCTATGGAAGAGTTTGATGGCGATTATGATGATGAAGAGTTACGATTGTATCGTATCAAGTTTATCAGCGAGGTGGCTAATTAAAAAGAACAGATTAACAAAAATCAACTATTTTACTGCTAATATCAGTTTGTCTTTACTGTAAAAGCTTTCTCCATCAGCTTGAACGATTCCAATGAATTTGTTAGCAATATTTTCCATTAAATCAGCATTAACGTCATATCCTAACTCAGTTATATCTGTTGTAGGTAATTGAATACAAATAATAAATTCAGTCGATTTTAGTAGACTAATTACTTTTTTCTTTGTTAACTCATGAAACTTTGGTTTACCTATCAAATCAATAAATTCTTCTGTCTCTTCTTCTACAATTTTATTGGAATCATTTTTCTGATTTATTTCAACTAAAAGAGGTCTATTATTATCAAAGTAAGTTAGTTCAAAATACTTCCAGTTTTCATTATTCAATTCTGCTTCAGGAATATTCACCGAAACATTATAGCCGTTAGATTTAAGCTCCGTTAATAATTCTCCAATTTTTGGCTTTTGTTTTGAAGAACAAAAAACTCGCGTGTAATAAATACCCCATTTTTTAATTTCTTATTGAATAAAATTTTGTCTATTTCATAAGATTTAATGAAATAGTTCCATATATCAAATATACTAATAGGTAAACATTTGAAAATCTAAAATTCCCACTATATTTGCACCTCATTAAAAATCAAGATAATGCAAGACGGATTATACGCAAAATTTAATACTTCAAAAGGCGAAATTTTAGTGGCCTTGGAATATAAAAAAACACCTGGAACCGTGGGTAACTTCGTGGCTCTGGCAGAAGGAAACTTAGAAAATTCAGTAAAACCACAGGGTGCTCCATATTACAACGGCTTAAAATTTCACAGGGTAATACCAGATTTTATGATTCAAGGCGGGTGTCCTAATGGTACTGGTGCTGGTGGCCCTGGGTATAAATTTGATGATGAGTTTCATGCTGATTTAAAGCATGATGGACCTGGAATATTATCTATGGCTAATGCTGGTCCTGGCACCAATGGTAGTCAATTTTTTATTACACATGTTGAAACACCTTGGTTAGATAATAACCATACTGTTTTTGGTAAAGTACAAAGTGGGCAGGAAGTGGTAGATGCAATTGCTCAGGGAGATACTATAGACAGTCTTGAAATAGAGCGTGTAGGTGCCGAGGCTGAAGCTTTTAATGCTGTAGAGGCTTTTAGAACGTTTGAAGGTGCTAGAGAAAAACGAGTAGCTGAAGAAAAAGCAAAACAAGAGGCAGCATTAGATAAAGTAGCAGCAGGTTTTGAAAAGACAGAAAGTGGGTTGCGTTATCAAATCCTTCAAAAAGGAAATGGTGTTAAGGCAGAAAAAGGTAAAACTGTTTCGGTACATTACAAAGGGCAGTTAATTGATGGTACAGTTTTCGATTCTTCATACAAAAGAAATCAGCCTATTGATTTTCCACTAGGTATTGGACAAGTAATTGCTGGTTGGGATGAAGGTATAGGTTTGTTAAATGTTGGAGACAAAGCAAGATTAGTAATACCTAGCCATTTAGGATATGGAAGTAGAGGAGCAGGTGGTGTGATACCACCAGATGCTAATCTTATTTTTGATGTAGAATTGATGAATGTGAAATAAATCGTTTTAAATACTAATAATTCGATAAAAAGACACTCTAAACGGAGTGTCTTTTTTCATTTTTACAACATGGCGTAAATTAAATGTATTGGTCGAAAATTTTCTGTCAGAACAACTAGGAACATTAGTTTTACGGCGTGCTAAGTGTTAAACAAACAGAATTATATTCGGAAGTTCTAAAAGAACTCAATTATCCATTTGGGGATTTCTTTATTTTTAATGGGTTTGTAATATCTGAAATCAAGCAAGGGATTGTGGTGAGTTGGGAAGAACATGCAAAACACTTTGTGCAAGATATTGCCTATTATTTGGGAGTTGATGGGAGAGATATTGTATATATATCTAATAGAATTAACTCTTATTCAGTAAAAGCTGTAGACTGGTTGAAATTCTTCAAAAGTGATTATAAGATGAAGGCCTATTGTGTTGTTTCTGATAGCTCAACAAGTAAGATTAACTTGATGGTGGAAAATCTGTTTTTTAATAATAAAATTAAAAGTTTCCAATCGCTTTTCACCGCTATAAACTGGGTTAAAAAAGATCACGAACTGGTGGCGTAATCCTAATTAATACTTATTTTAGAGCTTCACTTTAAATCTATATTTTGTGGAGTTAGAAGCACTTGAAAAACTAAAATATCCAATAGGCAAATTTGAATGTCCAGATCAAATCACAGATGATCATATTAAGGGTTGGATTTCAATTTTAGAAACCTTTCCCATTCGTTTTGAGGCATTGGTAAAACACTTATCGAAAGAGCAATTGGATACACCATACCGTCCTGGTGGTTGGACTATAAGGCAAACAGTGCATCACGTATCCGATAGTCATCATCATAGCTATATACGTTTTAAGTGGGCTCTAACAGAAAGTACACCCCTAATAAAAGCTTATAACGAGGCGGATTGGGCGGACTTACATGATAGTAAAACAGCGCCCATTCAAATGTCTTTAGAACATATCAAAGCAATTCATTACAAGTTAGTATACTTGCTAAAAGGACTCTCTAAAGAGGTTTTGAAGAAAAGTTTTGAACATCCGGAAACTAATAGTCGAGTGTCTTTAGACTATAATATCGGCAATTACGCATGGCATAGTAATCATCATTATGCACATATAGAAAATGTATTGAAACGCAAAGGTTGGCTATAATGATACGAAGTTTAGAAAATAGCGACATACAAGAGTTGCTTGATATTTACAACTATTATGTTGAACACACAGTGGCTACCTTTGATATTGAAAAGCTTACTTTTGAGGTGTTTCAGCAAAAACTAAATCGTATATCAAAAGACTATCCTTTCTTTATTTATGAAGTACATGGTGAAATTTTAGGTTTTGCTTATGCCAGTAAATTTAGACCCAAACCAGCTTATGATTATACTGTAGAATCCACGGTTTATGTTAAAGAAGGTAATCATGGGAAACAGATAGGTAGTAAACTTTACGAAAAACTAATTACCCAATTAAAACTAACCGAATTACATTCTGTTCTTGGTGTACTAACCTTACCAAATGCTACTAGTGAAAAACTTCATGAAAAATTTGGCTTTGAAAAAGTAGGGCACCTTAAAGATGCAGGCTTAAAATTCGGTAAATGGCACGATGTGGGTATTTATCAGTTAAAGCTCAACTAAACTTTCCATTTTATATTGCAGCCAATACTTGGTTTTTGCGGGCTTTCATTTTCTTTAACATCAATTAGACAGTCTAATGCATGTCGTAAATCTTCACCGGTAAGAGGAACTTCATTCCCAGGTCTAGAATCATCTAACTGACCACGATATATTAATTCAAGATTGGCGTCAAAAAGATATAAATCTGGCGTGCACGCAGCGTCGTATGAACGAGCAACTTCCTGTGTTTCATCATAAAGGTAGGGGAATGGATAGCCTACAGTATGCGCATGAATTTTCATTTTATCTGGCGCATCTTGTGGATAATTTTCGACATCATTACTTGATATGGCAACAAAAGAAATGCCTTTTGCTGTATACGAATTGGCTAGCGTAATTAATTCAGAATTAACATGAATAACAAATGGACAATGGTTACATATAAACATGATAACCGTACCTTTTTTACCTTTAATTTCATTCAATTTTAAAATGGAGTCTGATACAGTATCTAAAAGAGAAAAATCAGGTGCTTTTGTGCCTAAAGGAAGCATGTTTGAAGGAGTTCTTGCCATAAAATTTTATTTCTTCAAATGTCGTAATAATTTGTATTTTTAAAAAATGGGTGAAATAATAACTTTTGAAGATTTTACAAAAGTAGATTTAAGAGTAGGCACTATTATTGAAGTTAATGATTTTTCTGATGCTAGAAAACCTGCTTATCAGCTTTTTATTGATTTTGGAGATTTGGGTATTAAAAAATCATCCGCTCAAATTACCGAGCTTTACAAAAAAGAAGAGTTGCTACACAAACAAATAGTAGTGGAGGTAAACTTTCCTAAAAAACAAATTGCCAAATTTATGAGTGAATGCCTGGTTTTAGGGGCTGTTGATGGCAATGGGGTTATTCTTTTAAATCCTGAAGTACAAGTTGAAAACGGTAGTTGCGTCTCATAATTTAAAGTTCCTCTCTAAAAAATATGGCATTCATCAGTAATTTATTAGTACCGTACCAAAATCCTCTAAAATTTGTATTATCGGTAAATGCAACAACTTTTCCTTTTCCTAAACTTTTAATTTTTAATGGCACCGTTTCTGCTAGAGCATCTAGGTTCGGTTTTGATATATATCCACTCAAAAGAGGGGATTTTGTATATTTAATAGGGTTGTTATAACTTAAAGAGTCCGCTTCCATAAAAATAGTAGTATTTCTGAACATGGCTAATTTGTTATTCTTATAACCAAAGTTTATTGGATGCGACCTATCTAATTCAACTTCAAAAATAGAGCCGCCAATACGTTGTGCTCCCCTAAAATTACTTTTGTCTTCAAAGGTTATGTTTTTAGCTGGAACATCAGTTGTTATGAATTTTGCTTTTAAAAACTCTTGTTTCTCAAACCATTTTACTGTATTTCTGTAACCAATAATTGTCCCTCCATTTTTGGTCCATTCTTTTAATTTTTCAGTTTCAGTTTTTTCTAGACGACTCAAGTCCGGAACGATAATAATATTGTAGCGATTTAGATCTACAGTTCTTATGTTCTTGGTATCAAGTTTTGTAACTTGAATATTATATCTTGTATCGAGTAGGTGCCAAATTTCACCTGCGTCATAAGATCTTACACCAGAGCCAACCAACATGGCTATTTCAGGTTTTTTTAAGGTTTTGAAATTCCTACTACCTAAATCAATACCCTGGGTTAAACCAGTATTTACAGCATTAATAGATAGGTTACTTTCTTTGGCTTTTTCTTCAAGAAATAAGAACATTTTATTTGAATCTAATTTCTGATTTTGCACAGGTATTAATATAGTGCCATAATCATAACTAATACCATTTAAACTAAATTGTTTTAAAGCTACTTTAGCTCTAATGCCTTCTGATAAAACTGAATTTAAAAACTTTGGCGAATAGTACTCATGCCATTCAACGAGATAAGCATAATTACTGGTTGATGAAACGCTACCCTCTTTTAATTTTAAATCAACTATTTCTTTACCAATATTAGATGTTGATATATTGTCTGCGTAGTCTAAGCCAAATGCCAAGGAAAAAGTCCAAGCCGAAATATCATAAAACAGACTGTCTTGAAATGTTGTGCGTTTTTCAAACATAGCATTAATAAGTCTGCTGTTTTTTTGATTCTTAGGAACTATATAGCTATAGTTCTTTTTAAAGTTTTTTCCGCTGATTGAGAAATCATTCTTGATTTCGTGAAGCTTAATGTTATGTCTTTTTAAAATTTCTGCTAAGTGATAGGTTTTTGCTGCATCTTTTTCATCTCCAAAGACTATTGCTTTTCCATTTTGTTTGGAACTTTCACTTCGGGCATTTTTAAAAAAATTGTGTTGATAAGTGAGAATTTCTTGGCGCATCTCATATCCCGCCTTTAGAGTAGACAAACTTGTAGCGAACTGATTGCGAATTGTAAAAGGAAAGGTTAAAATACCATTATCACTTTCTTGGATATGTCCTCTTGAGCTGGCTTGTTCAAATAAAATTCCAATACTACCATTGATGTCTGGGAAAGTTGAACCTTTGCCATAGTAAAAATCATCATAGCTTTCTTCCGTGAAATATAATGAGCCAATTTTATCCAAAGCAGCGGCATGATAATTTCCGATTTTTGCCGTTAATTCTTGATTTAATTTTGACGTTAATGGATGCGTTCGAGAAGGAATTCCAGGTTGAAAAAAGAAGGTTGAATAGGTACCCATCTCATGATGGTCGGTTAAGATATTTGGTAACCATTTATGGAAAGTTTTAATACGAGCTCTAGATTCTGGTAGTTGCACAGGTAACCAATCACGATTCATATCAAACCAATAATGATTTGTTCTTCCCCCTGGCCAGACTTCTGAATATTCCCGATCATTAGGATCTGGATTTAAATTGATACTTTTATTGGTGTTCACCCAATACGCAAAACGCTGTAAACCATCGGGGTTTAAGCATGGGTCTAAGAGAATGATTGTATTTTCAAGTAAATTTTCGATATTATCTCCTTTTGCTGCGGCTAGATAATACGCTAATAAAAGAGCAGCATTAGATCCACTGGGCTCATTACCATGTATGGAATAACCTTGATATACCACCAATGGTCTATTGTTTAAACTATTTAAAGTGTTGCTATTTGTGGCTTGAATATGAGTTTTTCTGATATTATCAATATTCGCTAAATTTTCAGGACTACTAATAGTAAGTAACAAAAGAGGTCTATCTTCAAAAGTTTTACCTCTATCTTCAATCGTAATTCTGTTAGAGGCATTTGCTAGCGTGTACATGTACTGCACTAACTTATCGTGTGTAATATGCCATTTGCCAACCTTATGCCCAATAATACTTTCTGGAGTTGGAATAGAACTATTGTATGATAGATTTTGAGGTAGGTAATAAGATAAATCGGTGTTGTTTTGCGAATTAATTGTAATGTATTGTACTAGTACGAACAAAAAAAGTAGCTTTTTCATAGAAAGAATTTAAGTTTAAAGATAAAAAAACCGCCTCATAAGAGGCGGTTAGTAATTATCAATATTGCAATTTTATATATCATCAAAATCTATATCTGTAAAACTTTCTGTAGATTTTGGTGCTTCAGAAGTACTTTCTGTTTCGGCACTTTCATAGTCTTTCTTAAAATCTTTTTGATGACGTTCACTAATCACTTCATCACCTTTTTCTTGAATGATAAAGTCAGTCATTTCAGCTAAAATTTCCTTGAACTCTGTGAAGTCTTCTTTGTAAATGTAAATTTTATGCTTCTTATAATGGTAAGACCCATCATCATTTGTAAACTTTTTACTTTCGGTAATTGTTAAATAATAATCATCTGCTTTTGTAGCTCTAACATCAAAAAAATAAGTGCGTCTCCCAGCTCTTAAAACCTTCGAAAAAATTTCCTCTTTCTCCATCATTCCGTTATAATTCATTTATGTTTTTTAGTTTATAGTTACACCAAAAATCTAAAAAAAACCGAAACTTACCAACATTTTTTAAATTTTCTTTTCAAAATATGCACTTTTATTGAAATAAATGAAATGAGCTAAGTCGTTCAACTTAGAAGATAAGATGGATTGCTAATTATTTTCGCTTAATTGTTTCAAATACAAATCTTTATAATAACCTTTGGTTTCAATCAATTCGTTATGAGTGCCTTCTTGAAAGATTCTACCATCTTCCAAAACAATAATTTTATCAGCATTTTTTGAGGAGGAAACTCTATGACTAACGATAACCGTTGTTTTTCCGTTTGAAATCTTGAAGAGATTTTTCAATATTTTTTCTTCCGTTTCTGTATCAACTGCCGATAAACAATCATCGAATAATAAAATCTGTGGTGATTTAATAATAGCTCGCGCAATAGATACGCGTTGTTTTTGTCCACCAGAAAGGGTAATTCCACGTTCGCCTAAAACCGTATCATAACCTTTATTAAACTTGATTATATTTTTATGTACTTGCGCATTTTTAGCGGCGGTAATTACATCTTCATCTGTGGCGTCTTCTTTCCCGAATTTTATATTGTTTTTAATGGAATCTGAAAACAGGAATGCATCCTGAGGTACATAACCAATATTCTCTCGTAAATCTGATAGGTTATGTTTTTGAATTTCAATATTATTTACAGTAATCTTACCCTTGTCTATGTCATATAAACGGCCAATTAAATCGAGTATAGTGGACTTGCCTGAGCCCGTTTTTCCCAAGATAGCAAGCGTTTCGCCAGATTTAATGTTGAAAGAGACGTTTTTAAGTGCTTGAATATTAGTGTCATCATAAGTAAAGGATACGTCATTAAAAACAATATCACCATTAATTTCGGTATGCGCTTCTACTTCATTTTTAATTTCTGGTTCCAGTTTTAAAAACTCATTAATTCGTTTTTGCGAAGCTTCTGCCTGTTGCACAATTGATGTTACCCAGCCAACAGTGGCAACTGGCCATGTGAGCATGTTTACATAAATCAAAAATTCTGCGATGGTGCCTAAACTTTCTATTTCACCATTTATATATTGCATGCCACCAATGTAAATAACGAACAAATTACTTGTACCAATTAGTAAAATCATCATCGGGAAAAATAACGCTTGTACTTTAACTAAGTGCAATTGTTTTTCTTTACTTGTGGTAGAAAGTGCATTAAAATCTGATGAGGTTTTAGGTTCAATCCCGTAAGCTTTAATTACTGAAATTCCGCTAAAAGATTCTTGTGTAAAGGTTGAAAGTTTGGACAAATATTCTTGAACAATGGTACTACGCTTATGTATTTCTTTGCTTAGCCTATAGATTATTATAGATAAAATAGGTAAAGGTACAACTGTGTATAAGGTTAAAGTAGGCGCCTGATTATACATGTAAAACAACACAATAACAAAAAGTGTAACCGTATTAATACTGTACATAATTGCGGGACCTGCGTACATACGTACTCTTCCCACGTCTTCGCTAATGCGGTTCATTAAGTCTCCCGTTCTATTTTTTTTATAAAAATTTAAAGAGAGCTTTTGATACTGCGCATAAATTTCATTTTTTAGATCGTATTCTATATATCTAGACACATTAATAATGGTTTGTCGCATTAAAAATGTGAATAAACCAGCAAGAAGCGCTGCACCTATTATATATAAGATGGATTCCAATAATTCTGCGCGAATATCTTGCTCATTTAAACCAGCTTTGTTTTCTATAATCTCAATAATTTTTCTCGTGTATCTTGGGGTAAATAAAAAGAAGATGCGCGCAATTACGGTTATAACTACACCAATTAAAAGATGAGATTTGTATTTTAAAAAGTATTTATTGAGATGTTTAAGTGCTTTCATTTAAACTAAAAATGAAACGCAAATATACGGTAATATAAAATAGGATAAGGGAACCTATACTTGCAGCCAATGTTAAATTAAAGCCAAAGAAATAACACTGATAAAAGCTCAAATTTCGATATGTTTTATTAAAATAGTTTTATTTTTGCCAGCGTAAAAAGTAGAAAACATATTATAGGTTTTAACTTAAGTTCTTTATCATGATGCTAAACAGAAGACATATTCGTGTAAAAGTAATGCAGACCATTTATGCATTTAAAGGCAGTGCGAGTGACGATTTAAAAAAAGACGAAAAATTTCTGTTATTTAGTATTGAAAACATGCACAATCTGTACTTCCTGATTATTTCTTTGTTGCTTGAGGTAAAAAAGAGAGCAGTGCAAGATTTAGATAAAAAACAAAAAAAGCATTTAGCAACTTCAGAAGATAAGAATCCAAATCGCAAATTCGTTAATAATCAAGTTTTTCAACATCTACAGAAAAATGAGATGCTTCGGTCTGATTTAGAAAATAATCAAAGCATCAATTGGGAGTTGGATAGCGAATATGTAGATATTGTTTTTAAGGCAATAACGTCCAGTGATTTGTATGCAGAATATATGCAAACAAGAACATCGGATTTTAAAGAAGATAAAGATTTCTTTATTGATATGTTTAAGGAAATTGTGGCGCCAAACGAAAAGCTTTATGAGTATATTGAAGATAAAAATTTAACATGGTTGGATGATTTACCAACAGTAAACACCACCATTTTAAAATTGTTGCGAAAGCTTAAGGCAAATGCTCAGGAGACCCATTTTTCACCTAAGTTATACAAGGATACTGAAGATAGACAGTTTGCGATTGATTTATTCAAGAAAACAGTATTAAACGTTAATACAATTAATCATGAAATCAGTCAAAAAACAAAAAATTGGGAAGCCGATAGAATAGCAACTCTAGATTTTGTCTTGTTGCAAATGGGGATTTGCGAGTTGCATCATTTTCCATCAATTCCTGTTAAAGTGACGATTAACGAGTATTTAGAAATTGCCAAAGAATATTCCACACCAAAAAGTAGCATATTCATCAATGGCATTTTAGATAAGCTGGTAAAAGAGTACAAGGATGAAGGAAAGTTGAATAAAATTGGGCGCGGTTTAATGTAGCACAATACCTGTTAAGAAGGCCATAAAAGTTTTTAAACCATTAAATTATTGCTATTTTTACACTCAAAATTTTAAAACGCTAAATGATGAAAAAAATACTTTTAGGAATAAGTGCATTGTGCTTAGTAGCTTTTATAAGTTGTAAAGAAGATGCAACAAAAAAGATAAGTGAGGCTAATGTAGCAGCAGCAGCAGAAAGAGATGCAGTTTCTTCTAAATTTCCAGTATTAGAATTTGATAAAAAGGAACACGATTTTGGTGAAATAGAAGCCAAAACTCAAGTGGAAACTGTGTTTAAATACAAGAATACTGGTGAAGCGCCATTGGTTATTACCGATATAAAAAGTACTTGTGGTTGCACAGTACCTAAGGATTGGAGTAGAGAACCACTAGCACCAGGTGGTGAAGGTCAGTTTACCGTAAAATTCAATGGAAGCGGATCAAATAAAATTTCAAAAACAATTAATATCACCGCTAATACAGAGTCAGGCAGAGAAAGTGTAAAAATTACTGCATTTGTAAAACCTGATCCAAACAAAGCGAAACCAGTTCAAAGCTAAATTATAATTATGGGAGAAGGAGGATTTGGCAGTTTATTGCCATTTGTCTTAATGTTTGTTGTAATCTATTTTTTCATGATTGCACCACAAATGAAACGTGCAAAAAAAGAAAAGAAGTTTGCAGCAGAGTTAAAAAAAGGAGATAGAATTGTAACCAAAAGTGGTTTACACGGCAAAGTTGCAGAATTAAATGATAAGGATAACAGTTGTGTTATCGAAACTTTAGCAGGTAAACTAAAGTTTGATCGTTCTGCAATTTCTATGGAAATGAGTAATAAGTTGAACGCCCCTGCAACCGCTAAAAAATAAACAGAGAAACATATTTATGCTTAGAAAAGCTTTCCAAATCTTGGAGAGCTTTTTTGTTATACCACATTCAGCAGTTTTTATATTTATCGTTTAAACCAATGCCTTCCAAAATCATCGGAATAATTTTCTCTAAACGTGTTTCTTTAGTGGCAATTCTCTTTGCTACAGTTATATATTCGCAATATTCCCTCTGTTTGTAGTTTGAAAGCTTTTCAAACGCCTTTTTTAAGTTGACATTCCTATCAAAAGCGGTGACAAGTTCTGGCGGAAGATTTACTTCTTTTTTATGTCTTTCCGGTTTTACTTCCTTTCCCAGTTTTTGATTTTCTATAGCTTCATTTACATAAGCAATTACAACCTCTTCGTTAATGTCATCAATAGATTTAAATCGCATTTGGCGCATAGCTTTCGTTTTTCCATCCTGAGCATTAACAAGCAAGTTTTGCTCATCCTTTAAAAACACACCATTAAAAAACCAGATACCAAAATGGTTTTTAAAAGCCCCTAAACCTATTACGTTTTTATTGTTTAGCGTGTAAACTGGAAAATTCCATTTTATAGTTTCTTCAAGTTCTGTACTTAGTAGTGTTGCACGCAATAGTTCTAGAGCGTCCTTGTAGTTTACATGTTTTTCTAAATAATCTTGAACAGAATATTTCATTATTTCTTAGTTGCTGGATTTAACAAATATAGCCATTGTGTTTTTTAGTCGTAATTTACTAATTGTTAGTTGGTTGTTAGAAGATAATTAGGTGTTAACAATTCTTCTTAATAGTTAAAAACATTTCTAGTAAGTCTGCTTTAATTTTGTAAATTTGCCTGCGTTTATAAGCGCAACATGACAACCAAAACAAAGTATATTTTCGTAACCGGTGGGGTTACATCTTCCCTCGGAAAAGGGATCATTGCGGCATCTCTAGCCAAATTATTACAAGCCCAAGGATACCGAGTCACAATTCAAAAATTAGATCCTTATATTAATGTAGATCCGGGAACATTAAATCCATACGAACATGGTGAATGTTATGTTACCGACGATGGCGCAGAAACCGATTTGGATTTGGGGCATTACGAGCGCTTTTTGAATGTGCCAACAAGTCAAGCCAATAATGTTACTACAGGGCGTATTTATCAGAGTGTTATTCAAAAGGAGCGTGAAGGTAAATTTTTAGGGAAAACGGTTCAGGTTGTACCGCACATTACTGATGAAATTAAGCGTCGTGTACAAATGCTGGGAAAATCAGGTGATTATGATATTGTAATTACTGAAATAGGTGGAACCGTTGGGGATATAGAATCACTTCCATACATTGAAGCTGTTAGGCAATTGCGATGGGATTTGGGAGAAAATAACGGTATTGTTATTCATTTAACTTTAGTACCATATTTATCGGCTGCTGGAGAATTAAAAACAAAGCCTACCCAACATAGTGTTAAAACACTTATGGAAAGCGGTATTCAGGCAGATATTTTGGTATGTAGAACAGAACATCAGTTACCAAAGGATTTAAAGAGAAAGTTGGCCCTATTTTGTAATGTTACTGCAGATTCTGTCATTCAATCTATTGACGCATCAACTATTTATGATGTGCCTAATCTTATGTTGAAAGAAGGTTTGGATAAGGTGGTTCTTAAAAAACTAGCATTAGATAGCACAAAACCAGATTTAAAAACATGGAATAAGTTTGTACATCGGCATAAAAATCCGAAGACAGAGGTGCATATAGGGTTAATTGGTAAATATGTTGAGCTTCAGGATTCTTACAAATCTATTTTAGAATCTTTTATTCATGCCGGTGCTTCAAACGAAGTTAAGGTAACCGTAGAATCTGTACATTCTGAATATTTAAACGATGAGAATGCTGCACTCATGTTATCTCATTTAGATGGTGTTTTGGTGGCTCCAGGGTTTGGCGAGCGTGGAATTGAAGGTAAAATTTCAGCAGTAAAATATGTACGTGAAAATAACATTCCGTTTTTAGGAATTTGCTTAGGTATGCAAATGGCTGTAATTGAATTTGCCCGAAATGTATTGAACTTAAGTGGTGCTAACTCTACTGAAATGGATCCTGATACTTTGCACCCAGTAATAGATTTAATGGAAGAACAAAAGTCCATTAAAAATAAAGGTGGGACTATGCGTTTAGGAGCATGGGATTGTGCTTTAATGCCTGGTAGTAAGGTAGATAAAATTTATAAAGTTGAGAATATCAAAGAGCGCCATAGACACAGATATGAGTTTAATAGCGACTACAGGTACCAAATTGAGAAAGGAGGCATGCAAGCCACGGGCTTAAACCCAAAAACAGATTTGGTGGAGATTGTTGAAATCTCAGAACATCCTTGGTTTGTTGGTGTACAGTACCATCCAGAATATAAAAGTACAGTTGCTAATCCGCATCCGTTATTTGTGGCCTTTGTTAAAGCCGCTTTAAAACATAAAAATTCTAAATAAATGCCATAGTGGCATTACACAATACTTTGGATAACTTTTTGATAAACAGATATCCTACTCCTGCAAAAGGATCAAATTAAAATTATGGAAGAAAAAAAGTTAGATATTAACTCTATAATAGGCTTTGTGCTAATTTTTGGAATTTTAGCCTATATGCTTTGGCAAAACCAACCATCTCCAGAAGAGTTGGAAGCGCAAGAAAAAGAAAAGCAAGTACAAATAGGAGCAGAAAAAAAAGCAAAGATTGATAGCCAAACTTTGGTAACAACACCAAGTGATTATAAACCAGCTGCAGATTTAGATTCTGTTGGATTGATTGAATTCAAGAATAAGTTCGGTATTTTGGCGTTCTCTGAAACTTTAGCTTCAGATGAAATGGAAACAACGGTTGAAACTGACGTTTTCGAATTAAAATTTAATCATAGAGGTGGGTACTTATCTGAAGTAAAATTGAAGAATTTTGTAGACTATGATTCGGTACCTATTTACATCATTAAAGAGAATAATGCACTTTTCAATATTAATTTTGGTACAGTTGATAGTAGAATAATAGATACGAAAGATAGATATTTTCAACCTACGGTTACCAAAAGTGGTGAAAATACAGTGGTTTCAATGAAATTTAAGATTAGTGAATCTGAATTTTTGGAATATCGCTATGAACTCAAACCTGACGACTACATGATAGATTTTAGTGTACGTTCGCAAGGTTTAAGTAATGTAATTAACAGTTCTCAAACTATTGATTTAGATTGGAAGTTAAAAGGGTATCGTCATGCAAAAAGTATAAGCTATGAAAATAGATATACCGATATTCACTACGAGTATGAAGGTGGAAAGGCAGATTATACAGGTGCTAGAGATGCAGATGAAGAGTTGGATGATGTGGCTTGGATTGGTTATAAACAGCACTTCTTCTCATCTGTGTTGTTGACCGATGCTCCTTTTAAAAAGGCAAAAATCACTACCGAAAATTTGGTTGAAGATGAAACCATAGATACAGTTTATACCAAAATGTTTACCTCCAAAATTGGTCTAGAGCTTAAAGGAGGAGAGTTTAACGAATCTATGGATTGGTATATTGGTCCAAACGATTTCAATATTCTTAATAGTTACAATAGAAATTTAGATGAAATTGTGCCTTTTGGTTGGGGTATTTTTGGTTGGATAAATCGCTATGTATTTATGCCGTTATTTGCCTTTTTAGGTGGTTTTTTACCTTATGGAATAGCTATTGTTGTTATGACGATATTGGTGAAAATTTTATTGTCTTTTGTACAGTATAAGCAGTTTTTGTCTCAGGCAAAAATGAAAATTTTAAAGCCGGAGTTAGATGCGATAAGAGAGAAGTATAAAGATAACAAAATGAAGGCGCAACAAGAAACAATGGCGCTGCAGACTAAGGCGGGTGCAAGTCCATTGTCGGGGTGTTTGCCAGCTTTAATTCAATTGCCCGTATTTTATGCGCTTTTCCAATTTTTCCCTTCAGCATTCGATTTACGACAAAAGAGTTTCCTGTGGGCGGAAGATTTATCGTCTTATGATACTATTGCAAATTTACCCTTCAACATACCTTTTTATGGAAGTCACGTAAGTTTGTTCCCTATTTTGGCAGCAGTGGCTATTTTCTTTTATATGCAGTTAACCACTGGTCAAAATGTTCAGTCGCAACCGCAGCAAGAAGGTATGCCAGATATGGCGAAAATGATGAAGTATATGATGTATTTCTCTCCAATAATGATGTTGTTCTTCTTTAATAATTATGCATCTGGGTTGAGTTTATATTATTTTGTTTCAAACCTTATTAGTATCGGTATTATTCTAGTAATAAAGAATTTCATTCTAGATGAAGATAAGATACATGCGCAAATTCAAGAGAACAAAAAGAAACCGAAAAAGGAAAGTAAGTTTCAGGCAAAAATGAAAAAGATGATGGAGCAAGCGGAACAGCAAAGACAAGCGCAACAAAAACGTAAAAAATAAATAGTATAAGCTGCTCCTTAAGGGCAGCTTTTTTGTTTATACCAAAACCAAATATACCGCGTTAAAAGTGTATCTACCTAAAATAGTATTTTAAAATGAAACGGTCACTTCTTGTTGTTTTGTTATTAGTTTTTTCAATGCAATTCACTGCTCAAACGTTCAATCAGTATAACGAAAACGGCAAGCGTCATGGGGTTTGGCGAAAATATTTTGATGGAACTAAGGTACTACGCTACGAAGGAACATTTAAAAATGGTAAGGAAATAGGGACGTTTAAATTTTATAAAAACGTTAAAGGTGAAGCGGTTTTAAGCGCTACGAGAGCGTTTAGTGATAATACTGATTTGGCAGAGGTAACATTTTTTGCGTCTTCGGGTAAGATTATAAGCCAAGGTATGATGAGAGGAAAGACCTATATTGGTTTATGGAAGTACTATCAAAAAAACTCTGATAAACTGCTCACAGTGGAGAACTATAATGATAATGGAGCATTGCATGGTGAGCGCATAGTGTTTTACGACAACGGAGAAATAGCGGAAAAAGCGTTTTATAAGGAAGATAAGTTGCATGGAGAAGCATTTAATTATTCCTTGAAAGGTGTAATGCTGAAATCTTTAATTTATAAAGATGGTGAATTACATGGCGAAGCTAAATTTTACAACCCTAAAGGCGAACTTATAGCTAAGGGAATTTATAAAGAAGGTAAAAAACATGGGGTTTGGACCTACTTTGAAAACGGTGAGATAGTGAATACGAAAACATTTTAAACTAAAAAAGCTCCTTAAATATTTAAGGAGCCTTTTTCATAGACAATTTTTACTAACTATAAACTTTAAAACTTGTCTAATCTAAACAAACCAAACTAAATTCTTATGTCTTAAGGTAGAGGTGGTAAAACAACCTTGTTGCATTTATAACACCATTTTAAGCTTTAACATCAACAGCAATTATGTTGCTTACCCTGTTGTTTGCGTTATTCAAGGTTGCACCACCTATTAATTCTTCTGCTGTTATTACTCTACCTTGAAAATTCTTTTTCATATTTTATTTTGTTTATCAAATTTACAAAATAATTAAACAAAATAAAAACAAATTTTTATTTCTTAACATTAAATTAGATATAATTTGGAATGAAACGATAAGTCTCTTTTTTTGGAGTTTCAATAAAACATGAAAATATTTTAAAATTAAAAAGCTCCTTTATTAAAGGAGCTTTTCAATTAAGATAGTTTTACTAAAACCTTTAAAACATATCTCTATCTAAACAAACCAAACTAAATTCTTTCTATTCAGGTAATAACACTTTATCAATTACATGAACCACACCGTTAGTTGCGTGTACATTTAATAAACTTGGAATTAAACCAGCAGGAGGTGTACTTCCAGCTGCATCCTGAACTGTTAAGTTGCTCACGCTAATTCCAACATTCTGATCATTAAGCATTTCAACATCACCATCGGCCAAATCACTAGAGAAAACATGTGCACTAGCCTTTACCACGTGATGTGTTAATATTGGAGCTAAAGCTTCAGGAGCAGCAGCTTCAATAGCAGCCACATCTGCAAAACCAGCATTCATAAACGCCATATCTGTTGGTGCGAATACTGTAAAAGGACCTGCTCCTTCAAATGTTGATAATAAATTTGCTCTTGTTAAAGCAGCAGCAAGCATAGTAAATTCTGCAGGGTCACCTGATGCAAATTCTGAAACTATTTCTACTATGTTTTGTGTTGGTGGTATTAATACGTTGTCAATAACATGAACAACGCCATTACTACCTGCAATATTTGGGGTGGTTACTGCAGTAGTTCCGTTTATTGTTACTGGACCGCCGTTATTTGATAAATAAAAATTAGCACCTCCAACAGTACCTATTTCAGCCGCTGACCCCATTGTTGTCGGCAACATATCTGCAGTAATGGTACCATCAACAACATGATAAGTTAAAACTGCATCTTGTCCATTTACATCTGTAATACCCGCCGCTTCAAATGCTGCATTGGTAGGAGCGAAAAGCGTTAAACCATTACCAGTTCCATTTCCTAGTAAAACAGATAATACATCAGTATTAGCATTTTGAACTGCGGCTATTAAAGTGGTAAAGTTTTTGTTAAAGTACGCTGGTGCTACAATAGTTCCTACAATAGGCAATATTGAAGGTGGAACTATAACGCTGTCAATAATGTGTACAACACCGTTTGTGGCTAAACCATCAACTGCGATGATTTGAGCGCCGTCAATGAACAAATTAGTGCCATCACTTGTTATGTTCGCAACTTCCCCGCTTACCATTGTCAATGTTCCTGGACTTACTTGTCCGGAGGTTAAAGCAGCAGATGCTGCTACATGATATTCAAGTACACTTCGTAAAACAGGCTCTGGAATGTCGTCCAAACTTGTTTGACCAATTGCTGTTAATAGTGCTGCGAAAGCGTCATTGTTAGGCGCAAACACCGTAAAAGTTCCATTTCCACTTAATGTATTTACTAAATCAGGAAATTTGGTCAAGGCATCCACTAAAATACTTAATTGTGGTGTGTCTTGGGCTAGTTCTACAATACTATCTGTAGGAACGAAAGGTGCTGGACCGTCATCATCATTACTACATGATAAAACGAAAATAGATGCTACAAAAAGCACTATTAATTTTTTTGTTGCTGTTAATGTTTTCATAGAATTGATTTTTAATTTTGTTTAATAAAAATATTAATTAATTAAACAAAAAAACAAGTATTGTTTCATAAAATTTTCTAAAAATTAAACAAAATCCTCATTTTGTGCATTTCATCGATAATTTCCAGTGTCGTCAAAAGAGGTTAAATTGTGTATCTTTGCGGTCTCAAAATTTCGAATTTGATATTATGAAAAGGGTGGTCATTGGTCTTTCCGGTGGTGTAGATTCTAGCGTAGCGGCGTATTTGTTGCAACAGCAAGGGTATGAGGTTATCGGCTTGTTTATGAAAAACTGGCATGACGATTCTGTAACTATATCAAATGAGTGCCCTTGGTTGGATGATAGTAACGATGCAATGCTTGTTGCGAATAAATTAGGTATACCTTTTCAAACTGTAGACCTAAGTGAGCAGTATAAAGAACGTATTGTAGACTATATGTTTAATGAATACGAAAAAGGAAGAACACCAAACCCTGATGTGCTTTGTAATAGGGAAATTAAGTTTGATGTTTTTATGAAAATAGCGCTGGACTTAGGGGCAGATTATGTTGCAACTGGGCATTACTGCAGAAAGGATAGTATTCAGAAAGATGGAAAAACGATTTATAGATTATTGGCTGGAATTGATAATAACAAGGATCAATCCTATTTTTTATGTCAACTATCGCAAGAACAATTATCAAAATCCTTGTTTCCAATAGGAGAACTTACAAAACCAGAGGTTAGAGAAATTGCTGCAAAACTGGATTTAATAACAGCAGAGAAAAAAGATTCCCAAGGACTTTGCTTTATTGGTAAGGTAAAATTACCAGACTTTTTGCAACAACAACTAAAACCAAAAAAAGGTCTTATTGTTGAAGTTGATGAAAGCAACGATTTGTACAACGTTGAGGTAAAGCAATTTAATACTAAAGAAGAAGAATTGCAATATGCATCAAGGCGTATAAAGTATTCCATCAATCATGGAAAGATTGTAGGAGAACATCAAGGTGCTCATTATTTTACAAAAGGGCAGCGAAAAGGGCTGGCAGTAGGTGGCACCCCAGAACCGCTCTTTGTTATTGATACTAATGTAGAAGAAAATACTATCTATACCGGTCAGGGTAAAAACCATCCGGGATTATTAAAAAAAGCACTTTTTATCACTGATGACGAGTTGCACTGGGTAAGAGAAGATTTGCATATTTCAAAGGGAGAAAACCTTAATGTTGAAGCAAGGATTAGGTACCGTCAACCATTACAAAAAGCGACCTTACATAAGGTTGAAGGAGGTTTATATATTGAGTTCGAGACCTTACAATCAGCAATTACGGAAGGTCAGTTTGCTGCTTGGTATATCAATGATGAGCTTATAGGTTCTGGTGTAATTTCGTAACTTAGTGCTAAAATGTGCTAAGTCATGAGAAATAAAATTCTTTTAATTATTCTGGCTTTACTTAGTTATGCCGCACTTTACGCTCAAGAAGAAGCTTGGGTGTATTTCGTTGATAAAGATAATGTCTTGGAGGCGCTTACAAATCCACTTACCATACTTACCCAAAGGGCAATCGATAGAAAAAACAGGCACAATATTACGATAGACTCAAGAGATGTTCCAGTCAATGAAAACTACATTGCTCAAATAAAGGCAATTTCTGGAATTACGGTAAAAGCCAAATCTAAATGGTTTAACGCTGTTCACGTAAGAGGTGCGCAATCTGATATTGAAAACTTGGATAATTTAAACTTTGTAAGTCATGTTGAATTTGCAGACCGTAGTTTAAATCAAGATAAAAATGCTACTTCAAGGCAGTATTCTAAAACGGGCACCGTAATTACTGCTTTCAATTATGGTAATGCGGCTAATCAAATAGAAATGTTGAATGGTGATGAGCTGCATCTATTGAATTATACAGGCGAAGGTATGCAGGTAGCCATTCTGGATTCTGGATTTCCAAATGTAAATACTATAGGGGCGTTTTCAAGAGTTAGAGACGCGGGTCATATTCTTGGAAGCTATGATTTTGTGAATAGAGATGTTGATGTCTACACGAATACCACAAGTCGTCACGGTACTTTGGTGTTTAGTGATATGGCAGGTTTTATTCAAGATGAATTTGTCGGGACTGCTCCTGACGCATCCTATTATTTATTTATTACGGAAGATGCTACAAGCGAAACTCCTGTTGAAGAAAGTTATTGGGTTGAGGCAGCAGAAAGAGCAGATAGTTTGGGTGTAGACATTATAAATACTTCTTTAGGTTATTCGGATTTTGATGGTACCAAATATGATTATACCCAGGCGGATATGAACGGACAAACCGCTTTTATTACCAAAGGTGCAAACATAGCATTTGAAAAAGGTATGCTATTGGTTACATCGGCTGGAAATTCTGGCAACTGGGGTGTTACAGCACCAGCAGATTCACCAAATGTATTATCTATCGGAGCCGTAGACGCTTCAGGAAATTATGCTACATTTAGTTCTGTAGGAACAACGTATCAGCCGTCTCAAAAGCCAGATGTTGTAGCACAAGGTCAGTTAAGTTATGTTATCACAGAAAATAATGTCATTGGTGCTGCAAATGGCACATCCTTTAGTGCTCCTATTTTAGCAGGAGGTATTACTTGTTTGTGGCAGGCGTTACCAGATAAAACGAATGCCGAAATTATGCAATTGGTGCGCACATCGGCTTCGCAAAGTGATACGCCAGATAATCTTTTGGGACATGGTATTCCTGATCTGGAATTAGCGTTGGACAATGCTTTATCTTTAACGAATATTTCAAATACAGCAGAAGTATTTAAGGTGTTTCCTAATCCTGTGAAAAATGAACTATCTATTTCTTTTCCTGCTGAAACTGATACTTGTGTCTTGAAAGTTTTCAATGTCCTTGGAAAATTTACTGGAGAATATAAAATTTCAAGACAGAATCCGAAAATTGATGTATCATCATTAAGCTCTGGTGTTTATATGATTGAAATAAGTTCTGGTAAAGCAACAAAATATTTCAAAATTTTAAAGCAATAATGGCTAACAGAATTGCAGAGTTATTTCAGATTAAATATCCTATTGTTCAAGCAGGTATGGTTTGGAATAGTGGTTGGCGTTTGGCTTCTGCAGCTGGTAATTCTGGCATATTAGGGCTATTAGGAGCAGGATCTATGTACCCAGAAGTGTTGCGGGAACATATTAAAAAATGTAAAGCGGCTACAACAAAACCTTTTGGAGTAAATGTACCGATGTTATATCCCGATATAGAAAAGATAATGGATATCATTGTTGAGGAAGACGTCAAAATAGTATTCACTTCGGCAGGTAATCCTAAGACTTGGACTAAATGGTTGCAAGAAAGGGGAATAATAGTAGTGCACGTTGTAAGTAGTTTAAAGTTTGCCTTAAAAGCGCAAGATGCTGGTGTAGATGCAATAGTGGCAGAGGGTTTTGAGGCTGGAGGCCATAACGGAAGAGATGAAACCACAACCCTCACGCTAATACCTATGGTCAAAGAAAGAATTAGTATTCCACTTATTGCTGCAGGCGGTATTGCTACGGGTAGAGCTATGCTAGCATGTATGGTTTTGGGAGCGGATGGTGTACAAATAGGAAGTAGATTTGTGGCCAGTGAAGAAAGTTCGGCCAATAACGCTTTTAAAGAAGCCGTAGTGAATGCGAAAGAAGGTGATACGCAATTAACCTTGAAGGAATTGGCACCAGTAAGGTTGATAAAAAATAAGTTCTACAAAGATGTGCAAGAGTTATACAAAACAAATCCTTCGATTGAAGAACTAAAAGTATTATTAGGTAGAGCAAGGGCGAAACGGGGCATGTTTGAAGGAGATTTGGAAGAGGGTGAATTAGAAATAGGTCAAGTTTCTGGACTGATTCATGATATTAAGCCGGTGCAACAAATAGTTCAAGACATTATAACGGAGTTTGACAAAGCTAAAAGCGAAGTTCAATCATTATAAAATCTTCTTGTTCAAGAGTTTCTCTCCATTCATTATACTTTAATAATCATATCATAATCTTTGGCAGTACGCATTACTTCGCCAATTATTTCTGGTGCTACCGACTTTTCAATAGCATTGTCTTGATGCTCTGATACTCCCATTTTTTCAAAAAAGTCTCTAAACCCTTTTGGACTGTGAATATTAATCCATTTACAGGTTTCATCACTTTTGTTAGAGAAAGTATGTAAGGTGTTTGGCGGAATATCAACCGATTCTCCCGCTTTTACAACTTTAATTGCGCCATTCACAAAGAATTCCATTTCACCTTCGATAATCAAAAATGACTCTTTATAGGATTGGTGTAAATGTGGTGGTGGACCTTGGACTTTTGGTGGGGTTTCTGCGAACATCAAATCATAGTCACCTGTAGTGTCATGTGGCGTAACTTTATGACCTAATACCCATTTTGTACTGCTTGGTTTCATTTTATGAGATTTTTGTCTCACAAACATATATTTAAATTTTGATTTATCCAAATTTTATGAGACATTTGTCTTATGAATGAAAAATATTTTAATTCAGGTAGAACAAATCAGAAACTTGAAACAAGAAGTAAAATATTAGCAAGTGCTCAATATTTCTTAAACAAGGGCTTAGAATTTAATCTTGAAGATGTGGCTAAAAAATCTGGAATTTCCAGAGCAACGGTTTACCGGTATTATTCCAATATAGATGTACTTTCAACTGAAGCCGGTTTGGATGTAAGCACTAAAAGTCCTGAAGCTCTATTTGAAAATTTGAAAGATTTAAAATTAGAGGAGCAAATTCTAGGAGTTCAAAACTACTTCAATACACTGGCAATAGATCATGAGAATACGTTTCGTAAATATTTGAGTACTGTCATAATTTCAAAAGAATCAGAAGCAAAGAGGGGAGCCAGACGAAAAAGAACTTTGGAACTTGTTTTGGAAAACACTTCTTTAACTGATAAAGAGAAGGTAGATTTATCAAATATATTAACACTCTTAATGGGAATAGAGCCTTTAATAATTTCCAAAGATGTTTGCGGTTTAACTAATGAAGAAAGTTTAGAAACACTAAATAAGGCTATGAGGTTTATGTTAAAGGGACTTATTAATCCTAAAGGTTAGTATTTTTGACTGATTTATAGCCCGAATAATAAGTTGGGATCAGGGCAGTTCTCAGAATAAAACACCAAGTCTTCTTTTGTGCAAACTCCAGGATAATCTCCAAAATTTCCTTGGATATTTCTTATAATCTGAAAATGCAGATGAGGAGGATAATCACCATTAACAGTAGCGTTTCCTAAAGTAGCTATTTGTTCGCCTTGTTTAAATTCTTGTCCCACTTCTAAGTTTTCAATTGAATTTAAACTCAAATGCCCATAAAGTGTATAAAACCGAGTCTCAAAAATATTGTGTTCCAGAATAATTGTCGGTCCGTAATCTCCGTAATTAGTATTTTTCTTAAAGCTATGAATTGTACCATCCAACGGTGCGAAAATCGGAGTCTCCACATCGCACCATAAATCTAAACCGAGGTGAATATTTCGTTTATTTGTTATAGCTTTAAAATGAGAACTTCTATCATAAATAGATCTAACTTCAAGATAACCTCCATATGCTACTTGCGCATTGTGCTCTTTTAAGAATCTATTAATATAATTAGAAAATTCCGAAGAGGAAGTGGTGTCAATTTGATTTAAATCAGAATTCTGAGCTGATAAATCTATGGCAATGTATTTTGATTTTGGTAAGGAAGCATCTAAAACTTGAAGGGAAGGAGAGGAGATGCTTTTAAGGAAGTGGTTAAACTCAATTGAGGTCATTCATTCAAATTTCCTCAAAGTTAACATATCTATTCCATAACTACTTTACTGTATTTTGCATTTACAGTTACAGTTTTATTGTTTGAAGGATAGCTTACTGAAAAAGAAGAACAGGTGTTACCGTTATTATTATCAGGATGCACAACATAAGAATCTTTACCTCTGTAATTTAAGTTATAAATACCGTCAGGTAATACCACATAGGCCTTGTTATTTTGTAAAATAAAATTAAGGTTGGTAAATGTATCATCCACATTTAATATTTTTACATCCCCTATATTGCTATCAATAATAGCACTACTCACCACATTGTTAATTTTCACGTTAGAAGAATTACAGTTAAGTACCACATGTTTTACTGTCTTTAGTTCAGCTTGTTTTACGTGGTTTAAGTTTAATTCACCCAAATTCCAACTATTAATATAAACAGGTGCATAGGCAGCACTAATGGAAGTTCTACTTCCATTAATGCCCTCTGCTTTAAATATGGTGTGTGATAAGTCTGCCTGTACATCGTCTAAAACTGCAGCGAACTCCAATTCTCCATGACGCACATCGGCCTTAATCTTTGCCTTTTTTGGCATCTTGATGATAATGGTCTTTTTTACATGAGAGTGTCTGCTTTTGCTTCTTAGATGTTCATGTAGCACCGCTCTTTCTTTGGCATAAACAGCGCGTTTTTCAGCTAGTTTTGCACGCTGTTCAGCACGTTTAACTTCCATTTCCGCCCGCTTTTCAGCCATTTTAGCACGTAACTCTGCTTGTTTCTCGCGTTGCTCAGCTACAAGTTCTGCTTGTTTTTCAATTTGTTCCGCTTGCCTTTCCATTTGTTCGCCAAAACGCTCTCCCCATGCTTCCATTTTTTCTGCCCATTCTTCACCAAACTTCTCGCCCCATTTTTCCATTTCCTTTGCGTATTTCTCACCCCAAGCTTTACCAAACTTTTCACCCCAAGCTTCCATCTTTTTAGCATAGTCGTCTCCGTACTTAGATTCAAACTTTTTGGACCATTTTTCTAAATATTTATCACCTTCCTTCTTATAGGTGTCATAATCAAACGCAACAGCACCAACACCTTCTGGTAATTCAGGTAGTTCTGGCATCTCTGGCATTTCAGGCATTTCAGGAAGCTCTAAAACCTCTACATTGTCAAAATCAAAATCGAAGTCAAAATCTATTTCCGGTAGGTCTGCCAGGTCAAATTTTAAGTTGGCTAATGCGCGCCTCACTTCATCATTAACATCTCCTTTAACTTTATAGCTGTAGGCTCGCGAAATTGGAGAGCCACTTGTTTTAATTTCAACTAAATCTGTAGAACCATTAACGTCCAATCCCCATCCTTTTGCTACTTCCTTTAGCTCCTCTTTAGATAATTCATCACTTTCCACAAAGGCTTCAATACTTACTTCGTTCTTATTCCAGGTGTCAAAAATTATGTTGCAGTGGCTTGTGTTTAATTCTATAACCACATCTTTATCCACGCTAAAATTCTGCGATACTTTGGTTACTTTTTCTTGTGCTCCAAGTGCCAGCATTGTAAAACAACTTAGCACTAGTAATTTCAATTTTATAATTGTTCTGTTCATCTTTTGATATTTTAGATAGTTATGATTCTTGTGCCTCGGTTGATTCATCCGTAGCCTCCAATGTTTGTAATTGTTCTTTTAAGCGATACAATAAGTCTAATCGAAATCGTAAATTATCTATCAATGCATTAATGGTTAATTCAGAGGTGTTTTCATTCAATTCTTGAGATAACTTTTTATATTCTTGGTTTAATTCCTCCAATTGCTCAAGGTAACCATCAAAAACAGCTTTGGTTTCTGCCGTTGGTTTTATTTTAGACAATTCTAAATTGATGCTTGCCAAATAATAATCCTCAACCTTTTTTAGGTCAGGAGATACGTCACCTAATGTTTTTGTTTTAACGGTTTCGGTAGAAGCCATCTCAGTACCTTGTTTACCATCTGTATCTAAAAATTGATAAGCCCCAAAGCTCAAACCAATAAGTAACACCACACTAGCAGCAATATTCAGCCAACTAATTTTAGAAGTTTTTTGCTCAATATCAGGAAAGGCCGTTTCCAGTTTTTCCAAAAAGCGCGCTTCATGATTCTCAGGCATTTCAGCATGCTGCAACTGCTCATTCTTAAATAAATCTCTAATATCCTGTTCCATTTTTTTCAGCTTTTAATAATTCTTGTAATTTGGCTTTACCCCTAGATAATTGGGTGCGAGACGCCACCTCGGTTATATTCAAAATCTCCGAAATTTCCTGATGGTCGTACCCCTCAATTAAATATAGCATTAATACATATTGATACTTTTCTGGCAGTTGATTAATTGCCTTTTTCACATCGTTTACTGTAATCGTATCATTTACCAACCATTTGTCATTCGCGCCAGTATCAACAACTTTAAGGTGCACCTCTTCTAGTTCCACTAACTGTTGTCGTTTTGATTTAAGAAAGTCAATACTCTTGTTCACAACAATACGTTTTAACCAAGCCCCAAAAGTAACTTCAGCCTTGTATTGGTGCAATCTAGAAAACGCTTTAATAAACGCCTCCTGTACCACATCTTCAGCATCATGAGCATCTTTCACAAACCGGTTGGCCACAATATACATACCATTGCAGTATTGGTTGTACAACTGCATTTGTGCCTTACGGTTGTTCCGTTTACATTGTTCAATAATGTCAACTTGAAACATGCTTATACTTTTGGTTCTAAGTTAGTTCATTTTAAAGACGATGTAAAAAGTGGAGTGTTGCAAAAACCTTTAATTTTTTTTGAAAAAGATAATTTGGGCGTTACCCACAAGGGGTCGGGCTTTACGCTAAAAGTTTTGGCTCGATGCTCTCCTCGCCAAAAGCTACCACTGCAATCCCTAACGCGGGTGTACTCGCCAACTGTTATCTTAAATCCTTAGGTTTTATTTTTTTGATTAGGTTCTTTTAATCGTCCAGGTTTGAATAAACGCTAGTTTAATGGCGTTTATTTTTTGTTATGTATTGTTTCCTCCTTCAATAGAATTTCAATCATTCTTTGTGGGTCGTTTAGAAACCGTTTAGTAATAATATAATGCTCGGTGTCTTCATACTTTACCTCTTTAATGCCATTAGAATCAAGTTGGTATATCATTGAGCTTGGATAAGCTAATAGTATAGGTGAATGTGTAGCTATAATAAATTGAGAATCTGCTTTTACAAGTTGGTCAATAGCAACTAGAGCAGACATTTGTCTAGTTGGCGATAATGCCGCTTCGGGTTCGTCAAAAATATAAAGCCCTTTTCCTTTAAGTTTATTGGTTAAGGCTGCCATAAACGATTCACCATGAGAAAGATTATGCAATGAGATGCCTCCATAGCCTTTTAAATAATTCGTTTCTTCCATATAAGTAGCAACGTTGTAGAAACTTTCTGCACGAAGAAAATAATAATCACTTGGTTTTTGGAAACTTTTAATCAATTTTAAATGTTGAAATAAAGAGGAGGCATTGTTGTGTGTTTTAATTTGTACATTTCTTGTTCCTCCCTCAATTCCAAAACCTAAACTTAATGCTATCGATTCTATTAAAGTCGATTTTCCTGTGCCATTTTCTCCAATAATAAATGTAACATCTTTATGAAACTCTAAGGAATTTAGTGTTTTTATTATGGGTATGTTGAATGGATATTCTCTATAAGAAGAAATTAAATCATGATTAAGTATTATTTCTTTTAAGTAAGGTTTTTTATTAAGCATATTAATAATACATAATCAAGAATGTTCCTTGTTAATAAAGGCTTTTATCCGCCAATTAACAAATTTAGAAGAAAATTTATACAACATCAAGTTTGTTAGATATCTACAACACATTAAATAATTTAATGTGTCTTATTAAATGTATTAATACATTTTGTAATGCTCATGTAAAATAGGTTTCGGTATTTTGAGGTTACAAACAAACTAGTCGTATACAATGATTGGTCAATCTGCCAAATCCAACCTCATATCAGGCTTTTTAGTATTTCTAATTGCGCTTCCTCTTTGTTTGGGAATTTCTAAAGCTAGTGGTTTTCCTCCAATTGCAGGAATTTATACTGCCATTATTGGCGGGCTTATGGTTACCTTTTTATCAAAAGCGCCATTAGCTATAAAAGGACCAGCAGCAGGATTAATTGCCATAGCTATTGGTGCCGTAGAAGAACTTGGTGGCGGCGATCACCTTTTAGGTTACAAATTAACGCTTGCAGTAATTGTGGTTTCTGGGGTTATTCAGCTTATCATGGGCTTGGTTAAGTTCGGTAAATTGGGAGATATGTTTCCCATTTCTGTAATTCGGGGCATGTTGGCAGCCATTGGTGTTATAATTGTAAGCAAGCAAATTCATCTTGTGCTTGGGGTAGTGCCAGAGGCTAAATCACCAATGGCATTATTGGCCGAAATTCCAAATAGCTTACTGCATTTAAATCCAAAAGTAGCTGTAATTGGTATTTTGAGCTTGGTTTTGTTGTTCGGTCACCCATTTATAAAGAACGCAACCATAAAAAAATTACCTGCGCCACTTCTTATTTTATTGGTTGCCATTCCGCTAGGTGCTGTGTTTAGTCTGTCAAAAGTACATAGTTATAGCCTGGGCACTTTAGATTATAATATAAACCCCACCCAATTTTTGGTGGTGCTTCCAGAAAGTTTTTTAAGTGGTATCACCTTTCCAGATTTTTCGCAATTGTTAAGCTATACGTCTATCAAGTATATTATCATGTTTGCTTTGGTGGGTAGTATAGAGTCTGTATTGAGCGCAAAGGCAGTTGATGCCTTAGACCCAAAAGGAAGGGAAACCAACCTTAATCAAGATTTGGTTGCAGTTGGTATTGGTAATACTGTAGCTGGTTTTATTGGAGGTTTACCAATGATTTCAGAAATTGTTAGAAGTTCTGCAAATATCAATGCTGGGGCAAAAGGGCGAATGAGTAATTTTTTTCACGGTCTATTTCTGTTTCTTTTTGTGTTACTCGCTGCGTCACTTATTAAAACCATTCCTAATGCTGCTTTAGCCGCAATGTTGGTTTATACAGGTTTTAAACTAGCGTCACCTAAAGAATTCAAAAAGATTAATGCGGTAGGAATAGACCAGTTATTACAATTTCTAGTAACACTCGTGGTCACCCTTATGACCGATCTTCTAATTGGGGTAGCCGCTGGTATTGCTCTAAAAATCATCATCGAGCTTGTTCAAGGAGTGAAGGTAAAAGAAATGTTCGATCTTAAGGCGCAAACGGCTTCTGGTAAAGATGGTTTAATCATCAAATTTTCGGGAGTAGCATCGTTTATTAACTATTTAAAGTTCAAGTCGTTAATAGATGCGCAACCAAAAAACCAAAAAGTACTTTTAGATTTTAGCGACGCACATTTTATCGATCATACGTTTTTAAACAATATTAATAACATTCAAAATAAATTCACAAAAGAAGGTGGAGAATTGATAAAAACAGGTTTTGAAAATCATCATTTCCAATCGCAGCATCATCTTTCCACAAGACGGCGCATTACTAATCCACATCAAAAAACCTCACGAGTATCCGATTTGTCAAAACGAGCACGTTCCATCAAAAATATAGCGCTTATAAATCTTTTGGATTTTGAACCAAATTTAAGTCCATCGCTAGTGCGTCCGTATTTGGGTGCGTTCGCTATACTATCAAGGTTGCGTAGGGCACAAAATTTTGTGTTGGGCACACGAGAGCACTATAGTTTTATGATTTGTGATATCACCTATGCAACGGTAGACGATTTCTCTGCGCAAACCAGTAAAGCTACCATTGCCCTTATTTTTAATATTGCAAAGGGCGGAATACCAGACTTTTATACTGAAAGTAAAAACAACTTATTTAATTTACTCAAGCAGTATGATTTTGAGATCATGCCCAAATCCAACAGTATGCCTTTTAATGTGTACGGCGATAATGAAGCATTAGTGGATGCCTTCTTTACCCAGCAAATTACCCATCTCATTGCAGATAGTCCTTATGCTATTGAATGTAAGCGAAGAGTGATGCTTATTCATAAAGATTGGAACATTATTTCTGAAGGACAGTCGTATGAGCAATTATTATCCTTTGTAGATGCCTTTGCTTTAGAAGTAGTGAAAAAACGTTTAGAGGAGGCTGCGGTTAAGGTTTAAATTTTTTTTGGACGTTAGTCTAATTCTTTTTGACTGGTTTTTTTACTGAATGGTACTGGAGTGTAATCCTATAGTTACAATTAAGTTAGCAAAAAAACTAAAATCCCTAAAGGGATTTTCAACTGCAATAAACTACCGTTGTTGTTGTTTAAAGTATCATTTTGTTGAATCTTGTTCAATAAGATTCGATAATTCTCTATCCGTATTTCTAATATCAGATTTCCAAGATTCAAAATATTTATGATATTTATCGGGATTGCTTTCAACCACCCATGTGGTAAATTTGACAAGGTTTCCGAAAGTATCTTTTATGTCAAGATGAGACTGTCTTTGAGTTTGATAATGATTAATCGTTCTAATTTTAGTATTCAAAACATTATCCAATTCGTAGAAGTATGCATCTAATTCAAAAGGATTTTTATATGCTGAATCCGCTCTTGAAAGAATATGTTCAAAACTATTTAAATGTTTATAATGGTCAGTTAATATTCTAAGAGGGGTTTCTGTTGCTTTAAGAATTACAACTTCCATCAAAGTGTTTTTAATATTTCTTTTATCCAATGTTTGTTTGAAACTAATATCATTTTTGTGAAGATTATAGTTTCTTAGTTTGCGTACTACATTTTTTAAGTTATAATTTGAAAATACTTTTAGAATTTCATCTTTCAGATTACTTGAGTATTTAGTCGATATCTCGTCATCAAAAAATGATTCATTATCAGGAAGATAAGACTTTGGGATTTTAGATTTGGATGTTATCGTCACTTGATGAATATTTACTTCATCATCAATATCTAAAAAATAGACTAGTTCATTTGAATCTTTTATTATACTTCTTAAAGATTTACTTTTATTGAAGTATTCATAAAGTGAATATTTTTCAACTGTAAATAAAAGCCATCTGTTTAGAGTATCACTACAATCAACCCAATACATAAGATAATTCGTTCCATTCTCATCGTAAAAATGAGATAGCAATGGGCCTTCGAAAAAAATTATATCACCTCGTTTTGTCAGCTTAAAATTAAGCTTTGGGATATTATAACCATCCAATTTTTCCATCACTCTAATATACGAATTATTTCAAACCGTTTGTCAAATTCATGGTTTGTTCTATAATGAAAATTAAAATGGCCATTATTATCTACATTGCTGCCAACTCCATCATCATTAACTAAATTTCCTTTAGCAATATGCGTGCCTAAAAGCTTTTTTAAGTTTTTAAACTTTTTTGTTAGTTTAGAAAAATGAGCTTGACTATTTTCAAGACTATCATGAAAAGATAGAGCATATATTTCACACTTTTGAATATCGCTTTTATCATTCAATTTCTTAGGGTTTTTTTCAGCTTGGGCTATAAAATTTCTTTTGTCTTGAATATCTTCAAATACCCACCGAAAGGATTCACACTGTTTTTGTTCATATTCAGTTGGCGGACACTTTTCTAATTTGTTCATTTCTTTTTGATAGGAATATTTCATTTAGCTAAAGTAGTATTTTTTCTATATTTAACAGAACACGGTCACGAATATAAGCCGTGAGTAATGGTTTATATCAACTGATAACCGAATATATCCGAAATTTTCTACGAAATCAAGTGCTTTGATTGTGGTGACTTTGCATCAAAGCATAAAATAAAGTTAACCATCAACCACGCGTACAACAAACCCAAATAAACCAGCGTTCTATTTTACAAATACTTTACTATCAAGTATCTTTGCGGAAGAAGTAATTTGACCAGTTTGGTTGAAGCACTTCGTTCAAAAACCCTCTTAATCCATGAATAGTTTTTTTAAGCGTACCATATTTATACTAATTCTTGCCGCTGCCGGAATTTACGTCTATTCCTACTTAAACGATGGTCTGCAAAAACGAAAAAGTCCTAAAAAAAATGTAGCGTTTAAAGTTGACGACTTGCGACTGAATGTGTTTTATAACCGACCTTCAAAACGCGGACGTGAAATTTTTGGAGCGCTTGTACCTTATGACGAAGTATGGCGTACAGGTGCCAACGAAGCTACAACTTTTGAAACCAATCAACCTCTCAAAATAGGCAATAATAATATCGCAGCCGGAAAATATACACTGTGGACCATACCTAACGATACAGCGTGGACTGTTATTTTTAACTCCAAACAATATCCTTGGGGTGTTGATCAGGTTACTCATAAACCATTGCGAGAACCAGAGTTTGATGTGGTAAACTATATTGCCCCAGTAGATCATTTGGATACCAACGTAGAACAATTCACCATTGCCTTTGACAATTCTACCGATCAGCTGTTTATGACTATGGCTTGGGATGATGTTCGTATTAGAGTGCCTTTGCATTAAATTAAAAATAGAGTAGTTGAGTTTATAAATTGCTATCTTAGTTACGCATTAGTTATAATTGTGACCAACAAAAAAAAGACAGCTTTAAAAACTTCAGAAGGTGTTTCAGATTCTGAAACTAGTACTCCCATTTCCATATCGCAATTCAAATCTAGGCGCACTAAAAATGTTAATGCCATTCAGTTGGTTAATGGTGTTTTAAATCGAAATATTACAGATTTAAGTCGATCTATTACTCTGGTTGAGAGTACAAAACCCTCACATCAGAAAAAAGCAAATACCATTTTAAAATCATGTTTACCACATGCAAATAATTCCATACGAATAGGTATTACTGGTGTTCCTGGAGTTGGAAAGAGTACCTTTATTGAAACTTTTGGAAAACATTTGACCGCTTTAGGAAAACGTGTTGCGGTTTTGGCGATAGACCCTAGTAGTTCTGTAACAAAGGGTAGTATTCTTGGGGATAAAACACGGATGGAAGCGTTGGTAAAGGATAAAAATGCCTACATAAGGCCGTCGGCATCTGGAGAAACACTAGGGGGTGTTGCTAGAAAAACCAGAGAAAGTATTGTGCTTTGTGAAGCTGCAGGTTTTGATATTATTTTAATTGAAACAGTGGGTGTTGGGCAAAGTGAAATTGCGGTTCATAGTATGGTAGATTTCTTTTTGTTGCTCAAACTGGCTGGTGCGGGCGATGAATTACAAGGCATTAAACGCGGTATCATAGAAATGGCCGATGCTATCGCCATCAACAAAGCGGATGGTGATAATAAAAAGGCTGCAAAATTAGCTAAAGTGGAATTTAATAGAGCCTTGCACTTATACCCTCAAAAAACCTCAGGCTGGACGCCTAAAGTCGCCTTATGTAGTGCTGTTGAAAATGAAGGTATTGATACCATATGGCAGTTAATTTCTAAATATATTACCTTAACAAAAAGTAATAATTACTTCGATAAAAAACGAAATGAACAGAATAAGTTTTGGCTCATTCAAACGATTGAAAGTCGATTAAAATCTGATTTTTTCAACGAGGGAAAAGTTAAAGTTGCTTTAGAAGAACAATTGAAGTTAGTAGAAAGCAATAAAACAACGCCCTTTGCAGCGGCTGAATTTATTTTAGGAATTAACAAAATGCTTTAACAAATAACTACCAAGTTTATAAAATAAGAACCCAGAAAAGGCGCCAAAAGTTAAGCCACAAACAATATCCAAAGGATAATGTACCCCTAAATAAATTCTACTGTAGGCAACAATAAAACTAACTACAATTAAAAGGTAAATTAGGTTCTTGTAATAACTTTTCAGAAGTAAGCCTCCAAAAATAGCAACAGCCATAGAGTTTGAAGAGTGACCGGAGAAAAAACCATATTTACCGCATCTAATGGCTACATATCGCATTTGATCAAAAATATCAGGGTTACCACAAGGGCGTGCTCTTTGAAACCCTCGTTTAAATACATTAGTAATCTGGTCTGTAAACGTTATCATTAAAGCAGCAATAACCATCAAAATAAGTGTGTCTTTCCAGCCAAATTTCTTTTGAAAAAAGAAAAGTAAAAACACACCCAATATAGGGCCGAAAATATATTTATTGGTAATGGTGCGCCATAATTCGTCCCAAGATTCTGAACCCAGATTATTTAGGTATAAAAAGAGATCGGTATCGTATTCTAAAAGTTGTTCTATCATAAACTAAACCTAATCTTCATATTTTGCTATTTCAGCATCATAAAACGCTGTAGCTAATTTAATAGCGTTTTCGGTTTCTGTGGCTAACTCTTTCTGGTCTTCAGCATCAAAATCCTCAAACCACTCAACGTCATCGTTTTCAAGATTAATAATAAAGCGCGGAAATTCAGTATGAATGATAAAAATAGCTTCTGGGTACTCTGAATTATCGCCTAGAATAAATTTTGGAAGGGTCATGTTATTGGTTTTGTAGAAGACAAAATTAATCTTTTAGTCAAGTAATTAAATCGAATATACAACAAAATTGCAGCACTTGTTAAACCCACCAATAAACCAATCCAAATACCAACATTCCCTAAAACGTGCGCCTTTCCTAAATACCACGATACGGGAAACCCTAAAACCCAATAGGCAATAAATAATAATAGCATTGGCACTTTTACATCTTGCAAGCCTCTTAAAGCACCGAGCACTATAACTTGAATGCTATCACTTAATTGAAAAACTGCAGCAACCAACAATAATTTTGATGCTATTACTAGTACTTCGCTATTGTCAAGCGCATTCACTATATCATTATGATCCAGATATAATTTGGGTAATTGATTATGAAATATTAAAAACAAAATGGCAAATCCGAAAGCTAAAATAAATCCGAAAAGAAAAATAGAAAACGCAATACGCCGCAACTCTTTGTAACGCTTTAACCCTTTTTGGTTGCCAACGCGTATCATGGCGGTTACACTTAATCCCATGGCCACCATAAATGTCATAGAAGCCAAGTTTAACGCTATTTGATTCGCCGCCTGCGGATTTTTACCCAATAAACCACTTAACCAAATGGCGGCAGTGAAAATTGCTACTTCAAAAAACATTTGCATTGCACTTGGTACGCCTAGATTAAATATTTTTCGCATCACAGACTTATCCAAGTTGAAAAACTTTATGTTCGAAACATAATGGCAAGCGCTTTTGTTTCTTTTTAATAAAAACCATAAGTAAGCTACCATAATAATCCTTGAGGCTAATGTGCCATAAGCGGCACCAACAATACCTAGCTCTGGCATACCAAACTTTCCGAAAATTAGAATGTAGTTTAGGCAGATATTGATAATATTGGCTAATAAGGTAGCGTACATAGGCGGTTTGGTCATTGATAAACCATCGCTAAACTGCTTAAAACCTTGAAAAATAATTAAAGGGATTAATGATGCTGCAACTAAATCCAAATAGGGAATGGCCAATTCAACCACCTCTTTAGGTTGTTTCATAAAGTACATAAGTGGTTTAGAAAAATAAACTCCCAAGAATAAAACAATACCTAAAACGGTGCATAGAAATAACCCATGCTTAAAGTAAGATTTGCCAGTTTTGAAATTTTGTGCTGCGTCAGCTTCTGCAATTAAAGGCGTAATGGCCGTTGAGAATCCAATACCTAAAGACATGGCGATAAACATAAAACTATTTCCTAAGGACACAGCAGCAAGTTCTGCAGTACCCAATTGACCGACCATAACATTGTCAACAAAAGTTACAAAAGTATGACCCAACATACCCAACATTACTGGGGAAGCGAGCTTCCAGTTGTATTTAAACTCTTTTGTGTAACTTTGTAAATACATGCAGCAAAGGTAATTGATATTGCCTTGAAAAGAAGTGAAGGTGTTGTCGTTTTAGGATAACTCGGTTTTTAACAAATGTTAATAACTAATTTCTAGGTTAATTTAAAAAAATGAAGTGATTCCTTACATTTGCACGAAATTTATTGTTGCTCTCATAAAGATATAATAGCACTAAGAAACATCAGTTTTTATTTTTAAAGGGATTAAAAATTAAAAGATTATAGTTTCTACGTAGAAAAGGGAAAATTAATTTTTTCCCTTTTTTAGTCTTATAGTAGTCGTGTTAAATCTGCCATACCACCACCGTTAACGGCTTCCATTTTGTAAAACTTTAATAGTTTGGCAGCCTTTGCAGATCTAACTCCGCTCTTACAATGTACAATAAATGGTTTATCCAACTTTTTTAAGGCTTCAATGTTATCTTTTAGATCGCTTAAAGGTACATGGATTGCATTAGGGATATGGGCTTCATTCCATTCTCTCTTAGTTCTTACATCTAAGATAATAGCGTCTTGCTTTAACAAGTTTTTTACCCTTTGTTCATTTTTTTTAAAGAAAAAGCTAAGTAAGCCCATTTTAATTTTGTTTTCAGACTTAATATTCATAAAAATCTCATGCTTAAAGTTAATCAAAATTTATCCATGTTGTTAGTGTTTTATTGCTTTTGATCCATATTTTTTTACGTATCTTCAACCCAATAAAATTAGTATCATGGAGCCTTTCGTAACACTTAAAATTGAAGACAGTATTGGTTTTATTGAGTTTTTTCATCCCAATAAAAATTCTATGCCCAGTGATATATTATCCAAATTAGCTACAACTATTTTTGAAGCCGGTGAAGATGAAGCCATAAAGGTTATTGTTTTAAAAAGTGGCGGCGATAGAACGTTTTGCGCTGGTGCAAGTTTTAACGAATTAATAGCTATAAAAGATGCCGAGATAGGGCAGCGTTTTTTTGCTGGGTTTGCCAATGTAATAAACGCAATGCGTAAATGCCCTAAAATAATTATCGGTAGGGTGCAAGGTAAAGCAGTTGGAGGTGGTGTTGGTCTCGCTGCGGCAACCGATTATTGCTTCGCTACTAAGTTTGCTGCAATTAGACTTAGCGAGTTGAGTATTGGTATTGGTCCTTTTGTGATTGAACCTGGAGTGTCTAGAAAAATAGGTAAAATAGCTATGAGCCAGATGACCATTGATGCTGAAACGTTTTACGCGGCAGACTGGGCAAAAGATAAAGGCTTATATGCTGATGTTTTTGAAACAACAGAGGAACTTGATATAGCTGTGAAAGCTTTAGCGGATAAACTTGCAGGTTATAATCCTGAGGCGCTTTCTGAAATGAAAAAAGTGATTTGGGAAGGTACTGACCATTGGGATGGTTTGTTATCCGAACGTGCACAAACTAGTGGAAGGCTGGTTTTAAGTGAGTTTACAAAAAACACGTTGAAGCGTTTTAAGTAATTAATGGGGTTATTTTTAGATATTTATTTTTTTAGATCTTACAATTGCCAATCCATCATCAATCAACCTCCCGAACTCAGGTTTGTTATGTTTTATGGTTTCGAGATGCAGTAAAATTTTATGGGATAATTGAGACTCATTGTCTAATTGGGCTAATTCAAAAAGCTCAATTGGAAGTAGCCAATCATTAGGATGATTTTCTATTAGAGCCTCCAGAACTTTGTTTCTAGAAATAGTGTTGTTATTGCCTTCACGATAATCCCGAACTTGTTGATATAACTCCTCTAAAGCCAATTGCTGTTCAGATTTGTCTATTTGCACTGTATGTGTGGTTGGTACATGGGTTATTAAATTAAAACTTTCAAGATCCGCAGGTCCAGAAAAAGCAGAAACAATTTCCTTTCCAATGGCCATATCATATATACCCCATTCTGGTTTAAATAGAATAATATCGTTATGCGTAACTGTACAATCATTAAAGCTTATTAATATTATTTTTCCCTGTAGGTTTCGTTTCCCAGTAATAATCTCACCCGATACTGTAAGACCTCCTTCAAAATTTAAAGTAATCGTTTTTCCTTCATAAATATTATAGGCAGCTAAATCTCTCGGACTCATATCTTCAATAGCGATATTGATACCTTTAAGCTTTCCTATGGGTGAACCAAAACCGTTTTGGTGATTTTCAATGCCATGACCCACTAATTCCTTCTCCCTATACGCCAAAGCTGTTGTGTCAGTTGTTTGCACGTACACAGGTAAGCCTTCATGTGAAATTATATGACTAAAAATACCCGAAATTTGAAGTCCTGTACTCAATTCAATGGTACCTAAAGCTTTTGATGCAATGAGTTTGTTCACACCTGAAAGCCCACCTTTGCGCAATGCCATAGTGTTTGCAAATTCTTCTAAAATTAAACTTAAATGTGCAAAATCAGGAGTAACGTAAAGTTGAGGCTGAGGTTGGGTAATATCAAAATCTCTAAATGCAGCATTTATGTTGTATTCCAATTTTTCAACGTCATCGGTCATGCACCAGGTGCTTTCTCCAATGGATGATAGTAATCCTGCACCGTAAATCTTGGGATTGTCTAAAGTGCCTATCAATCCATATTCAACGGTCCACCAGTGTAAATTTCGAATTAGTGCCATTTCACTAGGCTCACCCATGTTTTGTTGTAGTTCTTCAACTTTTTTTTCAGCTGAAGCAATAGCTTCCGTTGTTGAATTTGGTGCTTCTTTAATTATGGAAAGGTGTCTCACAGCTTCATATAATCCATAATCTTTTGCAGAAGAGATGGCTTTACAACCTATTTCACCAAATCTTCTAAGGTATTCGGCATATTCAGGGTTTGCAATTATCGGTGCATGACCCGCGCCTTCGTGAATGATGTCGGGTGCAGGTGTGTATTCAATATGTTCAAGTTGTCTTATGTCGCTCGCAATTACCAAAACATTATAGGCTTGAAATTCCATAAACGCATTGGGTGGAATAAAACCATCTACCGCCACAGCTGCCCAACCAATATCTTTCAAAATACGGTTCATGCCGTACATATTCGGTATACTGTCTATCGAGATTCCTGTTCGCTTTAAGCCTTCCAGATACGATTTGTGGGCTACAGTACTTAGAAAATCAATATTCTTTCGCATAACATACCGCCATACCGCTTGGTCTATAGCAGAATAAAGCTGATAGTTTTGGGGTTTAATAAACTGCCTTAAGTGTTTTGGTAGTTTATTTAATATTACGTTGGTTTCGAAATTATTGGACATTTTCAAATTTTCAAGACTAAATCTTACTAAAAATACGAATAATTCATTTTTAGAGCTATTTTTTAACTTTTATTTCAAAGATAGCTAAGGTGTTAGTGAAGTGTGTATCTAGAAAGAATTTCCATATATTTAATTCGTTATAATAGATTCATAATATATACAAGACGAATTTTTCCAGTTAAGGGTGTCATCATGTGGACGAGAAGATACATACTCCTTTTTCTTTTGTTGGCGTTAATTCCAGTTGTTCTTTTTGATGTTGTAGGTTTAAAGTGGTTGCATGTACCTTGGCTGCCATTGGGAGCCTTAGCCACCGCAGTCTTATAGTTGACTTTAAAAATAACGCTTCTTACGATAGGCTATGGGAGGCTAGAAAAATTTATGGAGGTATTGTGAATGCATCCCGTTCTTGGACAATTATGGTTAAAGATTTTATCAATAATGACCATTCAACAGTGAAGCGATCTGATACTGAATTAAAATCTATCATTCGAGAAATGGTACATAGGCATATAGCTTGGTTAACAGCTTTAAGATATCAATTAAGGTAAGATAAACCTTGGGAAATGCACCTGAAGAAAAAGAAATCTAACAAGGAATTTAGAGCTAATAATTTTAGAGTTTGTGAAGATGTGGAGCCTATTAAAGAAGTAATTAAGTCTTATATACCTGATAAGGACTTTAATGAAATATTTGCCAAAGGAAATCAAGCGTCTCAATTATTAGGGATACAATCGCGCCGTTTAAAAGAGCTGAAACAGGAGGGGCCAATTGAAGACTTTAGGCATATGGAAATGGCCAACCTTTTAGTGGAGTTTTATACGTTGCAAGGGAAATGCGAGCGTATTAAGAATTTTCCATACCCAAGACAGTTTGCTACTTTGAATTATTTGTTCGTTTGGATTTTTATTATTTTACTGCCTTTCGGTATTATGGAGGAGTTTGAAACCATTGGGGGTCATATTTTGGAAGATTTGCAAATGCATGAATCAAGAACTTCATGGGGTCATTTAGCTCAAGAGTTTATAGCGAAACACTTTGTTTGGTTTTCTGTTCCATTTAGCGCTTTAATTTCTTGGGTATTTCATACTATGGAAGCTATTGGAGAAAATACAGAGAATCCATTTGAGGGTGGTCCTAATGATATACCAATTACCGATACGAGTAGAGGTATTGAAATTGATATCCGTCAACTTATTGATGATACAGATATACCTGCTCCCTATAAGTGGAAAAACGATATAGTGATGTAAAAAAATGCGACTCAATCGAGTCGCATTTTTATTTTATTTCTTCTCAGTTTCAGGCGGATATTGGGCCATTATTTTGCTTACAAATTCTTTAATACGTTCTTCTTTCTTTTCTGAATTCCTAGTAAGGAAGCCAGTACCCATTCCTTGCCAAACTAGTTCTTTTTTCTTTGTGTTAATCAAATCTACAAAAAGAACACCTTCAGTGTTGGTGGATACCATTGGCTGATTCCAGCCCCAGCCCCAACCTGGACCAAAGCCCCATCCGCCCCAACCCCAGGCACCCACGCCCCAGGCGTTGTTGTAAACGTCTACACGCTGGTTAGATTTTGTGAAAATGCTAATAAGTAGGTCTGGATCTTCAGATTTTGTAAAACCTTTCGCTAAAAGCTCTGCTTCAATAGCACGTAAAATTCTACGTTTATCAATATCGTTTATTTCAGCTTTGTCTATTCCTGTTTTAAAGAATGCGAAAGTTGAATATTCACTAAAATCTGCTTTTCTATCGTAATCGGTAGATACTCGTACAGATGAGCAGGATGTTGCAATAATAAGTAATGCAATTAATGGAAGGGTTTTTACTAATTTTTTCATAGCTAGGAATTTTTATTGTTTTCTCATTTAACGATGATATGGCTGTTATTATAAGCTATATAGCATCAATAATCATACCATATTTGGTAAATCATCAGCTAACAGAGTTCGTTTTTTTACTGTAACCGTATGGGCAATGTCTACACCCACTTTCACAGCAATAGCCTCTTTTTAAATGGTATTGCTCGGTAAAACAACGATAACCTTCAGGCGTTAAGTAGTAATCTCCTTCTTCAATGGGGATAATCTTCTTCATAGTTTTACAAAGATAATGTAAATTGGATTGATTTTTGATTTAGTAATTTTATATGATTCTCATCTCAAAATACTTGGCGCCTAAAGGTTATAATGGTATTACCTTATATCCATTTATTTTTTTAGGTGATACCAAATTAAAGATAAATGAAACGCTTGTGAATCATGAGCAAATACATTTAAAACAACAACTAGAGCTTTTAGTTTTACCATTTTACATTTGGTACGTTTTAGAATTTATTTTTAGGTATATTCAATTTAAAAATTGGAGTTTGGCTTATAGAAATATTTCTTTTGAAAGAGAAGCTTATGCCAAAGAAAAAGATTTACAATATTTAAAAACCCGAAAGTTTTGGAGTTTTTTAGGATATCTTCGTGCAGAATGAATTTTGATTTTGAACACACATTAAACCAAAATATAAAACTTCCAAAGGCTGCTAGTTTTGAACTATTTTTGAAGCGGGAAGATCAATTACACGCCTTTGTTTCTGGAAATAAATATCGCAAGTTAAAATACAATTTGTTGGAAGCAGATAAACATGGAATGAAAACAATACTGACCTTTGGTGGTGCGTATTCAAATCATATTGCGGCCGTAGCTTCCGCAGGCAATATTCTTGGATTTAAAACCATTGGGGTTATTAGAGGTGAAGAGTTAGTGGCTGAGGTTAATAAAAATCCAACCTTGCATTTTGCAAAAGAGAATGGAATGCAATTTAAATTTGTAACCAGAAGTGCTTACCGCGATAAAACCGATGTGGCTTTTATTAATAATTTAAAAGAAGAGTTTGGGGATTTTTATTTGGTTCCTGAAGGTGGTACTAATGCGTTGGCTGTTGAAGGATGTGAGGAAATTTTAAAAGCATCAGATAATGTGTTTGATTTTATTTGTTGCCCAGTGGGCACTGGGGGCAGTATTTCCGGTCTTATCAATGCCTCCAATCCTGCCCAAAAAGTTTTAGGGTTTCCCGTCTTAAAAGGTTCGTTTTTGCACAAAGATATTAGTAGATTTGTATCGAAATCTAACTGGGAGCTTATAAATGATTATCATTTTGGAGGATATGCCAAAGTCGACAAAAAACTGATAGATTTTATAAATTGGTTTAAATCTGAAAATGATATCCTTTTAGATCCAATTTACACTAGTAAAATGCTATATGGTGTGTTCGATTTGATTGAGAAAAACTATTTTCCAGAGGGTTCTAAAATTTTGGCAATTCACACTGGTGGACTTCAAGGTATACATGGTATGAACGAGCAATTAAGAAGAAAAAACTTGCCACTAATAAAAGTGTAATGAAACAATTATTTTTAATTCTGGTTTTGAGTGTTTTTGTAGTAAGCTGCGGTACAAAAAAAACTGTGGTTACAAAAAAGACTAAAACTGTAACCACAAAAATAGCGGAAGTTCCAAAAGATGAACCATCCAATCCTTCAGTAACACCTTCAAATAAATCAGGTTTAAGTCTTACAGAAGCTTACATTTCACAATATAAAGAGGTGGCGCAAAAGGAAATGACGCTTTATAATATTCCCGCCAGTATTACTTTGGCCCAAGGTATTTTAGAGTCGGCTTCTGGTAAAGGAAGGCTCTCTGTTGAGGCGAATAATCATTTCGGAATTAAATGTCATACTTGGACAGGCGCGAAGATCTATCATGATGATGATAAAAAGGGTGAGTGTTTCAGAAAATATAATAATGCAAAGTATTCATTTAGAGATCATTCGTTGTTTTTAACTACTAGAAAGCGTTATGCTGGTTTATTTAAACTAGGGGTTACCAACTATAAGGCTTGGGCTCGCGGACTTAAGGCAGCGGGTTATGCTACAGACAAAAAATACCCTCAAAAATTAATTTCTTTAATCGAGCGCTACGAACTCTATAAATATGATGATGAGGTTTTAGGCAGAAACCCTGCAGAGCGTAAATTTGAAGAAGATCAAGAAGATACAGTACACGTTGTTGCAAAAGGTGATACGCTCTATAGTATATCTAAAAGATACAAGGTGACTGTTAATGAATTAAAACAACTCAATAATATTTCAGGCACGACCATTTCTATCGGGCAGGTGCTTAAATTAGAATAAATATGATTTATAAACGCAGTAGTGCACTATTTGCTGAGGCTGAAAAAGTAATACCCGGAGGCGTAAATTCACCAGTTCGCGCTTTTAAAGGTGTTGGTGGTACGCCAATTTTTGTTAAGGAAGCTAAAGGTGCTTATTTATATGATGAAGATGGTAATCGTTTGATTGATTATATAAATTCCTGGGGACCAATGATTTTGGGTCATGCTTTTGAGCCCGTGGTAAACGCTGTGGTTGAAAAGGCTAAAAAGGGCACGTCTTTTGGGATGCCAACTGAGATTGAAACTCAAATAGCGGAGTTGGCGGTATCCATGGTGCCAAACATAGATAAAATACGATTTGTAAATTCTGGAACAGAGGCTTGTATGAGCGCTATTCGTTTGGCGCGTGGCTTCACAGGAAAAGACAAGATTATAAAATTTGCGGGTTGTTATCATGGGCATTCTGATTCGTTTTTGATTCAGGCGGGTAGTGGTGCAAGTACCTTTGGAACGCCAAATAGTCCTGGTGTAACCCAAGGTACAGCAAAGGATACATTGCTGGCTAACTATAACGACATTGATAATGTTGAAGCTATAATTAAAGCAAATAAGGAAGAAATAGCGTGTATTATTATCGAGCCCGTTGCTGGAAATATGGGGTGTATTCCTCCAAAAGACGGTTTTTTGGAAGCTCTTAGGAATTTGTGTGATGTACATGATATTCTTTTGGTTTTTGACGAGGTGATGACGGGTTTTAGGTTGGCTAAAGGAGGAGCACAAGAGCTTTACAACATTGATGCAGATATAGTTTGTTTTGGGAAGGTTATCGGTGGCGGATTGCCAGTGGGTGCTTTTGCAGCTAGAAATGAAATTATGAATTATTTGGCGCCTTTGGGACCAGTCTATCAAGCAGGAACTTTAAGTGGTAATCCTTTGGCAATGGCTGCAGGTTTAGCAATGTTGACTGAGTTGAATAATGACAAGTCCTTATTTTATAGGTTGGCCGAAAAGACAGAATACTTGCATAAAGGAATGCATAAAGTTTTAAGCGAACATAAAATTGACCACACCATTAATCGTGTAGGTTCAATGGTTTCTGTTCATTTTGATGAAGGAAAGGTGTTTGATTTTACTACCGCTACAAAAGGTAATAATGATACATTCAAAACGTTTTTCCACGGAATGCTGAGTGAAGGGGTTTACATCGCGCCAAGTGCTTTTGAAACATGGTTTATAACTGACGCTTTATCTCATGAAGATTTAGATTTTACCATAAATGCTGCGAATAAAGTAGCCAAACGGTTGTAATAAAAAACACCTCCAAATTTTGGAGGTGTTTCAACTAAATAAAAATCACTAACTAAATAAAATTCCAATTTTATTTATGCTTTTCTGGAGGCGCGCTTGTCCTTCGCTTTATCTTTCATTTTGGATGCTCTTTTCGCCATCATCTTTTCCCATCTGGCGTATTGATCTTCATCCAATATATTTTTCATTTTTTCCTTGGTAGCAATTTTATGATCTAGCATCTTGTTCATCATTGCAACACGCTTGTCTTTGCTAGGTTTTTTTGCTTCACCACTTTCTCTTTTTGCTTTACGCTCATCCATATGTGCTTTTCTCAACTTTGCATTTTCAAGATTAATCTCGTAAATGTCATCTTGTTGTGCTTTGGTAAGATCTAATGCTAAGGTCATTTTTTTGGTTTGAAGTGTAGCCATGTCTTCAGGACTTAAATCCATCCCCTTTTTTCCTTTATGTTGGCCTTGTGCAGATGCAATTTGAATAGCACAAAATGCCATTACTACTAATACTAATTTTTTCATTTCTTTGTTTTTTGAATGTTTGCATCTTTGACCACAACAAATCAAAATAGTTTAAAATCGTTTGTAATTTTAACGTGATTTTAACTAAAATTAGCTTAAATCCTAAGGTTTGATAATAGGGATTTCTAAGGTGATACCCGTCTGAAAATCAGGCACATTGTTTACATCCAAGTCTTCTTTAAAGAATAACGAAAGTTTGTAATTAGGTCTGCCGTAGGTGTAAATGAAGTTCCAGTCGTTTAGTGTGTTATATAGGGTTGCTACGCCATTATGCCAACCACCATTTATTTCTTGCCATAACCCAAGCAGTCTATAATAATCTGCTTCCTCTACTTGATTGTATCTTGTTTGAATGTGATAATTCACACCAAAAGAATGGTAATTTCCTTTTTTGGTATATTCTGTAAATTCTATATGGCCTTCCAAAGTGCCTAGATAAGGATTGTTGCCTAAATCTATATTATCATTTTTGAAGTTGATGAGGTTTTTATGCAGCACGCTAGCACCTAAGCCTAGATTGAATTCATTTTTATTTTTCAGTATAAACCGTTTAATTCCATTAATTGATGCTCCATAATCTAAAGCACTATTAAATTTTGAAGCATTAAACCCTAAATGACTACCGATATTAATGTAAATGTTCTTTTCTTCGTTTTTTAAGAACGACGGATAGTAAAAATGATTGATTTCTAGACCGCCAACAAAAAAGTCATTCGCATTAAGTTCTAGTGTTTTGCCATTTCTATCTTGATACCTAAAATTAACTTGGTTCAGACCATAAAATCGGCGCCCAAAAGGGTCTTCTCCTCCAGCAATATTGCTGTGAAACCATTCAATACCTTCGTCACTTGTAAAAACACTAAACGGATATTTGCCCTTCGTAATCAAATAATTTCTTAGGGTAATGCCTATTTCATTTTGTGGCGAAAGCGGAATATTAAGGTTGAAACGAAATTCTTTAATTACTGCATCTATCACAATATTCATATAGTCTGCAGGTGTAGTTTCTTGATCTACAAAATTAAAACTCCTGTCGTGCCAAACTACTTCGCTTAGTGCTTGTCTAACCGCGGGATCCTTCGGAAAATAGGCTTCAACAAAAGGATGGAAATTATTGCCGCTGGTGTAATTAATTGAAAATGTTTGATGGTTGGGAGGCGCAATTTTAAAGTTATTATTAATACGAGCGCTAAATATTCCAAAATGATGTGTTGCTAAAATACTTGGTCTGTCAATACCGTTTTTAAATGAAATACTGTCGTTCTTCTGCGCGCCTATGTGTATTGCAAAGCATAAGATTAAAAGTATTTGAACACCTTTTTTCATTGCGCAAATATACTTTATTTTAGGTGGTGGTTTGCGCTAATTGTATAAGTTCTAAGGTGGTTTGGTAAAGCGATTTTTTATTCATTTTGCTTTTTAGCCAAGCATAAAAACTCATCACAAAAATATCTTCCTGCGCTGGAGATTTCCAGTCAAAAGAATGTTCGACTAAATTTTTAAAACCTTTGGTGCTAACGGTTTCCGGATTTTCGTAATAGGCTTTTACAAGATTTAAATACGTAATAGCCCGATCTTGATTAATTGATTTTAAATAGGGAAAATAGCGCCGTTTCAAGCTTAAAAATTTAGAATCTACTATATCAATATTTCCCAATTCAATATGTAGCAATAGTTCTACCATATGTTTTTTAATAACCCATTCAATATCTGCTTTTTCAATGTACCAAGAGTCGCTATGATAAAATTTAGATAATACCTGTTGTGCTTTTTTTAAATTGTTATTTTGAAAATGGAACATTACTAAACTTAAGTGAACATCAAGTAAAGTTTCCACATCCAAATTTTTTTTATGTAAGAAAGGCTCAAGAAGCGCGATAGCCTCTTGTTGTTGGTTTGAAAAGTTTTTGTTTAATGAAAGAAGAAGATTGTACTTCAGAATAAACGTGTTGTAATACTTTTTTTTATGTTGAAGCATCTCCTGATGCATGAGGTTCAGATATTCTTGTGAAGCATTGAATTTTTTGTTTCGGAACAACGTATTGGCAATATGATATAAAATTTGAATATGGTAGTAAGGTTGTTTTTCTTGTTGGGTGTATGAGAGAATCTTGTGGTACTTATCAATTAAAAACTGCTCAATTTTAAGATGATGGTTGGTGGCGAAAGCAGAAATGGTAACGATACTAATAAGTTGATAGAGTGATTTAAATGATAATTTATGCGCAATGTTTAAACTGTATTCTTTTAAAACTTCTTCAAGTATCGTTTCTAAATCAGTGCTATCTCCATGTTTTAGTTTGTATTTAAGTTTTGCGTAGACAATATTTAGCTGATCTTCTGCCAGATGTTTTTCTCTATTGCTACTAAACTTTTCAATTAGCGTATCTAGATCTACCGCTTCTGTTTCAGATGCATATTGAATTTGAGTATGGTATATTTCATTCAGTAAAGGAAATAAATGATGTGTTTTAGCTATGGTTTCGGCTTTGTTTAAAATATTGTAGGCGGTTTTATATTGTTTTTGTTGCAGATAATTTCTGGCGGCAAGTATATAACGAATCACTTTCATTTGAAGTGAATTTTCATCTACTAAACTAGAGTTTGCCGAAAAATGAATGATAGATTGAAATAGCCGCTTTCGTAATGCATGATAAGCACCTTTATTAGTTCCGTAAAGGTGTTGGCATATGTCTTTAGAATTTAAATCGCCTTGTTTTAAAAGTTTAAAAAGCTGAACGTTTTTAGTGTCTGTTCTTTTGTTTTTTTTCTCCAAATAAGAAATAAAACGCTGCGATTCTTCTTCTGAAAAGGATGAAATAACACGTTTTAGATCATTCATTAAATCGTCATTTTATTTTTTAATATATAAATAAAAATAGGGTAATTTATTCAAATAGTATAAAATATATCGTCAGCTTTATATAAAAATTGTCCATAGATATATACGTAAACTTTGCAGTTTTGAATCATCATTAAAACAAAATAGTATGAAGTCTTACAGAAAAATAGCTGTGGTGTTTATGTTATGTGCCTCAATAATCGCATCAAAAAAATATGTTTCAGAGAGGTTAAATAAAACCTATAACGACTGTGTTTCGGTTTTAGCAGGTCATACTGTTGGAAACGTAAAAGTTTTAGGCGTTTAAAATGCTACTGAAAAGACTAAATATGGCCTTTGTGGTCACTACTGGCATTTCGGTAGTGGTGTTCATCTATCTCGTTTTTTTAGGATATGATGAAATAAGAACCTTCAAGGATGTGATAAAAATCATCGCTTCTATTTTGTTTCCTATACCCATGCTGTTTTTTGTTCGGTTTATTTTGATTGAACATTTTTTACCACAAAATACAGACGACTATAAACTACAAAATCAAAAACCAGCTACTTTTTTGTTGGTGTTAACGATAGTCTTAGGCGTGCTTTTGATGCAACTAATAGAGTTTGTAACGCACCAAAAGCTAGAGAATAATTTAATTTTTGCTCACTTAATAAACTCAACAGCAGTGAGCTCCTATGTGTTAAATTTCATTTTATACAACAATTTAAAGGCAAACGGAATTTTAAGTGGCGTGTTATTGTCATTGGCTATTCACGTATTCTTTTTGTCCGCTTAATTAAACATTATAATCATCAAAATTTAAAATTATGAATCAAGTATTTCAAAAAACAGAAAAGGATAATGCTTCAAAGCGGGAATTATTATTTACGTTTCAGGCTATCATAGTTACAGGTTTATTGGTATTTACCACCATTGCCTTTTTCTTCTATAACAATTTGGAAATTGTAAAGGGTATTAAAGTAGTTTTTGCACCTTTCTTGTCTGTGGTGCCCCTATTGTTTGTCTTATCTATTTTAAGGGATTTGCGACAAGGATTTGCAGAAGGTAATTACACTAAACAGGAAGTGATAAAATTCTGTTTGGTAGCACTAGCTGTTACTGCTGCTTTTACAGGCATTACATTTTTGCTCTCCAAAATTGGTGCATTGGAAATTTTACTGGCGGCAATTATGGCGGTACTTAGCGTGGTGTTCTTCTTAAGAAGTAAGATTAAAGATATTCTGGGGATGTCCATCATCACGGGAATTGCAGAGGGTATCATCATATATATGATTTTTTTGTTTTGATGATTGGTTGGCTAACCCAAAATCCCGTGGCTTTGGCTGCGGGGTTTTAAAAAGATTAAAAAATGGATAGACGCTTTAGACCAATGATTTTGATTTTTTGCGGTTGCCTAACTCTCATAATGTCAGCGATTGTAGAAGTTGGAGGTGGGGGTGCCTCTTTGATTTTTGTTCTTTCTGTACCAATCTTAATTGTACTAGGGGTATTATTTGGAATAAGTTATTGGTATTTAGATAAGAAGAGTGATAAAAAGCTTTTAAAAAATATAGTATTCAGTATTTTCTTATTCATTTTGTTAGGGCTTACCTTTTTATTCTATCCTTATAACATTTAGAAGTGATGAAACCAAAACTCACCAAACACTTAATAGAATTTTCTAAAACCAAATTAATTTCTGAACGTAGGCGTATTCTGGAAATAATAGCTGTCGTTATTACTGCAATAGGAAAATTTGTATTCATGGATTTTTTAGAGTGGAGATTACCTTTTGTGGTGTTTGCTGTCTTAGGCTGGAGTATATATGTCTATCATCGAGCTAAAAAAGAAAAAAGTGTTTTAAAATACTGGGGATTTAGAACCGATAATTTTAAAAAAGCCTCAAAGTTCATATTGCCATTTGTTGTAATAGCCGTTGCAAGTTTTTTTATAGTTGGATTGGTTCAAGGGACTTTAAATGTTACATGGCATATATTGCCATTGCTGTTAACTTATCCCATTTGGGGAAGTATCCAGCAGTTTTTGGCTATTGGATTGATTGCTGGAAATCTAAACTATTTAAAAGTAAATAAACTGGCGGTTATTGTTCTAACGGCTATTTTATTTTCCGTGGTGCATTACCCATCTATCTGGTTAATGATTGGCACATTTATTTTGGCATTATTCTATGGTTATATGTATTTAAAAGTGAAGAATATTTATGCAATGGGCATTTGCCATGGATGGTTAGGGGCTTTGTTTTATTATACCGTAGTGCATCAAGATCCGTTTCAGGATATATTTATGAAATATTTTACCTAAAGGAATTTCCGTATTTTAGTAAGCAAACAGTTTTTAATGGCATATTGGATATCCACTATAATTACGATTCTTGTGATTTACATTGTGATTAGTGTCGCATTGTATTATTTACAAGATTATCTATTATTTAAGCCTGAAAAATTACCAGAGGATTTTCAGTTTTATTATGAAAATCAGGACATAGAAGAACATAATTTGGAGACTAGAGACGGTGCTGTAATAAACGGATTGTTGTTTAAGCCCAAAGAAAAGTCAAAAGGAATTGTGCTGTATTTAAAAGGCAATTCTAAAAGCATTAAAGGTTGGGGGAAGTTTGCGGTAGATTTTACCAGACACGGTTACAATGTATTAATGGTGGATTATCGTGGTTTTGGTAAAAGCACGGGAAAACGCTCCCAAAAAGCTATTAAAAGAGATTTGCAACGTGTGTACGACAAAATAAAAGAGTACACAACAGAGGATAGAATTATACTCTATGGGCGCTCTCTAGGTTCTGGTTTTGCTGCAAAATTGGCTTCAATGAACAACCCGAAAATGTTGATTTTAGATGCACCTTATTACAGCTTAACCAAAGTAACCAAACGCTATGCGCCTTTTATGCCGTTGTCCATTTTAATTAAATACCCATTACCTACCTACAAATGGTTAAAATATGTGCAATGTCCTATCCATATTATTCATGGTACAAACGACAAGCTTATTCCATATAAAACAAGTGTAAAACTGTCTAAGGTAAATCCAAAACTAACCAAGTTACATACTGTGATTGGTGGCGGACACAAAAACCTAAACACCTTTGAATCCTATCACTTAATGATTCATGATATTTTAACTAGCAAACCCCAAGATATCGATTTATCAACCACAAGTATTAATGTTAAACACACCTCAAAACCCACTAAAACGAAAGCTTAAAAGGCTAGTTATTGTTTTAATAAGTTTATATGTTATGATTACTGCAGCATTATATTTTATGCAAGAAAAGCTATTGTTTCTGCCGTCTGTTTTGGAGCAGGATTATAAATACCAATTCAACTATAATTTTGAAGAATTGAATTTTGAAACGGATGATGGCGCTATTTTAAATGCCATTCATTTTAAAGTTGAAAACCCCAAAGGTGTCATTTTGTATTTTCATGGAAATGCTGGTGATTTATCCCGTTGGGGAACTATTGCTGAATTTTTTGTAGAGAAGGGCTATGACGTTTTGGTTATGGATTATCGCACTTATGGTAAAAGTATAGGGAAGCTAAGTGAAGCAGCTTTTTATAGCGATGCCCAATTGTTTTATGACCATTTAATGAAAAGTTATAACGATGAAGATATAACAATTTATGGTCGCTCCTTAGGAACTGGAGTAGCCACATATATCGCATCCAAAAACAAACCGAAACAATTAATTTTAGAAACACCATATTACAGTATTGCCGATGTGGGGAAACATCGATTTCCTTTTTTGCCCGTTGAAACATTGTTGAAATACAAATTTCCTACCTATGAATTTATAAAAGAAGTTAACTGCCCAATAACCATGTTTCATGGATTGAATGATCAAGTGATACCGTATGAAAGTGCTGAAAAATTATTTAAATCAAAGCCGAAAAACAATAAAACTTTAATAACAATTGATGAAGCAAACCATAATAATATTATTGAGTTTGAAAGCTATCATAATATCATAGAAAAAATACTGCCATAATCTTAAGGTATTGAAATACAAATGCTAACAAAATCTTAAAATTTGTATTCTAAAGTTAAACATTTGTAAACTCTTGTAAGTTATTCGGGAAAATTTCGTCTATTTATACTAGTTTAGTTTAAGTTTAGTTTAGTTAAAGAAAAAGCCGGTGATATTTCTGCAAAAATCATCGGCTTTCTTATTTTATTTAGTTAAAGTTTTAAACCACTTCCACAAAAAGTCCTTCTTCAGTTTTTTCAACTTTAGCTAAACTATTTTTAGTCAATTCTTTAATAGATTTGTCCCACTTTTTATTGGATAAACCAGATTGAGATTTTAAATCTACCAATTCCAGTTTTTCAGCTTTATTCAGAATTTCTAAAATAGCTTTAGCATCATCACTAATCGCCAAAGGTTTTTTCTCTGGTTTCATTTGCGGGAAGAACAATACTTCTTGAATAGACTGGTTATTTGTCAAAAACATAATCAGTCTATCCATACCAATACCCATTCCAGAGGTTGGAGGCATACCATATTCCAATGCTCGTAAAAAGTCGTAATCAATTGTCGCAGTAGCTTCGTCATCACCTTTTTTAGCCAATTCTAACTGGTGCTCAAAACGCTCACGTTGATCGATAGGGTCATTTAGCTCACTATAAGCATTGGCGATTTCTTTTCCGCAAACCATTAACTCAAAACGCTCCGTTAGTTCAGGATTTTCGCGATGTTCCTTACATAACGGGCTCATCTCTTTTGGATAGTCTGTTATAAAGGTTGGTTGAATATAATTGCCTTCACACTTCTCACCAAAAATCTCATCAATTAACTTGCCTTTACCCATCGTGTCGTCCACTTCAATACCTAAATCTTTAGCGGCTTGACGAATCTCAACTTCAGACTTTCCTGTAATATCAAATCCTGTAAAATGTTTGATGGAATCTGCCATAGTTACGCGTGCATAGGGCGCTTTAAAATCTATTTCATGTTCACCGAAAGTTGCTTTTGTGGTGCCATTTACAGCTGTAGCGCAATACTCCAATAATTGTTCACAGAAATCCATCATCCAGTTATAATCTTTGTAAGCGACATAGATTTCCATAGCTGTAAACTCTGGATTATGCGTACGGTCCATGCCTTCATTTCTGAAGTTTTTAGAAAACTCGTAAACCCCATCAAAACCACCAACAATTAGTCGCTTTAAATACAACTCATTAGCTATTCTCATGTACAATGGAATATCTAAAGAATTGTGGTGTGTAATAAAAGGACGTGCCGCAGCACCACCGGCAATGGGTTGTAAAACAGGAGTTTCAACTTCAAAATAACCAGCATCATTAAAAAATGATCGCATAGCATTAAACAACTTGGTGCGCTTAACAAAAACGTCTTTTACGTGCGGATTTACCACTAAATCTGCATAACGCTGTCTGTAACGTAATTCAGGGTCGTTAAACTCGTCATAGGTATTGCCCTCAGCATCAGTTTTAGGTAAGGGCAAAGGTTTTAAAGCTTTACTTAATAGTGTAAAATCTTTAACCATCACCGTTTTTTCACCAACTTTGGTAGTAAAGAGTTCGCCTTCAATACCAATAAAATCTCCGATATCTAGAAGTTTTTTATAAACATCGTTGTACTTGCTTTTATCATCGCTAGTACAAATTTCATCACGATTAAAATATACCTGTATACGACCTTCAGAATCTTGTAATTCTGCAAAACTTGCGCTTCCTTGAATACGGCGCGACATTAATCTACCGGCAATAACAACTTTTTTTCCTTCTTCAAAATCTGATTTAATATCCTTTGTAGTTTGTTTAACAGGATATAAATCTGCAGGATAAGGGTTAATGCCTATGTCTCTTAATTTTGCGAGTTTATCGCGTCTCACCAATTCTTGTTCTGAAAGCTGCATGCCTAATTTTATTTTGAGGTGCAAAATTACATTATTTGTAAAAATTACATAGCATATTGCTTAAGAATAGTTAATCCTGATTGTTTAGAATATTTCTGTAGTTTTTTAATGGATTAATTCTTGTTCTATATCTGATTTATAAACTTTAACTCCAGCATTTATATTTATAAATCTACCAGGTTTGGTGTATTTTTCATAAGCTACTTGGAAATTTGTTGTAGCTAAGTTGGTTTCAGATTTTGCTTTGTGTGCTAGACCTAAGAAGTAATAGGTGTCTGGTACATCATCAAAAACTGTTATTTGGTTTTTAAATGCTGTGATAGCTTTATCATATTGCTTGTCAAAGAAATAGAGTAGTCCTAAAGAATGATAGTCTGTTAAATCTATGTCACTTTTACTATCATAGCTTTTAATGAAATCCTCAATTATTTTTATTCCTTTCTCGTAATTTCCCATTTTTCCGTAGGCTAATCCCAGTATTATTTTCATGTTTTTTTCACCTCCAGGAGTTGTTTGAAAATAGGATTTTGGTAAAGCGTAGAACCTTTCTAAATCTTCAATACAAAGTTTGTAGTTTTTGTATTGCCAATACCAATACGCTCTATAGCACAAATAATCTAGGGGTTTCAATGCCACCGCTTTGTTTAATATATCTAGCCCTTCTTTTAAAAGCCCTCTTTTGAAATACGGAACAGATTTTTCATAATAGGCCCAATCAAAATTTGGAGCCAGAGCGATGGCTTCATCAAACAATAATTGAGATGCCTTACTGCCTTGTTTTTCTTCTATGGCTTTATAACAAAGGTTGCACGCCTTTCGTTCTGTAGAGTTTTCATCATAAATAAAACAATTGGGTTGCGCTAGAGTACATTGAAAAATTGAAAAAAATAGTACGATTAGAGGTTTACTCATGATTTTAGAATTTTTCCATTAACAATTTTTACTGTATAGAACGAATATCCATCATAGGATTCACCTTTATAAATAGCATGATTCCAATGTTCTAAATGTTTAAATATAGAGGCGAAGTGCGCTTCAATATCATTCTGGTCAGTTGTGGCGTTAAAATCTGAATCTAAAACCTCAGTGCGAATTCGTTCAATTTTATTATTACAATTAATAGCAAATCGAATAATGATGTAACCTGTAAAATATGCATATTTAGGTTTGAAAGTATAGGCGTTTAGTAATGCTTCTTCTAGTGCTCGTGTACCACCAGTGTAATAAATTAAAGCGCGTTTATGTAATATCTTACTCGAATCGCAGAATTTGAAATTTGGATTGTCTATCTCTGGATTGAACTCCGTATCGCCGATATGGTTTTTGTAGGTCGTTTTAGATATTTTTAAATCTTTACAGCCTACAAACACTATAAAAACCATTAGGGCATATATGTAAAACTTCATTTAGTAAGTTTTAATGGTTTCTAGATTTTCAGCTAAATCTTTATTATCAGGAAATAGTGCTACTGCTTTTTCTAATACTGCTATGGCTTCGGCTTTTTTCTTTTGAAACCCTAATGTGTTTGCTAAACTCATGTAAGTTCTGGGTTCTTCAGGAAACAGTTTGTTGTTGAGTTTAAAAACTAAAGTAGCCGCTTCATATTTATTTTCAGTAAATAAAACACTAGCATAGGTATTGAGTTCAAACATACTCTCTAGCTTATTTTTGTAAGCTTTTAATAGTTTTTTATGTTGTTTTTCTAAGCCGTTTAGTCCGTTGTGTTTTAAAATATGATCAATTTCAGTTACTATTTGATAATTGCTTTTGTAATTGTTTGAAGTGATGATATTTAATATATCCTTTTCTAAGGACTCAACGGGTGTTTCTACAATTCTATTGATTTCTTTTCCATTTTTATAGAAAATAAAGGTAGGAACTCTATGTATGTTTAAACCAGATTCTTCATGATTTGGACTTTTTTTATACATATTACGTTTTCGCCCTAGAGCAATTGCCGAAAGTTGGTTTTTAGGAAAATTACAAGCTTCTAATATTTTGTAAAACCTGGGTACTTCGCGTTTGCTATCGCCACACCAAGTACCCATAAATAGCTTTATAGAATAGTCGTTAAGTTTTGTTCCAATTTGCTCTATAACCTTTTTATCAAGATTATATTTTTCATAGTTTTCATCAAACCATAAATTGTAGTTTGCTCCCGTTAATCCTTCTCTATTAATTTTTCCGAGTAAAAATGGTTTTTCACCTTCAGTAGCAATTTCAATATTTACATCTTGGGCAGCTAATGCATTTAGGCCGCAGATAGCGATAATTAGAATAAAGTATTTCATAAATTGATTAGTTTAGAGCTAACTCAGTTTTAGCTACTACTGTTCCTTTAATTTTCAGTGTTTTTCGCACCTCTTTGGCATTTGATACTACAGTAATGGTTTTGCTAAAGCTACCGAGTTTTTTGGTATTGTAATTAACTTGTAATTCACCTTCTTTCCCGGGAAGAATAGCTGCTTTTGAGTACGATGGCACCGTGCAACCACAACTGGTTTTAACATCTGAAATTACTAGTGGCGCATTACCTTTGTTTATGAATTTAAAGATTCTTGTACCATTAGAACCTTGTTCTACAGTACCATAGTCTAAAGTTTCAACTTCAAAATTGATAATGGCAACTTTTTCTAGCATTGCATAATCTTGCGCTTGTGATAGGCCACAAAGCCCCATAAAAAATACAGTTAATAATATGTTTACTGTTCGTTTCATGTTTAAATGATTTTTATGATTAATACGAAAGCAAACTTAAATGCTATTTCAAAAAAATAAAGGAAAATACTGGGTTGAAATCGGGACTAGTACCTAGGTTGAATTTTGTAACTACTTGTTAAACAAAGACTTTAGGTTGTCTCTGGAATTAACGTTAAGCTTTTTATATAGGTTGTTTACATGTGTTTTAACAGTGCTGAGGCTCACAAAAAGTGCTTCTGCAATTTCTTTGTTGGTACGTTCTTCTAATATTAAATCGAGTACTTTTTGTTCTTGTTTGGTAAGTTGTTCTTTGTTGGTTTTACTTTTAGAGTTTTTCTTTGCTCTGTGTTTTTTAATAAACCAAAAGTTAACAACTACTGAAACTAGCAGCAGGATTATTAGTGCATAAATCCAGTTGAAACTAGAAGTTGCTTCTCTGGGTGTGATACTATAAATATCGGCCTCAATTTCAGATTGGTATTGTCTCGTGTAAGGAGAGTTTGGGTATTTCTCGTTTAATCGCTCCAATACGTCATTGTAGTATTTATTTGAAGTTAAGTCCGCTAAGTAGTATTGGTGAAGTGGGCTCCCTCTTTCAGATAGAAATGCGTAAATATATAATTCAGCCAGAGGTTCATCCAATTGTTCTCCAAAATCTTGTAAGGTTTTGAACCATTTTTTATTGTTAAGGTCTCTATTGGCTTTACTTCTAAATTCGGCATAATCAAATCGCATTTCTCCAATTAATGAATCAATTCTTATAAAAGTAGAGGCCTTTACATTTGAAGCCTTAATATCACAAAACATTTCTGCATCAAATGATAAAGGAAAACTAATCGTATCTGAGTTTTTGGCGATAAACAAAATTTCTTTGCTATCGGCGCAGTGCCCATCAAAATGATTAGACTCCATGTTTTCTGATGTACAGTTGTCTACATGTATTTTGTAAATTTTATTTGAATTTTCAATTTCATTTCCAGTAAATTCAAAATAACCATTTGCATCAGCCGAAGTTTTAGAAATAATCTGTTCGTTATTAATATTGGCCAAAGTGCGATAATCGTCAATAACTGAGAGATAAACATCACCTTGCCAACGTTCGGTATCCACAAAACCATTAAAATTATATTGCGCAAAAACAGGATTTGTAATAGACGTAATAAATAGTATAACGAAAAATAATCTCATAGCACTAAACTACTATAAATTTTGAATTTTGAAACTGTAACAAACTAAATAAGAAAACGTCATATAAGTAATCATCAATCATTACTGAATTTATTTCAGTATCATTAAATTATTACTATGAGTATTTGGAGAGTTATACTTTCTATTATTTTCCCACCTTTAGCCGTTATCGGTAAAGGATGCGGTTCTATTATTATTGTATTTTTACTATGGCTTTGCGGTTGGGTGCCTGGGGTAATTGCAGCCTTGGTTATCCTAAATAATCCTAATAACTAAAACTTAAAATTGTCGTAATTTTGCAGTCTATGAACAAAAAAATTGAGGTGCAAGATTTAGGTTTTAAAGACTACAAGGAGACTTGGGACTATCAAGAAACCTTGTTTAAGGGTATTGTAGATACTAAGGTTAAGAATAGGAGAGAGGCTGCTAATCTTGATACCCAAAATTATTTTTTGTTTGTAGAGCACCCACATGTTTATACGTTGGGTAAAAGTGGAGATTTGTCTAATTTATTACTCAATGAAACGCAGCTTAAAACTAAAGGAGCTACATTTTACAAAATAAATAGAGGAGGAGATATAACCTATCATGGACCTGGGCAAATAGTAGGTTATCCTATTTTAGACTTAGAAAACTTTTTTACAGATATCCATAAATATTTGAGGTTTTTAGAAGAAATGATCATCTTAACCCTTGCCGAATATGATTTAAAAACGGAGAGAAGTCCTGGGGAAACTGGAGTTTGGTTAGACGTTGGGACACCATTTGCTAGAAAAATATGCGCTATGGGGGTTAGGGCTAGCAGGTGGGTAACCATGCATGGTTTTGCCTTAAATGTGAACGCGGATTTGGGATATTTTGATAATATCATTCCTTGTGGTATTCGTGGTAAAGCGGTTACCTCTTTAAACGTTGAGCTTGGAGTTGCAGCAGTTAATACAGCTGAGGTTAAGGAAAAACTTTTGAAACACTTTGCTTTACTTTTTGAAGCTGAATTTGAGGTTTTTATGAATGAAAAACACTAAAACTACAAAGATTATTTTATTGATAGGCAATATCTTAATTGTCTCCTTTTTTGGATATGTTGTTGGTTATGTAATGTTTTATGGCAATCAAAATTATAATACTTTCTTTTTTATTTTTTGTACGCTCTTTATAAGTGGTGTATTAGGTTTGCTTTACCAAATAAAAACATTGAAATTCTATTTCAGAGATAATCAAGAGAATAACGGTGTTATTAACTTTTTATGGGGTGGGAATTTAGTTTTTTCGGTATTTTTATTTTGTGTAATCTATATATTGTTTATCAAGTATTTCAAGATATAGGTATTCGAAAAAGGGAAGTGCAAGATGAAGATATTATCGGTCTTTCTATCGTGATTTTGATGTTGATTCTCGCTGTTATTTCTGCTATTGAAGTAAGTTCTTTTTACAAAAGTATAATGTCTCAAGAAAATAAACCTATAAAAGAATCGATTGACGATATTAAAGGTCATCAAGACGAGGACTTACTTTGAGATTTTAAGAAGTACTGTGTAATGATATTAGAATGTCTAATTGTGTTGCCAATGGTTAAAAAACCTAATGCTGCAACAGAAAGTTTGGCGCCAGAACACAAGCCTTGTTTTAGTAGCATGTTTTCAGAAAAACTTTCAAAAAGTGCGATAGTCGAATTTCTTACCAAAACAAACTCCTTAACTAAATCATCAACATCTCTTTTAGTAGCAAACGCATATTTAGCGTACAGTTCTCTATTATATCCAGGTAAGGTGTTGATTTCCCCTCTAGATATTGCTAAAGCACGATAAGCCTGAATACGTTCGTTATCAATATTATGTTGCAAAACATCTTTAACAGTCCATTTGTTACGAAAATACGATAAGCTCTCGTCTCCAGTAAAATGTTCCCTCAAGGCGTACAAGCTATTTCTAGTTGTGATTAAACCAGAGATAAGCTCCATTTCATTGGGCACCAGATTAATATACTTATAATAAAAAGGAGGAATAAAGGGTAAATCGCTCTTTTTCATACTTAAAGATACGACTATTTGCGCATTTATACATTCGGAAAATCAATAAATTATCGATTTTAAAACAAAGCATATGGTTTATTTAAGGGTTGATATTTATTTACCTTCTATATCACTAATATGATGTTCCAAGGCCTTTACGGAAATTTGTATTTCTAAAATTAGAAAAGCTAAAGAGGAAATAAGTAAAATTAAGGCGATACCAAATACCCAAGCAGCAACGGTTTGTTGTTCAACATAAATTAAAAACATAGTTAGTACGCAAAGTAGTAGACTAGAAATACCCAAAATTTGCATAGCACGAGTTAGATATAAGCGTTTTTTAATATTCTGGATTTGCGCCATCAATACGGAATCTGGATTTTGAATATACTTATCGTGTAAACTACGTATGGTTGCGGCATAAGCCAAGAACCTATTGGTGTAGGCCAACATGATTAATGATATGGCAGAAAATAGTAGTGCAGGAGTAGTTAATGTCAATGCTTCCATGAATTCTATTGAAATTACAGGATAAAGTTAGTCAACTTTTTATATTTTCGGCAGGTGCAAGAGGACTTTCTACATTACATCTGGAAATATAAGAAGTTTAGTCAAAGTGATTTAAAAACGGTTGCAAACGAGGTAATATTAATTACCTCAGTTGGAGAACATAACCTAAACGCAGGTCCAGATTTCTTCAATGTACAAGTTAGGATTGGAGGACAACTTTGGGCTGGAAATGTTGAAATTCATATTAAATCTTCAGATTGGTTTGTGCACAACCATGAGCGGGATAAAGCTTACGACAACGTGATTTTGCACGTGGTTTGGGAACACGATACAGAGGTGTTTAGAAAGGATAATTCGGTTATTCCAACCTTGGTAATTAAGGATTATGTTTCTCCCTCCGCTTTAAAGAATTATACCAAACTATTTAATTCTAAAGACAGTTGGATTAATTGTGAAAATGATTTTTCGGGTGTAGATGATTTTACCATTTCTAATTGGTTTGAGCGGTTGTACTTCGAGCGCTTGGAGCGAAAATCTCAGGATATCCTTAAACTTTTAGAATCCTCAAAAAACGATTGGGAAGCCGTATTATTTAAAATGCTTCCAAAAAATTTTGGATTGAAAGTCAATGGAGAAGCGTTTTTAAGTATGGCTAATTCTTTTGAGTTTTCCATTCTTAGAAAATCTCAATCTAAGTTAGTGCATTTGGAAGCACTTTTGTTTGGGCAATCTGGGTTATTGGAAGCACAAATAGAAGAGCCTTACTATCAATCACTTCAAAAAGAATATCAATATCTTTCTCAAAAGTTCAATTTAAATAATGAGACGGTAGTTTCACCTTCTTTTTTCAGGTTAAGACCAAATAATTTTCCAACTATCCGATTATCGCAATTGGCGCATCTGTTTCATGCCCATCAAAATTTATTTTCAAAAGTTATAGATGCCACAGCTTTAGAAGATATTTATGATTTGTTTACCGTAGCACCATCAGAGTTTTGGAAGACGCATTATACATTTTCCAAAGTTTCAAAAGCAAGAAAAAAGAACGTTACAAAATCATTTATAGATTTATTGATTGTCAATACTATAGTGCCTTTGAAGTTCAGCTATGCAAAATCTCAAGGAAAGTCTATTGACAATGAAATTCTAGAACTTATTGAAAGTCTGTCATCAGAAAAAAACAGTATTGTAGATAAGTTTAATTCTCTGAAGAAAGTAGGCGACAATGCATTGCATTCACAAGCATTAATTCAGCTAAAAACTGAATATTGTGATAAAAACCAGTGCTTAAAATGTGCAGTTGGTAATAAACTTTTGAATCGGTAAACTTTTCGAGCGCGAAACTTTTAAACTTTTAAAGGAAGCCTTAACTTGCGTTTGTGAATAAATTTTATACCATATTATTGTTATTACAAAAACATGGATACCATGTATGCCAACGAATAGCAGATCGTTTGGGTATTCGGGCAAAAGTGGTGCGTACCACGTTTATGTATTTAACGTTTGTAACGGTTGGTTTTGGTTTTGCCTTATACCTATTTTTAGCGTTTTGGATGCGTATTAAAGACTTAATATACACCAAACGCTCCTCAGTTTTTGATTTATAGTTTATGAACCCAATTGTAAGACTTTTTAGATCTAGAATTTATACCGCACTAGCCTTACTAGTATTAATATTATTTATTGGGGTATTTGGCTATAGGTATATTTCAAATTATTCTTGGGTAGATGCACTTTACATGACGGTAATAACCATGACGACTGTTGGTTTTGGCGAAGTGGTACCGCTTGATGATCAATCTAAAATATTTACTATATTTTTAATTTTAGCAAGCGTCATCATCGTGGGTTATGCGCTGTCTATTATTACAGAATATATTTTAAGCAAAAACAATGTTGAAGAATTAAAACAAAAAAAGATGCAAAAGAAAATAGATAGTTTTAAGGATCATGTTGTCATTTGTGGCTATGGTAGAAATGGTAAGCAGGCCGCGAGAAAACTTGAGTCACACAACAAATCTTTTGTTGTTATTGAAAAGAATAAAGATGTTGAAGAGCGTTTAAAACATGATGGCGTGCCTTATGTAATTGGTAATGCCAATGAAGACGAAACGTTGTTGTTGGCAGGCGTGGATAGAGCATCTAATTTTATTTCTGCGCTTCCAAATGATGCTGATAATCTATTTGTGGTACTATCTACAAGACAATTAAACGGCAAAATAAATATTATTAGTAGGGCGTCTCAAGAGTCTTCATATGAAAAGTTGAAATTTGCTGGAGCCAATAATGTCATTCTTCCAGATATGATTGGTGGAGATCATATGGCGTCTTTGGTCGTGGTGCCAGGATTGATGGAATTTATTGATAATCTGGCTATTGTTGGGGCTTCTAATATTAACATTGAAGAAGTGGCGGTTGAAAAGTTATTTAATTCTAAACGTGCACGTACCATTAAAGATTTAGATTTAAGAAGAAAAACAGGTGTTACCGTAATTGGTTATAAAGACGATATGGGAGAATATACCGTAAACCCAGAACCAGATATTAGTTTAGCGCCAAATTCTAAAATTATTGTTTTAGGTAGACCAGAACAGATTGAAAAACTAAATTCTGAATACGATATTGAAGTTCAAGATTCGTAACTATTTTACAAAGTATGTTTTAAAAAATGATTTTTTTTTAGCATCTTGCTTACTTCTTATAAAAAAACTGCAATAAAAACTAACAAATAATAACAATTATGAAGAAGTATCTTCTAGCTTTTACTGCCTTAATTTCACCATTTTTAACCTTTGCTCAAGACGCCCAAGAAATGGGTGTAGATCAAAAAATTGATAAAGTGTTTGGTGACTTAACAGGCTGGTTCGTTAATGCCATTTTTTACCAAATTCCGTTTACAGATGAAATAAGTGTCTACTGGGTGTTGTTTCCTTTAATTATTGGTGCTACATACTTTACCTTTTATTTCAATTTAATAAATTTTAGAGGGTTTTTAACTTCCATAAATATTATTAGGGGTAAATATGACGATTTAGAGGGAAGGGAAAATCATAAGGTTGAAATTCAAAAATCTAAATTTACAGATGAAGATGATAATCCAGACACCATAAGAGTTGAAGGTCATGAGGGGGAAGTGTCGCATTTTCAAGCTTTAACCGCAGCGTTGTCTGCAACCGTAGGTTTAGGAAATATTGCGGGCGTAGCTATTGCGGTATCCATTGGCGGTGCAGGTGCTACTTTTTGGATGATTGTTGCCGGTTTTTTAGGAATGGCTTCTAAGTTTGTGGAATGTACTTTAGGTGTAAAATATCGCGATATTGAAGATGATGGTACGGTTTATGGCGGCCCTATGTACTATTTGCGCAAAGGGCTAAAATCCAAAGGTCTTGAAGGTCTAGGTAAAGTGCTTGCGGTTTTATTTGCCATTTTTGTAATTGGCGGATCGTTTGGTGGCGGAAATATGTTTCAGGTAAATCAGGCATTCCAATTGGTTCAGAATATCACTGGAGGTAGCGAGTCTTTTCTTTATGGAAAAGGGTGGTTATTTGGAGTAGTGATGGCGGTTTTAGTTGGTATTGTAATTATAGGAGGTATCAAGTCTATCGCCAAAGTAACAGATAAGATTGTGCCTTTTATGGTGGCTGTTTATGTTGCAGCGTCCTTGTTTGTAATTTTTGCTAATATTAGAATGGTTGGTGATGCATTCGGACAAATATTCTCTGGAGCATTTAGTCCAGAGGGTGTTGCAGGTGGTGCCATTGGTGTTTTGGTGCAAGGATTTAGAAGAGCAGCATTTTCAAATGAAGCTGGAGTTGGTTCAGCGTCTATTGCTCATTCAGCAGTAAAAACAAAATATGCAGCTAGTGAAGGAATGGTAGCTTTGTTAGAGCCATTTATTGACACTGTGGTAGTGTGTACCATGACAGCGTTAGTGTTAATAATCACAGGAAACGTAACTTCTGCAAATGCGGGATTAAACGATGCACAAGCTATTTTATTAACGTCAGGTGCATTTGAATCTGCAATTTCTTGGTTCCCTTATGTATTAACGGTTGCAGTGGTGTTATTTGCCTTTAGTACTATGATTTCATGGTCTTACTATGGTTTCCAAGGATGGGCATTTTTATTCGGTAGATCTAAAAAGATGGAATATGCCTATAAGCTTATCTTTTGTGTGTTCGTAATTATTGGAGCAGCGGCAAGTTTAGGCTCAGTAATTGGTTTTTCAGACGCAATGATTTTCGCGATGATGGTGCCAAACATGATCGGTTTGGTATTATTGGCACCAAAAGTTAAGAAGGAACTTAAGAAATACATGGACGCTATTAAAGCGCTAAAAGCATAAATTACCTATGCGTAATTTTAAATCTCATTTTGTATTCACCAAAGAACAACGAAATGGGATTTTTTTATTACTCATAATTATCGTTGCATTGCAATGCGTGTATTTTTTCGCGCACTTTTCTTCGGAAGAGATTATAGTAAATGGAGAGGAACTTAAACGTTATGAAATCGAAATCGATTCTCTTAGGCAAATTGCGATTGAAGAAAGCAAACCGCAAATCTACCCGTTCAATCCAAATTATATTACAGATTATAAAGGAGCAACACTTGGCATGAGTACCGTAGAAATTGATAAGCTATTGGCTTTCCGAAAGAAAGACCAATGGATTAATTCTATTAAACAGTTTCAAGAAGTCACAGGTGTGTCAGATTCTTTGTTGGCTGAAATATCGCCTTACTTCAAATTTCCAGATTGGGTTACAAACCCTAAGCCCAAATCTTCTTTCGCTAAAACTTATTCTAGTACATCAAAAACCTTCGCTCAAAAGGGGGATTTAAACACGGCAACAGCAAATCAATTACAATCGGTCAATGGTATTGGTGAAAAATTATCACAACGTATCATAAAATATCGCGACAACTTTAAAGATGGTTTTGCCGCAGATATAGAACTTCAAGAGGTTTATGGCTTAACACCAGAGGTTATCGAGAAAATAAAAGTCCAATTCACTGTAAAAACACCTAGAAAAATTAACAAATTTAATCTTAATACGGCAACGGCAGAAGAATTAGTAACCATTCAACATATTGACTATGAAATTGCCTATAATATTATAGAATACCGCAAGTTGCATGAAGGTTTTAAAACATTAAACGAATTGTCTAAAGTAAAAGGCTTTCCGATAAACAAATTAGAGATAATTCAATTATCTTTGCAAATTCAATAAATAAACAAATTGTCTATCCTTACAAACCAAGCCAATGTATGTTTATTTAAAAATCAAAGTATGACGAGTATGTACTTCACTGAGGAGCACCAGCTCTTTAGAAAAAGTTTACAAGATTTCCTTAAAAAAGAAGTTGTCCCACATGTAGAAGATTGGGAAAAATCAGGTGAAATTGATAAATCTATTTGGTTAAAGTTTGGTGAAATGGGCTTTTTGGGTATTAATTACCCCAAGGCATGTGGAGGATTAGAACTCGATTTATTTTACACCGTAATATTACTAGAAGAACTTCAAAAAATAAATTCTGGAGGATTTGCAGCAGCAGTTTGGGCGCACGTTTATTTAGCGATGACGCACTTAAATGCAGAAGGTGATGAAGCCATAAAAGAAAAATACCTTGTTCCAAGTATTACAGGAGAAAAAATAGGCTGTTTGTGTATTACTGAACCTTTTGGGGGTAGCGATGTGGCTGGCATGCGCACCACCGCTGTCAAAAAAGGAGATACTTACATTATTAATGGTTCTAAAACCTTTATTACAAATGGAGTGTATAGCGACTATCTGGTAGTGGCAGCAAAAACTACTCCCGAATTAGGAAATAAAGGCATAAGTATTTTTGTAATTGACAGGGAATCTAAAGGAGTTTCTGCTACGAAGTTAGATAAGTTAGGGTGGCGAGCCTCAGATACAGGTGAAATTGCCTTTGATAGTGTGGAGATTCCTGCTGCCAACCTTATGGGAGAGGAAGACAAAGGCTTCAGCTACATCATGCAGCACTTTGCACTAGAGCGTTTAATCATGGGTATTAACGCCCATGCAAGAGCCGAATTTGCTCTAGAGTACACCCAACAATACATGAGCGAGCGCACTGCATTTGGCAAAACCATTGACAAATTTCAAGCACTGCGACATAAGTTTTGCGATTTATATGCAGATTTAGAAATCAACAAAAATTACAATTACGCCGTGGCAAATGCTCTAGATAAAGGTGAATATGTAGTTAAGGAAGCCACAATTTCTAAATTAAAGTCTACAAAAATGGCAGATGAGGTGATATACCAATGCTTGCAATTCCTTGGAGGATATGGCTATATGGAAGAATATCCTTTGGCACGCTTGTTTAGAGATAGTCGTTTAGGGCCTATTGGTGGCGGAACTAGCGAAATACTCCGTGAGATTTTGGCCAAAATAGTTATTGATAAAAAGGAGTATAAGCCAGCTACTTAAAATATTTTGAGATTCAGAATTTGTAAATCAAAAAATATTCTATATTTGCACCCACAAAATTTAAAAGAGAGGAGGTTAAGACACTATGTTGATAATACCAATTAAAGAAGGAGAAAATATAGATAGAGCGCTAAAGCGTTTTAAAAGAAAGTTTGATAGAACTGGTACAAAGCGTGCGCTACAAAGTAGAAAGCAGTTTGTAAAACCTTCTATGAAGCGTAGAGCGCAAATACAAAAAGCGCAATACATCCAGCAACTAAGAGATGCTGAGGATATATAATCCGTCTGCAACAGTAATATGAAAGTCTCGCTAATCGCGGGACTTTTTTATGTAATAATTTTTAGTTGTATCTTCACTATAAGATTCCAGCTTCAAACTCCAAACTACAAATATGCTTTTTAACGCCTTTATCGATCACCTGCTTCTAGAAAAAAACTATTCTAAGCTTACCGTTAAAGCCTACCAGTCGGATTTGGAATCTTTTCAAAACTTTATATTAAGGGAGCATAATATGGCTTCTATTAAAAAGGTAAACTATCAGCAAATAAGAAGTTGGATTGTTGTTTTGGTAGAAAGTGGTTTAAGCAATAGAAGCATCAACAGGAAAATTTCGTCTTTAAATACTTATTATAAGTTTTTGTTGAAAGTAGGCGATGTAAAACAAAATCCACTTTCAAAACACAAAGCCTTAAAAACAAGTAAAAAGGTTCAGGTGCCCTTTTCAGAAGAAGAAATTAAAGTTGTACTAGATGAACTTAATTTTGATGATTCTTACGAGGGCATTCGTGATAAACTAATAATTGAATTATTTTATTCTACAGGTATTAGGCGTATTGAATTGGTGGAATTAAAATTAGCCGCCATAGATTTGAGCAATAGATCTATTAAAGTCCTTGGTAAACGCAATAAGGAGCGTATTGTACCGCTTCTAAATTCTGTTAAAGAAACCTTGCAACAGTACTTAAAAGTAAGGGATAATCTAGAAGATATTAAAGATTCTGACTATTTATTTCTGACAAAGAAGGGCGTTAAAATATACGAAACACTTGTTTACCGAGTTATAAATGATTATTTTAGTAAGGCATCTTTTAAGGTAAAAAAGAGTCCGCATATTCTCAGACATTCATTTGCGACTCATTTATTAAATCAAGGTGCAGATATTAATGCTGTTAAAGAGCTTCTTGGTCATACAAGTTTAGCAGCAACGCAAGTTTATACGCATAATAGTATTGCAGAACTTAAAAAAGTGTATTTAAACGCGCACCCCAGAAGTTTAAAGTAATATTTAAATTATTGTCTAACCGAAATGATGATGAGATTCTATTCTGTCTTTTAAATTTAACCACAACCTAAAGAAGACCAAGATTATCTCATATTCTTTTCACAAACCAAAAACAGATGAAAGTAAACACGCAATCCATCAATTTTAATGCTGATCGGAAGTTAATTAACTTTATTCAAAAGCGAATGGATAAGTTAGATTTGTTCTACGACAAGGTCATTAAATCTGACGTGTATTTGAAGGTTGAAAACACTAGCGACAAAGAGAATAAAATTTTTGAAGCTAGAGTAAGCGTTCCTGGTGATAGTTTTATTGTAAAAAAACAATGTAAAACGTTCGAAGAAGGTACTGATATTGCAGTTGCGTCATTAGAAAGACAGCTAAAAAAACGAAAGGAAAAATTAAGGGCACATTCCTGATAATTTTTTTCAAAAAATGTTTTGAATAATTAAAAATATCTATACATTTGCAATCCGTTAGAAATAGCGGATTTTTTTTATGCAAAAAACTGTTTAAAAAACGCCGATATAGCTCAGCTGGCTAGAGCAGCTGATTTGTAATCAGCAGGTCGTGGGTTCGAGTCCCTCTATCGGCTCCAAAAACGCTCGCAAATTGCGGGATTCCTAAGAAAACACTTAGGAAGCGTTCTTTAAAATATTGATGTTTTTTAACATTGGGAAGATACTCAAGCGGCCAACGAGGACAGACTGTAAATCTGTTGGTTTTTACCTTCGCAGGTTCGAATCCTGCTCTTCCCACATATAATTTCAAGTAAGGAGCTGTCAAAAGTTCACTTTTGTAAAGCTGCGTTTTGAAATTATTTGGATTGGGTCACCAATCCAGGATCATCGAGCGTAGCGAGATTATCCTAATAACAACCAAGCAAATATTTAATTTGCAAAACGCGGGAGTAGCTCAGTTGGTAGAGCGTCAGCCTTCCAAGCTGAATGTCGCCGGTTCGAACCCGGTCTCCCGCTCAATAACTTGGAGTTTAAGGTTTCAAGTTGTAAAAGTTTCAAGTTCTATGAGCTAAACTTGCAACTTTAAACACCAAACCTGAAACGCACCAATTGCCGGCGTAGCTCAGGGGTAGAGCGTTTCCTTGGTAAGGAAGAGGCCACGGGTTCAAATCCCGTCGTTGGCTCAAAAATATAAATAGAGTACACTAATATTATTATATAACTAAGATTTAAATTATTTAAAACATGGCAAAGGGAACTTTTGATCGTTCAAAACCGCACTTAAATATAGGTACTATTGGACACGTAGATCACGGTAAAACAACTTTAACAGCTGCTATAACTAAAGTATTAGCTGACGCAGGTTTATCTGAGGCTAAAGATTTCGATCAAATCGATAACGCACCAGAAGAGAAAGAAAGAGGTATTACAATTAATACATCTCACGTAGAGTATCAAACCGCTAACCGTCACTATGCGCACGTAGATTGTCCAGGTCACGCCGATTATGTTAAGAACATGGTAACTGGTGCTGCGCAAATGGATGGTGCTATTTTAGTGGTTGCTGCTACAGATGGTCCTATGCCACAAACTCGTGAGCACATCTTATTAGGTCGTCAGGTAGGTATTCCACGTATCGTTGTTTTCTTAAACAAAGTTGATATGGTGGATGATGAAGAACTTTTAGAGCTTGTTGATATGGAAGTTAGAGATTTATTGAACTTCTATGAGTATGATGGAGATAATGGTCCTGTAATTTCTGGATCTGCTTTAGGGGCACTTAACGGTGAGCAAAAGTGGGTTGATACTGTAATGGAATTAATGGAAGCTTGTGATAACTGGATTGAAGAGCCTGTACGTGATATGGACAAGCCTTTCTTAATGCCAATTGAAGATGTATTCTCTATTACTGGTCGTGGTACTGTTGCTACGGGTAGAATTGAAACTGGTATCGCTAACACTGGAGATCCTGTTGAAATCATCGGTATGGGTGCTGAGAAGTTAACTTCTACTATTACTGGTATCGAGATGTTCCGTCAAATATTAGACAGAGGTGAAGCAGGAGATAACGCTGGTATTCTATTAAGAGGTATTGAGAAAACTCAAATCTCAAGAGGTATGGTTATCACTAAGCCTGGTTCTGTAACACCACATAAAAAATTCAAAGCTGAGGTTTATATCCTTAAGAAAGAAGAAGGTGGTCGTCATACGCCATTCCATAACAACTACCGTCCACAGTTCTACGTTCGTACAACTGACGTAACTGGAAACATTGCGCTTCCAAGTGGAGTTGAAATGGTAATGCCTGGAGATAACTTAACTATCGAAGTTGAGTTAATTCAACCAATTGCAATGAACGTAGGTTTACGTTTCGCTATCCGTGAAGGTGGTAGAACAGTTGGTGCTGGTCAGGTAACTGAGATTTTAGACTAAACACTAGTTTAATATAATAAGACTCACAAGGTATCACGTTGAAAAGCGTGATGCCTTTTGAGTTATATTTACGGGTTTAGCTCAGTTGGTAGAGCACAGGTCTCCAAAACCTGGTGTCGGGAGTTCGAGCCTCTCAACCCGTGCAAAGAAAATCGGGTAGTAATACTCAAGAGTTTAAAATAGGATTTCAATCCTACGAAAAAAGAAATTAAATGGCTGGAATTGTAACATACGTAAAAGAATCGTTTGACGAACTAAAGAATAACGTTTCATGGCCGTCATGGGCAGAAGCACAAAGTTTAACCGTTTTAGTAGCTGTGTTTTCAATTATATTCTCTTTGGCAATTTGGGGAGTAGATACAGTTTTCAGCAAGGTGATAACAGCTTACTTTGATTTAATTAAATAGGAAGTTTTTATGTCAGAAGTAAGCGAAAAAAAGTGGTACGTTGTTAGGGCTGTAAGTGGTCAAGAAAACAAAATCAAAACCTACATCGAGAATGAAATTGCTCGTTTAGGAATGCAAGATTATGTTGATCAAGTATTAGTGCCAACTGAAAAGGTGATTCAAATTCGTAACGGAAAAAAAATTCAGAAAGAAAAAGTGTTTTTCCCTGGATATATTATGATTCAAGCGAATTTAACTGGAGAAGTGCCACATATTATAAAAGGGATAACAAATGTTATCGGGTTTTTAGGAGAAACCAAAGGAGGAGATCCTGTGCCTTTAAGGCAATCTGAAGTAAACAGAATGTTAGGTAAAGTAGATGAATTAGCTGTTGATGAAAATGTGCATGTTGCTATTCCATTTACGAAGGGTGAAACTGTAAAAGTTATTGATGGTCCATTTAACGGATTTGATGGTACTATCGAAAACATTAATGAAGAAAAACGTAAGCTTGAGGTAATGGTTAAGATTTTCGGTAGAAAAACACCATTAGAACTAAGCTACATGCAAGTAGAGAAAATTTAATAATTGTTACATAGATCGATAAGTTTTAGAGCTTCCAATACTAAATCTTATCACACATTTAAATTTTATTAAAAATGGCAAAAGAGTTAGGTAAAGTAGTTAAGCTACAAGTTAGGGGAGGTGCTGCGAATCCATCGCCACCGGTTGGACCCGCTCTAGGTGCTGCTGGTGTAAACATTATGGAGTTCTGTAAGCAATTTAATGCTAGAACCCAAGATAAACAAGGTAAAGTATTACCGGTTGTTATCTCTGTTTACAAGGATAAGTCTTTCGATTTCGTAATCAAGACACCGCCAGCTGCAGTACAATTATTAGAAGCGGCCAAGGTGAAGAAAGGTTCGGGCGAACCAAATCGTAAAAAAGTAGCTAAAGTGTCTTGGGACCAAATTAAGACCATTGCAGAAGACAAAATGCAAGATTTAAACGCATTTACTGTTGAATCTGCTATGAAAATGGTGGCTGGTACCGCAAGATCAATGGGAATTACTGTAACAGGGAAATTCCCTTCTTAATCTATTAAAGACATTAGAAAATGGCAAGATTAACAAGAAAGCAAAAAGAGGCTTTAGCGAAAATTGAAAAAGGGAAGTTGTATTCTCTAAATGAAGCGTCTTCATTAGTAAAAGAAATTACCAATGCTAAGTTTGATGCATCTGTTGATATAGCAGTGCGTTTAGGAGTAGATCCTCGTAAAGCAAACCAAATGGTAAGAGGTGTTGTATCTCTTCCACACGGTACTGGTAAAGATAAGAAAGTATTAGCACTAGTTACTCCAGATAAAGAAGCTGAAGCTAAAGAAGCTGGAGCAGATTATGTTGGGTTAGATGAATACCTTGATAAAATTAAAGGTGGGTGGACCGATGTGGATGTGATTATTACAATGCCAAGTGTAATGGGTAAATTAGGACCTTTAGGACGTATTCTTGGTCCTCGTGGTTTAATGCCAAACCCAAAGACAGGCACAGTAACAATGGATGTTGCTAAAGCAGTAAGCGAGGTAAAAGCTGGTAAAATCGATTTTAAAGTGGATAAAACCGGTATTGTACACGCTGCAATAGGTAAAGCATCATTTAGTGCTGATAAAATTGCGGGTAACGCAAATGAATTATTACAAACATTAATTAAGTTGAAACCAACTACTGCAAAAGGTACATATGTGAAGAGTATTTTTATGTCTTCTACTATGAGTCCAAGTGTTGCTGTAGATCCTAAAATTGGTTAAACAGTTAAATTACTTTTATTATGACAAGAGAAGAAAAATCACAAGTAATTCAAGACTTAACTGCACAATTAGCCGATAATACGAATATCTATTTAACAGATATTTCAGGATTGAATGCAGGTACTACATCAGATTTACGTCGCGCTTGTTTTAAAGCTAACGTTAGTATGGCGGTAGTTAAGAATACATTACTTGAAAAAGCAATGGAAGCCTCAGATAAAGAATTTGGTGAACTTCCAACAGTTTTGAAAGGTAATACATCTATCATGTTCGCTGAAGCTGGTAATGCGCCGGCCAAAGTAATCAAAGCTTTTAGAAAAAAATCAGAAAAGCCTTTATTAAAAGGAGCTTTTATTGAGGAAGCGGTTTACATTGGTGACGAACAATTAGATGCGTTGGTAGACATTAAGTCTAAAGATGAGTTGATCGGAGAAATCGTAGGATTACTTCAATCTCCTGCTAAAAATGTTATATCTGCACTTAAATCAGGTGGAGGTACATTGGCAGGCATCATTAAAACATTATCTGAGAAAGAAGGATAAGCAAATAAGTACGCACTTTTTACAATTATAAATTATTACAAAACATTTTTAAAACGATAGAAAAATGGCAGATTTAAAAGATTTCGCAGAACAATTAGTTAACTTAACTGTAAAAGAAGTTAATGAGTTAGCTACTATATTAAAAGATGAGTATGGTATCGAGCCTGCTGCTGCAGCTGTAGCTGTTGCTGCTGGTGGAGGTGCTGCTGGTGGTGGTGAAGCTGCTGAGGAAAAATCAGAATTCGACGTAATTTTGAAAGCTCCAGGAGGTTCTAAATTAGCAGTTGTAAAATTAGTTAAGGAATTAACTGGTCTTGGCTTGAAAGAAGCTAAAGGATTAGTTGATGACGCACCATCTGCAATCAAAGAAGGTGTGGCTAAAGATGAAGCTGAAGCTTTAAAAGCGTCTTTAGAAGAAGCTGGAGCTGAGGTTGAGCTTAAGTAAGCTTAATTACTCAACAATACAAAGGTTTAGGTCTGTTATGCTTATGGCGTAATTAGACCTAGACCATTTTGCGTATATAAATATAGGCGCAAATAAATTGCAAAAACAGCCTTTTAAGTAGGTGAAAAATTAGGCTGCAATATTAGTGTTTAAAAGCACTATCATCATATTTTTTTAATCAAAATTCCGTCCATTGATGTTGTCAACACAAGCTGAAAGATTAAATTTCTCCTCTATTGTAAATAGAACGGAATATCCAGATTTTTTGGATATCCAGATCAAGTCCTTCCAGGACTTTTTCCAACTTGAAACTAAATCTGAAGAGAGAGGTGATGAAGGATTATACAATACCTTCATGGAAAACTTCCCAATTACAGATTCTCGTAATCAATTCGTTTTAGAATTTTTAGATTACTTCATCGACCCACCACGTTATGCTATTGAAGAGTGTATAGAAAGAGGGTTAACTTATTCTGTGCCTTTAAAAGCACGATTAAAATTATATTGTACCGATCCTGAGCATGAAGATTTTGAAACTATCGTTCAAGATGTTTATTTAGGAACTATTCCTTACATGACTCCTAGTGGTACTTTTGTTATCAATGGTGCAGAGCGTGTTGTAGTATCTCAATTACACCGTTCTCCAGGAGTATTTTTTGGTCAGTCTTTCCATGCTAATGGTACAAAATTATATTCAGCAAGGGTAATTCCATTCAAAGGATCTTGGATTGAATTCGCAACTGATATCAACCAGGTAATGTATGCCTACATTGATAGAAAGAAAAAATTACCTGTGACTACTTTATTCCGTGCAATTGGTTTTGAACGTGATAAAGATATTTTAGAGATTTTCGATTTAGCAGAAGAAGCTAAAGTTTCTAAAACAGGTTTAAAGAAATACTTAGGGCGAAAATTAGCAGCACGTGTTTTAAATACATGGCACGAGGATTTTGTTGATGAAGATACAGGAGAAGTAGTATCTATTGAGCGTAACGAGATTGTTCTTGATCGTGATACTGTATTAGACAAAGAGAATATCGAAGAAATTCTTGAAGCTGGTGTAAAAACAATCTTGTTACATAAAGAAGATCAAGATAAGGGCGATTATGCTATTATTCATAACACGCTTCAAAAAGATCCAACAAACTCTGAAAAAGAGGCTGTTGAACATATTTACAGACAACTACGTAATGCAGAACCGCCAGATGAGGAAACAGCGCGTGGTATTATAGATAAGCTATTCTTCTCTGACCAACGTTACTCTTTAGGAGAAGTAGGTCGTTATAGAATGAATAAAAAATTAGGGTTAGATATCGGAATGGATAAGCAAGTGCTTACCAAAGAAGATATCATTACCATTATAAAATATTTAATTGAGCTAATCAATTCTAAGGCAGAGATTGATGATATTGACCACTTATCAAACCGTCGTGTTCGTACTGTAGGTGAGCAGTTGTCGTCTCAATTTGGTGTTGGTTTAGCACGTATGGCACGTACTATTCGTGAGCGTATGAATGTTCGTGATAACGAGGTATTTACGCCTATTGATCTGATTAATGCGAAGACATTATCTTCCGTAATCAATTCATTCTTCGGTACAAACCAGTTATCTCAGTTTATGGATCAAACGAATCCATTAGCGGAGATTACACATAAGCGTCGTTTATCTGCCTTAGGTCCAGGAGGTCTTTCAAGAGAAAGAGCTGGTTTTGAGGTTCGTGACGTTCATTATACGCATTATGGTCGTTTATGTCCGATCGAAACACCTGAAGGTCCGAACATTGGTTTAATTTCTTCATTATCGGTTTACGCTAAAGTAAACTCAATGGGATTCATTGAAACACCATATAGAAAAGTTACTGATGGTGTAGTTGATATTAAAAATGCACCAACTTACTTAAGTGCAGAGGAAGAAGAAGAAAAGCTAATAGCTCAAGCAACTGTTGAGGTAGATGATGATGGAAAAATTCTTCATGACAAAGTAATTGCTCGTATGGAAGGTGACTTCCCAGTAATCGATCCAGCAGGATTACATTACACGGATGTTGCACCAAACCAAATTTCTTCAATTTCGGCATCTTTAATTCCATTCTTGGAGCATGATGATGCAAACCGCGCGTTGATGGGATCTAACATGATGCGTCAAGCTGTACCATTATTGCGTGTAGATGCACCGATTGTAGGAACTGGTTTAGAGCGTCAAGTAGCTTCAGATTCTAGAGTATTGGTTAATGCAGAAGGAAGTGGGGAAGTACTTTACGTTGATGCCAACGAAATTAAGATCAGATACGATCGCACTGAAGATGAAGCTAAAGTAAGTTTTGATAGTGATATTAAAACGTACCAATTAGTGAAATTTAGAAAAACAAACCAAGGTACTTCTATCAACCTAAAACCTATTGTTAAAAAAGGTGATAAAGTTGCCAAAGGACAAGTACTTTGTGAAGGTTATGCAACGCAGCAGGGAGAGTTGGCACTTGGTAGAAATATGAAAGTTGCCTTTATGCCTTGGAAAGGGTATAACTTTGAGGATGCGATTGTAATTTCTGAAAAAGTAGTGCGTGAAGATATTTTCACATCTATTCATATTGATGAATATTCTCTTGAAGTTAGAGATACGAAATTAGGTAACGAAGAGTTAACTAACGATATACCTAACGTTTCTGAAGAGGCTACAAAAGACTTGGATGAGCATGGTATGATTCGCGTAGGTGCTGAAGTGAAACCTGGTGATATCTTAATTGGTAAGATTACGCCTAAAGGGGAATCTGATCCAACTCCAGAAGAGAAATTATTACGTGCTATTTTCGGTGATAAAGCTGGTGATGTTAAAGACGCATCTTTAAAAGCTTCGCCTTCGTTAAATGGAGTTGTAATTGACAAGAAACTATTTGCTAGAGCGGTAAAAGATAAGCGTAAGAGAGCACAGGATAAAGATGATATTTTAGCTCTTGAGGCACAATACGACAGAAAGTTTGACGAACTTAAAGATGTTTTGGTTGAAAAACTTTTCTCTATTGTAAATGGAAAAACAGCTCAAGGTATTTTTAACGATTTGGGTGAAGAAGTATTACCAAAGGGTAAAAAATTCACTTTAAAGATGTTAAATGCTGTTGATGATTACGCGCATTTAGTATCTGGAAAATGGACAACGGATGATCATACTAATAAATTAGTTGCTGATTTAATACACAACTATAAAATTAAGGAGAACGATTTACAAGGTTCATTACGTCGTGAGAAGTTCACCATTTCTGTTGGGGATGAATTACCAGCAGGTATTATCAAACTAGCTAAAGTATACATTGCTAAAAAACGTAAACTAAAAGTTGGTGATAAGATGGCGGGACGTCACGGTAACAAAGGTATCGTAGCGCGTATTGTTCGTCAAGAAGATATGCCATTCTTAGAAGATGGAACTCCAGTAGATATCGTATTAAATCCACTTGGTGTACCATCTCGTATGAACATTGGGCAGATATACGAAACGGTATTAGGATGGGCAGGTCAAAAATTAGGTCGTAAATATGCTACTCCAATTTTTGATGGTGCTACAATCGATCAAATTAATGGATTTACAGATGAAGCTGGAATCCCAAGATACGGTCACACATATTTATATGACGGTGGAACGGGAGATCGTTTCGATCAACCAGCTACTGTTGGTGTTATCTACATGCTGAAATTAGGACACATGGTAGATGATAAAATGCACGCACGTTCTATTGGTCCTTACTCATTAATTACGCAACAACCTCTTGGTGGTAAAGCACAGTTTGGTGGTCAGCGTTTTGGTGAGATGGAAGTTTGGGCACTTGAGGCTTATGGCGCATCAAGTACCTTACGTGAGATCTTAACTGTAAAATCTGATGACGTAATCGGTAGAGCTAAAACTTACGAAAGTATTGTGAAGGGTGAGCCAATGCCAGATCCAGGATTACCAGAATCTTTCAACGTATTAATGCACGAATTGAAAGGTTTAGGATTGGACATCAGATTAGAGGAGTAGTTAATTAATTAAATTCATTTCAACCATATATTATGGCAAGAAAACAAGATAAAAATGCAGTTAAGAGATTTAATAAAATCTCAATTGGTTTAGCATCACCAGAATCTATTTTAGCAGAGTCTAGAGGTGAAGTTTTAAAACCAGAAACTATCAATTATCGAACTCATAAACCAGAACGTGATGGTTTGTTCTGTGAGCGTATTTTTGGTCCTGTAAAGGATTACGAATGTGCTTGTGGAAAATATAAAAGAATTCGCTACAAAGGTATTGTTTGTGACCGTTGTGGTGTAGAAGTAACAGAAAAGAAAGTACGTCGTGATCGTGTAGGACACATTAATTTAGTAGTGCCTGTAGCTCACATTTGGTACTTCCGTTCTTTACCAAACAAAATAGGATATTTACTAGGGTTGCCATCTAAGAAATTGGATATGATTATTTACTACGAACGTTACGTAGTAATTCAACCTGGTATTGCTAAAAATGAGGAAGGAGAACCACTACAAAAAATGGATTTCCTTACTGAAGAGGAATACTTAAATATTTTAGAAGAATTACCTCAAGAAAATCAGTATTTAGAAGATTCCGACCCTAATAAGTTTATCGCTAAAATGGGTGCTGAATGTTTGATTGATTTATTGGCACGTATTGATTTAGAGGGATTATCTTATGAATTACGTCATAAGGCAAACACTGAAACTTCTAAGCAACGTAAAACTGAGGCGTTGAAGCGTTTACAGGTTGTTGAGGCTTTAAAAGAGTCTAATAACAATCGCGAAAATAGACCAGAGTGGATGATTATGAAGGTGATTCCAATCATTCCACCAGAATTGCGTCCTTTAGTACCATTAGATGGTGGTCGTTTTGCTACGTCTGATTTGAATGATTTATACCGTCGTGTTATTATCCGTAATAATCGTTTGAAGCGTTTAGTTGAAATCAAAGCGCCAGAAGTTATTTTGCGTAATGAGAAGCGTATGCTGCAGGAATCTGTAGATTCATTATTTGATAACACACGTAAATCTTCAGCAGTTAAAACAGATTCTAACAGACCATTAAAATCTTTGTCAGACTCCTTAAAAGGTAAGCAAGGGCGTTTCCGTCAAAACTTACTTGGTAAACGTGTGGATTATTCAGCACGTTCTGTAATTGTTGTTGGTCCAGAATTAAAATTATTTGAATGTGGATTGCCAAAGAACATGGCAGCTGAATTATACAAGCCTTTCGTAATTAGAAAGTTAATTGAAAGAGGTATTGTTAAAACGGTAAAATCTGCAAAGAAAATTATAGATAAAAGAGAGCCGGTGGTTTGGGATATTCTGGAAAATGTTCTTAAAGGTCATCCAGTATTACTAAACCGTGCGCCTACATTACACCGTTTGGGTATTCAAGCGTTTCAGCCTAAATTAATTGAAGGTAAAGCTATTCAATTACACCCATTAGTTTGTACAGCATTTAATGCGGATTTTGATGGTGACCAAATGGCGGTACATTTACCGTTAGGACCTGAGGCTATCTTAGAGTGTCAATTATTGATGTTAGCATCACACAACATTCTAAACCCTGCAAATGGTTCTCCAGTTACCGTACCTTCTCAGGATATGGTACTTGGATTATACTATATGACTAAGGAGCGTAAATCTGCTCCAGAATTACCAATTAAAGGAGAAGGCTTAACATTCTATTCTCCAGAGGAGGTTGAAATTGCTTTCAATGAGAAGAAAGTAGACTTAAATGCTGGAATTAAGGTAAGAACCATTGATATTAATTCTGATGGCAAGCTTGATATCATGATAGTTGAGACTACTGTTGGTCGTGTATTATTTAATCAACATGTGCCTCAAGCAGCAGGTTATATCAATCAGGTATTGACCAAGAAATCTTTAAGAGATATTATTGGAAGAATATTAAAGAAGACTTCAGTTCCTGAAACTGCGGAATTCTTAGATGCTATTAGAACTTTAGGTTTCAAATTTGCTTTCCAAGGAGGTTTGTCTTTCAGTTTAGGTGATATTATTATTCCACAGGAAAAACAAGGAATGATAGATGCTGCCAATAAACAAGTTGATGGTATTATGGGTAACTATAATATGGGACTTATTACCAACAATGAGCGCTACAACCAAGTTATTGATATCTGGACATCAACAAATGCTGAGTTAACTGAGCTTTCTATGAAACGTATCCGTGAGGATCAGCAAGGGTTCAATTCTGTGTTTATGATGCTTGATTCTGGAGCTCGTGGATCTAAAGAACAGATTCGTCAGTTAACAGGTATGCGTGGATTAATGGCAAAACCTAAAAAATCGAATGCTGGTGGTGGAGAGATTATTGAAAACCCAATTCTTTCTAACTTTAAAGAAGGGCTTTCAATTTTAGAATACTTTATTTCAACACACGGTGCTCGTAAAGGTCTTGCAGATACGGCTCTTAAAACTGCAGATGCTGGTTATTTAACACGTCGTTTAGTGGATGTTTCTCAGGATGTTATTATTAACATTGAAGATTGTGGTACACTAAGAGGTGTTGAAGTTTCAGCTTTAAAGAAAAATGACGAAATTGTTGAGACGCTTGAAGATAGAATTGTTGGGCGTGTTGCATTAAACGATACATACAACCCGCAAACTGATGAGTTGTTAGTTGCTGCTGGTGAGTTGATCGACGATGAAATTGCTAAGAGTATTGGAGATTCTCCAATTGAATCTTTAGAAGTACGCTCTCCACTAAGCTGTGAAGCTAAAAAAGGTATTTGTGCGAAGTGTTACGGACGTAACCTTGCTACTGGTAAAATGGTTCAAAGAGGTGAAGCTGTAGGTGTTGTTGCAGCACAGTCCATCGGAGAACCTGGTACTCAGCTTACGCTAAGAACATTCCACGTAGGTGGTATTGCTGGTAACATTTCTGAAGAGAATAAATTAGCTGTTAAGTTTGATGGTATTGCTGAAATTGAAGATCTTAAAACTGTAAAAGGTGAGGATTCTGAAGGAAATATTGCAGATATCGTAATTTCTCGTACGTCTGAAATAAAGCTTATTGATAAGAAAACAGGTATTACTTTAAGTACGAATAATATTCCATACGGTTCAACTATTTTTATTGAAAATGGTCAAGAATTAAAGAAAGGAGATGTTGTTTGTCAATGGGATCCTTATAATGGTGTAATCATTTCTGAATTCGCTGGTAAAGTGAAGTACGAAAATATTGAGCAAGGTATTACGTACCAAGTAGAAATTGATGAACAAACGGGTTTCCAAGAAAAAGTTATTTCCGAATCTAGAAATAAGAAATTAATTCCAACACTTCATATTGAAGATGGGAAAGGTGAAACAATTCGTTCTTACAACTTACCAGTTGGTGCACACTTAATGATTGATGATGGTGAAGAAATTAAGGTGGGTAAAATCTTAGTGAAGATACCGCGTAAATCTGCTAAGGCAGGTGATATTACTGGTGGTCTTCCAAGGGTAACTGAACTTTTCGAAGCACGTAACCCATCTAATCCTGCTGTTGTGAGTGAGATTGACGGTGTTGTGTCTTTCGGAAAAATTAAACGTGGTAACCGTGAGATTATCGTTGAGTCTAAATTAGGAGAGATTAAGAAATACCTAGTAAAACTTTCAAATCAAATTCTTGTTCAAGAAAATGATTTCGTAAAAGCGGGTATGCCACTTTCTGATGGCTCTATTACTCCGAATGATATCTTAAATATTAAAGGGCCTTCTGCAGTACAACAATACTTAGTAAATGAAGTACAAGAAGTATATCGTTTACAAGGTGTGAAGATTAATGATAAACACTTTGAAGTTGTGGTAAGACAGATGATGCGTAAGGTTAGAATCATTGATTCTGGTGATACTATTTTCTTAGAAGATCAATTAGTTCATAAGAGTGATTTTATTACTGAAAACGACGAAATTTTCGGAATGAAAGTTATAGAAGATGCTGGTGAATCTCCTAATTTAAAAGCAGGTCAGATCGTTACACCACGTGAATTAAGAGATGAGAATTCTATTCTTAGAAGAGAAGATAAAAAACTTGTGGAAGCTAGGGATGCACAACCAGCAACGGCGACACCAATATTACAAGGTATAACAAGAGCTTCGCTACAAACGAAATCATTCATTTCTGCAGCGTCGTTCCAAGAGACTACTAAAGTATTGAATGAGGCAGCTGTGGCAGGTAAAGTTGATACCCTTGAAGGACTTAAAGAAAATGTTATTGTTGGACATAGAATTCCAGCAGGAACAGGTATGAGAAGTTATTCTGATATCATTGTTGGGTCTAAAGAGGAGTTTGACGAAATGATGCAGGTGAAGCAAGAGATGAATTTTAATTAATTATAATTCCTGCGGAGGCAGGAACGCAAAAGATAAAAGCCTTCATGTATAAAAACTTGAAGGCTTTTTTAATAAATAATAAGAAACACAGTAATAGCTAATATTAAAATGGCAGAGGAAAAAAAGAACCAACAGGGACAAATAAATATAGAATTGGATGAAAAGGTAGCCGAAGGGACGTATTCCAATCTGGCAATAATTAACCATTCAGTATCTGAATTTGTGGTAGATTTTGTAAATATTATGCCAGGGGTTCCAAAGAATAAGGTGAAATCAAGAATTATATTAACGCCGCAACATGCTAAGCGTTTGCTTAAGGCACTTGGTGATAATGTTGCGCGATTTGAAAGTGCTCATGGAGAGATAAAAGATTATGAGCAGCCACCAATACCTTTGAATTTTGGACCTACTGGACAAGCATAAACTAAAAACCCTTCAACGTACGTATTGAAGGGTCTTTTTTTATATTGTAATTTTTATAGTTTATCCAACGGCTCTATGTTCGTTTTTATAGAACTTTAGGGCACCACTAGGGCATTTTTTAATTTGATTAATGATTTTATCAGTTTTTGTGCCATCAAGGTTAATCCATGGGATAACATTATTGCTGAAAACATCAGACAATTCTCTTGCACATTTTCCGGATAATTTGCAAATACAAGGGTCGTAAGTTACTGTAATCTCCTGATTACTAAATTGCTTAGATTCTACTTCCATGATATGATCAATTTGTGGTTGATACTTATCTCAAGTTAAATAATACATTGATTTCCGAAGTGAGAAAATCGGTCAATAACAGAAAAATATCGTCGAATGCCAGAAATAAAATCGACTAGTTGGTTTTATTCTTATTCAAATTCTGAAGTAAAATGGAAGGTAATACTCGGATATTTTTGCTGTGTCATTTGCAATGAAAATGAAGAATCTGCTAAAAATACTAACTGATTGTGTTTATCCTTTGCTAAAAAACGTTGTTTCACCCTTAAAAACTCTTTATATTCTTCATTCTTGTCATCTTCTGGTTCAACCCAACATGCTTTGTGTACATTTAAATTTTCATAAGTACATTTAGCACCATATTCATGTTCTAAACGATATTGAATAACTTCATATTGAAGTGCTCCAACGGTGCCTATTACTTTTCTACCATTCAATTCTAAAGTAAATAATTGAGCTACACCTTCGTCCATTAATTGATCAATCCCTTTATATAATTGTTTAGATTTTAACGGATCTGCATTGTTAATATATCGAAAGTGTTCTGGAGAGAAACTTGGTATGCCCTTATAATTAAGAATTTCGCCCTCAGTAAGCGTATCTCCAATTTTAAATGTACCTGTATCTTGTAAGCCTACAATATCTCCAGGATAAGATATATCAACTATTTCTTTTTTCTCAGCAAAAAAGGCGTTTGGACTTGAAAACTTTACTTTCTTATTATGTCTTACATGTAGATAAGGTGTATTCCGTTTAAATTCGCCAGAAACAATTTTAACAAACGCTAAACGGTTTCTATGATTGGGGTCCATATTGGCATGAATTTTAAAAACAAATCCACTAAACTTATTTTCGTCGGGCTTTACTAAACGCTCCTCACTTTGTTTAGCCCTAGGCTTAGGTGCAATGTCTACAAAACAATCCAAAAGTTCTCGTACACCAAAATTGTTCAGGGCAGATCCAAAAAACACAGGTTGTAAGTTACCGTCTAGATAGTCATTCTTATCAAACTCTGGATAAATACCTTCTACTAATTCTATTTCTTCTCTAAGGGTGTCTGCTGCATTTTCTCCCACTAATGTGTCGAGTTCTGTAGACGATAAATCAGAAATCTCAACTGTTTCTTCAATATCCTTACGACTATCACCACTAAATAAATTAATATTCTTTTCCCAGAGATTATATATACCTTTAAATTCGTAGCCCATGCCAATTGGAAAGCTTAGAGGTGTAACTTTTAAGCCTAGTTTTTGCTCTACTTCATCCAATAAATCAAAGGCATCTTTTCCTTCTCTATCCAGTTTATTGATAAAGACAATCATAGGTATGTTGCGCATGCGGCAAACTTCAACCAATTTTTCCGTTTGTTCTTCCACACCTTTGGCTACGTCAATTACAACAATTACGCTATCAACTGCAGTTAGTGTTCTAAAAGTATCTTCAGCAAAATCTTTGTGCCCAGGCGTATCAAGAATGTTGATTTTTATACCGTTATATTCAAAAGCTAAAACAGAAGTAGCGACCGAGATACCACGCTGTCGTTCAATTTCCATAAAATCACTGGTGGCACCTTTTTTTATTTTGTTACTTTTTACAGCACCAGCTTCTTGAATTGCGCCACCGAAAAGCAATAATTTTTCAGTAAGTGTAGTTTTACCAGCATCTGGGTGTGATATAATACCAAACGTCCGTCTTCGCTCAATTTCCTTTATAAAAGACATGAAAATAAATTTTGGCAAATATAGGCTTATATAGTGCTTTTGAAAATTATACGATCAAAAATATGTGACTTGCCATTTTCATTGGTGTCTTAAACATATGTTAAGTATAATATATCAAAAATCACCAATAGTTTTGTAGGTAAAAACTATGTTTTAGTAGGTAAATAATCTTTTTAAATAAAAAAACACCAACAAAAAATTTGAATTATTACATTTAATCGTATATATTTGTCATTTCATCGATTATTTATGCGTTTTATCTGTTTGAATAATTCTTGAAAAATATATAATTAATCCTATTTCTAATGAATTCTAACCGACTACCCAAGATCTGCGGAACGTTTTTCGTATTTCCTTTATTAGTAATAATCTTTTTGTTTTCAAATGTATCAAATGCTCAGTCTTGTACTATTAATGCAGGATTAGATAGAACCATTTGTGTAAATGAAACATTTCAGTTGGATGGAACATCGCCTGATTCATATGCCTCTGGCCCTACTTGGAGACAAGTTTCTGGACCATCGGTAATAATTAGCGATCCTTCCGTTGATGATCCAATAATTACTGGTGCCATTGCTGGCAATGTATATGTTTTCGAATTGTCTGCTGAATGTTTTAATGGAGATACACCATCCCAAACTGTAACAATTTCAGTAGATCCTATAACTATAGCTGATGCAGGCGATGATATTGCTTCTTGTCCTGATAGTTCAGGAACGCTCGAAATTTCAGGAAATGCTCCTAGTAATATTGGGGAAACTGGTGTGTGGACTATTGAAGGTTCAAATAACGCTGGTGTGATAATTGATCAACCAAATTCGACCACATCCGAAATTACTTTGCCTACAAACTCGGCTGGTAGTACTACATTACGTTGGACAATTTCAGGAAATGGATGCTCCTCTTTTGATGAGATTACTGTAACAAATTTTGGTGGTGTTTCGCCTGTAGATGCTGGTTCAGATGAAACATTATCCAATTGTTACACCATTACTCAAAGTACAAATTTAAATGGCTCTTTCTCTGGAAATAGTAGTGGGGGGCAAGTAGGGACATGGACTTTTGTCAGCGGTCCTTCTACACCTACTATTTCAAATGAAAATGTAAACAATACTGGAGTCTCTAACTTAATTGAAGGAGAATATGTGTTTAGATGGGATGTTGTTGGTCCTTGTGTTTCGGGTTCAGATACCGTAACAATTACTGTTCCTGAGGCTACTCAGGATGTTTCAAATGCAACCATTTCAAATAATAATCAAAGATTTTGCGATGCAGGCATCACTGAAACTACGTTGGTAGGCTCTTTACCTGATTTTACAAACGAAACTGTAGAGTGGACTCAAGAAACTGGTCCAGCAGCTACTATTGTAGATGATACCAATAGTACAACCCAAATTACGGGCTTAGTTTCACCAAACTCCTATAGGTTTAGATATACAATCACAAATATAAATACTGGTTGTAATACAAGTGCAACGGTAAACTTAAGTTACAATACTAATACAGTCAGTATATTAGCCAATGGAGGTAGTGATGTTACTGGAGCTTGTAATCAATTAGATTTTGCAATACCATACACATCTTCGAGTGGAAATATTACTGATTATAGTATTATAAGTGGTCCTGATGACTCTGCAACTAGTTTTCCAACTTCGTACACCAATTTAGGAGGTGCAAACAACGGCACTGCGAATTTAAGTTTTGATGTAGCAGGTATTTATACGGTTAACTTTAGAAGAAGAAGAAATGGCAATTTATTTATTGGTGGCTGTGACTCAGCAAATAGTACCATAAATATTTATGTTTCAACAGATATTGTTGGAGCTAATGCAGGTACTGATCAAACATTTGTTTGTGGACAAGTTAATGGTAATTTGGCGGGTAGTGTTGTAGGCTTAGGTGAAACTGCAATTTGGTCCTTAGTTAGTGGGCCAGATGGTATGACCAATTCAGTAATAAGTGATAGATACAGCAGAACGCCTTCTTTAACGGGTCTCTTACCAGGTTTATATGAATTTAGTTACACGGTTTCCGCAGGAACTAATTGCCCAACAGCAGTTGATGTAACCCAAGTTATTGTAACACCAACTAGTAACTTACCAATTGAGGCGGGAGTTAATCAGTTGGTATGTGTTAGTGGTCCTGTGCAATTAAGTGCAGACCCGTTAAGGGATAGTCAACTTGGTACATGGTCAGCAAATAATCCAAGTGTGACATTTTCTGATGTTAATGATCCTAACGCCATGGCATTTGGTTTTGATACTCCAGATGCGACAATTGCAAACGGTAATGAATATATTTTAACGTGGACGGTAGACGAAAGAGCTGGTTTTCCAGACTGTGCACCGGCGAGACAGATACTTTAATAATAGAAACTGGCAATGAAGATTCGCCAACAATTTCAGAGGCCGGTACGGATATTTGCTTACCATTGGGAACAACTACGATAATTAATTTGAGTGGAAATACACCAGAAGCTGATGAAACGGGATTGTGGACACAAATATCTGGTCCATCAACAGCAAGTTTTACAAATCCTAATAGCCCCACAACAGAAGTTACAGGTCTAGTAGATGGTCAATATGTTTTTGATTGGGAAATCGCATATACGCCCCCAACAACCAATACATGTCCGTCAACTTCAGATCAAGTTGAAGTTGTAATTTCAGATACCACAACATTTGTAAGTGCGGGCCCCGATCAAACGTTATGCTTAGATCCGGTGGCTTTATCATTTACTATGGCTGCGGATGACCCAACACCATTGGGAGGTGTGGGTACTTGGAGTCTTGTGTCGGGTTTAACTGGTTTTACAGTAGATGATATTAATAGTCCAACGGCAGAATTTACCAATTTATTAGACGGTACGTATGTGTTTGAGTGGTTAGTTACCTATGGAAATTGTACAAGCGCTAATGCTGCAGATCAAGTAACAATACAAGTTGGAATTCCTCCAACAACGGCTAATATCCCTGGTCCAGATCAAGTAATTTGTGCGGCAACTAATACTAATGTAACAGCTGATCTTTTATTAAGACCTGGGATTGAGACAGGATCTTGGTCTATAGTTTCAGGTCCTAATACACCTACGATAGCTAGCCCTAGCAGTGAAACTACCAATATTACAGGGTTACAAACAGGAAGCTATGTGTTCAGATGGACTACTTCTAGTGCGTCACCTCTTTGTACTAATTCTTTTGACGATATTACAGTTGATGTTTATGCCCCGGCTACAGCTGGTTCAGATCAAGACTTATGTGAGGTTACTAGTGTATTCTTAGAAGCCACTTCGGGCACAACAGGAACTTGGACAATAGTTTCTGTTGACGGCGATACAACTCCAGGAGTTATTGCTCCATTTACACCAACTCAATCACCAAGTAACAGTAATACAGCTAATGCGCCTGTTACTCCAGGTGCAACATATGTTTTTGAGTACACTACTGATTATACAGGCAGTGGTGCTGCTTGTAACAATTCAGATACTGTAACCGTAACTGTAAGTAATGGCCCAAGTGTTGATCCAGATGCTGGTGAAGATCAAATTATATGTACAGGTGGTGGTGCTGGTACTGCAACATCTGCAACTTTAACTACTGGATATATACCCCCTCTTCCTGATCCGCAGGTTCCTACAATTCCATCAGATGTTGTTTCAGAATGGCGATTGATTTCGCAACCTTCTGGAAGTCCTGTGGTAACAATTAGTACTCCAAATAATAGTCCAAGCACTAATGTTGGTAATTTAGTAGAAGGGGTTTACATATTTGAATTAAACTTTGATGCAAATTTTTGTTCTGATAAATCTGATTTTGTTCGTGTAGAAATTTACAACGTTCCTGGGCCAGTTGATGCAGGAATTGATGATGCAAACGCATGTCAGGTAGATTTTTTAACCAATGCTACGGCACCTACATCAGGGATAGGCACATGGACCATCACTTCTGCACCAGGAGGATCTTCAACAACAATAGATAGTCCTAATAATCCCATCACAGGTTTAACCAATATTGAATTAGGTACATATGTTTTGACATGGACGGTTTCTAATAACCCTCCACCGTCTGATCCACCAAGTCCAACAGATCCATTTATAAATCCTTCTTTGTGCGAACCACAGTCAGATACCGTGACTTTCACGTTTACTGATGATCCGCCGTCTACCGCGGAAGCAGGACCAGATCAAGAATTTTGTGATGCTACGTTAACAAGTTTGGATGCTACACCATTGATGATGGGCACAGGGACATGGACGCAAACTGCTGGAGCGCCAGCATTAATAAATTCTCCAAATGATCCTAATACATTTGTTTTAGGTTTGAGTCAAGGAACGTATGAGTTTACTTGGACGGCAGAACAAGGAGGTTGTTCAAATTCCGATACTATGGAAATAGTAATCTTCTCTAATCCGGTTTCAGCTGAGGCCGGTCCGGACCAAACAGTACAAGAACTTACACCAGTGGCACTAGATGCTGATACGCCGGCTAGTGGCACAGGAACTTGGAGCCAAATATCAGGTCCTACAACTGTAGGGTTTGCTGATGTAAATGATGCAGAAACAGGAATAACTAATACAACGGTTGGAACTTATGTTTTTCAATGGTCAGTAAGTAGTGGCACTTGTAGTGATGCAACTGATACAATGACATTAACCATAACACCTATTTCAGATTTAGAATTAACTAAATCCGTATCACCATCTTCTGTAAATGTTGGAGATACTGTAACCTTTACAATTTCTATATTAAATAATGATAGTAGTTTACCTAATTCTGATGCTACAGGAATAAGTGTAGAAGATATACTGCCTTTAGGCTATACCTTGGTACCTGGAACAGTTTCTAACGGTGGTTCTTTCGAGGTAGCTACACAAACTATTACCTGGACAAACTTAAATATTGATAGTGGAGACACTTTGGATTTAACGTTTAATGCTACTGTAAATGGTAGTGGTTCATACACTAATACAGCAGAAATAACGGCTAGTGATAGTATTGATCCAGATAGTACACCAGATAATGATGATGGCGATCAAGATGAAGATGACGAAGATAACGCTTCGGTTACCATTCAATCTTCAGATTTATCACTTACAAAAACCGCATCAACTCCAAACGCAAGCGTTGGTGATACAGTGGTTTTCACCATTACTGTATCAAATGCAGGAGCTAACACAGCAACTAATGTCACCGCCATAGATCAATTGCCTATTGGTTTTACTTATCAAAGTGACGATTCTGGTGGAGATTATAATCCTTCCACAGGAGTTTGGAATATTGGTTCTGTTACAACTGCAACACCCGTTTCAATCGATATAACAACAACCGTAAATGCACCAACAGGAACTGTGGGTGAGTATAGAAATATTGCAGAAATAACCGCCAGCGATCAAGCAGATCCAGACAGTACACCAAACAATGATGATGGTGATCAAAGTGAAGATGATGAAGATAATGCTTCTGTAACCTTAGAATTGGCAGATCTTCAAATTACCAAGTCGGTTTCACCAACCTCTGGCGCTGTTGGAGATACAGTGACGTTTTCTATTTTTCTTGAAAACCTAGGCCCCGGTGATGCCACTGGAATTGACATTGAAGATGTATTGCCTTCTGGATATGATATAGTGCCAGGTACAATTTCTAACTCAGGGACATATATAATTGGAAATAACTCTATAGTTTGGAATGATTTGACACTTGGTAATGGACTTTCAAGAACATTAACGTATAATGTATTGATTAATGATTCTGGCAATTACACCAATGTAGCTCAAATTACAGCAAGTGATTTGTTTGACCCAGATAGTACGCCAGACAATGATGACGGCGACCAGAGTGAAGATGATGAGGATGATGCAACTTTTACTATTGAACAAGCAGATTTAAGTCTTGTAAAGCAATTGGCAAGTGGCAGTAGCGCTACACCAAATGTAGGTGATACAGTAGTCTTTGAGATCGTGGTTACGAATAATGGTCCAGACGATGCTTCAGGTGTATCTGTACAAGATATAGTGCCATCAGGTTATAGTGCGATTACCGCAATAGACAATGGC
>JBMHCT010000006.1:0-7627 GCA_049889775.1 Jejuia sp.
TGGATGTTTTACGAATAAAACAATTTGTAAAATGCCAAATACGTGCCAATTATGGAACTATCGTACACTAAAGTAAAGAGACGTCTTAACGGAGATTATTTTATAGAATTCACACTAGGTTCAAAAAGATTTAGACTAGTAAACGGTAATAAAATCAAACTAAATCTAAAGCCTAATACCTATCCATTAAAACTAAGAAAGTCTAAAGCAGAACTATTAGCTAAAGAAGTATATGGCTACCTAATAAGCAATAACTATTCTTTTGATGATACCACTCCAAAGAATGAACTTGAGCTTTATGATTTTCTGGTATGGCAAAAGCTTAACGAGCCTTTATCAAGGAAGTATAAGATGACTATTGAATCTATTGCCAAGGAATTTAGAGAACAAGTGGTTCGCTATAAAACAATACCTATTGAATTCACAGACAGGTGTATTCTACGACATCAAAACCCCACAAGTTTTAACACTACTAGACGCCATATAAACGCTTTTCTAAGCTATTTGAAGGAGTACGGCTTTCCGGTTGAAATAAGCTCTCTAAAGCCACGTAAACAGATTGAAAAGCTTCATAAACCTATTGATGATGTGGCATTACTACTTGAAGAAATAAAGGCGTTTAACTTCAACTTATTTCTTTGTTGTAGTCTTACTTACGGGTGTTTGTTAAGACCCCATAGAGAGGTCAGGCTTTTAAAGTGGGGAGACTTCTCAGATGACTTAAAGTACGTTTCAGTAGACGGCAGTAGGGTCAAATCTAAGCGTAATAGGATAGTGCCAATTCCAGAATTTATTCGAAGGCAATTAAACATTACAAGAAAGGAGAACAATATCTTCTCAAACAGCCCTATTGAATTCAACCTCCACTATTTTAGCAAGCTTTGGGAAAGGTTTAAGAGGCAATCCAAGCTACTCAAACCAGAACAAACCATCTATTCTTTCCGCCACTCTGGAGCTATAGAAATCTTTAAGAGAACAGGTAGCATAACCAAGCTACAGAAAGCTATGGGCCATTCATCTATAAATGTTAGTCTGACTTATTTAAGAGGATTAGAGATACCTGAACTTAATGAAGAGGATATGCCGATGATTTAGTTAAGTATCAATAGGAGTGCCTTCTTCAAAGACGAGATTGTTATTTTGGTTCGGTAGAGGTTCTTTATGAGAATTCGTTCGAAGAATAATATCCGGTATGTCGTCAAAGGCTAAGCAGCCGGAATCGTTAAGTTTCCAATGCTTACATCTGAAGCAAATAAAGTCTTCTTTGACGCTTGTCATAAATTAGGATAAAATAAGATTTAGAGGCACTCCTTTAAGCGGTTTCAAAATTTGCCCAAACTTAAAGAAACATTCATCCATTTTTTTGGGATTTAATTTTTCTGAATCTCTTAGCTCAATAAACCAGGGTAAATAAGTGTTTTTGTAATAGTTGTATTTGAAAGCTTGATTTTCTTTAATTTCTTTAATTTCTCCATTTGAGATAAAGTGATGAAACCTATAAACGTGCATATCAAAAACCGGATAATCAATTGGATTTACTAGGTGCAAAAGAAATATTTTCCAAATAGCTGAGCTTTGACCTGGGTTAAATTCTTTTTCAAATAATTCCCAGTTGAACGAATCTCTCAAACTAAGTAATACTTCTTTTCTTTTCCAAAAACCTTCTATTGTCTCAACTTTTCTTTTTGAAATCTTCTTTATTCCGTTTTTCCAACGAAACATATTCAAAAACCCATCAAAATTATCAAGTGATTTTTCAATGTTTAAAGAGTATAAGTCTTCAAGATTATAGAAATACAAATCGCTCCATTTTTTGATGAAGTTCTTTGTGTTTGAATTTATGTCAATTTCAATTTTCATTTGAAATAGAAAAAATCATCCTACACTATCGTATTTCTGCTTTACCATTAACAAGAAGTAATCTAGCTCTTTATCATCTTTTAAATCATATGTATAGAGCACCTTGTAATCGTTTTCCCAAGTACTAAACATTCCTTTAGGGTCATCTAGTGTGAAAACATTTTTAGGCTTTATTTGTTCGCTATTACTCCAATCCGTTTTGAGTAAACTAAGTATATGGACCCTCATATAATCTTTTCTAAAATTTAGATATACAAAGACCCTCTTGCCTTTCTTTAAACTTATATAGTGTGTTTTTGCTGATAGGCTTACATCGTCCCAAACCAAGATTCTCTCTTTCAACTGGTAGTAGAGCTCTTTGATGCTATCGGAGACTTTCTTATTTCTCAGTGTGTCCTCCTCAGATAAAACGTTTATTTCTTTTCCAACATTATGTATTGTAGAATCCTTTTTACCGGCTACTTTGTTTATACTCTCCTTTGAATTCGAAATAAGTTGCCTTAAAGAAACCGTCTTGTTAGAGTATTTCTTAATTTCCCAGAGCTCAAAGGGTATATCTTTAAAATTGACGCTGTTCTTCTGATAGTTATTGAATGACTGGGAGATAAATAGAATTCTTGAAGAAGACCAGTCAACGTCCTCTCTTTTAAGCTGATTCTTTTTTGCCTCATTATATTCTAAAATAAACTCTGCCTTATTATTCAACATTACAGATAAATAGGAGTATCCTTGGTCTACTACTGAGTAACTGCTACCCTTCTTATATTCAATTATTACAAAACAATTGTTTTCTCTATCGAAACATAATGAGTCTATTCTGAATTCGCCAATTGTAAATTCAGTTGCAACAAATTCTAAGTCAAAGAGCTCTTCGGTATTTGCTTCAATTAGCTGTTGAATGTCCTTTTCTAACTTGAAAGGTTCTTTCTTTATTTCTTTTAGTTCTTTGCCCTTTAGGTTATATATATCCATCTAACTATTCTCTACTATTTCAATTTCTTCTTTTGTTAGCTTGTATAATTTATAAACCATTTGGTCTATTTCTTTGTCTGTTTTATCTATTTGTGCTTTTATACTCTGAGCTTCTTCTTTCAACCTTATAAACCTTTCATACCATTCTTCTTTTTTAACACCTGAAAAAACAATTTTTTTCTTTTTTAATTCTTTATCAAATTCATTCCAATCAAGCAAATACCATTTCTCAATCTTATTACCCAATTTATCCGTTACCAAGTCTGATTTTAACAACTCTATAAACTTGTTTGAAATTATTTGGAGATTTTTACTTAATGAAAGCATTAAGTCTGCTTTTTCATTGAAAGGTTGTTTTGCTCTATTATCTAAATTTGGAATAGGAGTGTTAACCATTTTGTTGAAGTCTAATTTTGCTCTTCCACTTTTGGATGAGTCGCCGTATGCAACAAAATTTAGTTTTTTATAAAATTTAAATATTGATGAGTTTAGCCATACTGATAAAAACTTATCAGAATTTGAAATAAAATAGGAAGAATTATTTATGTAATAACCTCCTTCATCATAAAAGAATTTATGGTTTAAAGCAGTATGAATATATATTATTTTAGGTAATTCAAATTTGTTGTAATAATTACAAGCCCTTAAATTGAAATGGCTTTTCCCTTTATCTTGTCTTTTCTCAAGTTTTTCATTAAAATTTAAAAGCCAATTATGAACCCCTTTGTATTTTGTAATGTCTAAATCAAAATTAGTATTTATAAAATAATGTGAGTTAGCATTTTTTAAAACATACCTATCAATATCTGTTGCTTTAATGTATGGTTTTATTAATTCCGAGCTTTTAGGGTCATCATTAATGATTTGATTTTTAATCTTTTCGTTTATTACAAAAGCATCATTTAAGCCTGTTTTAATACCGTTGTAAACACCATTATCAGTGTAACCCTTAAGTGGTATTGAATTAATCTTTAATTTTTTTATGATATTAAGTTCTTCAAGTCTATTAAACAACCATATTTCATCATCTAAATCAATTTTATTTATTTTAATATCTTCATTTAATTCTTGATTAAAATCTTTGATTGATTTTATAGGCGAATAAGTGAAAGAATCATTTGAATTTTCTTTAGCAAGAATTAAAACTTGTGAATCAGTTGATGCATCCTGAAAAACTTTTAGTTCGAAAAAGTCAATCAACTCAATTATCTTAAATTTTTTTAAGTATATCCTTAAATCTTTTCCATATTTAGTTTTATAAAATTTATTTGGTGTAATAAAACCTAACAATCCTTTGTTTTTCAAAATAGGAATTGACTTTTCGTAGAAATAAACATATAAATCAGCAATTCCATTTCCAGTTTCATAATTCTTAGCAAGCCAAATTTTATCTATTTTATTTATTAGTTCTTGCCTTACGTAAGGAGGGTTTCCAATAATAACATCAAAACCTCCATTAGCAAATACTTCTTGGAATTCATTTTGCCAATTAAACGCTTTGTCTCCAGCAACTTCAGGGTCATCTATTAAGCTATTACCACATTTTATATTGTTATTTAAAGAGGTAAGTTTTCTGCCTTTCTGAGCGGTTCTAAGCCATAAAGAAAGCTTTGCTATTTCTACACTCTCTTTATTAATGTCAACCCCGTATAAATTGTTTTCTAGTATTGAATTTTCAACTTCAGGAAACTTAAAACCGCCCCCAAGTAAACTGTTTTGTAGCTCATCAATATAATTATGCTCAGAAATTAGAAATTCGAGTGCCTGATTTAAAAATGCTCCACTACCACAGGCTGGGTCACAAATGGTTAACCCAAGGAGCCATTCTCTGTATTGCTCTAAAACACTTAATAAAGATTTTAGTTTTTTTTCTGGGCGTCCTTTTCGGCCTTTAAAATATTCTCCCTCATCTATTTTAAGCTCTTCTTTTTTTTCTTGGCATAATTTTCCAACAGTATTATCAACGATATACTTAGTAATATACTGTGGCGTATAGAATACACCGTCTTTTTTTCTTTTAGTTTTAGACTTGTCAACCTCAATGCCATCAATTTGACTTTGGAGATTTTCAATTTCAGTTAGGGAATGTTCGAAGATATGACCAAGAATATTGACACTTACTTCTGATTCAAAGTCATATGCTGTAAGCTTTTTAGAATACTCAAGTAATAAATCATCTGAAATGATTAGTCTATCTAAAACTTCGTCTTCAACAAATAGTCCACCATTATAGGCAAATATGGCTTCTTTATTTCCTCGCTGAGACCTTCCTTTATTTATAATATTGAAATATGTTACAAAAGTGTTATATAAGGTCTCATCGTCGCCAAATTCTTTTTTGCCATCCCAAAAATTTATTATTTCTGTAATAGAATTATTAGGCAATAGGTCCCTGTCTTCACAAAACAAAATGAATAATAATCTATCTAAAAACTTCTGAGTTTTATTTAGGATTATATCGGGTGCTACCTTAGGATTATTACTTTTTAAATCGGCAAAAAGTTTAATTCTAAATTCTGAGTAGTCTTTATAAAACTTCTTTGTTATTGCCTCCTCGTTAACAACAGATTCGCTCTTGATTTTACTTGATTTGCCAATTGAAATAGATTCATAGCTAATACACAACCATAGAACTTTAAATCTATCAAAAGTTAAGTTGAAAAGGTCGAATTCTTCAAACTCAGTTGTGTTTTCAATGTAGAATCTAAGCTTACTAAAATTAGATGTAACGACGTATTTACAATTTGTGTGGGACACCTTGTATTGAAATGCCTGGTTTTGAACATCATTTAAGTTTTTAGTCTTAGTTGATTTAAGTTCAATTACACAAACTACTTTTCCATCAATTTTTATGGCACCGTCTGCCTTTTTAGAATCTGTTTGATTTTTCTGTTCAACAAAGAGATTTTGATTTGTGCCAGTTTCAATAGTGAAGCCAAGACTATTATCAAATAGCTTTTGTAGAAATTCGTATTGTAATTCCTCCTCTTTTTTTTGCCTAATTATGGATTAAGTTGTTGGAGAAAGAAAGTATGCTTGAAACTCATTCCAAAACGGCATAATTAATCCTTCGTCAATTTTTGAAAGATAGTTTTCTAGTACTGATTTTTGAAATAATGCCATTCATTAAAAATATAACTTCTCAACGTTAATATCAACGGTTAAAAATTAGGCATACTTATCCCGTATATAACTAAGAATAAATTATACTAAGTAAAGAGTATACTGAGTATCAGTTATACGGTAAATAGATGAATTAATTTTAAGCTTTTGTACATCGTATAATAAGTATTATACTAAGTATAGTACTACTAAAAATTTTACTATTAATTAATTCTTACTAACTGATAGTCAGCTCAAAGCTATAAAAATTCTGTCAGAAAATCAAGTTTTAAACTGCTGATTTATAAACAGTTGGCAGTTGGAAATGTTGATATCTGTTTGGTGGTTTTTAGCATTAGCCAAGTTGTTTTAACGATTGACATTTACACTAATGCTATAAGGCAAAAATTAGTCGCAAGGAAACAGAAGAATTAGTAAAAGATATAATTGATGGGGATTAAAAGGGGGAGGCTATGGATATTGGAATTTTCTTTTTCATATCAATTTCTTCGCCCTAACCTACAAGTATGAAAAAAGGTTTATTAGCCCCCCTCTTATTATATTGTTTTGTTGTGTGAACCATCACAGTATCCGTTAGGATTTTGTGTATTTCCACATCCACATTTTGGTCTATTAGCTTTCATTATCAATATTTTGTTTAACAAATATAGGATATTTATAAACAAAAATATAATTATACGTTAACAATGCAGAATTTATTTGTTGATAACCATTATTCAATAATAGATAGGGAATAAAAAAAGGGGCTTTAATAGCCCCCTTGAAAATGATTAATTGTGTAATTGAAATATTCAATTAATATAAAATAAGAAAAATATAATTATCAGTTCAACATAAAAAAAGGCAGCTAAACAAAAATGCCTAACTGCCTATAATCATAAACCAATTAAAAAAAAATTGATACATAAATTTACTAATCATTATTTCGTTGTATGTAACATTTGTTACAATAAAAAAAGGGGCCAATAAGACCCCTTAAAAACTAAAACCTGAAATAGTTTAGATTATAAACTTACTTGTAATTTAAAATCTTATGTAAACAAATCGTTATGGATTTAGAAAAATTTGTCAAGAATCGCCAAATGGGCGAAGGTAGAACCCGTGTAATTAATGCTAAAGGCGAAGTCATAGCAGAGCATTTTGACGACTACGGGGGTACTTCTATTGATTGGATTAGCGCTACTTGGGCAAAGAAACAAGGAATGGAACTAAAGCTGGAGCAGTATAACCCAGATACTTTTAGGTTCTTTAAGCGTTAGTTATCTTTTAAATCTTTTTCGAGTTCAATGATTAGTGAGTCCCTATATTTAACATATCTATTTTTTAAAGTCCAACTTCGATTTATCATAGATGATGTTTTTGATTTAATTAACGCCTTAAGCTGTTCGTCAGAATCAACCATCAATATAAATTCTTCCATAATGTTTTTATCTTCCGAAGTATAAACATCCTTATTATAAAACTTAGGGTAGTTTTTAATTACATAAGATTCTATTCCCTTTGCAATAGTTGATTCACTTTCCCCCCAACCATCCATAAATTCTGGAATCTGAACATAGGTCATTTCCAACAAGGATTTAACTTGAGTTGACTTTAACAAGTTTATATCACCATCACTGACAAGTGAATTGTAAATTGAGTTAGGGGGGTTAAATCCCCTTGCTATAAAAAA
>JBMHCT010000007.1:0-3165 GCA_049889775.1 Jejuia sp.
CCTTTCTGGAGTTATTTCAAAAAAAGAATACGACCCAAAAACATTTCGAGTGGCTTTATTTACACTAATTGTATCACATATACAATTATTAATTGGTCTTGTGTTATATTTTACTTCAAGTCGTTTTTTATTGTGGTCAGAGCTTGGAGTTGGAGAAGTCATGAAGACTGCCGTTCATCGCCTATACTTGGTGGAACATCCTACCATCAATATTTTGGCAGTTGCACTAATCACTATTGGATATTCTAAACACAAGAAGAAGCGTTTGTCGGCGCCAAAATATAAAACATTGGCTATATTTTATACCATTGCATTAGTGCTAATACTTTCTAGAGTACCATGGGAGGTTTGGCCTAACTAGAAGTTATTTAATTTCTTTTATTACATGAACATAAACAGGAAAGTGATCGCTGTAGCCTCCTGTGAACCCACCCCATGAAAAACTTCTGAAAGGATATCCTTTGAATTGCCCCTTTTTAGTGATTAAAAATTGAGCATTAAAAATGCCAGCTTTATAGAATCTAAATGATGAATAGTCATCGTCAAGTAGAGGTTTTGTAATCAAAATTTGGTCAAATAAACTCCATGTATCTCTGTAGGCATTGGAGCCAAGACCTTTTTTGAAAAAAGATTCCATTGGGTTGTAAATGCCTTTAAAACCAACATGTTTTTTGTTGCCTTTTGCCTTAAGTACTTTTTTTAAACTTGTATTAGTTGGGTTATCGTTAAGATCTCCCATACTAAATATCTTTGCATAAGGGTCTATAGATTGAAGAGAATCAATAAGGCGCTTATTCAATGCAGCTGCAGCTTCTCTTTTTGATCGACTTTTGGATGTACCACCACTTCGCGAAGGCCAATGATTTACTATAAGATGAATCAAATCGTCCTCTAAATATCCACTCACCAAAAGTAGATCCCTTGTATAATCACGATCACCATCACTATCTCTAAGCTTTAGTTCGTGAGAACTTGAATTTATTGGGGAAAACAATGCTTTTTGATACATAAGTGCTACATCAATACCGCGCCCATCTGGAGATTCAAAATGAATAATTCCATAATCCTTTTCTACAAGTGCAGGGTCATTGGCCAAATCTTCAATAACACTTCTATTTTCTACCTCAGAAAGACCAATAATAGCTGGAGTGTTTTTGGATGTTTTTGCACCAATTTTTGCAATGACACTTGCCATATTTCGAACCTTTTTTTTGTAAACTTCAGAACGCCCTGTTTTAAGCTCCATTATTGGGCTAGCTTCATCGTATTTATTAGGATCATTTATGGTGTCAAAAAGATTTTCAACATTATAAAAACCAATGGTATGAACCTTAAATTTTCGATTGGATTGAGCGTGAATTGTTGTTGTAAAAACAACTAAATAAAGCCATAATATGATGTTGAAATTTTTATACATATGATAAAAATAAACTTAAGAAAATATGAGTTAATACATCAAAAGTATAAATTTTAAAATAAGAAATGTACTTTTGTTTTTACACACAGTCCTCAAATAAAATTATTCTCTTATGAAAAAACGACCTCTTAGTTTTTTTTTCGCATGTTTTAATATTCTCTATGTATTTTCTCAACAAACCGTTGTTAAAGGTGTAGTAAAAGACATGCTAACAAATCAGCCCATTAAAAGTGTTTCAGTAAGTTTTGAAAATTCAGAACTTACAATCTATACAGACGATATGGGAATTTTTCAGTTTTCTGCTGCCTGCGTTCAGGACGACGAATTTGAGGTTCCAAAAAGTGTTGGAACTGAAGAAAATCAAAACTTAAACATGCTACTTTCACAAATTGATGCTGGAGAGGTGCAATTAATTACCATTGGCGAACTAAAAGCTCAGTTTAAATCAGATAATGAAGCCACTGCAATTACTTCTGATATTGCAGTAAAAGGATACGTATCTTCTTCTGATGCTACAGGGAATTTTTACAAAGAATTCTTTATTCAAAATGCGCCACAAGATGCTTCAGATGCTGTAAAAATTTCATTAAATCAAGTGGATTCATACAATCAATTTAATATTGGTAGAGAGGTTTATATTTCCTTAAAGAATCTCTATTTAGGAGAAGCTAATGGTGGCGATGGTGTATTTACTATTGGTGGTGCTGTAAATGGTGACGGAGAAGTTGAGTCTCTAACGGCTAATGAAGTGCCATTGTACGTATTCCGTTCTACAACAACAGAAACAATAGTACCAAAAGATGTTACTTCGTTATCTTCGGATGATATTGGAATTTTTGTGACTCTAAACGATACAGAATTTCCTACAAGCGAAGTTGGGCAACCTTATGTAGCTTCCACAGATGATTATGATACTCAACGTACAGTGCAGCGTTGTTCAGGCTTTGAATATGCAACTTTCTTATTAGAAACAAGTTCATTTGCTAGCTTTAAGAACGAAGTGCTTCCTTCAGGGGGCGGTTCAATTTCTGGTATTGTTTCAAAAGCAAATAACGGTAGCGATTTAGTTTTAGCGCTGAATACTACTGATGATGTTCAAATGGATGATAGCCGTTGCGAATTATTGGATATAAATGATTTAATTGCAATTTTTGAAGATGATTTTCAGTCGTATTCCAATTATAGCAATATTGCAGGAAGTTGGACAAATTTTAACGAGGAAGGCAGCAGGGTATGGCGTGCAAAAACAACTACTGACAGTCAAAATTCAGGCAGTAAAATTGCTTATGTTAGTGGCTATAATAGTAATGATGCCAGTAATATTGCATGGCTAATTACTCCAGTTATAGACTTAGATGCTCAAGGTACCGAATTTGTAAAGTTTAAATCTTCAAATAGTTCTAGTGATAATAGCGAGTTGGAGCTTTTAATTTCTACGGATTGGGATGGTATTAAAGCTACAATATCAACTTCAACATGGGAGACTCTTAATGCAAATATTGTTTCGGATGATGAGTATTACCAAAACTGGGTTGATTCAGGGCTTACAGATTTAAGCTCTTATAGCGGAAACGCATACATTGCTTTAAAATATATTGGTGGTGATGCAGGTAATAATGATGGAACATTTGAGATTGATGATTTTCAAGTCTTAGTTCAAAATTAAATTCAAGGTTTTTGTACATTTAAAGCATGAATTTTTTTGATAGATTATATCTTTCTGTTTTTCATCAAGTAAAGCAATTCAA
>JBMHCT010000008.1:0-3043 GCA_049889775.1 Jejuia sp.
GGTAATGATCGGCTTTGCGGTGCTGTTGTTGCCCTTGGTGTTTTTTGCCAAAAAACTTCAACTTTCATGGCGGCAAGGCACTGTTTTATTGGGGTGTTATGCGGCATATATAGCATATACTTTGTTATAGAAAACCAGTCCGAAGTAAAGTGATTAATTTTTAGTCCTTTTTTTTACATTTTTCCTGTTTTTAACCAATTTCGGGTGTTTTTTACCCCATTCCACTTGTGTTGTTTTTCTAAAAACATCAACTTGTGGTTAGTTTTAATCATCTGCCGTAGGCATAATGCCTTAGTTGTTAAAACCCAAACACATGTAAGCATATAGCTACATGTTAAACCTAAATCGAAAACATGAAAATTATATACCATGAAAGCCCCAAAAACCTACAAAGCGCTTACCATAGTGTTGGCAATAACACTGCTTTTTTCCTGCCAAGATGATGAGTTCGTAGACACACCGCAGGCAAAAACGCCTAAGACATCCGATGTTCAAGCAATTGAAAATGATATTTTACCACAACTTAAATTGGGTAAAAAGTTAGAAAACCCATATTCTGTGGCTAATATGAAAAAGGCTTACGAAAGTTTAAAAGCCAAAAGGGCGTTATCAGCGGCTTCTTCGTCCTCGTCAGTGGCGACACTTTCAACGGCGCAAGACATTGAAATTGAAACGACAGATTATTACGTCAAGTTTTGGATTGAAACGGACGAGCAGAAAAATATGCTTATTGCCGATTCGTTAAACCTATCGGATATTCCTTTGGACGTAGAAGTGCTTGAAGAAGGAATCCAGTTTATTGACGAAGAGGCAGCAAAAGAAGAAGCCTATTGGGTGTATACTGCAGTTACAAAGGATTATGCCTTTAGACCTGAAATCACTTATGAGATATTAGAAGAGTTGTTTTTAATTGAGCCCTCTTCAATTGTAGGAGAAGAAGAAACGGAAGAAACCGAAGAAGCGGTTGTAACACAAAGTGGACATGGACAGCTTGCTGCAAATGCGATGGAAAAAAACAACTTCCTACTTGACCTGGAGCAAGAAGCCTTACTTATGACAGGGAATTTAGCCCCTGAAGAGGTTAAAGCTGCTACTGCTGATGATGGGAAAACTACATTGTGGTTTTGGCGACGTAAAAGTAAAAAAAAGCCACAGGGATATGTTCGTGTATACAATACCGTAACACGCCGGTTAGAACCTGTTGTTGGGATTAAAGTAAAAACAAGGCGTTGGTTTAAATGGGCAAAAGGCTGGACCAATAGCCAGGGCTTTTATCGTGTAAACCGTGGATACCGCAACAATGTACGCTACACGGCGGTGTTTAAAAACACAAGAGGCTTTAAAATTTGGCCTTCTTTCTTTAGCATATCCTCAGCACGATACCGCGCGGGTAGGCATGGCAAGTCTGGGCATGACTTTAATTTTTATACCAACTCGGTAGGTTGGCGTTGGGCTACGGTAAACAATGCTACGGTTAAATACCTAGATTATTGCACTCGGTTTGGCGTAGGAAAACCCGATTATGGGCTTCGAATTGTTGCAAATTCAAATGGTTTTGGAGGCAATTCAGCAGCACCTATGTTGCGAAAAACATGGGGATGGGCCGGTTTTAGAACCAACTCAGACCTAATATCTTTTTTAGGGAAAATGTCTATCTCTGTACCTGCGAATGCTCTATGGTTTATTATTCGCTTGGTTATTCCAGATATAATTATTAATGCAAACGCGAGTAATGGCACAGACGGTGTAACTTATTTAACATTTCATGAATTGGCACATGCAAGCCACTTTAAAAAAGTAAGAAGCAATTATTGGGTCAAGTACATCAACTATATAATTACGTATGGGGCGTATGGGGACGGTAGCGGTAAGAATGCGGGCATTTGCGCTTTGGGGGAAGCATGGGCATACCACTTTGGACATTTTCTAACCATACAAGAATTTGGAAATAATAATAGACAGCTAACCCTAAATGCTTTTGAAAACTTTGACCCTTTAAGAAAAGGCAATGGTGATGGAATAGATAGGTTTACAGGTTCATGGAGAGGTTGGATGCCCTCTGGTATTATGTATGATTTGATGGACACAAACACTGATTTGGTAAGAGCAGGGTTTAGAGACAATGCATCAGGTTACACGATTAGAGATATTTATGACGCTTTGGATTATGGTGTGGAATCACCGCAAGCTTTTCGAGACCGACTTTTACGTGAAAACAACAATAGAGATGAAGATGACGTTCGAGAACTTTTTGAGGCGTATTATTGGGATTAATTTTAAAGCCTGTTTTAAAAAATGAAAAAAATAATTTATGTGTTTTTTGGAATTATAATGTTTAGCTGTCACCATGGTGAATCAATGGAAGTGTTCATAAAAAATTTGACTTCAGAAAAAATAATTGTAAATTTTGTTTCTAAAGATTTCCGTGATTTAAATAAGACATTAGAGATAGGTTCAAATGAACAAAGTTTATATATCAGCTTTCAATCAGCAAATACAGGAGTTTATTTGACTCTTGTTGATAATGATTCTATTTATATCCAAAATTCTTCAAACAAAGTATTATAAGTTTATAAAACAGACACACCGGGTAAAAACATCTATAATGTAGATGAGTACTGGCAAAAGCGAGAACCGTCAAAAAACTTTTTTGAATATACCTATGAGATTAGGGAAGCGGATATTGAGTAATCCAAAATACATATTTAGTGCTATTTTCATGCTTTTGCTCTTTATAAACCAGGGAACAGCTCAGGTTAACGGGATTAGACTGTTTAACGAAGATAAAGAAAGTAAACAGGGGTATCTAAGTTGGCAATTAGATCTCACTGACGCCACAAACATTCCCAACAAAGCTGTATTTGCATTAACGGTTAAACTAGATTCTGGCAAAACCTTTATGCAAAAAACTACGGATATTGTTTTTTCAGATTAATTCTATATTAAAAAAAAACCATAAAAAAACACCTGTTTCTTGACATCTTCGAGAAACAGGTGTTTAGTGTGTAGTTAAAAATCAGTTGCGCTTATACGTCAGCTGATT
>JBMHCT010000009.1:0-3331 GCA_049889775.1 Jejuia sp.
GAGTGAAGCCAAAGTCAAAGAAGCCGGGAAAATGCGTATCGAAGGCAAAGAATACATCGTTCAGGATGGAGATGTGATGCATTTCCGTTTTAATGTCTAAAACCTGATGCTAGCGCTAGGCAGGCTCTGATGCTAGCACAATGCACTTTTGTGCGAGAGAGGACCCTCGCACAAGCTAGGTCAGTGGCAAGGCCCATGATGTTTAAACGCGAGAGAGGACCCTCGCACAAGCTAGGTCAGTGGCAAGGCTCCTATGCTAGTGCAAGGCTCTGTCTTGCACGATATTTCAACACCAGAAAGACCCTCATGCAAACGAGGCATTAATCCTTTCCTTTTAGTGTAAATACCTTTTCTTCTCTTTGATTATATTCTCCATATTCAATTGTTATAGTAAAATAGGGGTATTTCGTCTCTTTGATTTCAAGAATTTTTGGGATGATGAATCCCTCAATCTTATACTACTTACTCCAGTTATAATAATTATCATCAGGATTAACGGAAACCAGATAACTGGCTAATAGGCCGTCATACCCTTCAAATAAATTTTCAGGAGTAGCTTTTGAATCGGAAATCTCAAATATTTTAACCTCTAACGCATAGTTGTATATCCATTTAGAGTTAGAGTTGCTGTCTAATACTCTCGCAAAATAATAGTTCATTTCCGTACGATCTGATAGGTCTAAAACCCGTATTTCTTGCGCCATAGCAGGAGCACAATAGCAAAAGACTAGAGAAAGTAGTATTTTTTTCATGGGTATTTTTTTATGGATATATATAATCTTTATGTCCGCTGACTGATGCTAGCACAAGGCACTTTTGTGCGAGAGAGGACCCTCGCACAAGCTAGTTTTTTCGGAGGCTAGTGCAAGGCTCTGTCTTGCACGACATTTTAACGCCAGAGACCCTCGTACAAGCGAGGGTAGATACATTAGGATACCCATAAATCTTTTTGGTCGACAATTATCCATTCATTTTTTATTAATTCTAGGAGAAAGGCAGTCATAAAACCTGAAAGTTTACCCCTTGAAAAGGAAACTACAACTATTGCTTTGTCGTTTAGATCGTTATAGTGTATTCTGGATAAACTCAATAAACCCTCGTATTCTTTGGGATCAAATTCGTTGATAGGTGTTTCTACGAGATCAAATGTTATACTTTTTCTTGGCTTTAGTAAATGAGGCTCTACAGGAATATCCGATTCAAAAATTTCGAGTTCATTATTGAAGTTAAATGATTCATCTTTTTTGGGATAAATTTCAAGTTTATATTTGGCAACGAGAATTCTTATAGGGTTATTCAAAACAGAATCTATAAGGTGTTTAGGTATTCCTCCTTTATTTTTTAATTTGGGAGGTGGAGGAGGAGGTGTAGCGTATACACTTGCATTTATGACCTTTGCATAGATTTTTTCATCATCATCGGATTGATTTTTACCCCCCCCTAAAGCAATCAAAACCATTACCACTAATCCAAAAAATTTCAATCGCATGTCAATGATGTATTTGCTTCAACAATTTGTCTGTAGGAAGCGTAATTTTCATTTTCTTCCATACTCAATAAATTACCCGAATCTCAGATTTATTCGATTTGATCTATCCATTTAACTGGGTATCTTAAGATCCCATCATTTTTCTTTTCATAAATAAAAATATTTTCAAACAACTTATCATTGGGTATGATATTTATAACTCCTTTATGTTCATTGATTTCTATAGAATCTTGTTTAATATTATAAGATAATTTCAAAAGTTTAGTAATCGTAATGAGTTCAAGATTTTCTATCTCATTTTTATGTAAAAGTGAAGGGTATTGAGTCGCTTCAAAACATTCTTGACCAAAATAAAATACGGCTAGTCCATCTCCATCTATAGATTTTGATGGAGGTTTATCTGTTTGTAAAACATTGTATGATAAATGAATAATTTTATTTTGATAACTAATTTTTAAAATACCAAGAATCGTGATTGATGTTAGGATTATTAGAATTATTTTTTTCATAAGTTACAGTCTTTGTTTCCATTTATTTTGTGTTGTCTAATTACATTTGTAATTCTTGTTTTTTCGATTTCGGAAAGATTAGTCCACACCGTAGTGTTATGGAGCCCTTCCCAAGCAAGATCCATATAAAATTGATCTGTTTGTAGACTATTATCAAATTCTTTCAAAATGTTTGCTATAATTCTTCTGTAGTGATTCGCCATTAATTCGTGTTGCCAATCTTTGTGTCTTCTATAGTAATCATAAATTCCAGGGAAATCTGAAATAGAAATTTGGCTACCCACGGATCGGATTTTTCTAAAAATTTCAGCATGAATAGTTTCATGTGTTAGTGTACGTGCTAATCCTAATTCGGTTCTATTATTCAGCGTATTACCATTTATTTTAACATTAATAATATGTTGCCCTGAATTATTCGTCACAGCATTAATTGTCTCAGGTAAGCTATAATCTATAGAAAACTTAATATGCGCAACTGGAAATTCACCATCAAATTTTTGTATAGCTGCTTTAAACCCACCGCTTAACTGTTGAAGCTTGTTATATACACAAAGTGCTTTTCCAGTTAATTCATTAATGATCTTATCTTCATAATCAACACTTCCATTGTTAGTCAAGGCTTCCACAGCCGCTATAGCAAATTCTTTTGCCGCTGTATAGGTATCACTATCTTTTAAAAAAGTGATGATTTTTTGTGCCTCAGTAGGATGGGCCAATAGCCATGACCTTTGGTAGATGTCTGTACTCCCCAGTTCGGCAATCAGGTTTAAAATCTTTAAGCGTTCTACATCCACCCCTTCTAAAAATCGATTGAGGGCGTTTCTTTTGGCTTGTTCACAACCGGGCATTGGTATACTAATGGTGCCTCTTCCTGCAGGAATACGTATGCTACACGGCTGGGTAAACATATAACTTCGCCCACCGCTGTTTTGTAAGGCGTATTTTTTTCATGGGTATCTTTTTATGGATATATGTATATGATCTTTATGTCCGCTGACTGATGCTAGCACAAGGCTCTTTTGTGCGAGGGAGGACCCTCGCACAAGCTAGGGTGCTCGTGCAAGGCTCTGTCTTGCACGATGTTTTACCAAGCTATTAACTGCCTTATATTCTATTCTTTCTCTTCAAATTTTGCGGTAAAATGAGGCATTTGTTTGGGTCTATAGCTCATTTGAAGTCCGCGTACTTGCAGTGCATTGAGTTTTAAAAACTCAAAAGTTTCAATGATATAGTCTAAATGACTCATGGTATATACCCGTCTGGGCAGGGCCAGCCGAAGCAGTTCTCTTTGGGCAGGGATGAATTGTTTTTTGGTATTGTAACGACCAAACAT
>JBMHCT010000010.1:0-94224 GCA_049889775.1 Jejuia sp.
TTAATAGGTTTGGTGCTTCAAAAGCGTTTACTGATAAATTGTATAAATACTCTTCCGCACTATCTTCTAGAGAGATGTATTTGTGTGTAGCGTTTCTAATAGCTCTGTCGTAAGTGTCATCATCGTTTTCAATTTCAGTAAATACAAAAGTTCTGGGGTTCGTGTTTGACCCTGTGAAAGACGAGACGAAACTTACACTGTTGTGGATATCGGAAGGTGTTTCCGTGATAATTTCAGTGATCGTAGCAAATATATCGGTAGTGCTTATTAAACTTTCGTCTATAGCATTTAGTTTAGCAACGCTCGCGCCAGAGACAATCATAGGCACATTAACTCCGCCTTGAAATACTGTGCCTTTTGCTCTTCGATTATTGTATACCTGAGATACGCTACCTCCTGTGCCGTTATCTCCAACAAAAATCACCAAGGTGTTATCTCTGGTAATTTCGCTCATATTATCTAGTAAACGTCCAATCTCCATATCCATAGCCTCAATCATGGCAAAGAATTTTCTATGTTCTTCTGTAAAATCACCATCTACTTGAGGAAGGTTGGCAGCGTTATATAAATTATCTGGAGGATAATCATATGGATCATGAGGTGCATTATGTGCAAGCCACAAAAACCATGGATTACTTTGTTGGTTTATCCAATCTATAGCCAAATCTGTATATTTTGATGTAACATAAGAAGTTTCAGAAGTAGTTGTACCATTTGTGGTTAAATCCCAGTTTGTATAACTATTCACTGCTCCAGGAACAGAGCCAGCATAATGACCAACGCCAACTTCGTTTGGATGAGAATCATTATTTCTTCCAGCTAAATGCCACTTGCCAATAACAGCAGTTTCATAATTTGAAGATTGCCTTATGTGTTGTTGTAAAGTAGTTTCGGAAGTACTTAAAACATCTCCAACTTGAGTAACACCTGTTTTAAACCCGTACTTACCTGTAATCATGCCTGCTCTGGTTGGTGTACATAGTGGACTACTCCAAACATTAGTGTAGCGTATACCATTCGCCATTAGAGCATCAATATTAGGAGTATTGGGTTTATTTTCATTATCTAAGTTGTAGCCAGATGTAGCATCAAGCCCCATATCATCGGCAATGATTAATAATACGTTTGGTGTAATAGGAGCCTCTGTTTCACCTTGATCGTCGTCATCGGTTGTGGGATTCTCACTTTTACTACAGTTGAATAACACAAAACATAGTGAACAGAAAAAAATTGAAGCGTTTTTCATAATAGTTTGGGATATTACAAGCTTAAATAAGACTTTAAGAAATAGAAAAAGTTTAAAACATAAGAACCGGATACTTAAACATTAATTCAAAGACATCACATATTTCTTAGGCGTAGTACCATATTTCTTCTTAAATGCGGCTATAAAATGACTTGAAGTACTATAGCCAACTTTTAATCCTACTTCATTCACATTATTTTCGCCAGATTCCAGAAGTTTACGCGCTACTTCCATTTTGTAATCAAACAAAAAGCTAAAGACGGAATCGCCATAAATTTGTTTAAAACCTTCTTTTAGTTTTTTAATGTTGAGTCCAATTTCATCAGCCAGTTCTTGTAAGCTAGGTGGTTCTGCCATTCGAGATACCACAATATCTTTGGCTTTTCTAATTTTAATCACATTGGCTTCATCTACCAAAAACGGACATTGCTCCACATCAGCATCTTCACTTCTGTTAAAATATAAGCTCAAGAGTTCGTAGGCTTTCCCTTTGAAATACAAAGATTTTATTGTAAAGTTTAAGTTGTAATTAATCAACTGATTCAACACAATCGCCATAGAGGGCGAAATCGCACCATCTTTATAATATTTTTTGTCCTTATTTTCAGAATTCAAAAATGAAATATAATCTGCCTCCTGAGAAAACAAACCATGGAATTTTTTAATTGAAATCAAGATGGAAACAATCCAAGAATTCGGTTCCACCTGAAGATCTATAGGTAACTCACGTTGAGGATTGTAAAGTAACAGGGAATTCTCTTCATGAATATCCAAACTATAGCGTCCTTGGTTAAAAACAAATGTGGTTCCGCCTTTAATACAGAAATGAAATTGAATAAATGTGCTATCTATTTCTTTTGCAACACTTTGTACAAAGCTTTCCTCGTTTTTAAAAGTTAGAATCAAAAAACCATCGTCTATAATGGTTTCTTCAAAAGTACTTCTAGCGACACTTTTTTGGTTAGTATTTGCTTCCATGATTTTATTTTTATTTAGAATGGTTCTAAATTAAAGTATTCGAAACTGCTAATTTCAGTACAAAAATATGACTTTTATCATGTTTTTAGATGAAATCATCCCAAAAAACCGAAAACGATATTAAAAGTTCTTTGAGCGTTATTTTTTTATTCTTGTTCCTTATACTTTTGTTTCGCAATTTTAGGTAGAGTAAATGCATAAGTATAATATTAGCAGAAGCAGTTCCTTTTATGCCATTGGTTTAAGTTACAAAAAAGCCGATGCTGATATTCGTGGTCGTTTTAGTTTAGACAACGAAGCGAAGCATGCGTTACTTGACCAAGCCAAAAACAATGGTATTGAAAGCCTTATTGTTACTTCTACCTGCAATAGAACTGAAATTTATGGTTTTGCGCAGCATCCATTTCAACTTATCGAATTACTTTGTGATAACACCAGTGGTACTGTTGAAGAATTTCGTGATGTAGCTTATGTGTACAAGAATAAAGAGGCCATTGCGCATATGTTTCGCGTTGGCTCTGGTTTGGATAGCCAAATTTTAGGTGATTTTGAAATTATAAGTCAGTTAAAGGCTAGCACTAAATTATCTAGAAAATACGGTCTTCTTAACCATTTTTCTGAACGTTTGGTGAATGCCGTAATTCAAGCTAGTAAGCGTATCAAAACCGAAACTAATATTTCTTCAGGTGCTACTTCGGTATCTTTTGCTTCGGTACAATATATTTTCAATACTATTGAAGATGTTTCCAATAAAGACATTTTACTATTCGGTACAGGAAAAATTGGTAGAAACACTTGCGAAAATCTGGTAAAACATACCGAAAACGAGCATATCACCTTAATTAATAGAACTAAGGACAAAGCAGAACGTATTGCTGGAAAGTTCAATTTAATTGTTAAGGATTATGCGAATCTTCAAGAAGAATTAAGCAAAACAGATATCCTGATTGTAGCAACTGGTGCGCAACGTCCTACAATCGACAAGCATATTATTCAAACAAAAAAGCCGCTTTTAATTTTAGATTTATCTATTCCGAAGAATGTAAATGAAAACGTTCAGGAATTAGAAAATGTGTCTTTGGTACATTTAGATCATTTGTCTAAAATAACTGATGCAACTTTAGAAAAGCGTAAAGCTGATATTCCTTTAGCAGAAGTAATTATTGAACAAGTAAAAGCAGAATTTAATAGTTGGTTAGAAACTAGAAAATTTGCACCTACCATAAAAGCGTTAAAGCATAAATTAACCGATTTTGCAACCGCTGAATTAGATATGCAACGTAAAAAAATATCCGATTTTAACGAAGCGCAAGCTGAACTTATCAGCAGTAAAATCATCCAAAAAATCACCAATCATTTTGCACATCATTTGAAAGATGACAATTTTTCTACCGATGATAGTCTGGAGCTTATCAAAAAAGTATTTCAGTTAGAAGAACCACAAAAAGCAAATGTCTAAAATTATTCGCATTGGTACGCGCGATAGTGAATTAGCACTATGGCAAGCCAAAATTGTACAAAGTTTACTCGAAAAAGAAGGTCATCAAACCGAATTAGTTCCTGTTAAATCTACAGGAGATTTAGTGCTAGACAAACCGCTTTACGAATTAGGCATCACAGGTATTTTTACGCGTACTTTAGATATCGCCATGTTAAATCATGATATTGATATTGCTGTACATTCTTTAAAAGATGTGCCAACGATACTACCAAAAGGTATTGTTCAGGCTGCCGTTTTAAAACGTGGCAACGTTAATGACACCTTAGTTTTTAAGGATAACGAAGAATTTTTAAGTGCTAAGGATGCTGTAATTGCAACAGGTAGTTTACGCAGAAAAGCCCAATGGCTTAACCGCTACCCAACACATACTATAGAAGATTTACGTGGAAATGTGAATTCACGTTTGCAAAAACTTCAAGATAACGAACATTGGAATGGTGCAATTTTTGCCGCTGCGGGAATTGGTAGAATTGGTATTAGACCAGATGAAGCTATTAATTTAGATTGGATGATTCCTGCACCAGCCCAAGGAGCCATTATGATTACAGCTTTACAAGAGGATGATTTTGTATTGGAAGCTTGTGCAGAGTTGAACCATGAGGAAACCGAAATTTGTACAACTATAGAACGCAAATTCTTAAATAGATTAGAAGGTGGTTGCACCGCACCTATTGGTGCTTTAGCTTATATTAAAAATGAAGAAGTACATTTTAAAGGCGTGCTCTTAAGTAAAGATGGTTCCAAAAAAATACAAGTAGAGCGTTCTGAAAAATTGGGCAAACACGAAGATTTGGCAGTGTTTTGTGCCGATTACATTATTGAACGTGGTGGCAAACGCTTAATGGATGAAATTAAGTACTCCAATAAAGTTACCAATGTATTCTCTACTAAAAAACTAACTGAAGACCAGAAGAAACTCTTCCATGAAAAAGTAGTAGTAAAAAGTGATGACTTTATAAAAATCAGTTTGAATCGTATTCGACCTCAAGTTCTAAAATCAGAGATTGAGAATGTTATCATCACCAGTAAAAATGCTGTTGAAGCATTAATCACAAATTATTCGGCTTCAGAATTACAGTTCAAAAATATTTATTGCGTTGGTCGCAGAACCAAACGTTTAATTGAAAATAAAATAGGTAAAGTAAAGCACGCAGCTAAAAATGCAAAAGCATTGGCCGAATATTTGGTGGAGTATATTGATGGAACCGAAGTCACTTATTTTTGTAGTGATATTAGGCTGGATGCTTTACCAACAATTTTGACGGAAAACAATATTACGGTTCACGAAGTGGAAGCTTACCAAACAAAATATGACGGGCAAAAAGTAGAGGCTTCAGTGGAAAGCACCATGTTTTATAGTCCATCAACTGTAGAAAGTTTTATCCGCAGTAATAAAAGTGACACTATTGCCTTTTGTATTGGTGAGACTACAGCAAAAGAAGCTAAAAGACATTTTAAAGATGTAAGAGTGGCTAAAGTGCCAACTGTGGAGAGTGTTATTGAGATGGTAAATCAGCACTATATCTAAGGGTTGTCATGCTGAACTTGTTTCAGCATCTCAATAATAATTAAATTTGAATAAATAGATTCCCGCCTTCGCGGGAATGACAAAATTATGATAAAGAACGATTTATTTTTAAGAGCATTAAAAGGAGAAACTGTAGACCGTCCCCCAGTATGGATGATGCGTCAAGCGGGGCGTTACTTGCCAGAATTCATGGAGATAAAGGCAAAATATGACTTCTTTACCCGTTGTCAAACACCTGAATTAGCTAGTGAAATTACGGTACAACCCATAAGAAGATATGGAATGGACGCAGCGATTTTGTTTAGCGACATTTTGGTTATTCCTCAAGCAATGAATATCGAGGTGCAAATGAAACCAAATTTTGGTCCTTATTTACCAAACCCTGTTCGCTCTCAAAAAGATGTAGATAATGTCATAGTTCCAGATGTAAAAGAAGCATTAGATTACGTATATCAAGCCATAAAAGCCACAAAAGAAAAGCTAAATGATAAAATCCCGTTAATTGGTTTTGCGGGCTCACCTTGGACTATTTTATGTTATTGTGTGCAAGGACAAGGCAGTAAAAATTTCGATAAAGCCAAGGAATTATGCTTTACCAATCCAGTTGCTGCACATCAATTACTTCAGAAAATAACAGATACAACTATTGCCTATTTAAAGGAAAAAGTAAAAGCTGGTGTAAATGCAGTTCAGGTATTCGATTCTTGGGGAGGCATGCTTTCACCAACAGATTATCAGGAATTTTCATGGCAATATATCAATCAAATTATTGAAGCTTTAAAAGATGATATACCCGTAATTGCTTTCGGAAAAGGTTGTTGGTTTGCGCTTGGCGACATGGCAAAAAGTAATGCCTCTGCACTTGGTGTAGATTGGACGTGTTCACCACGAAATGCACGCTATCTTACAGGAGGAAAGATTACCCTTCAAGGGAATTTCGATCCGTCACGTTTATTGTCACCACCATCTGAAATCAAGAAAATGGTACACCAAATGATTGACGAGTTTGGGAAAGACAAATACATTGTAAATCTTGGTCATGGTATTTTACCAAATATTCCCCTAGATAATGCTAAGGCCTTTATTGATGCTGTAAAAGAATATAAAAGCCCCTCTTAATCTCCCCAGAGGAGAGAAACTCAAACTTAATTTAAGGATGAGGAGGAATTAAATATTTTGGGCGTTACCTACTTTTTTGTGTAACAATAGGTGTATAAATTCAACTAATTGCTGTAAAAAAGTAGGGCGGGCTTTCGGGAGTCGCTCCCTCCTACGTCGGGGAGCTTCAACAAATCCCTCAATCCCTAGCGCAAAAAGAACGTTATGATTAAAAACATCATTTCAGGAATAAAAGCATACTTCGGTGCTTTTGGCTTAATATCTAAGCTTAAGCTCTGGAAGTACTTTGCTATTCCAATGCTTATTAGTTTTATCACATTTATAGCCATATTTAGTGCTTCTTACGGTTTATCGGATAACCTTGGCGGATTCATCTCCAGAATATGGATTTGGGAATGGGGAAAAGACACCTTCTCTTCAATAAGTAATTTTGTTGGTGGATTAGTAGTACTTGTAATCGGTCTTATCCTTTTCAAACATATCATAATGGCATTGTCTGCACCCTTTATGAGCCCTGTTTCAGAAAAAATAGAAGCACATTTTACAGGTAATCCTGCTCATTCGCTTCGCGACACCACATTTATGCAACAACTCTGGCGTGCTATTCGCGTAAACGGTAGAAACTTGATAATGGAATTACTATTAACCATCCCGATTCTACTTTTAAAGTTCATTCCAATTGTAAATATATTTTCTACAATTTTACTATTCCTAATGCAAGCCTATTATGCAGGCTTTGGTAATATGGATTACACTTTAGAGCGTCATTTTCAGTATAAAGAAAGTGTACAGTTTGTTAGAAAAAATCGTGGTTTAGCCATTGGCAATGGTATTGTATTTATCCTATGCTTATTGATTCCTGTAGCTGGTGTCATTTTGGTACTGCCATTATCAGTTACTGCAGCTTCAACTAGAACTGTAGAAGCACTTCAACTTAACAAACCTGTAAATGCAACTTAACCTAGGGTCATATTACATATCACCCATAGCATTGAAAGACGCTTGGAAAGTTTGCAATTTCGTAGTAGCAAATGAAGATAGTTTAAAGCGCTATTTCCCAAAAACCTTGAAACAAAACTTAACACCCGACCTGTCAAATATCTTCGTTGAAAAAAAGGTAAAGCAATTCAATAATAAAGAGGAGTTTCTCTTTACCATAAAGAAAAATGAAACCAATGCTTTAGTAGGATTGGTATATTTAAAAGAGCTAGATTGGACTAAAAAACAAGGGGAGTTTGCGTATGCGATAGACTATAACGTTGAAGGCAAAGGAATAATGACGGAAGCTATCTATCAATTATCAGAATATGCTTTTGCGCATTTAGGTATTGAAACACTTCAAATTATTGTACATAGCAGTAATTCCGGTAGTAAGAAAGTGGCTGAGAAATGTAATTTCTTATATATTAAAACTCTAAGGAAAGAGCATACACCTCCAGGTGAAGATGCTTTAGATATGGAATTGTATGAACTTTATAAGGAAATTGAATAATGAAAGACGATATATCCTGCAAGGTTTCCAAAACCTTGTAGTTATCAAAAACTTAAAATGTTAGAAAAACTAGAAAAAGACCATTATTACCACATCTTCAATCGAGGAATAGATAGTCAGAATATTTTTTTGACCGAGGATAACATGTCTTATTTTCTAACATTAATAGATAAGCATTTATCTCATAAAGTCGAAGTTCTCGCTTACTGTTTAATGAATAATCATTTTCATTTTGTTACTAAAGTTATCGAAGATGAAAACATAGCGACCCAAGCTTTATCCAATCTATTTAACGCTTATGCTAAAGCTTTTAATAAGCAGCAGAATAGAACAGGAAGTTTGTTTGAAAAGCATTTTAAAAGAAAAAAAATTAGTGATGAAACTTATTTAAAAAACTTAGTGATTTATGTGCATAAGAATCCTGCAACCCATAGCTTAGTAAAAAGTCATAACGATTATGAGTTTTCATCTTATAATTCTTATTTCACTGAATTTCCTTCGAAGTTATCCCCAGAAAAGAATTATATTCTTCAGCTTTTTGAAAATCTAGAAAATTTTAAGTTTGCTCATGCATCAGACCTACAAGGTTTTCAAAACCTTGCAGGTCTAGAAAAAAATCAGTCAGAAACCAACCTGCAAGGTCTTAAAGACCTTGTAGGTTTGAATTCTAAAACATCAATGAAAGACAAATTCTACCAATACATACAAGATTTACAAGATAGCATTACCTCCAAACTGGAAGAAATTGATGGTAAAGCAAAATTCCAACAGGACATTTGGAAGCGGTCAGAAGGAGGTGGCGGGCGTACTCGCGTTATCGAAAACGGTACTGTTTTTGAAAAAGGTGGTGTAAATATTTCTGGGGTTCATGGAAAGCTGCCAAAATCCATGCAAGCCTATTTTAAGGTTGGAGATGTCGACTTTTTTGCCTGCGGATTGAGCTTAGTGATTCATCCAAAAAGTCCAATGGTGCCAACGGTTCACGCTAATTGGCGGTATTTTGAAATGTATAATGAAAGCGGTGAGATTATTGACCAATGGTTTGGTGGCGGACAAGACTTAACGCCATATTATCTGTTTGAAGAAGATGCAAAACACTTCCACCAAACTTGTAAAACGGCTTGTGATAAACACAATCCAGAATTTTATCCAAAATACAAATCGCGCTGTGATGAGTATTTCTATAATACTCACAGAAATGAAGGTAGAGGTGTTGGCGGCTTGTTTTTTGATTATTGCAAAGCCTCTGAAGATATGACCATGGAAAATTGGTATAACTTTGTAACCGAAGTAGGAGATAGCTTTTTGGAAGCTTATGTGCCAATAGTTGAAAAACGTAAAGATTTATTATACACTCAATCCAATAGAGATTGGCAAGAAATTAGACGAGGTCGTTACGTGGAATTTAACTTGGTACATGACAAAGGCACCTTATTCGGTTTAAAAACCAACGGACGTATAGAAAGTATTTTAATGAGTTTACCGCCTCATGTGCAGTGGGTTTACGATCATCACCCTAAATCAGGTAGTGAGGAAGAGAAATTGATTGAGGTTTTAAAAAACCCTAAAAACTGGATAAACGATTAAACACATTAACGCATAAACATTTATTAAATGTATCCTTTACGAAGAAATAGACGCTTAAGAACTAACGAAGCTATTCGCTCATTAGTTCGTGAAACTGTAATAACACCAAAAGACTTTTTAGTACCGCTTTTTGTGGTTGAAGGCAAAGGTATAAAAGATGAAATTCCATCAATGCCTAACTACTTTCGTTACAGTTTAGATTTATTAGAAAATGAAGTCAAAGAACTTTGGAAACTAGGTTTAAAATCGGTTTTGCTATTTGTAAAAGTACCTGATAACTTAAAGGATAATAAAGGTACTGAAGCTTTAAATTCGAATGGATTAATGCAACGTGCCATTAAAACGGTAAAAAATGCGTGTCCTAATATGTTGGTAATGACGGATGTAGCTTTAGATCCTTACTCGGCTTATGGACATGACGGTATCATTGAAAACGGACAAATTATCAATGACGAAACTGCGGAGGTTTTAGCAGAAATGAGCTTGTCTCATGCACAAGCTGGTGCCGATTTTGTGGCGCCAAGTGATATGATGGACGGACGCATTTTAATCATACGAGAAGCTTTAGAAGATGAAGGCTTTACCAATACAGGAATTATGAGCTATTCTGCTAAATATGCTTCTGCTTTTTATGGGCCTTTTAGAGATGCTTTGGATTCTGCGCCTGTGGATATTCAAGATATTCCAAAAGATAAAAAAACCTATCAAATGGATTATGGCAACCGTTTTGAGGCTATAAGAGAAACGGAAATGGATATTGATGAAGGTGCGGACATCGTCATGGTAAAACCAGGAATTTCTTATTTAGACATCCTTCGAGACATTAAAAATGATGTTGACGTTCCTATTGCAGTGTATCAAGTATCTGGTGAATACGCGATGATAAAAGCTGCTGCCGAAAAAGGTTGGTTGGATCATGACCAAATTATGTTAGAAACTACCACGGCTTTCAAGCGTGCGGGAGCAGATATTATAGCATCGTATTTTGCTAAGGATGTAGTGAAATTAATTTCGTAATTATTTCTCCAGTTTTTTTTCCACGGTATATTCGGTTTCCACATACCCAATCTTGCCATCGGGTGTAATGGCCTCCACAATCACTTGCATATCACCTGTGTTATCACCATTGTAAAATTCTATTTGGGCTTTTCCGTTAGTATCAGTTTGCACTGAAGGAGACCAATAGACTACTTCTCGAAGATCAGGCACTTTCCAATCTTCATCTTTAAGGTTGTTGTATTTTGGGGTGTAGAATTCTCGTTTTGGTGAGAAGCCGTCTACCACTCCTTTGAAAATACCTTTAGTTCTATTAAGGCCATAAAAACCTTTACCAGAATAGGTTATAATATTAATAACGGAAACGCGACAAGGTGGATACCCATCACACACTCCTAAAACTTCCTTAATAATTTCACATAAATTTTTTGGATTGCGAATTATTTCAAATGAAGCTACTTGATCGGGCGATGTTTCAGGTATAAACGGATAGTTGAGCCGTTTTGCAGGAATGCCATCAAATAGTATAAATGTGAAACACGAACCTCTTACATTGATCAGATCGAAAGATCCAAAAATGCTGCTACTTCTTGAAATAATTTCAATATCATCAGGATATCTAAACTTTAGAATATCGAAAATAGTACCATTCATCCATTTATCTTCATTTTTCTCCATGTCCTTACCTTCAATAACAATATCGGGTTTTCCATAAAGTTTCATTACTTTTTCTCTAACAGGCGTTAACTTATACCCTGTAATTTCGACTTCGTCCAAGGCAATGGTATTGGAATCTGTTTGAAACGCCTCCACTGACTTTTGCCGTTGAATTTCCTCTTTTAAGAATGGTGTGATGATACTATCGGGCAGCTGCACAATTTCCTTTTCCAGATAGTCAATTTTTGGAGGATCAAAAGTCTTGTCCAAAGTAATACTATAATCTTTATTAACACCTTTGTTGTTTGTAGATTGGATAACAAAACTGAGCTTATCTGCAAATTCGTTACTGAGGTTAAACTTAAACCGTCCCAGACTATCAGCTTTTTGGGTATAAACGCCACTTGTTTTACCCAAGGTAAGTAAGGTAAGATCTATCTTTCCCTTTGGTGGTTTTTTATTATTGATCATTTTACGAATGTCACCAGAGACCCAAAAATCGGTTTCAGGTTCAATATCAAAACGATAATCACTTTTGTTTCGATAAACATAATTGCGCCATCCTTGGGTTAGCATCAGCGCATCTAGATCTCTATTGGCATAATTGTTATCAGGTTTAAAATAGTGGTTGGGGGTTTCAATAGTACCTTTAAGTTCAGAATTCAACAGAAAATAAGACAGGATATTGGGCTTAAAGGCATAGGGTTCGCCAGTTTTAGTTTTATCATGCACCAGAACAGAGAGTTCCGCTATTTGCGGGGTTTCATTTAAATCCGCTATATCGACACGAACGATGGCCTTGTCCCTTTGGTCATAAACAGAGAGGTTCGGTTTTGCAGAGACACTCAAACGACTAAAAGCACCGGCATTAAAGTATAAACGTTCACAAAGCGGATTCTTTTTTTCATCCAAAAGGGTTATTTTTAAGATGCCATCAGGAAGATCTAGGTTATCAATTAAGGCATGGTGTATGCCATTGTGCAACTCAAAGTTATAGCGATGTATGCGCTTGCCTCTGCTTTTAAAAACTAAGGAAAGACTATCAGCTTCAGTAAGATTACTAGAGACGGTAATTTTTAGATAATCCTCCATTTTAGAAACCATTAGGGTATAACCAATATCTAAAATCTCAGGTAACGGATATTTATAAACCACATTATCACTACCAACAAGTTTTCCAAAGTACTGATGGGAAGCTTTTGGCGTAAACAGTACATAGCCCATACCAAGGTTATTGGTGCTGAACTCCGCAATGGTCTGGTCAAGTTCGTTGACGATCTGCCCATTGATACGTTTGCCCAACCCCTGATAATCCAAACATTTAAACCCTACTTTCGTAGTTAACCCATCCACCAGTTTGCCCCCTTCAGGAAAGAACTGGAGATCGATAAGGTTTTCATTTACGGCGATAGTTTTAGAAAATGTCGGCTCCTTTTTTACATTAAAGTTTTTGAGCTTGGTATCCCGTAATTTTACTTTAAGCTTTACGTTGGGGGTTTCTTCGGGTAGATTGTATTCCAAAGCATAAACTCCTTTTTCAGGTTTTATCTCTAAAGAATCTACCAATTCATTGGCATAGAGATACACCAATACAGGTTTGTTATAATCTTGTTTAATATCCTGAGGGAAGATATTAGCGTTTATTTGATAGTCTGAGGTGTTTTGGGTAATACGAATATCCCGAATAGCATCATTGGGTGAAGTTTCAGATGCTGAAAGAATCTCGATATACTGACTAAAGATAAAATCATCCCCAAAATTCATATTCCATTTGGTGTAGGCACGAACAAGATAGCGGCCCACAGGAAGCGAAGCATCCAGATTAAAAAAGCTATCAGCAATACCGCCAACCAATTTTAGTTTCTTTTTAGAAACCACGTTCTTATCAAAGTCGATAAGTTCTACATATACTATACCACTCAAATCGGACAGCGAATGGTTCATGGCACTAGTAACGATGACTTTAAACCAAATGGTGCTGCCCGAAGTAAATACGGTATTGTTTAATTGCACGTATACTTTTTCTGCGTAGGCGTTTTTATGATTTGCGTCAGAATAACTGTTGTTCTGAGAATTTAGGAGCAGTGAAAATCCAAAAACATTGATTGTTAACAAGATGCAGAAAGAGAGATTTTTCAAGATATAAGTTTTTACTTACTAAAAATACTAATTTCTTACATAAAAACCGTTACCAATCTGTTAAATTACTTTCGTACATTAGTCACATTATTTTTATAATATGGCCTTACTTATTTTCTACGGAATCATTTCAATTTTCTTCTCTTTTTTATGTTCAATCTTAGAGGCAGTTTTGTTGAGTGTTACACCAACGTTTATCAATGTTAAAAAGAAGGAAAATAAAGCCTATGCCTTGGAGTTGGAGGCTTTAAAAAAGGATGTAGATCGTCCGTTAATTGCAATTCTAACCTTAAACACTATTGCACATACCGTTGGTGCAATTTTGGTGGGTGTGCAGGCTAAAGTGGCGTATGCCGAATTGTACGGTTCAGAAACGAAAACTATTTTAGGGATTCAATATACCGAAGACATTATGGTAGGTGTCGTTTCAACCATAATGACGATTTTAATTTTAATAGCTTCTGAAATTATTCCAAAAACCATTGGAGCAACCTACTGGAAAGGTTTAGCAAATTTTACGGCAAAAGCTTTAAAAGTGCTTATTTTTCCTTTAAAATGGACGGGTATTTTATGGTTACTGCAGTTAACCACAAAGTTAATTGGTGGCAAAGGACATCATGGTAGTGTGCTTAGTAGAGAAGATTTTCATGCTATGGCAGATATGGCTCAGGAAGAAGGTGTGTTTCAAGAAAACGAAAGTAAAATCATTAAAAACTTGCTTACGTTTAAAGAGGTATTTGCAAAAGATGTAATGACGCCCAGAACCGTTATGAAGACAGAGGATGAAACAACCACCGTAGAAGACTTTTTCAAAAGAAATTTAAATCTTCGATTTTCTAGAATACCTGTGTATGCTAATGATCAAGATAATATAACGGGGTTAGTTCTTAAAGATGAAATTTTTAAGGAAATGGCCTTAGGAAAAGGAGATAAAAACCTATCGGAATTGAAACGCGATATTATCGTTGTAAATAGAGGTTTAGCGATTCCTACTTTATTTGAAAAACTTGTTGAAACGAGAAATCACATGGCTTTGGTTGTGGATGAATATGGCTCAGTAAGTGGTTTGGTAACCATGGAAGACGTTATAGAAACTTTATTAGGTTTAGAAATTATGGATGAAAGTGATAATGTTTCTGATCTGCAAAGTTTAGCCAGAAAAAGTTGGGAAGCACGTGCTAAAAAATTGGGGATTATTGAAGAATAGGGCAATTAATTGTCTCTATTTATGCCTATAAACACAAGGACCTACCTTAAAATAAATAAAGTAGACCCTTGTTAGGAACAAATTAAAATTAATAGCCAATATTTTAAACTATTCGTCTTTTGTACCTTGCCATGTTCCAGATTCATTAAAAGTTGGATTGTTCCATGTGCCTGATGAGGTTGTTGCTCGAAATTTGCCTGTAAATGTGGCGCCGTTGGCAGCAGAACCTGCAACGGCATCAAAATTACCAGCATTGTCCATAGTGCCATTAAGCCCAAGGGTTTGTTGCAAATCATTAGAAAAAGCAGTTCCAGTTACTGTACCGTTGGCATTGACCACTACGGTGTAAGTGCCAGAGTCGTCACCTTCAAATGTGCCAGACCATGAGCCTGCAATTATTTCAAGAGATACTTCCTCTTCAATAGTCGTATCATCACTACCATTACAACTAAATGTTAAAAGTGTCAATGAAAAAATCAAGAGGGTTAAAAATTTTGTTGTCTTCATACTAAATATACTTTTGTTGTTTTTAGTTACATCGGGCATATTTAAAAATGTCATCATCAATTTTGAGAATTTTTATTGTCCCACTAAAGCATAAAATTTCTTAGTTCCTGTGGACTTATGCATCAGTTTGTCATTCCGCACTTGATGCGGATCCATTTTTTCATCTGGACTAAAAGATTCTTGTCTAAACTTTAGTTAAAATTACTATTTAACTGAGTTCGATATAACACAAAGCTTAATTCAAACCTGTCAGATTGAGTGGTTTTTCGCAGTAAAACGGAGAAAAATTGTATCGAAATCTAGGGTTTTGGACGAAAATCATTTGTTTTCGATACGTTTTTGCTAAGGCAAAAACACTTAAACTGACATGATTTTCTTAAATCGAACTCACGTTATTTAGAAAGATGTGTTGTGATGCTTTATTGGAATAGTGTAATGTTTCATATTTTGTATCTTCAATTTTTATATTGAAACGAACAATTAATGGAAGAATGCATTATCAATTCACCTTTAGGATATACCAAAATTATTGGTGATGAAGATGGTATTTGCTCTATTTCAGTATTAAATTCGGAAGAAAAAATCACCTCTATTATTCCCGAGACTCTAGAAGATTGTGCTATTCAACTGCAAGAATATTTTAAGGGTGAGCGACAACAATTCGATTTAAAATTGAATCCCGAAGGCACCGATTTTCAAAAGCAAGTTTGGAAACAATTAGAACAAATTCCTTTTGGAAAAACAATATCGTATCTTGAATTATCGCGAATACTGGGTAATGAAAAAGCCATTAGAGCTGTAGCTAATGCCAACAGCAAAAATCCGTTGTGGATTCTTGTGCCCTGTCATCGTGTAATTGGGAGCGATGGTTCCTTAACAGGTTATGCTGGAGGTTTACACAGAAAACAATGGCTTTTGGAGCATGAAAGTTCTTTTAAACAGTTGTCATTATTTTAACTTCTTTTAGTTCATCTTGCGGGGTTCATGCTTAATCATGAAAGGACAAAATTACTCGTCTTACAATTCCTATGTGCCATAATAATTGAACCAATATTTGCATTTAAAAAATCAAAGAACATACTAAATGAAAAAAGTTCTACTTGCCCTAATCTTTTCTGGAATAACTAATTTTATGAACGCACAAACTGCTAGTGTTGAACAATCTACCTATGGTATACAAACGGGGCTTTTAGGTGTGTGGGGACACAACGAAACCAGATTGACCAATAGTATAGCATTAAGAACGGAAATTGGAATGGACGCTGGATTTTGGGGAGGAAGTTTCTATTCAGAAAAAGGTTATTTAATGACCCCCATAATTAGGTTAGAACCACGTTGGTATTACAACCTTAAAAAGCGAGTTTCAAAATCAAGAAACATAAAGGGTAACAGTGGCAATTTTTTAACCCTTCAAACCAATTATCACCCCAACTGGTTTGTTATTTCGAATTACGATAACATAGAAGTGGTTGATCAAATTTCGATAATTCCCACTTGGGGGATTAGAAGAAATATTGGTAATCATTTTAACTACGAAACAGGAATTGGTATAGGATATAGATATATTTTTGCTAAAAGTGCTGGGTATTTAGAAAATGAAGGTGAGGCAGCTGTAAATTTACATTTGAGAATTGGGTACAGGTTTTGAATAGCTTTGGCAAATGGGTGTTATTTTAACCTAAAAAATTTGTTGGCGGATAGGTGCGTTAGCGATTGTAGTGGAAAGCCCACAGCGAAGCGAGGACTTGGAACGGAAAGCGCGACCCGCAGGGGAACGCCCAAAAAACAATTATATGTATGTATAAAACACTAACCAATATAGCTAAACGTTTTTTTACGGATGCCCAAATTTATAAATATGGGTTTAATTGGTCGCCCATGTACAAGCGTACTACTGCAAAAGTTATTGAAGTTTCTGATGATTTACATTTTGTAAAAATTAAAATTCCTTTAAGTTGGAAAAACAGAAATTACGTAGGTACCATTTTTGGTGGCAGCATGCTGTCTGCAACAGATCCTATTTATATGATTCAACTTTTGAACATTCTGGGAGACAACTTTGTAGTTTGGGATAAAGCCGCAACCATAAAGTATAGAAGGCCTGCAAAAGAAGCTGTGTTTTGTGAGTTTGTATTTTCTAAAGAAGAGATTGAAAGTATTAAGAATGATATTGAACTGAAAGGTGAAATAGATATTATTAAAACGCCCAGTATAGTTACTGAAAAAAATGTTGTTATTGCAGAATTAAGCAAAACCATATACGTTGCTGATAAAGCATTCTACAAAGAGAAGCGCAAACAAAAAACCAAAGGCAAGTAATCCGTAAGATTTTTTATATCTTAGATATAACTTGAAAAACTAAATATGAGATTCTTAAAACATTTTTTTAAGTGGGTAATTATTTTGCTGGGGTTACTCATCATTATTCTCTATAGCACCGATACAGATTACTTGATTAAAGCTGTTAGGACGATCTATCTTAAAGGCCATACAACCGCTTATCTTGAAGACTACAAATATTTTGATAATCAGGTTATTGATAAGGGTACACCACAACCTTGGCCGACTCATAAAGCTTATAATACAGCAAGCACAACAACAGCGCTGGACAGTATAAATATTAAAAATGGAACAGTAGCCTACGTAATCATAAAAAACGATAGTATTTGGTTTGAGCAGTATGCCGATGGTTATGATGAGAACTCTAAGACCAACTCGTTTTCTATGGCTAAAAGTTATGTCTCTGCTTTAATGGGGAAAGCAATTATGCAAGGTTATATTAAAAGTTTAGATCAGCCTGTTTGTGATTTCCTGCCAGAGTTTTGTGAAGGTAAAGCTACAAAAATGACGGTTGGTCATTTATCTTCAATGGCATCTGGCACCAATTGGGATGAGGCGTATTACTCTCCTTTTTCTATTACTACCCGAGCCTATTTTGACGACGATTTAGAAAAGGTAATGCTAGGTTTAAAAGTCATAGACGAACCTGGGCAGTCTTTTAAATATGCCAGTGGCGATACGCAAATGCTAGCTATGGTTATTGAAAAAGCTACAGGTAAAAAACTCTATGATTATTTAACAGAAAGCTTCTGGAAACCTTTGGGGTGTGAAAATGCCACACTATGGCAAGTGGATAGTGAAGCACACGATTTGGTAAAGGCCTATTGTTGTATTGCCAGTAACGCCAAAGATTTTGCGCGTTTAGGTAAACTGTATAAAGACTATGGCAAATGGAATGGGAAGCAGATTTTAGATTCAACATTTGTAACAAAATCCCTAAAACCAGTTTATCCTGACGGCGATGTTTACGGTTATGGTTGGTGGCTAAAGTCTGTAGGAGAGAAAGCCTTTTTTCTGATGCGTGGGCATTTAGGGCAATATGTAATTGTAGAACCTGAAGACAATGTTATTATTGTTAGACTGGGGCACAAAAAAGGAGCGGGTGATGCCGTGGCTACGTTTACAGATGACATTACAGTTTATATTGATGAAGCTTATAAAATGATGCAAAATGATTAGCAAACTCAACCTCGAAAACATACTCTTTCTAGACATAGAAACCGTTCCAGAAACACAACATTTTTCTGATTTAGACGACACCAAACAATCTCTTTGGGCGGGTAAAACCCAATATCAAAGAAAGGACGAGTTTACACCAGAGGAGTTTTATGACCGTGCAGGTATTTGGGCAGAATTTGGTAAAATTATTTGTATTTCCGTAGGCTATTTTAATTATCAAGGTGATATTAGAAAGTTTAGAGTCACGTCGTTTTATGGCGATGAAATCACCATTCTTAAAGATTTTAAAAATTTAGTCATAACACACTTTAGTCAATCCAAACATTTGTTATGCGCCCACAATGGGAAGGAGTTTGACTTTCCATACATTGCACGTAGAATGATTATTCATAATATAGAACTGCCTTATAAACTAAACCTTTTTGGGAAAAAACCTTGGGAGGTTCCACATTTAGATACCTTAGAGTTATGGAAGTTTGGCGATTATAAAACCTATACCTCTTTAAAACTATTGACCAATGTTCTGGGGGTTCCTTCGCCTAAAGATGATATAGATGGCAGCGAAGTTTATGGTGTGTATTATGAAGAAGGCAATATAGACCGAATAATTAATTATTGCGAAAAAGATACCATTGCAGTGGCGCAAATCTTCTTAAGATTACGAGGTGATGCGTTACTTGATGATGAAGAAATTATTCAGATATAAAAAAAGTCCAGAAATAATATCTGGACTCTAGTTTTCGAGTAATTGTTTGCTATTAATCTTACCCAATTTTTAGTCTTTTCTTAGTATAGTTGTTTAAAAAAGCCTTTGTTAATGAAGGGAAGTAAAAGGTTTTTTTAATTCCTAACAAGTTTTTTGGCATCTCTTTTCGTTATATTGAGAAATTTATGGTAAAACCATATTTAGTATAGGGAATAGGCTTACCAACACCAAGGATTATACTATCAAGCAACAAAAATGCATTGTACTATTTAGTATATTTGATTGATGAAAACCGATACGCTAATTACATCTTCCGTTCTCGAAATTAAAGAGCTTTCTATAGCGTTCAATCGTAATCAAGTTATTCATGATATTTCATATAGATTATATAAAAATGAGATATTAGGTATTGTTGGAGAATCTGGATCGGGAAAATCGGTATCTTCATTAGCTATTTTAGGATTATTACCCAAGCGCATATCCAAAATTTCTTCCGGGAGTATTTTATTTGAAGGTGAAGATTTAACTACGCTTTCAAATAAACAATTTCAAAACATTCAAGGAAAAAAAATCGCTATGATTTTTCAGGAACCCATGAGTTCCCTGAACCCTTCAATGATGTGTGGAAAGCAAGTTGAAGAAATTTTACAACAGCATACAAACTTATCTAAAAAAGAAATAAAAGATGAGGTACTTTCGCTTTTTGAAAAGGTAAAATTGCCGAATTTAGACCGTGTTTTCAAATCTTATCCGCATGAAATTTCTGGTGGACAAAAGCAACGTGTTATGATTGCCATGGCTATTGCTTGCAAACCTGATATTTTAATCGCAGACGAACCTACTACCGCATTAGATGTAACGGTTCAGAAGGAAATTGTAAACCTTTTGAAGGAATTACAAGAAGAAACCAAAATGAGTATTCTTTTTATTACGCATGATTTGGCGTTGATTTCTGAGATAGCAGATAGGGTGTTGGTGATGTACAAAGGTAAAATCGTGGAACAAGGTACAATTGCAGATATTTTTGAAAATCCGCAGGAAGATTATACAAAAGCACTGATAAATTCGCGCCCCTCTTTAGACGAGCGTTTAAAGGTGCTACCAACCATTCAAGATTTTTTGAACGGTACTACAAAAGCGGATATTGTTACTCCTGAAGCGCGTAAAAAAAAGCACGAGGCTTTGTACAAGAAACTACCTTTGTTGGAAGTGGTAAATGTTGAAAAGGAGTATATTTCAAAAGCAGGTTGGTTTTCAAAACCTGAGATATTTAAAGCTGTAAACAAGGTAAGTTTTAAATTGTACGAAGGTGAAACTCTTGGTTTGGTAGGAGAGTCTGGGTGTGGTAAATCTACTTTGGGTAATGCCATTCTTCAGTTAGATAAAGCCACTGCAGGTACTATTTTGTATAAAGGTAAAGACATTATAAATCTTTCAAAAACAGCAACCAGAAAACTGAGGAAAGACATTCAAATTATATTTCAAGATCCATTCGCTTCCTTAAATCCGAGAATTCCTGTTGGAAAGGCTATAAAGGAACCCATGCAAGTGCATGGGCTATATAATTCTGATGCAGAAAGAAAGGAAAAAGTTATTGAAATTTTGCATCGTGTTGGTTTATCAGAAGACTACTTTAATCGCTATCCACATGAATTTTCAGGAGGACAGCGTCAACGTATCGGTATTGCCCGAACCATTGCATTACAGCCGAAACTGATAGTTTGTGATGAGTCTGTTTCTGCGCTTGATATTTCCGTTCAAGCGCAGGTGTTGAATCTGTTAAATGAACTGAAGGAAGATTTTGGGTTCACCTATATTTTTATTTCGCATGATTTGGCTGTGGTGAAATACATGGCAGATCAACTTTTAGTAATGAATCAAGGAAAAATTGAGGAACTTGGAGATGCCGACGCCATTTATGCTGATCCCCAAAAAACGTATACCAAAAAGTTAATTGCTGCTATTCCAAAGGGGCGTTAAAAGAAAAACTTGCTTAAAAATTTGAAATTAAATTTAAAAGCAAGTTCTTATAAAATCAAGCCGATTTTTAATTACTATAACATAAAAATCTTTTTGGTGAGGTAAATAAAACCTCTAACAAAGCGTATTTGCTCGTTTAAAGTTTCTCTAAATTTACTCTCTTTTTTTGTAGGTTGTTCAGGTAGATTTGGAACCATATCTAAAATTTTAAGTTTATGATAGATTTGGGGGAAAATCTATAATCATTATGTTGATTTGGGAGTACTAATATCTACTTTTTCTTCAAAAAATCAGATTAAAAACACATAAAATCGACAAAATGTATTTTATTTTAACATTTGGCTGTTTTTTATCTATATTTTGATTTATGAAACCATAGTATAATTCTGAATTTTGAAGTTGTTTAAATCTTTATCTTTGAGAGGGAAACCTATTTATTTCAGATGGAAAAGCTTTGGGAGAGTTCAGAACGATTTAAAAAAAGTAGTCATTTACACGCCTATCGTAATTGGTTAAGAGAAACTCACGGTCTATCTTTTGGCTCCTATCATGAATTATGGCAATGGACTACAGATGATGTTGAGCTATTTTGGGAGACTATTTGGACCTATTTCAAAATAAAATTTCATACACCTTATTCCAAAGTACTCTCTTCTTATCAGATGCCAAATTGCAAATGGTTTGAAGGTGCAACCCTAAATTATGCGGAACATATTTTTCGGAAATCACAGCCCAACAAAACAGCAATATATTTTAGAAATGAAAGCGGTTTATATAGAGAGCTAACTTGGTTAGAACTTGAAGAAAAAGTAGCTTCAATGAGGGCATATTTAACTTCAATAGGCATAACAAAAGGAGATAGAGTGGTGGCTTTTTTGCCTAATGTGCCAGAAGCGACCATATGTTTTTTAGCAGTAAATGCCATTGGAGCTATTTGGTCCAGTACTTCCCCAGATTTTGGTACAGAAAGTGTTGCGAATCGTTTTGTTCAAATTGAACCAAAAGTGCTTATTGCTGTAGATGGCTATTATTACAATGGCAAACCGTATGATAAAAGTGAAACTGTAAATGCTATTTCAGAGGCGTTACCATCACTTGAAAGTGTAATTATATTGCCTTATTTGAATACCAATGTGAGGGGAAATTTTCCAGAAACATGCATCAATATCAACACTATTTTTGAGAAAAAAGGCGAAGAGTTAGTATTTCAACCTGTAGATTTTAACCATCCTATTTGGGTGTTATATTCTTCTGGTACCACTGGTCTACCAAAGGCAATAGTCCATTCTCACGGTGGCATTTTACTAGAGCATTTTAAGTATATGGCCTTTCATAATGATATTCATGACGGTGAACGTTATTTTTGGTTCACAACCACTGGCTGGATGATGTGGAATTTTTTACAGTCAGCCCTTTTAATGGGCGCCTCTATAGTGTTGTATGATGGGAGCCCCACATACCCATCGTTTGATGCATTATGGCAGTTTTCTGATGATTTAAAAATTAATCATTTTGGTACTAGCGCACCGTTTTTGGTTGCAAATATGAAACAGCAATTAAACATTAAGCAGCAGTATAATTTGAACACTGTAAGATCTATCAGTTCTACGGGCGCGCCCTTACCTGCCGAAGCTTTTAATTATGTATATGAAGCTATAAAAGAAGATGTTTGGTTGTGTTCCATGGCTGGCGGTACCGATGTATGTACGGCATTTGTAGGCGGTTCTCCTTTTTACGATGTCTATTCTGGAGAAATTCAATGTCGTGCCTTAGGGGTGTCTTTATATGCTTTAGATGATTTGGGTAATCCTATTGAAGACGAATTAGGAGAGATGGTGATTGATAAACCCATGCCCTCAATGCCTATTTACTTTTGGAATGATGAGAATAATGCCCGTTACAAAGCGTCTTATTTTGAAGACTACCCAGGCAAATGGAGACATGGCGATTTCATAAAAATAAATTCTAAAACCAAAGGGCTCACTATTTATGGGCGCTCTGATGCTACTTTAAATAGGCATGGGATACGAATAGGAACTAGTGAAATATATAGCGCTGTAAATAAAATAGATGCAGTTGAAGATGCTTTAATTATCAATTTGGAGCTAGAAAAAGGCAAACACTACATGCCTTTGTTTGTGAAATTGAAATCAGGCTTTGAACTTACTGAAACTCTAAAAAAATCTATTAATTCACAATTAAAAACAGATTATTCTCCAAGGCATGTTCCAGATGAAATTATTGAGGTAGCAGATATTCCTTATACTATAAGTGGCAAAAAAATGGAAGCGCCCATTAAAAAGATTTTATTAAAGATGCCAATTGAAAAATCGATTAATTTAGATGCGATGCGAAATCCAGAATCGGTTCAATTTTTTATTGAATTTGCAAAAGGTATTACATAATTTTATCCAAAGTCTAAGTCTTCAGGAACTTCGTCGTCTTTATCATCATCTTCTATTACCGTATCTCCTTTAGCTTCAGAGCAGTCTACAACGATGGATAAACTTTTTGGTTCTTCAAATTCCTCTTTCGAAATATTTAGAGATTCGTCAGCATAACAACTTTTCATGTAAACACCCCAAATTGGTAGAGCCATGGCGGCTCCTTGTCCATAAGTAATTGTTCTAAAATGAGTTGCTCTGTCTTCACCGCCTACCCATACACCAGTAACTAAATTAGGGACCATACCCATAAACCAACCATCACTTTGGTTTTGTGTAGTTCCTGTTTTTCCAGCGATTGGATTTGTAAATTCATATGGATAACCCGTCACTACTTCTCTGTAATCAGCTCTATAGGAATCTGCTCCTTTACCTCTCAATCGTGCTCCCGAACCTACTTGAGTAACACCTTCCATTAGTTTTACTGCGACATACGCGGTTTCTTCACTCAATACATCACGTGTTTCGGGCTTAAATTGGTAAAGAATTGTACCATTTTTATCTTCAATACTCGTTACCATTACAGGTTTTGTGTATACGCCTTTGTTAGCGAAAGCGCCATAAGCACCAACCATTTCATAAACACTAATATCTGGAGTTCCTAAAGCTATTGATGGCACTGGCGGCACCTCCGATTCAATACCAAGATTTTTAGCGAGATTCACAACAGTTTGCGGACCGACCTTATCAATAAGACGTGCAGTAATTGTATTTACGGAGTTTGCAAGTGCATTTTTTAAACTTCTTGTACCACCATAATCTGTATCACCATTTGAATTCTTTGGGCACCACGCTTCTGGGTTTCCGTGTTTATTGGCTTCTATACAAAATGGTGTGTCTGGAAATTCGTCACAAGGTGAAAAATGCAATTGATCAATAGCCGCTGTATACACCAAAGGTTTAAACGTTGAGCCTATTTGACGTTTACCTTGTTTTACCATATCATACTGAAAATGCTTGTAATCCATACCACCAACCCATGCTTTTACATGACCAGTTCTTGGATTCATAGACATCATACCTGTTCTTAAAAAAGATTTGTAGTAGCGCATAGAATCCCAAGGCTTCATGACAGTATCAATCTCACTTGGTTGACCATCTTTCCATGTGAAAACGGACATAGGAACTGGCTTTTTAAACGATGCAATAATTTCTTCATTAGATTTTTTCAAATCGTATTTCATATGCCGCCAACGTTCAGATTGACGCATAGACCGTTTCATCAAAGCCTCAATTTCTTCTTTTTCTAATTCTAAAAATGGTGCAGTTGGATTTCGGGCAGGTGTATTTTGTACAAAAAACTCGGCCTGTAACCTTGGCATATGCTGTTGCACTGCATCTTCGGCATACTTCTGCATACGCGAATCTATGGTGGTGTAAATTTTTAAGCCGTCACTATTAATATTATATTTTGAGCCATCAGGTTTTCTATTTTCCTCTTTTTTTGTCCAATCTTTCATAAATCTTCTTAGGTATTCTCTAAAATAAGTAGCTATTCCGTGACGGTGAGACTGAGGCGTATATTTTAAATCTAATTCTGTTTTTTGTAGAGAATCTTTGGTTTGCTCGTCAATATAATCGTACTTGAACATTTGAGCCAAAACAACATTTCTTCTTGTTTTGACCTCTATTGGATTACGTAAAGGGTTGAAATAAGAGGCGTTTTTAAACATTCCAACCAACATTGCAGATTCTTTTAAATCTAACTCTTTAGGTTCTTTATCAAAATAAATACTAGCAGCGCTCCTTATACCATCAGCATTATTTAAGAAATCATAGATGTTGAAATACTGCGCAATAATCTCTTCCTTTGTATACTGCCGTTCTAGACGTGTAGCTATAATCCATTCTTTAATTTTTTGAAAAATGGCGTTGGTTGTGTTATTTCTATCCCGCACTCCTATAAATAATTGTCGGGCTAACTGTTGAGAAATAGTACTAGCTCCCCCTCGCTTTCCAAGAAAGAAAAATGCTCTTAAAGTTCCTCTCGCATCGATGCCTGCATGATCATGAAAACGAGCATCTTCAGTAGCAATAAGTGCATCTACTAAATACGGAGATAACTCATCATAACCAACAGGGGTTCTGTTATCATTAAAATAAAATTTACCTAAAGTCTGTCCATCCGAAGATATAATCTCAGTTGCTAGATTTGTTTTAGGGTTTTCTAATTGCGTGTGGTCTGGCATTTCACCTAAAACACCCCAAGAAGCAAGTAAAAATGGAAGTATAGCCAAAACTATTCCTGTTAGAAAAAGAATCCAAAACCATCTTATATATTTAGAAAAGTTAGTGGTGGTAGTTGCTGCTTCTTTTTTTGCTTTTGCCATAACTAATTGCTCATTAATGGTTTTTCAACTCTAAAACCTACATCGGTAATACCTTCTAAATTGATAATACCGTTTACTTTACCATGCTCTCTCATGGCATGTTGTATACTTACTTCATATTCGCCCGCTTCGTTAAACACCACATTTTCTTTATACCACAATTTATTTTCCTTGGTGTCAGTAACACCAGTGCCTAATAACTTACCAGAAGGTTCTGCCATTCTATATTCTAATGTGTCTTTTATGGTTTTACCATGAGGAAAATTCATTTCCACTATCAAGAATAAATTATTGTATTTGTAAGCGTTTGTATTCCTTAAACCCACAAATAAATTATAGGGATTTACAGTGTCTGGAGCATTCAATTTGAATGAGATAATAGAATCTTTATGCCACTGATTGGGTACAGATTTATACGTATCGAAAACTCGATTTTGATCACAAGAAACAGCAAAGAAAAGTGCTAAAGCTACTAAAAAACTATTTCTGATTATTTTTAGCATTTTGAGGTTTTCTTTTGGTATTTCTTCTTCTTTTATTTTGATTTGATTTTTGGGTAGACGCTGTGTTTTGCTTGTTCTGATTTCCTTTGCGTCTATTATTTCTACGTTTTCTATTGCGTTTTGGACTATCAAAGCGTGTTAAACTATCTTGTCCCACAACGTTTTCAAACTCAACTTTAGTGTCCTCAGCTAAATCTAATGCGTATTCTTCAAGACTCACAATTTTTTTATTTTGCTTATTTAAGGCAATAATTTCATTGGCTTGTTCAGAGGTAATTTTATGCCAATTCATCCATTCGCCTTCATAGGCATACCACATATGGCCTTTAAAAATATCAGTCTTTTGGCAAACAGCCGTTCCTTTTTCAGTTTGAAGTTTTACATCGGTTTTTGGAAAATCTTTAAGCGCATCCAAATACGTATCTAATTCATAATTTAAACAACATTTAAGCTTACCACATTGTCCTGCCAGTTTTTGTGGATTAAGAGAAAGCTGTTGATATCGCGCCGCTGAGGTACTTACCGAACGAAAATCGGTTAACCAAGTAGAGCAACATAATTCGCGTCCGCAAGAGCCAATACCGCCCAATCTAGAGGCTTCTTGTCTAAAACCAACCTGTCGCATTTCAATACGCGTTCTAAATTCTCTAGCAAAAACTTTAATCAGCTCTCTAAAATCTACACGTTCTTCGGCAGTATAATAAAATGTAGCTTTACTGGCATCACCTTGAAACTCGATATCAGATATTTTCATCTGAAGTTTTAAATCTATAGCAAACTGTCGCGCCTTAACCTTCATAGGCTCTTCACGATCACGTGCTTTTTGCCAAATATCAATATCTTTTTGAGTCGCTTTTCGGTATATTTTTAAAATATCATCACCTTCTGGTGCAATATTTTTACGCTTCATTTGTACACGCACCAATTCCCCCGTAAGGGTAACCATACCAATATCATGACCTGCTTGTGCTTGTGTAGCAACAATATCTCCAATACTGAGGGTTAAATTCTCAGAGTTTTTATAGTAGTCTTTTCTGCCGTTTTTATAACGTACTTCAACCCAATCAAAGGGTTTTTCTCCGTTTGGAAGAGACATATTGGATAACCAATCAAAAACGGTTAACTTATTACAACTGTCCGTTCCACAAGTACCATTATTTTTGCAGCCCTTTGGAGAGCCATCTTTAGTTGAGCAACTTGCGCAAGCCATATGTTATATGTTGAATTCGTTAATAATTAAATTATTACGAATGAAGATTCATACCTGATTCTCTATAAACACCAAAAAATGTTTACGAATGTAAATATAAGACTATTATAAGTTTTGAAAAAGAACGATTTTAAAACAGATTTTGTATTGAAGGGTCTATTTTTTCTTCAAAACCTCAAAAATGTTCCTTAAATCCTTCTTGTAAGGCAAATAATCTGCACGTCCTTTTTTAAAGATATCATTGCTGTTACCTTGTCCTTTTCGTAACGCTTTTTGCTCCTCAAATGGTAAAGCATTTATCTCTTTACAGTTGGTAGAGCAGCAATTATCCATTTCTTCTTTACAGGTGTCGCATTGTATAAAAAGTAAATGGCATGCATCGTTGGCACAATTGGTATGCACATCAAAAGGAGCGCCACATTGATGGCATTGCGCAATAACGTCTTCGCTAATTTTTTCAGCACGACGCTCATCGAACACAAAGTTTTTACCTATGAATTTATTTTCAAGGTTTTGCTCTTTTATCTGTCTTGTGTACTCGATAATGCCACCTTCAAGTTGAAAAACGTTTTTAAAACCTTTATGTTTAAAATATGCACTGGCTTTTTCGCAACGGATGCCTCCAGTACAGTACATAACAAGGTTTTTATCTTCTTTGTGTGTTTTTAAATCGTCTTCAATAATATCAAGAGATTCTCTAAAAGTATCCACGTCTGGCGTAACGGCATTTTTAAAATGCCCTATTTCGCTTTCGTAGTGGTTACGCATATCTACCAAAACGGTATCCTTGTCTTCAATAAGAGCGTTGAATTTTTCTGCGCCAACATGAACACCTTTGTTTGTTACATCGAATGTGTCATCATTCAAGCCATCAGCTACGATTTTATGGCGTACTTTTACCTTCAATTTTAAGAAAGACATGTTATCCTGTTCAACCGCAATGTTTAAACGAATGTCTTTTAGAAAATCGATGGTGTCTAGATGATTTTTGAATGCTTCAAATTTATCTGCGGGAAGAGATAACTGGCCGTTAATGCCTTCATTAGCTACGTAAATTCTGCCTAAAACGTCTAGTTTATCCCAAACGATGAATAGTTGATCTCTAAATTCTTGTGGATTTTGAATGTGCGCGTATTGGTAAAAAGATAAGGTTAATCGATCTTTTCCTGCTTTTTCGATTAATGCTCTTCTTTCTTCTGCGCTTAATTTATTGTACAGTTGCATGCTATACTAATTATTTAAGGTTAAAGAAATATGTTATTGGGTGCAAATGTACAATTTAAAATAGATTAGCCAATTAAAACTAATTTTAATGTAATTATTTAAAAATGAAATAATTAAGGAGGTTTGATCAAGAATTTAAAGAGGCAAGTTTAGCGCAAAAAAAAACCTTGACTCTGATTGTCGATTTGGAGCACAAGGTTTATTTAAATGATTAATAGCAAGACAAACATAAATCTTTTTTGCTTACGGCAAAACCGTAATGCTAACTTTTAGGTAAATTACATTATTTATCAGTTGTATTTCACTTTTCTCAAAATTCTGACAGTTTCTTTGTATAGTTTATAAACGGTTTCATTGTAACTTTTAAGATAAGCCTTACTTTCTTGTAGCTTATCAATAGCCTTTTCAAAATCGTTTAGGTAACAAATAAGGTATGTTGAGGGTAAATTGTTTAAATCCAATATTTCAGGCTCTGTTAATTTCAAGCCTTTTTTTAACTTTTCCAGTAGTGCATTATTTGTATTATAAATGTGAAAGAGTGTTTTTTTATTGAATTTAGGAGGATCAAACAACAGCTTGGTTTCAATGGTATAATTGGCGTTATCCTGAAATTGAATAATAGTTTCCTCTAAAGGATAATATTTAAAGCTCTTTTGAAATCCGAGGTTAACGTACTCAATTATTTCGAAGGTGTTCTCGGTAATTTTTATGGAAACTTCATCTAAAGCAGAAAAAAACAATCGCACTTGTTCATTTATCAATTCAATATCAACGCGAGAATAAAACACTTCGTTTTTCACCGTTTTCTTTTGTCCTGCCCAACAGACCACAAAATACTCTTTAAATACTCTATATTGCGCATTAAAGTCCTTGCCCTTGGTCATAAATGCCATTACGCCATCTAAAGTATGCTCAATATTGTTTTGTGCATTGCGTTCGATGGCTTCCACAATTTTGGAATTTAGATCCTTAATGTCGCTTTCAAATACTTTGGGCATACTTATACTCCCATCTCTAAAGAACACTGAACCGCCGTAATATTTCCAAATATTTTTTCTTAGAGCAGTAAGTTTTCCAATGGGGCGTATGGTAACTAGTCCAACTACTTTATCGTCTGGTAAATGCGGAAAAGGAATGTTTTCATACTGAACAATAGGCGGATTTGTTAAATAAGCATTAATAAGATTTTGAATTTTACTATCATCAAAAAAATCTACGCCTATAATTTTGTTGTCTTCATCTTCAACCCCAATAACGATATACGAATTGTTGTTTGGATTACTATTTGAAAGCGCACAAATGTGCTTTAAAAATTTTGCTTTTCCTTCTTTTTGGCTGATATCAATTTTTCGTTTTTTATCATAAAAACTGTTTTCATCGTTATGAGCTAAAAGGTGTTTAATAAGTAGGCGTTTATTGATCATAGCAACTTCCTGGGGAAACAGGAATCTAATTTAAAATTCTTTTTTAACTGTGGTTGAATTAGCCTGCGCCGTACAAAACATCAAAACATCGGCAATATTAACATGCGGTGGTCTAGTAACCGCAAAAAGAATAACTTCGGCTACATCTTTAGCCTGTAATGCTTTAAAACCTGTGTAAACCGAATCGGCTTCTTCCCCACCTTTAAAACGCACTTGAGAAAACTCAGTTTCTACCAACCCAGGGTTTACTGCGCCTACTTTTATTCCAAACGGATTTAAATCAACACGCATACCTTCTGTAATGGCTAAAACCGCATGCTTACTGCCACAATACACATTACCTTTGGGATAAACTTCTTTGCCTGCAGAAGACCCAATGTTAATTATGTGTCCCGATTTGCGTTCGGTCATCTGCGGAATGATTGCCTTACTCACATAAAGCAACCCCTTTACATTAATGTCCATCATCGCATCCCAATCATCCAAACTTCCTTCCTGTATGGGGTCTAAACCATGGGCATTACCAGCATTATTAATTAAAATATCTATTTGCTTAAAATCTTTGGGTAATGAGGTAATGACATCGCGAGTGGCTTGTCGATCTCTTACATCAAAATTCAAAATATGAACATCTGTTAATCGTTCCAAAGCTTCTTGAATTGTTTTTAATCGATTAAGTCGTCTACCACAGAGTATAAGCCTTATACCGTTTTTGGCAAATTCGTAGGCTGTGGCTTCTCCGATACCACTTGTTGCTCCCGTAATGAATGCGGTTTTTTTCATTCTAGTTGATTTATTTCAGCTTAAAAATACCTAAAAGACTAGTATTTCCATTTTAATTATTTGGAGATTTATCTAATAGTTATTCACTACTTGGAACAATTAAGAAAACCTTATCATAAAAATTGGTTAAAGTCAGGTGTCATAGTGTTTTCAGAATTTTTTTAACCAATTTTTAACAGGTTTAAAATAAAAATTTTACATTTTGCGATACTCAAAAAACGAGCTCAAAGTTTAAAGCTTAAAACTTAAAAATGATGTCAGAAACGAGTACTATTGATATTAAGTCTATAAACGAGAAAATTGAAAAAGAAAGTGCATTTGTAGATTTATTAACCTTAGAAATGAATAAGGTTATTGTTGGGCAAAAGCACATGGTAGAACGCCTACTTATTGGTCTTTTAGGACGCGGGCATATTTTATTAGAAGGTGTTCCAGGTTTAGCAAAAACGTTAGCAATTAATACGCTGGCGCAAGCGGTAGATGGAAGTTTTAGTAGAATTCAGTTTACACCAGATTTATTACCCGCTGATGTTACGGGTACTTTAATTTATAATATGAAGGAGAACGATTTCTCCATTAAAAAGGGGCCAATATTTGCCAATTTTGTTCTGGCAGATGAGATTAACAGGGCGCCAGCAAAAGTGCAGTCGGCACTTTTAGAAGCCATGCAGGAAAAGCAAGTTACTATTGGTGATGATACCTTCACTTTAGATAAACCATTTTTGGTTATGGCAACCCAAAACCCTGTAGAACAAGAAGGAACATATCCTTTGCCAGAAGCGCAGGTTGACCGTTTCATGTTGAAAACGGTTATTGATTATCCAAAACTTGAAGAGGAACAACTGATTATTCGAGCCAATTTAAAAGGTGCTTTCGAAAAAGTAAATCCTGTGGTGTCATTAAAGCAAATTTTATCGGCTCAAGATGTGGTGCGTGAGGTTTACATGGACGAAAAAATTGAGAAATACATTTTAGATATCATTTTCGCTACACGATATCCCGAAAAATATAGACTTACAGATTTAAAACCATTAATTTCTTTTGGAGCTTCGCCTCGTGGAAGTATCAATTTGGCTACTGCGGCTAAGTGTTACGCATTTATCAAACGTCGCGGCTATGTCATTCCAGAAGATATTCGTGCAGTTGTTTATGATGTGTTGCGTCACAGAATTGGTATTACGTATGAAGCTGAAGCTGAAAACGTAACATCTGTAGACATCATTAACAAAATTGTCAACGAGATAGAGGTTCCTTAAAAAGTTTACAGTGCGCGGTGGCAATAGGCAGTTGCTTACTCTACTGAATACTAAAGACTCAACCATTTGATAACTGGAAACTGAGACTGAAAACTGTTTACTGAATAGATGGATACTAAAGAATTACTAAAGAAAGTACGCAAAATTGAGATCAAGACAAGACGATTGTCTGATCATATTTTTGGAGGCGAATACCACTCTACCTTCAAAGGACGCGGTATGACCTTTAGTGAAGTGCGTCAATATCAGTTTGGGGACGATGTAAGAAGTATAGATTGGAATGTTACCGCACGCTACAATGAACCTTTTGTAAAAGTTTTTGAAGAAGAGCGAGAACTTACCATGATGCTTATGGTGGATATCTCAGGGTCTGAGCTATTTGGTACAGAGCAGCAATTTAAAAATGAGGTAGTCACTGAAATTGCGGCAACACTAGCATTTTCAGCAACACAAAACAATGATAAAATTGGTTTGATTTTATTTTCTGACCAAATAGAATTATTTATCCCTCCAAAAAAAGGGCGCTCTCATGTATTACGAATTATTCGCGAGTTAATTGAGTTTGAACCAGAAAGTAAAAAAACAAACATTGCAGAAGCATTAAAGTTCTTAACCAATGTAATGAAGAAAAAGACAATCGTTTTTGTGTTGTCTGATTTTATTGCTGACGATTACGAGCGCACTATGAAAATTGTTTCTGGCAAACATGATGTAACCGGAATTAGAGTATACGATAAACGTGAGGAAGAAATTCCAAATCTTGGTATAGTACAAATGCAAGATGAAGAAACTGGCGAATTAATGTTGGTAAATACCACTTCTAAAAAAGTGAGAAACAACTACGCAAAATTCTATAGAGATAAGGTGAGCTATTATAAAGACACCTTTTCAAGATCTGGAGCAGGAACTATCGATTGTCGCGTAGACGAAAGTTATGTAAAAAAGTTGTTGGGGTATTTTAAACGAAGAGGATAACTAGTACGAAGTGTGAAGTTGGAAGTGTGAAGATTTAAGTATGAAAATAAGAATGTTTAGAAAATATAAGATAATGGTTAAGAGTGCTTCAAGATCCAAGCTTCAAGCTTCAAGCTTAATTCTGTCTTCTATCTTCTGTCTTCTATCATTTATTTCATTTTCCCAAGTCACCTCTTCGATCGATTCAACATCCATAAAAATAGGAGAGCAGATCACCTTTAAAGTCGAAGTTGAAACTGACACTACAAATTTGGTCGTTTTTCCGGAAGGGCAAACCTTTGCACCTCTAGAAATGATAGAATCTTATGCGACAGACACGGTTAAGAAAAATGCAAAATTTAACCTTATTAAAAAGTATGGTTTAACGCAATTTGATTCTGGGGCATATACTATTCCTAGACAGAAAATTGTAGTTGGCGATAAGACCTTCTTTACAGATTCGCTAAAGGTTGAGGTGAATAATATTGTGGTCGATACCACAAAACAGGGGCTTTACGATATTAAACCCATAATTGAAGTTAAAAAGCGTGGTGGTAATTGGTGGAAATACCTGCTTGTTACGCTCCTTATTCTAGGAATTGTAGCAGTACTTTTGTGGTGGTTTATTTGGCGCGAAAAGCCATTATCTGAAGATGAAAAAATAGCACTGTTACCGCCTTACGATCGTGCAAAATTAGCGCTTAAAAAACTGGACGAAAGTCATTATTTAGAACATGAGCAGTTAAAGGATTATTATTCTGAATTGACTTTAATCATTCGAAAATACCTCGACGAAAAAGTTTACGATCATTCGTTAGAAAGTACAACGGACGAATTAATCAGTAAACTGCGTCTGCTAAAAGATGGTAATCAAATTGATTTAAGTACAGATACCATCAAAAACTTGGAAAGTATTTTAAGGCGAGCAGATTTGGTAAAGTTTGCCAAATCCTCTCCAGATGTTGCCTTAGCTGAACTAGATAGAAATACGATTGATACTGAAATAGATCATGTTAAAGAAGTGCTTCCAGAACCATCAGAAGAAGAGAAGTTACTCAATGAGCAATACAGAGAGGAGCAAGAACGCAGACAAAAGCGTAAAAAAGTATGGTTAACAGTTGGTATAAGTGTGTTTTTGCTGATTGCTACCATTGCTGGATTCTCTTTTAAATATGGCTTTGACTACGTGAAGGATACCATCATCGGTCATGAAAGCAAGGAACTTTTAGAGGGCGAATGGGTAACCAGTCAATATGGGGTGCCTCCAATAACTATTTCAACGCCAAAAGTATTAAAGCGTTTTGAACTTCCGCTACCTGAAGAAGCGCAAGGTAAAGTTAAGGCGACTTCGTTTATGTATGGTACGCTTCTAGATGTATTTAGTGTTTTGGTAAATACTACCATTCTACCAAATGCCGGAGAGAATAAAATTGATTTAAAAGAACTTTCGGAAAAGAGCATTGCAGGTATGGAGGCACAGGGCGCCAAAAACATTACGGTATTACGCGATAAGTTTACCACACCTAATGGTGCTCAAGGGTTAAAAACGTATGGCACGTTAACAGCGTCAGATCAAGTCATAAAAAAAGAGCAGTCTGGAAATTATGTGATGCTTCATTTTAATGCAGAAAATGTGGTGCAACAAATAATGATATCATATCCAGATGACACTTATGCCAAAGAAATGGTTGAAAGAATTTTGAATTCTATTGAACTTAAAACTCAGGAGTACTAATGCTAGAAGGAATAGAGTTTTTAAATAAAGAGATGTTTTGGTTGTTGCTATTGCTTCCGTTGGCAATTATTTGGTACATATTCAAAAACAAAAAACAAACTGCTGAATTAAAAATATCAAGTTTAAAAGGCTTTAAAATCACCAACTCCTGGTTGACTAAACTAAAACACGTGCTTTTTGTACTGCGCCTTTTGGCCTTGGGTTTATTGATTACGGCTCTGGCAAGACCTCAAACTGTGGATGTTTCAAGTAAAACCAAAACTACACGAGGTATAGATATTGTAATGGCTATAGATGTTTCTGCAAGTATGTTGGCGAAGGATTTAAAGCCCAATCGTTTAGAGGCACTTAAAAATGTAGCGTCGGAGTTTATCAAAGGGCGCCCTAATGATCGTATTGGTTTGGTAGAGTATGCTGGAGAAAGTTATACAAAAACTCCAATTACAAGTGATAAAGCCATTGTACTTCGTTCGTTAAGAAGCATAAAGTATAACACAATTATTGAAGGAGGTACCGCAATTGGCATGGGGTTGGCAACATCGGTTAATCGTTTAAAGGATAGTAAAGCACAAAGTAAGGTTATTATTTTGTTGACAGACGGTGTAAATAACACAGGTTTTATAGACCCGAGAACCGCAAGCGAATTGGCTGTGGAGTACGGTATAAAAACCTATACCATTGGTTTAGGAACAAATGGAATGGCATTATCTCCAGTGGCGATTGATCCTAGGACTGGTCGTTTTCAATACGGAAGAATACAGGTTGAAATAGATGAGGCTTTATTAAAGGAAATAGCCGAAGCTACAGGTGGCAAATATTTTAGGGCTACCAACAACCAAAAGTTAGAAGAAATTTATAAAGAAATAAATAAGCTGGAGAAAACCGAAATTGAAGAGTTTAAGTTTTACAACTATGAAGAAAAGTACCGCCCTTTAGTAATATTGGCAGGCCTTTTGTTGCTTCTTGAATTGTTGTTGCGCTTTACAATTTTTAGAAGTTTTGTTTAATATAATGAGCAGGAACTGTTTATTGCTACTGCAAACTGAATACTGAAGAAATGTATCAATTAGATGAAAAAATATGGTTTTGGACGTTGGGAATAATCCCCATCATCATACTGCTTTTTTTGGTACTTCAATTTTGGAAATACAGAACGCAAAAGAAGTTTGCAGACAAAGAATTACTAAAAAAACTAACACCAGATAAGTCCGTTTTTAAGTCCGCTTTAAAAATTACAATGCTAAGTTTAGCGTTTTTGTGTTTAGCCATTGCTTTGGTAAATCCTAAAATTGGTACAAAGCTAGAAACTGTGAAACGTGAGGGTGTGGATATCGTTTTTGCGGTGGATGTTTCTAAAAGTATGTTGGCAGAAGATATAGCTCCTAACCGATTGGAAAAGGCCAAACAATTAGTCACCCAAATCATCAATAATTTGGCAAGTGATCGTGTTGGTATTATCGCCTATGCGGGTAAAGCATTTCCGCAGTTACCAATTACAACAGATTATGCTTCGGCAAAAATGTTCTTAAATAACATGAATACCGATATGTTATCTTCACAGGGAACTGCCATAAATGAAGCCATAAAATTATCAAAAACATACTTTGATAATGATGAACAGACCAATAGGGTGCTTATTATAATTTCAGATGGAGAAGATCATAGTGAAGCCGCTATTGATGTAGCAGAAGAAGCTAATGAAGAAGGTATTAGAATATTTACCATTGGTGTTGGAGATTTAAAAGGCGGCCCTATCCCATTAAAACGAAATGGAGTTGTAGTTAGCTACAAAAAGGATAATCAAGGTGAAACTGTAATAACCAAATTGAATGAAGATACTTTAAAAGGAATAGCTTCCGAAGCAGCTGGTGCCTATATTAATGGTAAAATAACCAATGATGTGGTTGAAAGTATTCGAGAGATTTTAAACAAGATGGATAAAACCGAATTTGAAGCGAAACAGTTTGCCGATTTTAAAGATCAGTTTCAATGGTTTTTAGGTTTTGGTATATTTTTCTTGTTTATAGATGTTTTCCTTTTAGAACGCAAAACAGCTTGGTTAAAGAAGTTGAACCTGTTTAATGAAAATTTATAGAGTCTCTTTTTTATAATTTTTTTAACGTCATAAAAATGAGCATTTTATAATTTCGGAATAAGAAGTTAAGTAATCATGAAACAGTTAATTATTTTAATTATATCGTGTTTTTCGCTTGTTGGATTTTCCCAAGAGGATAAGGAGCGATTGTTGGCTGAAAAAAAAGCCAATAATTATGTTTATGATGCGAATAAACTAGTGGACGAGGATTTTATTGCGGCAGAGATGGAATATAGAAAGGCGCTGTCCAATCAATCAGACAATGTCGCTGGGATGTACAACCTTGGAAACTCATATTACCAGGAAGGTAATTTTGAAGAGGCATTATACAGACATCAACAAACAGCAAAATTAGCAACATCAAAAGATGCCAAACATAAAGCATTTCATAATATGGGGAATGTTCTTATGAAAAATAAAAAATGTAAGGAAGCTGTTGAAGCCTACAAAAGTGCACTGAGAAACAATCCCTCGGATGATGAGACGCGTTACAATTTAGCTTTAGCAAAGGAATGTGCGAAGCAACAGGAAGAGGAAAATAAGGACGACGAGAATAAGGAGGATAAAGATAACAGCGACGACAAAAAAGACGAAAACAAAGACAATAAAGACGACAAAAAAGATAATCAGGAAAATAAAGACGGGAAAGATAAAGAAGACGAAAAGAAAGATGGAGAGGATAAAGAAGATAAGCAAGACGAGAAAAAGCCTGAGGATAAAAAAGAGGACAAAAATAAAGGAGATAAAGAAAAAGAAGACAAGCAAAAGCCACAACCAAAACCTGGACAGTTGTCTCCCCAACAAATTAAAAGTTTGTTAGAGGCAATGAACAACCAAGAACAAAAAGTACAGGAAAAGATGAATGCAGAAAAGCAAAAAGGCATTAAAATAAAAACTGAAAAAGATTGGTAGTAGCTATTCAAAAGGATTAATGAAGTTAAATAAACACATATTATTTCTTTTATGCTTCTTAGCTGCGGCAGTTTTATCTGGTCAGGTAAAATTTGAAACTAAGGTTAGCAAGAAAAAGCTTGGAGTAAATGAACGCCTGCGTGTTGATTTTGAGATGGATCAAGATGGAGATAATTTCAATCCGCCAAGTTTTAATGGTTTCACAGTAATTGGAGGTCCAAATCAAGCAGTTAATTATTCTTGGGTAAACGGAAAAAAAACCTTTAAGAAATCTTATAGTTACTTTTTAGCACCAAAAACAAGAGGCGCCTTAACTATTGGGCAGGCAACCATTGAAATAGACGGAGAAATTTACAAAACCACGCCAGTTAAAGTAGAAATTACCGCGGCAGTGGATAAGCCAACCGATGTAAACGACCCCAATTATAAAGCGTTAAATACAGTGCATTTGGTGGCTGAGGTTTCAAATTCAAACCCATATTTAAATGAAGCCATTACAGTGGTTTACAAACTATACGTAGCCGCAAGTACCGCAGTTACTAATTGGCGTGAGATTGATACCCCAAGATATGATGATTTTTGGAGTCAAAATTTAGATACAAAAGGCCAACGCCCACAAAATACTACTTACAAAGATGAAGATTATAGGTTTTTAGTTTTAAGAAAAACAGTATTATATCCTCAGCGTACTGGAGAATTAAAGCTAGAGCCACTAAGCTTGAATGTAGATATACAAGTACCTACTAACAGACGAGATATTTTTGGTAGCCGCTTAATGTCTAAAGTAAGCCGTACAATATCTGCTGGAAGTAGAACAATAAATGTTAAAGCACTACCAACTGCGGGTAAACCTGCAGACTTTAGTGGGGCTGTTGGCGATTTTTCATTTAAAGTAACACCATCTAAAACAGAACTAGATGCTACGGAGTCTTTTCAAGCAAAAGTTGAGGTTAGGGGTAAAGGAAATTTAAAATTATTCAACCTACCTAAATTAAATTTACCTAGTTCTTTAGAGGTGTATGAACCAGAGCATAACGAGAATGTGACTACCACATCCAAAGGAATGCAAGGAAGTATTTCAGATACGTATACGGTGGTACCCCAATACAGAGGGAAGTATCCACTACCACAAATTTTATTCTCTTATTTTGATTTAGCGACAGAATCATATAAACGTTTGTCTTCAGATGAGATTGTCATCAATGTACTTGATGGTCCTGTTAATTCTGCTAATGAAGGCAATACCAACACAGTAAATAGTAGTGTGAAGCAACCTGTATTGTCTTCAAATCAGTTCGCTTTTATTAAAACTAAAACCAATTTTGTTTCAACTAAAGAAGAATATTTTTTCAAATCCAAGTTGTTTTGGAGCTTACTACTAGGGCCTTTCATTGCCATTCCTTTAGCAATTGTTGTGAGACGTAAAAAGGCAACAAGAGATGCTGATGTTGTTGGAAACAAAAGACGAAAAGCAGACCGATTAGCCCGAAAATATTTAAAAGGGGCAAAGAAAGAATTAGGCAAGAAAGAAGCATTTTATGAAGCATTGGAAAAGGCACTTCATAATTATTTAAAAGCTAAACTTCATATTGAAACAAGTGAGTTGAGTAAGGATAGAATTCAAAAATTACTTTCAGAAAGAGAGGTGGAAAGTGATGCTATAAATGATTTTATGGCCATTTTTGAAAATTGCGAATTGGCACGATATACGCCAATTACTAATGTAACTATGCAAGAGGATTACAATAAAGCGGCAAAAACAATTTCTTTAATTGATAAACAGGCACGTTAAGATGAAACAATTCTTATTCTTACTTTTTATGCTATTCGGTCTAGTTGCTGTCGATGCACAAAACAATACGCTTTTTGATTCTGGAAATACGCTGTATAACGAAGGCAAATATGCTGAGGCTATTGACAAGTACATGGCTGTTTTAGAGACAGGCCAACACTCTTCAGAGTTGTATTATAATTTAGGTAATGCGCATTACAAGTTGAATAATATTGCGCCAAGTATCTATTATTTTGAAAAAGCATTACTGCTGAATCCTAATGATAAAGACGTTAAAAACAATCTGTCTTATGCCAATAATATGACGATTGATGCTATAGATAAAATTCCAGAAGTTGGTTTTTCAAAAGTTATTAAAAATGCAAGTAACATGCTCAGTTTTGATACTTGGGCTTGGGTAGCTGTAATTTTTGTGCTGCTTTATGTGGGTCTGGTATTAGTTTATTATTTTTCATATTCTTCGGGAAGAAAGCGTGCCGCTTTTATTACAAGTGTGGTTTGTTTAGTAGGCATATGCATCACTTTGGCATTTGCTTTTAATAAGTTTCAAATTGATAAAAAGGACAATCCAGCGATTATATTTGCACAAGAATCGCAAATAAAAACAGAGCCAAATTTAAGAAGCGAGGAATCTTTTAGGTTGCATGAAGGCACAAAGGTACAGGTGCTTGATACTGTCGATAATTGGAAAAAGATTAAATTATCTGATGGTAAAACAGGGTGGATTCCTTCCGAGGATATAAAAATATTAAAGGAGTTCTAAAAGCTTAATAAATATATGCTATATTTAGTTTTCTAAACAAACTGTATAGCAATGTTTAAAAATGCTGTAGCCATCTTACTTTCCGTTGTTGTTATAATTACTATAGCATTACCTTCCATAGTGGTTGTTTTTGACGATTCGGTTGATGTTTCTATGTTCTATACTGCTTCAGAAGAAGAAAAAGAAAAGAATCAAGAAAAAAACAAAGAAATAGAATTTATTGTTTTAGATATTAAGTCTCCATCAACAATCCTATCCTTCAATATTGAAGACGTTAATTCGGAGTACTATTTTAAGATGTATCAAAAACCACATCTTAAACTGATTTTCCCTCCACCTAAATTGTCAACAATTTAAATTGACCCAAACCAAATTTCACTCAAACTAAACCGTTTGTATTAGTACAACGGTTACAAATTATTTATCTCATGTTTAAACATTTAAAAAAGGATCTCCCTGCTAGTATAGTAGTGTTTTTCGTAGCCCTACCGCTATGTTTAGGTATTGCTTTGGCAAGTGGAGCTCCATTATTTTCGGGTTTAATTGCCGGAATTGTTGGCGGTATTGTCGTCGGCAGTTTAAGTGGCTCTTCCATAGGCGTAAGTGGACCCGCTGCAGGATTAGCCGCAATAGTTTTAGCTGCAATCACCTCACTAGGCTATGAAAATTTCTTGGTGGCTGTGGTTATTGGTGGCGTTATACAAATATTATTTGGTGTGTTGCGTCTCGGTATTATTGGCTACTTTTTCCCGTCTTCGGTTATTAAAGGGATGCTTACGGGAATAGGAATTATTATAATATTAAAGGAAATTCCGTATTTTTTTGGAATGGATAAAGACCCTCAAGGGGATTTTGCATTTCTTCAAGTTGATGGTAAAAACACCATTACGGAATTATTGAATGCCCTAAATGCGCTTATAAGTGGTAATGTAGATATAGGGGCCACTCTTATCGCGCTTATTTCCTTAGGAATTTTAATTTTATGGAGTAATGTACTATCTAATAAAGGTAAATTTTTCCAACTCGTGCAAGGGCCATTAGTGGCAGTTGTTGTTGGCGTGGTATTTTATATACTTACCAAAGATGGTGCGTTGGGTCTGTCAGAAGATCATCTTGTAGATGTTCCTGTTCCTGATGGATTAGATGGTTTTCTAGCGCAGTTTAGCTTCCCAAATTTTGAAATTATAGGTAAAGCTGAAATTTGGGTTACAGGCTTTACTATAGCTTTAGTGGCCTCTCTTGAAACACTTTTGTGTGTTGAAGCTACCGATAAGTTAGATCCACATAAAAACGTGACGCCTACCAATAGAGAGCTGTTGGCTCAAGGTACTGGCAACTTTATTTCTGGTATGATTGGAGGGCTTCCAATAACTCAGGTAATCGTTAGGAGTTCGGCAAATATTCAATCTGGTGGGCGCACTAAAATGTCTGCCATCATCCATGGTTTTTTCTTGTTAACCTCAGTCATCATCATCCCTAAAATATTAAATATGATACCGCTTTCAGTTTTAGCTGCGGTACTTTTTATTGTAGGGTACAAACTGGCTAAACCTTCAACATTTAAGCAAATGTTCAGTTTGGGTTGGAAACAATGGCTGCCATTCATCGTTACTATATTGGGTATTGTGTTTAGCGATTTATTAAAAGGCATAGGCTTAGGTTTGGCCGTTGGCATTGTCATAATTCTTATTAAAAGCTATCAAAATTCACATTTCTTGCATAAAGAAGGTGAAGATGTAGATGATGGAAAAATAAAAATGACCTTAGCTGAAGAAGTTACCTTTTTTAATAAAGGTGCTATTTTAAAAGAACTTGATAAAGTGCCTTCAAATTCATTTTTAGAATTGGATGTAAGAAAGACTAGGTATCTTGATAATGATATTATTGAAATTTTAGAAGATTTCGCCTTAAAAGCAAAGGAGCGAAATATTGATATAAACTTAGTATCTACTTCAGGTGAAATTAAAAATCCAGATAGCTATATTGAGTTTTTTAAGCTGAATAAGATATAGAAATAGAAAATATTTGATAAATTGACAACAAAATACGTACAATGAAAAATACATATTATAACCAGTTACTAGTCAATAATAAGGAGTGGGTTGAGGAAATGACTAAGAAGGATAAAAACTATTTTGAAGAATTATCCAAGGGTCAAAAACCACCAGTACTTTGGATTGGTTGTGCAGACAGTAGGGTGCCTGCCAATGAAATTACGGGTACACATCCAGGAGAACTTTTTGTACACAGAAATATTGCTAATATGGTTGTGCATACAGATATGAATATGCTAAGTGTTTTAGATTATGCGGTTAATCATTTAGGAGTTAATCATATTATTGTTTGCGGGCATTATGGTTGTGGTGGTGTAGCTGCTGCAATGCAAAATAAGTCTTTAGGGCTCATCAATAAATGGATACGCAATATTAAAGAGGTGTATAAAGACAATAAAACGGAGTTAAAAAAGATTGATGATGACAAAAAGCGCTTTGATAGATTGGTAGAACTTAATGTGAAAGCACAAGTTTACGATTTGGCCAAAACCTCTATAGTGCAACAAGCATGGAAAGATGATAGAGAATTAGAAGTTCATGGTTGGGTTTATGGCTTAAAAGATGGCATTATTAAAGATTTAAAGGTGTCGATGGATAGCGCAGAACATTTAGATGATATCTTCACTCTAGATTTAGATTAAACAGAAGTAAGCATAAAATAAAAGCCACCAAAATAGCAATTTGGTGGCTTTTGTATTTAATTTTTCTTTTTCAATAGTTAAGCAGTCAATATTACACCATTTGGATAAGGGCGTAATAAATCGGCATGCCAAGTGTAATATTAAATGGAAATGTTATGCCTAAGGCCATTGGTATGTAAATACCAGCATCTGCACGAGGTTCTGCTAGTTTCATGGTTGCCGGTACCGCAATGTAAGATGCACCTGCACCAAGTATAGCAAATAGCAAACGGTTACCTGCGCTTTCAGTAATAAACCCACTTAAATAGGCTACAATTAATCCATTTATTAATGGTACCAAAATACCAAAGGCAAACGAAAAGAAACCGTACTTTTTAAAGCCTTGTATTCGTTTTGCAGTAACCATACCCATTTCTAATAGGAATAGAGATAGAAAGCCTTTAAAAATATCTGTGGTAAAGGGTTCAATACCTCGGGCTTGAGTAGCATCGGCAATAAGACCGATAGCTAAACTACCAATTAGCATTAAAACACTACCACCTGTGAGGGAATGTTTTACCAATGATCCAATGGATTTGTCGGTCTGTTTAGAAGCATCGTATAGCATAATGAGAATTACACCAACGATAATGGCTGGTGATTCCATTATGGCCATAATGGCTACCATGTGTCCACCAAAGGATACACCTTGGTTTTCTAAAAACGACACTGCAGTAACAAAAGTAACGGCACTTACCGATCCATAGGCGGCGGCAATGGCACCCGCATTGGGCACACCTACTTTCTTTTTTAAAGCAAAGAATGTATAAATTGGTACTATACTAGAGAGTATAACGGCGAAAATAATAGAGTATAAAATTTCAGAATTAAATTCGCTATGCGATAACTCTTGTCCGCCTTTAAAGCCAATGGCAAAGAGTAAGTAAAGTGATATAAATTTGGAGGAGTTTTCAGGTATTTTCAAGTCGCTTTTTAAGCAGGTAGCAATAATGCCAAGAATAAAAAATAGTAGAACAGGATTGGTTAAATTGCTGATGAGTACATCTATGTTCATATGGTTAGGTTTTTTTGTCGGTGCAAAAGTATTTTATCATATTCATATATTTTTATTTAAATTTGTTATTCAAAACATAAATACTTTTTATGAATTTCACTCTACATCAGCTAAAAGTTTTTAGTGTAATTGTTGAGAACAAAAGCATCACTAAGGCAGCAGAAGAATTGAATATGACACAACCGGCAGCTTCAATTCAACTTAAAAATTTTCAAGATCAATTTGATATTCCACTTACGGAAGTTATTGGTAGACAGTTGTATATCACTGATTTTGGTAAAGAAATTTATGGAATTGCAGAATCTATTTTGAATCAAGTTGAAACCATAGATTATAAAACACATGCTTTTAAAGGCTTATTGTCAGGAAAATTGAAAATTTCAGTGGTGTCTACAGGAAACTACGTAATGCCTTATTTTTTGAATGGGTTTTTAAAACAACATCCTCAGGTAGATTTAGTGATGGATGTGTCCAATAAAACAAACGTAATTAAGGATTTAGAGCAAAATGAAGTAGACTTTTCATTGGTAACCGTTAGTCCAGAGCATTTGGATTTGTATGAGGAGCCAATTATGATTAATAAATTGCATTTGGTGGCAGCCGCCAATAATGATCTGGACGCTGATATGTTAAAAAACAAGTCCATCTTTAAAAAGATACCTTTAATCTATAGAGAAGAAGGTTCTGGTACGCGCTTTACCATGCAGCAGTTTTTTACCCAAGAACACATTGAACCTAAAGTCAAGTTGGAACTGACTACCAACGAGGCTATAATACAGGCGGTTGTGGCAGATATTGGGGTGTCTGTAGTATCCTTGTTGAGTATAAAAAATGAATTATCTCAAAAAGAGCTTAAAATTATTCCCGTAAAAGGTTTACCGTTGGAATCGCAATGGAAATTAATCTGGCTTAAAAAGAAAAACTTGTCTCCTGTAGCCTTGGCTTTCTTAGACTATATAAGGCAAGAGAAGGATAAGGTATATAATGACTATTTTAAATGGATGGAAAAATATTAAACTGATTTTTCTCTTTCCTCTTCTCCATTCTCGTCCTTTTTCAAGATATTAGGAAATATGGTGGGCGCTAGAGATTTTACAGGTTTGTATAAAACCGAATCCTCTAAATCCTCAACACTAGCAAAAGGAATGGTTTTATTCAAACCATCAAAAACTATAAGGACCACGCTTAAAATTAGCCCTATTTTTAGTGCACCAAAAACACCACCTAAAATTTTGTTTAGAATACCTAATGCCGCAAAATCCGCTAGTTTTGTTAAGGCTTTACCCGCCAAAGCTATAGCAATTACAATAACAACAAAAGTAATAGCGAAGGCCACAATATTAATGTATTTCTCGTCCCAAGAGACTTTTTCCATCAAAAATTCGGCAGCAAAATTACTAAAGTGAATAGCGCCATAAACGCCTGCTATCAAAGCACCCAAAGAGGCAATTTCCACAAAAAGCCCTTTCATGAGTCCGCGGATTAAACCAAATAATATAAGAGCGCCAAGAATAATATCAATAACTGCCATGGTTGTTTAGTTTTTGTAAATATAGATAAATTCTAACCTTACACTATTAAACGCAAAAAAGTAAATAAACGTTTGTTAACTTTGAATTTTAATTGGAAACTTCAAATTTTTTAGACGGTGTCAAGAGACGAAAAATTAAAAGAACGTTGGGAATTGGTGGTAGATAAACTTTCGAATCAGTTTGCTGATGGGGATATTTTAGATTTGGATGCGATTATCTACCTAATCGGTGTTCAAGAACTTGGTCAATTAGACAGAAGTTTTAAAAAAGATCAAAAGTTAGACTTGATGCATATTGCCATATGCAAATTGCTTTCGCCTTATGGTTATTATGAGCTAGATTTTGTGGATGAAGAGGGTTGGCCGCATTACAAAACCTTAGAATCTTTACCGTTTTTAAAGGCAGGAGAACAATCTGTTCTCATGAAAGAAGCCATTGTAAATTATTTTCTAGAGACGGAGTATATAGATTAGATCATACCTTAAACGATGCTAATCAAGTTTTAACTCACCTAACTTCATTGGCGTCTCTGGATTTGCCAATTTAACTTTGTCTACTGGCAATCTATCCTTGATAAATTTTGTGCCAAAAACGTAAGCTTTTGCGTTATTTATGGCATCTACTGCAAGCAGTTTGTCATCTTTAAAATACCAGACTGAAAAACTTTTACCGTCTGTTTCCTCTCGTTTTATAACGTCGTTATAACCTTCTGAGAGCCCTACCATTTGGAGTTTGACATCAAACTGATCAGACCAAAACCAGGGGATGGTATCATAAGTAATGTCTTTTCCACAAATTGAGGCTGCTGCAACTTTAGACTGATCTACTGCATTTTGAACAGACTCTAAGCGCACATACTTATCAAAACGAGGGTTGTAATGAAATGTGCAATCTCCAATAGCATAAATGGAAGTATTGCTAGTTTGTGCTTGGGTATTTACTTTAATACCATTTTCGATAGTGACACCGCAGTTTTCAGCAAGCTCTTTATTTACAAAAATACCAACACCCACAATTATCATATCTGCGTTAAACGCGGAATCATCCTCACAGTTTACAGTATTGCTGTCTCCTCTAGTTTCAATGGCTGTTACATTTTTACCTGTAAGTATCTTTACGCCATTGGTTTTATGTAATTCTTCAAAATAAGAAGACATAATAGGAGCCGTAACACGCTGTAGTATGCGTTCTTCACGTTCTAAAACGGTTACGCTTGCACCAAGTTTTTTAAGGGATGCTGCAATTTCTAAACCTATATAACCGCCACCAATTACCACAACGTCTTTAATAGTAGAATTACTAATACAAGATTTAATATTGGTTACATCAGTAGCTGTTCTTAGAGGGAAGACGTTTTTTGCTTCTTTCAACCCTGGAATAGGAGGAATAATTGGTCTTGCACCAGTGGCCAATACTAAAAAGTCATAGCCTACATTTTCTCCGTTTTCTAGAGTAATTGATTTAGATTCTTGATTAACATTATCAACTTTTACCCCAAGATTAAGGGTGATATTCTCTTTTTCGTAAGCTTCTTTGGATTTCAACAGATTTTTATCCAAACCATCATCGCTGGTTAAATAAGCCTTAGATAATGGTGGCCTGTGGTAAGGCAAATGCGGATCTGCGTCATACATTACTATCTTGCCTTCCCATCCTTCTTTGCGCAAATTAAAGGCACAATTTACCCCTGCATGACTCGCGCCAATAATAACACAAGTCTTGTTACCTGTTGATTTCATTATTAAAACTTATTTTGCTACTGTAAGCACGATACCATCAAGTTTGTCTGAAATTTCTAGTTGACAGCTTAAGCGGCTAAATTCGTTAGCGTTGTCGTCTAGCTCGAGCATATCCTCCTCGATATCACTAGCACCACCAATGCGCTCTTTGTCTTCTGGAGTTAAAAAAACATGGCACGTTGCACATGAACACACACCACCACAATCTCCATCTATTCCTTTTATATTGTTTTCAACAGCTAGTGCCATTACGGATCCTGAGTCTCCTTCTACTGTGGTGTGTTTACCATCGCTTGTTACAAATGTTATTTTTGCCATACCTGATTATTTTTTATTGTCAATTTATTATTTGCTTGTATTCTTCAATTTGAAATAAAGACGAATTTCGCGTTAGGGATTGAACGGTCTGTTTGAGCTCCTCGCAGAGAGCGAGTAGTGAAAGACCGACCCCTTTTGGGTAACGCCCAAATTGTTTTATTTACTATTAATTTTAACTTTTAACATATCGAAACCAACTTTACGCTTAAATTCCCCGAGCTCCTCAATGTTTTCCTTAACATCTAAAATTTCAATAGAACCTACTTTTTCTGTTAAAGCTGCTATTAAAATACGCATAATTTGACGAGCGTGAGTAGCTCCTAAGCAATTATGATGACTAAAGCCAAAGGCAACGTGTGGGTTTACTTTTCTATCTAAAACCACCTCGTTGGCGTTTTCGAATACATTGGCATCGCGGTTTGCCGAAGCCCAACATAACGAAATTCTGGTATCGGCCTTAGCAGCATATTCACAAACTTGTGTGTCTTCTGTTACCACACGTCCCATTTGGGTCAATGGCGAAAAGTAACGCACAAGCTCTTCTGTAGTGTTATTTATAATTTCTGGTTCTTGACGTAAACGCTCTAGAGATTGAGGGTATTCTGCAAAATAAGAAAGCGTATTTGTAATAAAATTTATTACAGTATCTCGCCCACCAGCAAAGGTTAAAATCATTACACCTTTAACCTCTTCTTTTGTTAGTTTTTTACCGTTTACCTCTGAATTTAAGAGTACAGAATATAAATCGTTGCCTGGATTTGCAATAGCTTTATCAATTTCTGCATCAATATAATCGTATAGTATAGCGGCCTTATCGCCATCTAAGGCGGTGTCTTCGCTTCTAAATACATGTGTTCCCCAGGAAATCCATGTTTCTGCTTCCTCGTAAGGAATATTTAAAAGTAGTGTAAGGGCTCTAGATTGTAATACAAGCGCAAATTCACCAATAGCATCCAAATTGTCCTTGTCTAAAACACTATCTAATAAATTGTGTATTTGATTAGTTAATTTTTCCTGATATTCAGTTTGCAAAGGACGTTTGAACCAAGGTTCTACTAAATTTCTATAGTCTTTATGCATTGGAGGATCTACCTCAAAAGGAATTTGTCTTGTATCACGAATGTTTACTTCTGAAGGGATAACAATACGCCCTGGAGCAGCACCAGACTGAAAGGTTTTCCAATTATGTGCCGATTTACGCACATCTTTATGTCTCAATAGCATAGTTACAGGATCGTTTTGATCATCCATTTGCCCAAGACCAGTGTTTACTCTGGCATTTTCGAATGGATCGGGGAATTCACTTTTTTTCATAACGCTTTAGTAGTTCTTGCCTTGCAAAAATTGTTATAAATATAAATACTTTGATTATCTTTTTTGCTTTATAAATAAACTATTATGTATTGTTTATAGTATTTTTTATATTTTTACGACAAAATAGAGTATAAATGAAGCCAATTCTTGAACCCATTCATCTAGAAAGACACGAGAGTATCACGGGCTTTATTTATGATAAGACTAATTTTGAAACCCCTTGGCACTTTCATCCTCAACACGAATTAACATATATAGAGGAAAGTTTTGGTACCAAATTTATTGGCGATTATGTTGGGCCTTATCAACCCGGGGAATTGGTATTATTGCGTTCCAAATTGCCACACTGCTGGAAGAACGAAACTCAAGATACTGGACGTTCAAAATCTCTAGTTATTCAATGGAATAAGGGCATTTTTACACACGTGCCAGAACTTACCCCTGTATTTAATATGCTCAAAACAGCATCAAAGGGCATCATTTTCAACAAAGATGAAGTTGCTACGTTATTACCAAAGTTTAAGGCACTTGTGGATTTAGAGGGACACCGATTATATATAAACTTGTTATCCTTGTTGGTTGAACTCTCTAAATGTTCGCACACTACCTTATCTGAGGCGAGTTTTATAGATGATTTACCTTCGGAATATAGCAGACGTATAGGAAAGGTGCATGATTTTGTAGAAGCCAATTACAGCAAAAAAATATATCTTAAACAGGTAGCTGGTTTGGTTAACATGAGTGAGCAATCGTTTTCAAGATTTTTTAATAAAATGATGGGGCGTTCATTTTTTACGTTTCTAAATGAATATCGCGTTAATATTGCCACTAGAATGCTTATTGACTCCGATGATACGGTGTCTCAAATAGGTTTTTCTTGCGGTTATGAATCCCTGCCCTTTTTCTTTAAAAAGTTTGGTGAAACCCATGGTATGTCTCCTGCTAAATACAGAAAAAAACATACAGTTTAGTGCGTTTTTGAATGTAGAATAATCCATAAAACGTATTTTTGCTGCGTTTTTTAAAGCGCATGTCCATCATTTCAAAAGACATATCAAAAGCTGTAGCAATTCTCAATAATGATGAGCTGGTTGCCATACCTACGGAAACGGTTTATGGTTTAGCGGGGAATATTTTCAGTGAAAAAGCTGTAAAATTAATTTTTGAAACTAAACAACGCCCTCTTTTCAATCCGCTTATTGTGCATATTCCAAATTTGGAATATCTTGAAACTATAGTGCGTTATGTTCCAGAAAAGGCAAGGTTATTAGCTGAAGCGTTTTGGCCAGGGTCTTTAACTTTAGTATTACCAAAAAAAGCAAGTATTCCAGATGTAATAACTGCAGGAAAAGATACGGTTGCAGTGCGTATTCCCAATCATCCATTGACTATAGAGTTGCTTAAGCAATTAGAATTTCCACTTGCAGCACCTAGCGCCAACCCTTTTAATAGAATAAGTCCTACCCGCGCAGAACACGTAGAGGCGTATTTTAAGGATAAGATTAAGATGGTGTTAGATGGTGGTGCATGCAAAAACGGTATAGAATCTACAATAATTGGTTTTGAAGATGAGGAACCGATTATTTATCGTTTGGGCTCAATTGCTCTAGAGGATATTGAAAAAGTGGTTGGTATAGTTTTAGTGAAAAACACAAAAGAGCAAAAACCTGATGCCCCTGGAATGTTGAAAAAGCATTATGCACCTAGAACTCAAACCGTACTTTCAGAAGATATTTTGGAAACCATACAAAAATATTCAGGGAAAAAAATTGGCATTTTAAGTTTTAAAGCGTCTTTTCAAGATCCCAAAATTGAATATCAAATTATATTATCGGAAACTGGTGATTTGTCCGAGGCTACTTCAAATCTTTACAATGCATTGCATGAGCTAGATAGTCAAAATTTAGATGTAATTATAGCTGAAATTCTTCCGAATAAGGGCTTAGGGACATCTATAAACGACAGATTATTACGCGCCACATCGAGGTAATTTCTGGTTATTTATCAAATTTTTCTGGTTTTTTAACGATTAATTCTTACATTTGGTCGATATTAATTCCATTTTCCTTCCTTAGAATTGATTTATTTAATTGACCCCAAATGAAAAAAAACGTATTTAATACGATCATTTTTTATATCGCTATTTTTGTTGCAGTAACTAGCTTATCGGTTATGCTAGGGTGGTTTTTAGGTTTAAGACCAGTTCTAGAGATTATTCCCAGTAGTGCTACGATGAAGTTTAATTCGGCTCTATTATTTTTTCTCTCTGCTATATCTTTATACTGCATCAATAAACAAAACGACCTTCTATTTGTTTTACATATAGTGGTCAATGGTCTTTTGCTATTCATTACCATATATACTCTTGTATCTTACGTAACTGAACTACGGTTCGATCTTGATACCTTTTTTATTTCCGACTCGTACGCTATTACGTTTCCAGGTAGAATGGGTTTAGGGACATGTATTTCCTTTTTATTACTTGGTTTGTCAACGTTTGGTTTCCAAACCAATAGAATGGGAATTATAAGTGTTAGTCAAATCCTTTTGTGTGTGGTGTTGTTGTTGTCTACAGTATCAATTATTTCATATGTATTGAATTTAAATGCTGCCGATAAGATTACGTTTTTTGAATCTATGGCAATACATACTTCACTTTTGTTTTTTCTATTAACCATTGGTATTTTACTAAAACAACCAGATATTGGTTATGTAAAATACTTTACAAGTAATTACGCAGGGAACAAATTGCTTTTAATTAGTTTGCCAGTAGTTGTGTTGCTACCTATTATTTTGGGTTTCATAATATTATATCTCATTAATAAAGATATCATCAAGGTAAGTTTTGGAGTAGTACTTTACTGCGTATCCTTTATTATTTTTAGTTTATTATACTTTACACCTATTTCAGTTAGAATAAATAGGTCTGATAAGAGCAGAAGAATTCTTGAGGATAAACTGCAAGCCAATAACAAGGAGCTGAAACAATTTAAGGCAGCCCTAGATGAAATAGCCATTATTTCAACAACAGACGAAAAGGGTACCATCAAATCTGTTAATAAAGAGTTTTGTAAGGTTACCGGATACAAGAAAAAAGAATTAATAGGACGGAAAATAGGCGTTTTGAATTCTGGTCATCACAAAAAAGTATTTTTTGAGGATATGTGGAAGACCATAAATGAAGGTAAAATATGGGTTAAGGATATAAAAAATAAAAAGAAGAATGGAGAAACATTCTGGGTGAATACTGCGATTATTCCTTTTATGCTAAAGTCTGGAAAACCCTATGAATTTTTAAGTATAAAAATTGATATTTCAGAACAAAAAAAAGAACAAAATATATTACAAGCAGAGTACATAAAACAGCTGGAGAAAAACAACCACGAGTTAGAACAATTTGCCTATGTGGCGTCTCATGATCTACAGGAGCCATTACGAACCATCATGAGTTTTTCAGACTTGCTCTACCAAGAATATTTTGATAAGTTGGATACTACCGGTCAAGATAGTTTACATTTTATCAAAGATTCTACAAATCGCATGCATGTTTTGATTAAGGATCTTTTGGATTACTCCAGGTTAGGTAAAGATTATGAATTAGAACAGGTAAATCTAAAAGAAGTTGTTGCCGATTGTATGTTAGATTTAAAGAATAAAATTGATAACTCAGGTGCCATCATAACCACAGGAAACCTTCCGACTATAAATGGCTATGGTTTGCCCTTAAAATTACTTTTTCAAAACCTATTATCAAACGGGATGAAGTTCGTAGCACCAGATATTACGCCTAAAATTTATATTGAAACTAAAGAGACTGATGCTTTTTGGGAAATAACCGTTGCCGATAATGGTATTGGCATTCCTAAAGAACATCAAAAGCGCATTTTTGATATTTTTCAAAGACTCCATAATAAATCAGAATTTGAAGGTACAGGGATTGGGTTAGCGCACTGTTTGCGAGTCGCTCAACTTCATAAAGGAGACATTTCCATAAGCACCAATTTTAATGGTGGAAGTACGTTTAAAACAACCGTAAAAAAACAACTTAGTCATGACAACTAAATTAGATTTAATTATTTTCATTGATGATGATCTTGCTACCAATTATTTGCATGAAAGAAATGCTAAACTTGCCAATTGTGCAAAGCACATAAAAGTTTTTTCGTCAGCTTTGGATGCCTTAGCGTATTTAAAAGATACTGAAAATGAAGAATATATTAAACCCAATATTATTTTCTTGGATATTAACATGCCAGTAATGAATGGTTGGGAGTTTTTAGAGGAATACGAAAAACTTGACATTAGCGTACAAAGCGATCTTTTATTGGTAATGCTTACTACGTCGCTTAATCCTAAAGATAGAGAAAAAGCTAATGAGTTAAATTTGGTGGGAAATTTTAGAAACAAACCACTTTTAAGTGAACAGTTACTTGAAATTGTTGCCGAAAATTTCAACCTTCAAGTCTAAAAATGATTTGATATAAAGTATAAAACGAACACTGTCTCTTTTGTTAAATTTTAGTGTCCATTAAATCAAAATATGTTTGCTTACTAAATATTGATTTCACGTCTTTTTTTATTCGATGAGGTGCGGTAAAAAACAGATTCTTCTGTTTGGTAATCAAATATATAATCGTACATTTGCAAACTCTTTTTCGGAAGAGGATTGTTTAATTATATAAATAGATAAGTGTGGACACATTAAGCTACAAAACGATTTCTGCCAACAAGGCTACTGTAGATAAGCAGTGGGTAGTTGTTGATGCTGATAATCAAACGCTTGGTCGTTTAGCTTCTAAAGTTGCAAAACTTTTAAGAGGTAAGCACAAGCCAAACTTCACGCCACACGTTGATTGCGGTGATAACGTAATTGTTATCAATGCTGAAAAAATCAACTTATCTGGAAACAAGTGGAACGATAAGACATACATTCGTCACACAGGTTACCCAGGAGGTCAAAGAAGTTTGTCTGCTAACGAGCTGTATGGAAAAAATCCAGCACGCTTAGTGGAAAAATCAGTAAAAGGAATGCTGCCTAAAAACAAATTAGGTTCAGCTTTATTCCGTAACCTAACGGTTGTAGTTGGTACTGAGCACAAACACGAAGCTCAAAAACCAAAAGCAATCAATTTAAATGAATTCAAATAAATGGATGTAATTCACAAAATCGGCCGTAGAAAGACGGCTGTTGCACGTGTGTATGTAGCCCAAGGAAAAGGGAACATCACGGTAAACAAAAAAGACTTAGCGAGTTACTTTACTACTGCTACTTTACAGTACAAGGTAAAGCAACCTTTGGCTTTGACTAACAATGATGGCAACTTTGATATTACAGTAAATGTATGTGGCGGTGGTATCACTGGTCAAGCAGAAGCTGTACGTTTAGCCATATCTCGTGCTATGTGCGAGGTTGATGCTGAAAACAGAGGTATCCTAAAGCCAGAAGGTTTATTAACAAGAGATCCAAGAATGGTAGAGCGTAAGAAATTCGGTCAGAAGAAAGCGCGTAAGAAATTCCAGTTCTCTAAACGTTAATATTCCAAAACTTTTAATTCAGAATCTGCTTTGGTGGATTCTGGATTATTTTATTTTATTGAAATTGCTGAAAAGTTCGGCAAAATTGAAAACCAGTTATTGTTGTCTATTTCGTGAAAGCGGAAAGATTTAGTTTAGCATCTAAATGGTTAAGGCGATTTAAAAATGACCACTTAATCATTGCTAATTCAACAGAACGTAAACTATTACAAAAATGGCAGTAGAAGTAAAAGAACTACTAGAAGCAGGTGTACACTTCGGACACCTTACACGTAAGTGGGATCCAAACATGGCGCCTTACGTATACATGGAGCGAAATGGCATCCATATTATTAACCTTTACAAAACAGCAGCTAAAATTGATGAAGCTGGAGCAGCATTAGCAAAAATTGCCGCCTCTGGTCGTAAAATTTTATTCGTTGCAACTAAAAAGCAAGCTAAGGATATTGTTGCTGAAAAAGCTGGCGGTATTAACATGCCTTACATCACTGAAAGATGGCCAGGTGGTATGTTAACTAACTTTGTTACTATCAGAAAAGCGGTTAAAAAAATGGCTGCTATTGATAGAATGAAGAAGGATGGTACGTTTAACACGTTATCTAAAAAGGAGCGTTTACAAGTAGACCGCTTAAGAGCTAAATTAGAGAAGAATTTAGGTTCTATTAGTGACATGACACGTTTACCAGGTGCATTATTTGTAGTTGACATTAAGCGTGAACACATAGCGATTAAAGAAGCACAAAAATTGAATATTCCAATTTTTGCTATGGTAGATACAAACTCAGATCCACGTCAAGTGGATTATGTAATACCCGCAAACGATGATGCTTCTAAATCAATCAACAAAATTTTAACTCACGTTGCAGATGCAATTTCTGGAGGTTTAGCAGAGCGTAAAGCAGAAAAAGAAGCTGCAGCAGCTGAAAAAGAAGCTCCAAAGGCTGAGGCTAAAAAAGCAGAAGCAGTTGTAGCCGAAGAAGAAGAATAAATAACATTAATACAACATAATTAAGTCGTTTAGTTCTTTTCTTTACTGAAATAAATTGAACGACTTTTTTAAATTAATATACTATGAGTACTACAGTAAAAATAACAGCCCAAGAAGTTAACAAACTTAGAAAAGCTACTGGTGCAGGTATGATGGACTGCAAAAAAGCTTTGGTTGAGGCTGAAGGAGATTTTGATAAGGCTATCGAAATCCTACGTAAAAAAGGACAAAAAGTTGCTGCAAAAAGAGCCGACAGAGAATCTACTGAAGGTGCTGCTGTAGCAAAGGTAAATGCAGATAACACTGTTGGTGTGGCAATTGTATTAGGATGTGAAACTGATTTTGTTGGTAAAAACGAAAACTTTTTAGCATTAGCTAACGAACTAGGTGAAATTGCTTTAGGCACTTCTTCAAAAGAAGAATTTTTAGCTGCAGATTTTGGTGGGATGACTGTTGCTGACAAATTAGTTGAGCAAACTGGTGTTATCGGAGAGAAATTAGACATTAAAGCTTTTGAAAAAGTAGAAGCTGCCTATGTTGGTTCTTACGTGCACATTAATAAAATTGCCGCTATCGTTGGTTTTTCTAGCGTTGTAGATAATGTAGAAACGTTAGCTAAGGATGTTGCAATGCAAATTGCATCAATGGGAGCTACTACATTATCTTATAAAGATTTCGATCCTGCGTATGTAGCGTCTGAAACTGAAGCTAGAATTGCTGTAATAGAAAAAGAAAATATTGAATTAAGACGTTTAGGAAAAACACTTAAAAACGTGCCACAATATATTTCTCAAGCACAATTAACTCCTGAGGTTTTAGCTCAAGCTGAAGAAGCTGCTAAAGCTGAGTTAAAAGCAGAGGGTAAGCCAGAGCATATTTGGGATAGAATTTTACCAGGTAAAATGCAACGTTTCATTTCTGATAACACTACTTTAGATCAAGAGCAGTGTTTATTAAATCAGAATTTCATCAAAGACGAAAAGAAAACAGTTGAAGCTTATGTTTCTTCTTACGGCGACGTTGAAATCACAGGATTTAAGCGTGTAACTCTAGGATAACATTATGATTGTCTTAAGATGATGATATATTGAAAAAGCGGAATCATTTGATTCCGCTTTTTTTATCACAAATCTTTTAGAATTTAGTTTTTAAAATACATTTCTACTGTTCCAGAATTTATATATTTATTCTCTTTAGAATATACATAAAACTTGAACTTTCCTTCTTCGTAGAAATCGTAATAAAAATGTGTGAAATCTGATGTGCTTTTAATATTGTAAGTTACATCTTTAAACTTTTTATACTTTCCTGTAATGCTGGAATATTTATCTATATAAACTTTTACCTGCTCAGTATTCATTTTATTAGGATAATTATCTACATAAACCCAAACTTTACCACCCTTACTTTTAGGGTCCATTGAAAAACGATTCCACTGTTTAGATTTACCCGGTATTTTATTGTCATTTTCCTTCACAGAAACATTAGAAAAATAGATCTTAGATTTGGTATAATTTCCCCTTTTGGAAGAATATCCGGAATAATAAGTTGATTTCTTTTTAGGCTTTCTCGATTCTATTAATGCGTTTATTTCATTTACAGTTTTTATACGTTGCTTTTCTCCAGTAACAGTATTTATAGATGCTAAACGTTCGGGCTTTTCTAACCCGTTATCAATAATATTGTTATGGGCTTTACTGTCAATGGCTGAGATGTAGTACATTCCATTAATTCCGCTCACTAAACCAATACCTGTTACCTTACCTTTGGCTGTAGCGATTCCTATAACTTCATTTTTTTCGCTAAAAACAGGGCCTCCACTATTTCCAGGATGGATTTCGGCATCTGTTTTTAAATAACCATAATCAGGATTGAAATTAAAATCGAGTCCACTCATAATTCCAATACTTAAGGTACTCATATCTTTTAAGGTTAAACTTGCAGATCCCTTAACCTGTTGCGGGAATCCAAAAACGCATAACTGTTCACCTTGGGCAACTTTATCTGAGTTACCTATGGGAATTGTGGTGAATTTATTTTTGACAGGTTTGCCATCAAAATCACTCACAATTTTTAGTAGGGCACCATCGTAATTACCAGAACCAATTGCTACAACCTCTGCTTTATAAAGCTCATAGTCATCTTCATTGTGGCTGTTAAATACCTGAATGACAGGAGTTGGATGTCCAACATTATATACTTTATAGAGACTTTTATCATTAACAATATCCTCAGAATATACAGAAATAGACGATTTAAGTTTTTTGCTCTTATCGTAATAGTTATAGTCTATATAGCCATTAACACAATACTCAACTACATGTTTATTGGTAAATAAGTAACCATCTTCTGTGACAAAAAAACCAGAGCCTCTACTTAAATAACCAGAACCAGATTTTTTCTTATCTAATTCGGCATCAAAAACTAGAACTTTAACAACACCTTTATAATATTTATCAGCTATTAATTTAGTATCTAATTTATCTTCTGCACAAGATGCCGATAGGAGGGTAATCGTAAAAAGTAACAAAAATCGACTTAAATATTTCATGTTGAATTATTTACTTATAAAAATAGAAATTATATGCAACGATTAAAATTTAAATGAAGTAAAATTATTTTTAAATAATAAGGGTTGGAATCAATTTGTATATTTGCTAAACCTCAAAACACAATATGAAATACAAAAGAATACTCCTCAAATTATCAGGCGAAGCCTTAATGGGAAAACGTCAATATGGTATAGACCCAGAACGTCTATCAGAATATGCTCAAGATATTAAAACAATTACCGAAAAAGGCGTAGAAGTTGCAATAGTAATTGGCGGCGGTAACATTTTTAGAGGTTTAGCGGGTGCGAGTAATGGTATGGATCGCGTACAAGGAGACCATATGGGCATGTTAGCCACAGTTATTAATGGTTTAGCACTGCAGAGTGCTTTAGAAGATGCCGATATACCAACACGTTTGCAAACGGCTATTAAAATTAATGAAGTTGCTGAACCTTTTATCAGAAGAAAAGCGATGCGACATCTAGAAAAAGGACGTGTGGTTATTTTTGGAGGTGGTACAGGAAATCCTTATTTTACAACAGATTCGGCTGCTGTTTTACGCGCTATTGAGATTGAAGCAGATGTTATATTAAAAGGAACTCGTGTTGATGGAATTTATAATGCTGATCCTGAAAAGGATAGTAGTGCAGTTAAATTCAATTCAATTTCTTTTGATGAAGTATTGAAAAAAGGATTAAAAGTAATGGATACCACAGCATTTACGTTGAGCCAAGAAAATGAGTTACCAATTATTGTTTTTGATATGAATACTCCAGGAAATTTATTAAAAGTAGTTTCTGGAGAGTCGATAGGAACAGAGGTTAATATTTAATTTTGGCGCAATTTTTGAAACCTAGTTGCGGATTAATTTTTTGAATAATGGAAGAGTTAGAATTTATATTAGACACGACCAAAGAAGCTATGGATGCTGCTTTAAAACATTTGGAAAAGCAGTTGGTAAATATAAGGGCTGGAAAAGCAAGTCCTGCGATGTTAGGGAGTGTAATGGTAGATTATTATGGTTCTCAAACACCTTTAAATCAGGTTGCTAATGTGAATACGCCTGATGGAAGAACGATTACTGTGCAACCATGGGAAAAAAGTATGCTCCAAGAAATAGAACGTGGTATAATGATAGCCAACTTAGGTTTTAACCCTATGAATAATGGCGAAAGTATTATAATTAACGTTCCTCCTTTAACTGAGGAACGCAGAAAAACTTTGGCTAAACAAGCTAAATCTGAAGCTGAGGATGCAAAAGTTGGCGTTAGAAATGCACGTAAAGAGGCGAATAACGATATTAAGAAGCTGGATGACGTTTCTGAAGATGCTCAAAAGAATGCAGAGATTGATGTACAAGAAATGACAGATTCTTACGTTAAGAAAATAGACGATATCTTTGATAATAAAGAAAAAGAAATCATGACAGTTTAAGGAAAGCGACAACAACGTCGCTTTTTTTCTTTAATTAATAGCTCTTTCATTATCCCTAATGATTAAAACTTGTGCCTTCATTTTTTGCTTTTCATTGGCTACGGTACAAGCTCAAAATTCAAATTTAAACTTCTTCAAAGTTGAGCAAGATTCTACTAAAAAGAATTTCTTCTTAAAACAATTAGGTAATGGGTACTTCCCAACCAAATATTTTGATTTCGATTTAAGATATTTAGTAAAATACAATCAATATGAAGGTTTAAGAACAGGTTTAGGTGGCGTAACAAACAAAAGCCTGTCAGAAAAGTTTAAGATTAATGGCTATACGGTATATGGTTTTAGAGATGACGCCTACAAGTACAGTATTGGAGGAAGTTTAAGGTTGTCTGAAAAAACAAATTCTTGGATAAGTATTTCGTACACCGATGATTTACAAGAAACAGGAAGTTCTAAATTTTTAACGGATACCCGATTTTTCCAGTTTTTCGAGCCGCGATTGTTAAATATAGATCTGTTTCATAGACATATTACTCAGTCCATATCGCTTAAGCACAAGTTTCACCCCAAATTATCCTCCGAAGCGCAATTCGCCACTAGTAATATTGATCCCACCTATAGTTACATATTCAATTTAGAGGGAAATCTTTACAGCGCTTTTCAGATAAGCACCGCAGCATTTTCGATGCAGTGGAGTCCGTTCGATCAATTTAAAATTGTAGATAATCTTTACAAAAATGTGAAGGAGGCTTACCCTAAGTTCACTTTACAATACACCAAAAGTATTAAAGATGTTTTTAAAGGCGATTTTAATTTTTCGAAATTGGATTTTAAAGCTATTCATAGGCACTTGCATAAAAACAAAAATATTTCAGAATTTACAATTGTTTCTGGTATCGCTAGAGGAGATACGCCTCTAACTCACTTATATCACGCTTATCCAAATAATATTACTAAAGAAACTATATTACAACGATTTTCTGTCGCAGGAATTACAAGTTTTGAAACCATGTATTTCAATGAGTTTTTTTCAGATAAGTTTACAACAATACAGTTTAAGCATTTTTTAAAACCTTTTAATGTTTCAGATCGTTTTAAACCACAAATGGTGCTAATTTCAAGATATGCAATAGGTGACATGAGTAACCCAGATAGACATCAAAATGTAACCTTTAATTCGTTAAAAAAAGGATATACAGAATCTGGCTTTGAGTTGAATAAACTCCTTTTTGGCTTTGGTTTAAGTTTCACCTATCGTTATGGTGCATATCACTTACCAAACTTTGAAGACAATATTGCTTTTAAGTTTACATTTAACCTAACATTATAGGCTTTTACAAGGCTTAATACATTGTTTTTTCTACCTTTGCGCAGTTTTTAAAACCGCGCATGTTCAAATTATTTACAAAAGACTTTTGGGATGTTACAGCAAGACTTATTTTAAGAAATAAAGTAGGTATTCTTATAAGTATAGTCGTTGCTACATACCTCTTTAGTACGCAATGGGATTACATGCGTTTTAGCAATACCGAAGCTAATTTATTACCGGATGACCACGAGGTAAACATTACTTACAATGATTTTTTGGAAACCTTTGGAGAAGAAGGGAACTTGATTGTAATAGGCGTAAAAGATTCAACCCTTTTTACCGTTGAAAGGCTGAATGCTTGGAATAAACTATCAGAAAGTTTTAAATCCTTTGATGCGGTTGCCACCGTAGTTTCCATAAGAGATCTTCAAAAGCTGATAAAAAATACTAAAGAAGAGCGTTTTAATCTTGAACCCTTCATAAAAGATTCAGTTTCTAATCTCGCTGAAATAGGCACTCTTAAAGAAGAACTTTTTGAAAAATATCCATTTTACGATAATTTTCTATTCAATAGTAAAACACAAACAGTGCGTTCGGCTATTTATTTAAAAAAGGAAATTGTAAATACTTCAGAAAGGAAGGAATTCGTACTTAATGAATTGGTGCCAAGAATTGAGGCGTTTAATGCCTCTTCAGGATTACAAGTTAGGGTTTCGGGTATGCCGTACATACGTACCTTAAACTCGCAAAATATCATAGACGAAATAAATCTATTTGTTATTGGCGCTATGTTGGTGACTTCCGTGATTTTCTTTTTCTTTTTTAGATCGTTTCGGGCAACATTTATTTCGCTTATTGTAGTTTGTATTGGTGTAATGTGGACCCTTGGGATTATCGGGTTGTTGAATTATGAAATAACCGTTCTTACTGCTTTAATTCCACCGTTGATAATTGTAATAGGAATACCAAATTGTATTTTCCTCATTAATAAATACCAGCACGAGGTAAAGCTTCATGGTAATAAAGTAAAATCGTTACAACGGGTTATCACAAAAATTGGTAACGCTACGTTGATGACTAACGTTACCACAGCTTCGGGTTTTGCTACCTTTATTCTTACTGAAAGTACGCTTTTAAAGGAATTTGGTATTGTAGCCTCATTAAGCATATTGGCCATATTTATACTTTGCTTACTTATCATCCCAATTATATATACATTTTTGCCTTTTCCGAAAGACCGCCATTTAGAACATTTAAATAAACGTTGGATTGGAGGCTTTGTAAACTGGATGGAATGGATGGTAAAACAGAAACGTATTGCTATTTATGCGGTTTCTGTGTTGCTTCTCATAGTAAGTATGATTGGGATTAATCAAATAAGAATTTCTGGAAGTTTGATAGAGGATATGCCAAAAGAAAAACAGTTCTTCAAAGACATACGCTTTTTTGAAGAAGAATTTAATGGTATCATGCCTTTAGAAATTATGGTAGACACCAAACGTAAAAAGGGAGTTATGAAATTATCCACCTTGAAGCGGATGGATAAAATTGAAGAGTTTATTAATGAAACACCAGAATTATCAAAGCCGATATCTGTTGTAGGTCTGGTTAAATATTCAAAGCAGGCCTATTATAATGGCAATCCTAAGTATTATCAATTGCCAACATCTCAAGAAAATAGTTTCATTTTATCATACGCGAAGAACTCGTCTTCTGATGTTAAATTGCTAGAAAATTTTGTAGACAGTACGGGGCAGTATGCGCGCATCACAACTTTTATGAAAGATGTTGGTACCGATAAAATGGAACGCATTCAAGAAAATCTTTTAGATAAAATCAATATTGTTTTCCCAAAGGATCGTTATAATGTAACTGTTACGGGTAAGGCTTTAGTCTTTCAAAAGGGTACAAAGTATTTAGTTAAGAATTTAGCAATTTCCTTGTCTTTGGCCATTTTGCTTATCTCGGTTTTTATGGCATACATGTTTCGCTCTGGTAGAATGATTATTGTATCGCTAATTCCTAACCTATTGCCGTTGTTGGTGACTGCTGGTTTAATGGGCTATATTGGTGTGCCTATAAAGCCTTCCACAATTTTGGTGTTTAGTATTGCTTTTGGTATTTCGGTTGATGACACCATACATTTTCTGGCGAAATACCGACAAGAATTACAGGCCAACAAGTGGAAAATTAAACCCTCGGTGTATGGCGCATTAAAGGAAACAGGAGTTAGTATGTTCTACACCTCTATAGTGCTGTTTTTTGGGTTTTCGGTATTTACAATTTCTAGTTTTGGTGGTACGGTAGCTTTGGGAGCATTAGTTTCAGCCACACTTTTATTTGCTATGTTATCTAACTTGTTATTACTACCATCTTTGTTATTATCGTTAGAAAGAAGCATTGCAAATAAGGAGGTATTAAGGGAGCCACCGATAAATATTATTCCCGAAGAGGACGAAAACGAAACGGAATTATTAGAAAATCAACAATAATTACAGATTAAAACTTTTTTTTCAATAAAACGCAAAATTTTTGTTCTATTTTCATTTTTATTATTCGAGTTTTAAACTTTGAATCTATTATATTTACTGTTCAAAACTAACTTATGCAATCATATTCTGTTTCTGAATTATTAAATCAGGAAAATCAACTTCCTGAGATTGAGGTGAAAGGCTGGGTAAGAACATTTAGAGCAAATAGATTTATAGCGCTTAACGATGGTTCTACATTAAAGAATATTCAGTGTGTGGTAGATTTTGAGAATACAGATGAAGGTCTACTAAAACGCATTACTACAGGAGCGGCATTACATATAAAAGGAGAATTAGTAAAGAGTCAAGGTAAAGGTCAAAATGTAGAAATTTTGGTAAGTAGCTTTGAAGTTCTTGGAGATTCAGATCCTGAAAAATTCCCTATTCAACCTAAAAAGCACTCTTTTGAATTTTTAAGAGAACATGCGCATTTACGTACTAGAACAAACACGTTTAGTGCAGTAATGCGTTTGCGTTCCACTTTGTCGTATGCCATTCACAAGTACTTTAATGAGCACGGATTTTACTACATGCATACACCAATAATTACAGGTAGTGATGCCGAAGGTGCTGGCGAAATGTTTAAGGTTACTAAGCTTGATGGTGTGAACCCGCCATTAAATGGAGGCGGAAAGATTGATTACTCTAAGGACTTTTTTGGGAAAGAAACCAATTTAACGGTTTCTGGGCAGTTGGAGGCTGAAACTTATGCCATGTCTTTAGGAAAAGTATATACTTTTGGGCCTACGTTTAGAGCCGAAAACTCTAATACTTCGAGACATCTTTCAGAATTTTGGATGATTGAGCCTGAAGTTGCTTTTATGGATTTACCAGGTAACATGGATTTAGCAGAAGATTTTCTGAAATATGTGCTTAATTACATTTTAGAACATAACCGCGTAGATTTAGATTTTCTAGAGCAACGTTTAATTGATGAAGAAAAAACAAAACCACAAGCAGAACGTAGTGCAATGACCTTAATTGAAAAATTAAGATTTGTGGTTGATAATAATTTCAAGCGCGTAAGTTATACAGAAGCCATAGAAATATTGCGTAATAGCAAGCCTAACAAAAAGAAGAAATTTAAATTCCCGATTAATGAATGGGGTTGCGATTTACAAAGTGAGCATGAACGCTTTTTAGTTGAAAAACATTTTAAATGCCCTGTAATTCTTTTTGATTATCCGGCTAATATTAAAGCATTTTATATGCGCTTGAACGAAGATGGTAAAACAGTTCGCGCTATGGATATTTTGTTTCCAGGTATAGGAGAAATGGTTGGCGGTTCTCAACGAGAGGAACGTTTAGATGTACTAAAAGAAAAAATGGCAGCTCTAGATATTTGTGAGGATGAGTTATGGTGGTATTTAGATTTACGCAAATACGGTACCGCTGTTCATTCTGGTTTTGGGCTTGGTTTTGAACGTTTGGTGATGTTTGTTACAGGCATGTCAAACATTAGAGATGTAATTCCATATCCAAGAACACCACAAAATGCAGAGTTCTAATTCAACTTTGGCACAACTTTTTCATAGAGAGGTTTAACTAGTAGAATTTTTATACTTTTATTTTCGTTAATTTAGAAGTAGCGTTAAACCAAATCAAAATATGCTCAAGCAACAATTACAGTTTAAATTATCACAAAAGTTATCGCCGCAGCAAATTCAATTAATGAAATTGATACAGTTGCCAACACAGGCTTTTGAACAACGCGTAAAACAAGAATTAGAGGAAAATCCTGCATTGGATAGTGGCAAAGAACAAAAAGACAATGATTTTGATAGCGATTTGGATAACTCTACGGATGATTTCAGTGATAGCGAAACTATAAATGCAGAGGATATTAATGTTGATGAGTATCTTAGTGATGATGAGATACCTGATTACCGCACGCAAACCAATAATTACAGTAGTGATGATGATGAAAAATCAATTCCCTACGCTGCGGGTACATCATTTACCCAGCACCTAAAAAGTCAATTAAACACATACCGATTAAGCGATGAGGAACGAGACATTGCTGAATTTCTTGTGGGAAGTGTTGACGAAAGTGGGTATATAAGACGTGAACTTTCCGATATAATGGACGATTTGGCATTTACACAAAATGTCTACACAACCGAAGATAAAATTGAAGATGTCTTAAAAGTTGTGCATCAACTAGACCCTGCTGGTGTGGGGGCCAGAAATCTTCAAGAGTGTTTGAGTATCCAATTACATAGAAAGGAAAAAACTGCGGATACGGATTTAGCTATTGCTATTATCGATACTGCTTTTGATGCGTTTACCAAAAAGCATTATAAAAAGCTACTTCAAAAGTTTGATATTTCTGAAATTCAGTTGAAAGATGCTATAGGTGAAATAGAGCATTTAAATCCTAAACCTGGTGGATCTTATTCGGGTAATAACCGAATAGTGGAGCATGTGGTACCAGATTTCGCCATTAAAATTATTGATGGTGAATTAGAGCTGACACTTAACGGTAGAAATGCACCGGAACTTCATGTATCCAGAGAGTACAATAACATGCTAAAAGGGTATAAGGATGCTAAAGAAAAGAGTAAATCTCAAAAGGATGCCGTACTTTTTATTAAGCAAAAATTAGATGCTGCAAAATGGTTTATTGAGGCTATCAAACAACGACAGCAAACTTTGTTTGTTACCATGAGTGCCATAATGCACTATCAAAAAGATTATTTTTTAACCGGAGATGAGCGTCAATTAAAACCTATGATTCTCAAGGATGTGGCTGATGAAATTGATATGGATGTTTCAACGGTATCTAGAGTAGCTAATAGTAAGTATGTAGATACACCTTATGGCACTAAACTGATTAAGGAATTCTTTTCCGAGTCTATGAAAAATGATCAGGGTGAAGATGTTTCTACTAGAGAAATCAAGAAAATACTTGAAACAGTTATTGAGGAAGAAAATAAAAAGAAACCACTTACTGACGAGGCTTTAGCGAAAATATTAAAAGAAAAGGGCTATCCTATTGCAAGACGTACTGTGGCAAAATACCGAGAACAACTAGATATTCCAGTAGCTCGTTTAAGGAAAAAGATATAATGCATCATATCTTAAAAAGTTTTTCAGCCATTTTTCACCCTTTGCTCATGCCTATAGCAGGGGTTATTTTTTATTTTGCCAAGACACCAAGATTTATTGATAGAGAGATTATTTGGGCAAAATTGGTGTCTCTATCTATTTTAACCATTGCCCTTCCCATTCTTTTATATTTTCTACTAAAAACATTGGGTAAAGTAGAATCTATTCATCTTAAAAAAACGCGCGAGCGTATTATTCCCCTATTACTGAATGGTGTGGTAATTATAATGGTAACACAGAGAATTTTGCGACCTAACCCGTATATTGAACTGTACTATTTTTTTATTGGCATTTTAATCTCAACTATTGCCTGTTTAATTCTAGCAATTTTCAAGTTCAAAGCTAGTATTCATATGATTGCGATATCTGGGTTATTTATGTTTTTTATTGCTTTAAGTATTCACTTTAGTATAAATATTAATGGCACTTTGGCGATCATGAGCATAATTACGGGGGCAGTGGCTACTTCAAGACTACACTTAAATGCACATACCTATCCAGAATTGATTATGGGTATGTTTGTTGGTCTATTTCCACAATTGGTTCTGGTTACTAAATGGCTTTAGAGATTGTAATCTTCATGTGAATGTGAAGCCTGAAGATTATAAGATATAAAACATTAGTCCTATTTTAATTGCATTAATATCTAGCGGACTTCCATTTAAAACAGCTGTATCTGCAAAAATGGAATTTAGGCGGTAGTATATATAAACATTCCATGTATTATAGCCCAAACTTAGTGTGAGTCCGTATTGTAAATTATTAAAATCAGGGAGGTTGCTGTATTTTAATTCGCCTAAATCACCAATAAATTTACTTCTATTGGCAAAAGCGTAACCTAATTTTGCGCCGAAGTATACGCGCCAAAAATTATAATTGATTACAGTAGAACTCCGCCATCTAAATTCAATAGGTAGCTCTACCACATGCTCTGAAAATTTATTCTTGGTAAAACTTATTTCATTATCAATAATACTATAATTAAAGCTTCCTGTATTATCCCTTTGAATAAGTAAATTTTGAATATAGGAATTGGTGGAATACCCAATCCCAATACCTATTGATCGGTTTCTTTTTTTATTAATAGGCATATCTTTAATGAAACCTAAGTGGAAACCTAAAGAGAAGCTAGACTGATTTAAACCTTCTGGTTTGTTGCCAATTAAATTATAGGTAGTCCCAATGTAAAACTGGTCTTCCTTATACAAAGAATCGGATATTTTACTTGTAATTTCTTGAGCAAAACCTCCTGTTACAAAAAGAATAAAAACAACAGATAGAAATTGTTTCATTTTTGAAATTGTAGTGGTAAATAAGAACTAAAGATACTATTTCGAAATGTACTTTTAAGTTTATCAATACCAAAAATGAATACTTTCAATGAATTCCATGTATTTTATTTTTTGCTGCATTACACTTCCTTATATTTATTAAGTGTTTAAAACAGATCTCATAATTAAAGAACCGATTAAACCTCTTGTTAATAAGGTTATTGTAGCGCTCCTATACACATGTTTATTTGGTTATACGATATATTTATTTGCTTATCGAAATTTTTGGGATAATTCTGAAAGATGGACTGTGATAATTTACCTTGTAACCCTTTTACTTATCCTATTCTTTTCATCATTTAGGGCAATCGCTTCACATCATATTCATCTAAATTTTAAAGAACTAAAGATACAACATCAATATAGTGTGGGGATTTTTAGATATAAAGAATTATGGCAAGATGTTGTTAACCCAAAATATATTTCCGTATTTAATGAAGCGGATTACTGTATGGTAAATCTTTGGTATGATAAATTAGGCATACTAAATTTGATGTTAGTTGAAGACGCAGAAAAAGCAATGGAAAATGGCCTGTTAATAGCCGATAAACTAGGAATTGATTTGCTTGATGCCAGAAAAAGGAGCTATCATAAATGGGTTGATAAAGAAGCTTATAGGGAGACAGGAGAAATTAAATATATTAATTAAAACAACTTCCCTTTTTCTAAAATTTTTAGTCCAGTACGTTTATAAAACACCTTCTTTCCATTGGCGCAAAGTGTATAATTTGCGGTTGACTTTTTTTCGGAGACGGATAGTAGTACAACATCGTTTACATCGCAACCATAATCTTTAGCCACTTTTTGTTTAACGTGCGCCATGGTTGCACGTCCCTTCTTTAATTGCGCTTGTATTTTAGCATTTAGTTTTGGCTCCTCAAAACCTAGCGGCAGGTTACAACCGTTTTTAGTGTGTGCTTCTAAAGTTGATATTTTTGAATCAGCTGGTTTTTCTAAATCTATGTACTCCCAAGTAAAATCTGCCTTAAGCAACACACGTCTGCCGTCTTCGGTTTTAACAATGTGATTGTCTTGGGTAAAACCAAATGACGAGACTAGAAGAAATAAAAATATAGCAGAAACTTTCATGATGAATTTTTAAGAATGAGCTTCAAAAATACAATTTTAATCCTCAACGTATTCCAAAATATCAGCAGGTTGACAATCTAAAGCCTCACAAATAGCCTCTAAGGTAGAAAATCGAATAGCTTTTGCTTTGCCAGATTTTAAAATAGAGAGATTAGCTGTGGTAATACCAATAATTTCTGCCAAATCTTTGCTTTTCATTTTCCGTTTGGCGAGCACTACATCAAGATTTACTATTATTGGCATAGATTAAATGGTTAAGTCGTTTTCTTGTTTTAGCTCCAAGGCCTCATTTATAAGTTTTGCAATTATTATTAGAAGTAATCCCATTAAGATAAGAAACAATTTAGAGCCAATGGATTCACCAATTGCTACTGCCATACTTGTTAACATATCACCTTGGTTTGATTTGGTAGTGCTGTTAGTTATATTTACTAAGGAAATTAATATTGAAAATATGATTATAGCTTTCCCGAGTTGCTTGCTTGCTTTATAATTTTTAGAGGTAAAGAATACTTTGTTTTTTAGATCTGGAATAATTGATTTAAAACTCAAAAACTTCAATAATAGATATGTCATAGTGCTAAGTCTAATTACTCTAAAAATTACTTCAAGAAAAATGTTTGGATAAACAGTAGTGCTTTCTAAAAACAACCTAAATACTGGAGAGTTGTTTTCGAAGTGAACAGAACCATTGAGAAATTGAAAAACTGAATTGATTAATTTAAACCCTTCACTAATGGCCCCCAAAAATAATGAGAATACTATAAAACCAATAAAAAAGCTTAGATATTTGAATAGTTGTTTCATAATTATATAGTTAGATCGTTTTCTTGTTTTAAATAATAACCTTTTTTAAAAAATGGCTGAGATGTAGAGGGCAAAAACTCCTATAATAAGATTTAGAACCATAAAATTCATTATATCGTACTTCTCTGCTGCTACTGTTAAGAAAGCCTGTTTATTATTAATAGAAAAATACTGAATAGTTGCAGTAATGAATGGGAAGCATATGCAAAAAACGGCAAATATTTTGAGGTGTCTAGCGGTTTTTGAAGTAAAAACTACATCAGATTTAAATGATTTAAATATAACTGTCAGAAGATAAAATAGTATTACTTTTTGCAAATCGAGTGGTAAAACCTGAAAAATCAGTTGGGGACCATTGGAATTTAGTTTTTGACTTAAATCAGTAAACAAAAATAGATAGGCATTAGCTAAAAGAAAAAATGTGTATAAGAGGGAGCAGACTAAAAACACCCAATAAAGGATTGTAGACAATGATTTTTTTCCAAAAACTTTCATACTTAAAACATTTTATTATTGTTTAACGATAACAAAACTAAATAAAATTATTGAAAAACAATAATTTATTATTAAAAAAAGATATTTTATTAGCACGAATGGTCTTTGTATCTTTGGTTAACTTTTATGTGTAGAGCCAAAATATGCTTCCAAAGAAACTACAAAACAAAATAGATAGTCGTAAAAAAAACAACGCCTTAAGAAGCTTAAAACCACAAAGTGTATTAATAGATTTTTCATCAAACGATTATTTGGGGTTTTCTAAATCCGAATCAATTTTTAATAAGACTTCAGAGTTATTAATAGGCTATAACATTAAAGTTAATGGTGCCACAGGCTCCAGATTATTATCTGGAAATCATAAGCTATATGATGTATTAGAAGCACAACTTTGTGAGTTCCACAAAAGTGATGCCGCCATAGTTTTTAACTCTGGTTATGATGCCAATATTGGTTTTTTTTCGAGTGTACCACAGCGTGGAGATGTTATTTTATATGACGAATTGATACATGCCTCAATTCGTGATGGCATCATCATGAGTAACGCTAAATCCTTTAAGTTCAGGCATAACGACCTTGTTCATCTTGAAGCAATACTCAATCGTATTCAGCATGAAACAGTATACATTGTAACTGAATCAGTTTTCTCAATGGATGGGGATACTCCAGACTTAAAAAATCTAATAGAAATTTCAAAAAAACATAAAGCACATTTGGTGATTGATGAGGCTCATGCTGTAGGTGTTTTTGGAGACAATGGTAGTGGTCTTGTTCAAGATTTAGAGTTAGAAGATGGAGTTTTTGCAAGAATTATAACCTTTGGGAAAGCCCTAGGTTGCCATGGTGCAACAATTTTAGGAAGTAAAGATTTAAAACAATATTTAATTAATTTTTGTAGAAGTTTTATATATACTACAGCCTTACCACCGCATAGTATCGCTACAATAAAAGCCTCATACAATGAATTAAATACTTCTGAAAATCAGTTGAAACTCAATGAAAATATCAACCTTTTCAAAAGTGAGATAAAGAAGTATAATTTGAATACAATATTTATAGAAAGTAATTCGGCAATTCAATGTTGTGTTATTTCTGGAAATGATAAAGTGAAGGACATATCAAACGCATTGCAAAGACAAGGCTTCGATGTAAAACCTATTTTGTCTCCAACAGTGCCAGAAGGCGAAGAACGTTTGCGTTTTTGCTTACATTCCTATAATTCAGAAGAAGAGATATCTTCTGTTATCAAAGAGCTTAGTATAATTATTAATGGATGAGTGATACTTTTAAAACCATAGCACGATATCAGTATTCTTCAGAAGCACAAATTATAAAAGGGCGATTAGAATCTGAAGGTATCCAAGTATTTCTATCTGATAATTTTACGATTGATACCGATCCTTTAGTGAGTAATGCGATTGGAGGGGTTAAGTTAAAAGTATTGTCCAGAGATGCCCTTAAAGCACAACATATTCTAGAAACCATAAAGAAATACTCTGTTGATGATGAAGGTAACGTAATTAATTGTCCGAATTGTGGTAGTGAAAAAATTGAATTGTTTTCTACAATAAAAGATGTTAAATCGTTTTTTGCTTTTATTTTTGGCGTTTTATTTTCTGCACTTCCATTTTATACGAGACATAAATATAGATGTGAAGATTGCAAGACCGAATTTGATATAAAATGAATACATATTTCGTTACAGGAATCTCGACTGATGTTGGTAAAACAGTAGCTTCGGCTATTCTTACCGAGGCTCTTGAAGCCGATTATTGGAAACCAGTACAAGCAGGTGATTTAGATAATTGTGATACTAAAAAAGTGAAGCAATTAGTATCAAATTCTAAATCTAAATTCCACCCTAATGCGTATGCTTTAAATACACCTATGAGTCCGCATGGAGCCGCAGAAATTGATGGCGTCACGATAGAATTAAATAACATAGAAACTCCAAAAACCAAAAACAATTTGGTAATTGAGGGAGCCGGGGGTTTATTGGTACCCTTAAATGAAACTAATACTATTTTCGATTTAATTAAATCAGATTATAAGGTTATTGTTGTATCAAGACATTACTTAGGGAGTATTAATCATACACTTTTAACCTTAAACCTTTTGAAGGAGAAGGGGTGTGATGTAAGCTTAATTTTTAGTGGTGATGAGCATCCAACTACTGAAAGTATAATTAAAAAAATGACTACCGTTAGAGTTGTTGGAAGAATAAGTGAGGAGCCTTATTTTGATAAAAATGTAGTAAGAGAGTATGCAGAAATGTTTAAGGGCAAGCTATGACATTAAAAGAACGAGATAAAAAACATCTTTGGCACCCGCTAAAGCAACACCAACTTAATCCTGAAAGTTTAGCTATAGCAAAAGCGAAAGGTTGTATTTTAACAGATGAAGATGGTAATGAGTATATTGATGCTATTTCATCTTGGTACACATGTATGTACGGGCATTGTAATGATTACATAACCAGACGCGTCGCATACCAAATGCAACAGCTTGATCATGTCATGTTTAGCGATTTTACACATGAACCAGCCGTTAAACTTTCCGAGGAACTCATCAAAATATTACCGAAAAATCAGAATAGAATTTACTTTAATGATAACGGATCTACAGCAGTGGAATCTGCTATTAAAATGGCATTACAGTTTTACTTTAATAAAGGTGAAAAACGATCTACATTTATATCATTTGAAAACGGATTTCATGGTGATACATTTGGTGCTATGAGTGTTTCGGGGCTTTCGGTGTATAATGGTCCTTTTGAAGATTTTTTAATCGAGGTTAAACGAATACCAACCCCAAACGGCAACAATCACAACGCTATTATTTACCAACTAGAAAAGTACATAACAGAATTTGATGTGGCAGGTTTTATTTATGAACCACTTATACAAGGTGCAGCGGGAATGACAATTCACGATACGGATGGCTTGAATTCAATTTTAAAGTTCTGTGAATCACAAGGTATTTTGACGATAGCAGATGAGGTAATGACAGGTTTTGGTAAGACTGGAAAATATTTTGCATCTGATTATATAGAAACAAAACCAGACATTATTTGTTTAAGTAAAGCCTTAACCGCTGGTTTATTACCAATGGCGATTACGTCTTGTACTCAAGATATTTACGATGGGTTTTTAAGTGATGATATTGGAAAAGGCTTTTTTCATTGTCATACCTATTCCGCAAACCCTGTTGCCTGTGCTGCTGCTATTGCTGGTATTGAATTACTGACTTCAGACCATATTCAAATGAATATTAAAAGGATATCTGAATCTCATCAACACCTTGAAAGTAAAATTAAGAATCATCCAAAGGTAAAAGCCACAAGACATTTGGGGGTTATTTTTGCATTAGACTTGAATACTGAAATGGCTCGATATGGGGATTTACGCGATAAGCTTCTAAAATTCTTTATGGATAGAGGTGTGTTTTTGAGACCGCTTGGAAATACGATTTATATTCAGGTGCCTTATGTGATTTCTGAAAGTGAATTACAAAAAGTTTATAACACTATCGAAGCTAGTTTGGATATAGTCTAAGTTAACTAAATACCCTCTAAACTTTTATCCAGTAGATTGATTTTGGTTTGAGAACCTTTAATCAAAACATACAGTTCCTCATAGTGCCATTCACCATCTACTTTATTTCCGACTACAACAATATTGCCTTTGCTTTTTGAACCTGAAATAGGAATACTTATATCTACCTCGCCACTACTATTACTTGTAGAGATATTTCCATTCATGATGCCATCTGCTTCAATAGGTTCGCCTAAAAGCAAAATGACTTCTTGATTTTCTGATGCTTCTGCTAAAGCATATTTATAAGGTTCAGAAGACTTTATCACTTTAGTAAAACCATAAAAAATAGCGAAAAAGCCAATTGCAAATATTACAATTATTGTTAAACAACCGCCACCGAGAACCCATCCCCAATTTCTACTAAACCAGCTTTTTTGTTGTATGTCTTCCATCTTGTAATAAGATAATATTCTTTTGTTTAATTAGGTATATCAGAATAATATACTACTTCTAAAAATAATCTAGTACTAGAATTTTCATCCTCATCAGATTTTAATTCTTTAAAAACACCAGCAACTTTTAGTTTAGTTTCAGGCAGCTTCTTTTTACTTCTGGCATGCGCAATTATAAATGTTTCAGAATGTAATTCATCTCTTAATTCGTAAACATCATACTGATCAATAAGTGGTATCATCATAAATGTTGTAACATTTCCTACCATCAGTGGAATCATGATAAAACCCTTAAAATCTGTTTTAGAAGTTATACGTTTTGGAATTCCTTCAAGTATAGCACTCGAAGATTTGATAGCTTTCGTTTTAGCCTCCGAAGGGGTCATTTTTAAAGGAATAAATTTGTTATGATTTTGCTGCAACTTAGTCTCCATTTTAGATATAATCATCTGTTTTTTGTGATCATCAAGTTTAGACGTAGCCATTTCAAAAAACAACACCATTTGTTGCTTATCATTAAATACTCCACCAACTTTTCCTAATTCTGCTTGAGATATAATACCGTCATTGGCTTTAGTTAAAATATTATAAAATCGCCCTCCGTTATCTAGTGCTGCTAAGGCTTCATCTGCATATTTATATGGTTTTATTTTTTTCATTTTGAAGTTGGTTTACTACTCAAGTTAGTATTTAAAAGTTGAATTTTGTTACAAGTAAAATAATTTTATCCTTTATTAAGATAGAAATGTATAACCCTTACTTTTGTAAAAAATAAATTGTATTGCAAAAACTAATTTCAATAACCGCCACAGAATCAATCTCACCATTAGGTACATCTCAAACTGAAATATGGGAAAATTACCTAAAACCTAACCATCATTTGAGTTCTGAGCTATTTTCAGATAAACCTACATGGGTAGCAAGAATTCCAGAGGAAATACAATATATTATTTCAGAATTAAGAGCGTCAGATAATAAATATAAAGCATTGGACGACACCGTACTTTTTGCAATTTATGCTTCGAGACAAGCTATTAAATATGTCGGCTGGAAGGCAGAGGATAATTTTGGAATTAATATTGGTTCTTCTCGTGGTGCAACAGGTTTATTTGAAAAATATCATAAGTCCTTTTTAGAAAGTAAGGTTTCGGATACCTTAAGCTCTCCAACAACTACATTGGGAAATATTTCATCTTGGGTAGCGCATGATTTGCAGACTAAAGGACCAAATATTAGTCATTCCATAACCTGTTCAACAGCTTTACATAGTGTGTTGAATGGCATTGCTTGGATTAATTCTGGTATGTGCGATAAATTTTTGGTGGGCGGTAGCGAAGCACCATTAACGCCATTTACCATTGCCCAAATGAAGGCTTTGAAAATCTATTCAAAAAGTAAAAGTGAATATCCATGTCATGCTTTGGATTTGAACAAAGCCAAAAATACCATGGTGCTAGGTGAAGGAGCAGCTATGATTTGTTTAGAAGAAGGAGATAAAGAATACGCGTTAGCAAAAATTACTGGAATTGGTTATGCAACAGAGGTGTTGGAGCATAATATATCTATTTCAAGTGATGCCAAATGCTTTCAAAAGTCGATGGTAATGGCTTTAGGAGAATTAAATCCAAATGAAGTTGACGTTATCATAATGCATGCTCCAGGTACTGTAAAAGGCGATACTTCTGAATACAAAGCCATAGAAAAAGTTTTTGGAAATAGTTTACCCGCTCTTACGTCTAACAAATGGAAAATAGGACACACATTCGGAGCTTCTGGAGCATTGAGTTTAGAGCTTGGGGCATTAATGCTACAAAAGCAGAAATTTATTAGGATTCCCTATTTTGAGGAGCAAACAATTCCAAAACAGATTAATACAATCATGGTAAATGCGGTTGGTTTTGGGGGAAACGCGGTATCCATTTTATTGCGTAAAAACTAAGTATTTCTTCCTTTTAATTGTTATTTTTGATGTACTAACTGACAGATTTATGGCTGAGACTAAACACAACTGGAACAAAGAAGAAATCCTTGATATTTACAATAAACCCATAATGGAATTGCTTTACGATGCAGCTACCATTCATCGTAAACATCATGATCCAAATACGGTTCAGGTTTCTACTTTATTATCAATAAAAACAGGGGGTTGTTCAGAAGATTGTGGCTATTGTCCGCAAGCTGCACGTTATCATACGGATATTGAAGGGAACGATTTGATGAGCGTTCAGCAAGTTAAGGCTCAGGCGCTGCGTGCTAAGGCCAGCGGAAGTTCTCGTGTATGTATGGGTGCCGCTTGGAGAAATGTAAAAGACGGCGAAGAGTTTGATAATGTTTTGGAAATGGTTCGTACCATTAATAAGTTGGATATGGAGGTTTGTTGTACCCTTGGTATGCTAACCGAAAACCAAGCGAAGCGTTTAGCCGAGGCTGGTTTGTATGCCTATAACCATAACTTAGACTCTTCGGAAGAATATTATAAAGAAGTAATTTCTACCCGGGGTTTTGAAGACCGATTGGAAACTATTGATAACGTTAGAAAAACTAATGTTACCGTGTGTTCTGGTGGTATTATCGGTATGGGCGAAAAAGTTGAAGATAGAGCAGGAATGTTGGTGGCACTTTCTACCCTTAATCCGCAACCAGAATCTGTACCCATTAATGCATTAGTTGCTGTGGAAGGTACGCCTCTCGAAGATCAAGAACCTGTTTCTATTTGGGACATGGTTCGTATGGTAGCTACTACTAGAATAGTTATGCCAGAAACACAAGTGCGACTTAGCGCTGGTAGAACCCAAATGACTAGAGAAGGGCAAGCCATGTGCTTTTTTGCAGGTGCTAATTCCATTTTTGCGGGCGATAAATTGTTAACTACACCAAATCCTGATGTGAATGAGGATATGGAAATGTTTAAGCTTTTAGGTCTGAATCCACAAAAGCCTTTTATAAAAAAAATGCAACCTAAAACTGTGGAGGCTAAAGACTCAGAATACCAATCTCTTGGTGAAAAGCCTAAATGGACAAGACCAGCACATACAATTGAGCGTAATGAGGTTGCCAAAGAAAAGGCGAAAACACTCAAGTAATACTCTGAAATTTATTAAACAGCCATAGCTCGCGTTAGGGATTGAGGCATTTGTGGATGCTCCCCGACGTAGGAGGGAGCGACTGCCGAAAGCCCGACCCTTGTGGTAACGCCCTAAATACTATTTTGCATTTGGTAACGTTTTCTTAACTTTGAATAACTAAACAAAATACTCTTTGGCGTTGAACCTACAGGATATTCCGCGTGTACAAACGATTACTAAATCGGATTTTCTAAAGCACTATTTTAAGCCACAAAAGCCTGTGGTTATTGAGCGGTTTATTGAGGATTGGCCTGCCTACCAAAAATGGAATTTGGATTATTTTAAGTCGGTTGGCGGCGATTTAACTGTGCCATTATACGATGATAGACCTGTGGATTATAAAGATGGGTTTAATGAGCCACATGCTAAAATGAAGTTGGCTGAATATGTGGACTTATTGAAAAAAGAGCCAACTAAGTATCGTATATTTTTGTGGAATGCGCTTAAAGAGATACCGCAGTTGCAAAATGATTTTACGTTCCCCGATTTTGGTTTACGATTACTAAAAGGTATACCCATGTTGTTTTTTGGCGGACGAGATTCGCATACCTTTATGCACTATGATATTGATTTGGCCAATATTTTCCATTTTCATTTTGAAGGAAAAAAGGAATGTATATTGTTTGATCAAGATCAAACAGAATATCTATATAAAATCCCACATTCTTTGATTACAAGAGAGGATATTGATTTTAAGAATCCTGATTTTGAGAAGTGGCCCATGTTAAAAAAAGCACAAGGGTTTAGAGCAGAATTGAATCATGGTGAAGTACTATACATGCCAGAAGGGTATTGGCATTACATGCGTTATGTAACCCCGGGTTTTTCAATGAGTTTAAGAGCACTAGCTAGGAACCCAAAAAACTTAGGGAAGGCGATTTATAATGTTTTTGTGATGCGTAACTATGATAACGTGATGCGACGGATAAAAGGCCAAAAATGGATTGATTGGAAAAATGAACAAGCCATAATACGCACGCATTCTTAGTTTTAAGATATGATATAGTAAGGGATAAAATAGCTCTACAGGTAATTTATTTTCGAGCGGATTCGGAATTTATGCTGAATTAAATACGCCTTTTGCTAAATATAAATCAGGAACATTAACTGCGGCCGAATTATTACATAACCAATTTACGCTTAATTTTGGTGCAAGTTTTAATCTTTAAAAAGTAACTGTTTACATATAAGAAAGCGGATAAAAATTAACACTTTATCCGCTTTTTAAGGTTTTACCCGAAAAGTTCTCTTGCTTTTTCATACACCAAGTGCGTTTCCCAGCCTCTGTACAACAGATAATCGATTAATTTTTTCTTTTTTTTGTATTTGTCTCCCGATGAGAGTGATCTGGCTTTTTTTTCGGCTAAACCATTGAAAACCTCGATGTAATCCGATTCTTCAATTTCTGCAAGTGCTTGATTTATATTAACTTTGGAGATGTCTTTTAATCGTAATTCACGCACTAATCGACGTCGGCCCCAAGCCTTAATTCTAAACTTACCCCGAACAAATGTTTTGGCGAAACGTTCTTCGTTAAGATAGTTGTGTTTTAGTAGATGTACAATAATTACATCTATAGCTTCTGGTATCATATGCATACCTTCTAGCTTTCGCCTCACCTCTTGATGACAGCGTTCTTGATACGCGCAATAATGCTCTAGTTTTCTAGTAGCCTCTTGTACCGTATATGTTTTTCTGGTTTGCATTGGCTTTCCAAAAATAACAATTGAAATTATTTAATAGATACTATAAAAACCAAATCTGCTATACTGAACAAAATCTAGTATAGTTATATAAACTTAACATGATGAAAAAAATTACTTCTGTAACCATATTACTTTTCTTTTGCAGTTTTGCATTAGGACAAACAAAAATAGCTGAATTAACGTTTGAGTCTGGGGGTGGTTATAGTACCAGTATCCCGGAGTTTACAGATAATGCAAGAGATTATTTTATAAGAACGGATGAATCTAACATAACTGGTGAAGATGTTACGAATCTTCAAGGGAGCTATTACTTTGCTGCTCAGGATATAAATGGGGAGGGTGCGTTATCTGAGCAAACATTATTAATTAAAGGAATAAATATTAGCGGTTATTCAAGTTTAGAATTCAGAGTAATGTTGGCAGAGGACGATGCGGGAGATGGAAATGAAGACTGGGATAATTCTGATTATGTGCATTTCCAATATGATATAGATGATAGCGGAACTTATTCTAATTTAATTTGGATTGAGAACAATGGAGCAGGAACAAATCAAGTACCTTTAATTGATACTGATTTTGATGGTAATGGCGATAGTACAATTATTACAAATATCTTTTCACCATTTACACAAAATATTATTGGAACTGGAGAAATAATTGATATCTTAATAACGTTTGATTTAAATGCCGAAGACGAGGATATTGCCATAGATAACATCGAAATTTGGGGAATTTTAAACCCTTGTGGAACTGCAGTAACTTGGGATGGTAGCGTTTGGAGCAATGGTACTGGGCCTGATTTAACAATACCAGCAACTCTTAATGGAGATTATAATACTTCAACAGATGGAGATATAAGTGCCTGTTCTTTAACAGTAAGTAATAACTCCACATTAACTGTTGCTAATAGTACTCATGTTACAGTACAAAACGAAATTAATGTTGATGCCGGAAGCGAAATTGCTGTACAAGAATATGGTGCAATCGTTCAGAATAACGATTTAAGTACTAATAGCAATAACGGAACCATTACAGTAGATAAACTTACCGCGCCCATGAATGCTTGGTATGAATATACTTATTGGAGTTCTCCTGTTTCTGGAGAAACCATTGCTGGTGCTATTACGGGCTCTAATCCTGTTAGACGATTTTCTTTTAATGCACAGAATTTTTTGGACGCCACAACAGAATCTAACAATGATAATACCGCAGTTCCTGGACAAGATAATATTGATGACGACAACAACGTTTGGAATTCAGTTGCTGGCACTACTGTAATGCAAGCTGCTGCAGCATATATAATGACCCTAACACCAACGGAATTTGATTTTGGTTTTGGATTTCCTAAAACCTTTAGGTATACTTTTACTGGAGATCTACATAATGGTGCGTATAGTGTGCCTATTTATAGAAATGATTCAGAAATGAATGATTACAATTGGAATTTAATAGGTAATCCTTACCCTTCAGGAATTGATGCAGATGACTTTTTAAGTGCTAATAGTAATTTGTCTACTGATGTTATTTCTACCAAGTCAATTAATGGTGCCTTATTCTTATGGTCTCATAATACAGCACCTTCCACTACAGAAAATGGAAATGCTACAGCTAACTTTGCAAGTTCAGATTACGCTATTATAAATGCAGTAGGAGAAGCTGCTGGCGGTGATGGTATTACACCTAACCGATTTATCCCCTCGGGTCAGGCATTTTTTGTAGCTATGTCCAATTCAACTTCGGCTAATCCTGTTTCTGGAGATGTTTATACGGCTAATGTTGTGTTTAGTAACTCAATGAGATCAAACAATACTATTGCCAATAGTCAATTTTTTAAATCAGAAAATAGTAAGAGCAAGACAGGTACTAATATTTCAAATAAATTATGGTTGAATTTAACTTCTGATAATGGTGTTTTTGGATAAATACTTATCGGGTATGTAAATGGAGCAACTAAAAATTATGATGGTATTGCATTTGATACCGAAAAGTTTTCAGTAAGTGAAGGTGCTAACTTTTATTCTATAATAGAAGGTAGTGATAAGAAATTTACAATTCAAGGTAAGGCAATTGATGATATAAATGAAGAAGAAATTATTAAACTGGGCTTTAATACTGATATAGAGGTAGCTACGTTATACAAAATATCTTTGCCACAGTTACAAGGAGAATTTTTATCCAATAATTCAATATTTTTAAAAGATAATCTTTTAAATAAAGTACACAATCTATCTGAGTCGGATTATGCGTTCACGTCTGGAGTAGGAGAATTTAATGAGCGCTTTCAAATAGTTTTTAAAGCTTACACATTATCACAACAAGAATTTGAGTTAGAAAATACTATTACAATAGTGCAGTTGGACGATGAGGTTATGCAGTTCAATAGTGAAACTTCAGCATTTAAAACTATCGAGATATTTGACGTGTTAGGAAGACCTTTGTATGAACTTAAAGGTAATAATTCTAAAGAAACTTACAATCTCAGTAATTTAAAAACATCGGTTTATATTGCAAATATAGAGTTGAGTGATGGTAAAAGAATGAGCAAAAAGTTCATAAAGAATTAAATAACTAATTATTTTAACTGGACGCCACTTGAAAAAGTGGCGTTTTTTTATAAGCTATATTTAAGAGCAATAATTAAATTCCTTCCAGGAGCGGCAATTCCAGAGGAATAAGGGCGATAACGCTGATTCGTTATATTTTCTAAGGCCGCTGATAGCGTAGTTGTACCGCTTAGTTTATACTGCGTCCTAAAATTTAAGGTATACCATGAAGGCGCAAAGGGGTTGCCATTTTTATCCAATGCGTAGATGTAATCTTTCTCTTTTTCAGAAGGGGCTAAATCGTTAAAGGATAACTCACCGTTATATACCGCAAAAGCGTCTAAAGTGAGGGCTTTATACTTATATGTTAAATGGCTATTTCCAAAATTTGGAGCTACGTGTCTTACGGGTACTTCAATATTATTGTCTTCCTCTGTACCTCCAATAACACTGTATTGCGAATTTAACTCTAGACCTTTGGCAAGTACCATTTTTAATCCTACTTCAAAACCGTAAATCCATGCTTTTGATGCATTTTGTATCGCCTGTATGTTACTAAGTTCACCATCATACACAATTTGACTTTCCCCGTTTAAAGTGTAATCTCTTCGTACAAGAGCATTATCCAAATAAGTGTAATATGTGCTCATATCTAGTACTACTTTTCTGTTGAAATTTAAAGTGAGGCCAACTTCGCCACCATAGGCATATTCTGGTCTTAAACTTTCATTGGGCACAACAACAGAACCAGGTTCAGAGTCAAATACTTTACCAATATCATCAATATTTGGTGCTCTGAAGGCAGAAGCTGCATTGAGTTTCCATTGTATGGTTTCATTTGGTGACCAAGTTAACCCCGCTGTACCAGTAAAAGCCCCCGCTTTGTTCTTAGAACTTTGAAAAGGCAAGTTAAGAAAGACGTTGTTTTCATTAAAATCGGCACTAGAGCTTACGTGATTAAAACGTAATCCAGACTGAAAAACAAACTTAGTATTAGGTTTGTATTTTATACTTGAATACACTGCTGAAGAAGACCAAGTTGCGCCATTTGGATATCTAGAAAATGTATTACTAAAACTACCATTTGAAACATCTTCAATTTTTCCAGATGATCCAATTTTATTAAACACATATTCAGCACCATATGAAAATCGTGTTTTATCACTTAGTCGTTTTTCAAAATCTAAATTGAAGGAGTAAGCATTTACAGTTTCTTCTCGTATTCTTCGATCTAAAGCTTGATAATCTCTATCTATTCGGCTTTCTTGAAAATTTTGATAGGCGATGGTAGCTTTTACCTTATCATAAAGATTAGAGCGACTACTTAATTTTGTAACCTGAAGGTTAGACATGAACCATTTTTGTGGACCATAAGTCCATTCTGAGGAGCGTAACTCATCACCTCTGTATCTAATAAGTCTGTCGTATCTCGGAATATCAGAGGATTGTGAAAAGTGTACGCCTAAATCAAAATTTAAATTTTTAGTGGGTTCAAATCTTACTTTCTGTGTTAAGTTTAATTGGTTATAACCTGAATTTCTTTGAAGTCTTGGATTTGAGTTTTCAAGGATAACATCATTTCCTTTATCAGGAAGAACAAATTCTGGTCTTAGATAATCATCAGGACCATGAAGACCCATTTCCAAATCATTAAAATTTGAATAGCTTACGCTTGAAAGAAATCCCCATTTTTTGAGTCCTAAATTAAAGTCAAAATGTCCCGTTTTTTCATTTCCTGCTGAACTGTATCGGGCTAAACTATTCACTTTAACTAACAATGAATCAGAATATAATAATTCTGGGGTTTTAGTGTAAAAACTCATAACACCACCAATGGCATCACTACCATAAATAACTGATCCTGAACCTAAGGTAACCTCTGTACTTTGAATTGAAAAAGGGTCTACGGAGATAACGTTATGTAAATTACCACCTCTAAATATGGCATTATTCATTCTCACCCCATCAACCGTAATTAAAAGCCTATTTGTAGAAAAACCTCTAATCATAGGACTCCCACCACCTAACTGACTCTTTTGCACAAATACCGAGCCTGTATTTTGTAAAGCATCTGCACTAGTTTGCGGATTGGTGAATTCAATAATTGCAGCATTACTATTAACAATCTTTTGAGGAATATCGCGCTTATGCTGTTCAAATTTTGAGGCTGAAACTACAATTTGAGTCAGACCTTGAGTATTGGCATCTAAATACACAATATTCGTTTTCAAAATTTCAGATTTAACCAAAACCTTTGTTATATGAGATAGGTGTTGAAAATAAAGCGTATCAGTCTCCGCAAATTTTTCAATATTTACAATACCTTTAAAATTTGTATAGGCACTTTTTGTTTTGGTTGCATCGAATACTGCAACTCCAAAAACGGGATCTTTCGTTATGGTATTTAATACTTTTATGTCCTGGCCTCTTGCTACTTTAAACAGAAGCAAAAACACTAAAAGTACATAGTGGAACTTCATGGTTTTATTTAAAAACTTGATTAAAAACCTGTAGAGATTTTGGGGTTTTAAAACTGCCCAAATGTAATTCAAAATATTGCAACATCATATTTAAAAAGTGTTGTCGCTTTTGTGAATTGATCTTAATACTATCTAAAGCATCAAATGTTGTGCCTAATAAGCGTTTTAAAAGTATTAAATTTTCACCAGATACGTTGTGTTTGCCCAAGTTATTAGGTTGAAAACTGCCACTTTGTAAATCGAAATTTTCAAAATCACTTTGAGAAGTGTCAGGATAAAACCCAAGGTATTTTGTAAGCTTTAATAAAAAAAGCAAGTGGAAATTAGGAGATGCTGGTGTAACATCAAACCATAAAAGCGATGCTTCTAAAAAGCTATATAATTCCTCATTTTTTTCCTCTTCATGTAAAGTTGAATTTAAAATTTCAGATAAAAAAATAACGACTGCACCTTTTAAAACATTAGTTTGAAGACTTTGGTAAACAGCATTAAGCCTAACTTCCTTTGCCGCATAAAGGGTTTTATTTTTCGAATAATTAAAAACTATTTGAAGTTGCGATAACAGCTGAAAGTAAGCCGCTTTATTGGTAGTTTTCTTCGCTTTAAAGGCACCTCTAACCAAAAAGCTAACTACACCATGTTTTTGAGTGTAGCACTTTACTATTAAGTCGTTGTCGCGGTATTTTAGTTTAGATAAAACAATGGCATTTGTTGATGTTTGCATTACCTTACTACCATTAGTTTTACAACTTTTGTTTCAAAACTATCCAAATCAGCTAGCATAATAAGATACACCCCAGAGGCTACAATATTGTTAGCGAGGTTTTTTCCATTCCAAAAAGCAGTACCGCCATCAATTTCTAAATTAAATCCGTTATATCGTTGATTGGTTCTAGATTGGGCTTCGGCGACTAGATTACCTTCAATATCTGTAATTTTAATATTTACATTACTTGGGAGATCAGTAATTTTTACCCGTTCCTCAACAATATTAAAACCTGGACGTACTGGATTGGGATAAGCATGCGAATTTGTGAAATTTTCAGTAGGGCTTGAACTATTTGTCCTAAATGAAACCAACCCTTTTTCCGTGGCAATGTAAACTTCTCCATTAGATTGATCGATGGCAATATCCACCACAGTATTAGATGGCAGAGGCGAGTTTTCTTTTGTAAAATGGAATATAGTTTGTTGTCCATCAGAAGAAAGATAAAATATGCCAGAATCAAATGTACCTATCCATTTATTATTAGATCCGTCTACTTCAATATCTGAAATAGATTGCTCAAATAATAGTTCTTGCGCAATACCATCTTCCTCAATAATTATTGGATCTACTTCAACATTATCTTCAAAAAAACTTGAGGTATTGAAAAGAACGCGTAATCCCCTTGGAGTTCCAATCCAAAGAGTATTTCTCCTGTCCAGAGCCAAAGCTCGTACAGATTGACTAGGTAAATTTTCCTCTTCACTAATTGTTTTGATTAATGGATTGCCATTATTTTCATTAAAACCAATAATTCCAAAGTTGGATGTAGCAATCCATTTTGTTCCATCGTCTCCAATATCAAGATCAGCGAAACCATTATTTGCTTGTGGAGATTCAATGGCTTTAGTAAAATCATATGAGACCCATTGCTCATCTTGAAATTTGTTAAGTGGGTTTTTGACTCTGCTGTTCATAACCCATAATACACCATTAGTATCATACTTACTTGTAGTTGTCAAGCAAAAATCTGAGACAAATGGAGTGATGGTACTGTTGTTTTCATCATATATTGTATTAACTTCTCCATCATTAATTTCAATTAATCCAGAAAAAAAGGAACTTATGAATACTTGATCAGTTTTTAAGGGGTTTATTGAAATATGAGTTAAATAATTGGGATTAGATACCTGCGTAGCTATCGAATCGTAAGGAATATTCTTCCAATTTCCGTTGGCGGAATGACTTATTCCAGAAACTCTTCTTCCACCATTCCAACCGAAAGAGGGGCTATATGACCCGTGAACAACCCATAAATTATTGTTTCTTACTTTAATTGAAAAAGACTCATTAATTAAAGGGCCATTTGGATGAATTTCTTGAAGAACCTGTGGTTCTTCAATTGTTGTGGTTAGAACACCAAAATTTTGTGTGCCAATAAATATTTGATTATCAACAAAATCAACTGAAGTGTAAGATGTAGGGAATTCATCATAAACTGATATGGTAGATAACAAGGAGATATTTTGGTCGTAAATAAAGATATTATTTTCTGTAGAAACTACTAAGTTGTTTTCGTCAAATGTAATTTCATTAGGTGTTTGAGGTGTTTCAAGTATTTGACTTAACAGATCATTATTAATAAAGTAAAGTTGTCTATTATTGTTTAACGTGATTACTGTTTCTTCATTAGACTTTATAAATAAGTAGGTTCCGTTAAAAGGGGTTTCCCAAACTTTATAATCTATTAGATTGGTGCTGGTTAAAGAAGCTTTTTTAATGCCATTACCGTTTCCACAAGCTGCGTAAATATTGTTTTGAAAAATTACAGTTTGATTAACTGGAATTTGACTTCCGTTATTCCCAATAAAATATGTGTCTCCAAATTCTTGCCTTTCTATGTCAAAAACAGAGATTCCATAATCTGTTGATATATAAATAGAATTTTCATATTCGTAAAAATCATTTATATGTTTGTTATTATCTATAATATTACTTTTTTCTGTTATATCGACAACAGAAAGTACATCGGTACCATCATTAAATACTATCTCTATTAAACCATTTTCGTACCCTATTAGCAGTAATTGATAATTTTCACTATAATATATTTTGGAGATTTTGTCTCCAGAAGTGCCATTAATCGTGTTAATTTCCTGGATTTCACCAGTCAATAAGTTATATCCAAAAATAGCATTTTCTGAAGCTGCATAAATAGTATTGTTTCCTTTACAGGTGTCAATTATATTATAATATGAAAAATAACCTGTCCACAATTCTGAAAAATTTTGAGAGAAAGTCAAACAAGGAAAAATAAAAACAAACAATAATTTTCTTAACATAACATTCTATAAATTCAATTTTATTTATTCCTAACGTTTATATAACATTAAATAGTCTAGTAAATGATAACAAAATTATTTATTAATTAGATGTTTAAGTAGATTTTTGTGCCTTGATTTTCTGCTTTTTGACAGATAGTGCAGCTCAATTAAATACCAAGACAAGATAGACATTAATAAAACTAATATTAATAGAAGAATACTAACTACAGCTGGATTAAATTGTTTGAATAAGCCTATATAAACAAACAATTGTATTAGAGGAAAGTGATATATATAGATACCATAAGTAAAGTCGCCAAATTTACCAAAGTTATTTAACCATTTAAAACTATAGGCTGCATAAAACACTAAAAAGCCAAAACATATTGGCTTTATTATTTGTGTTTGAAGAATATACTGCTCTATAATAAAAACAAATAAACATGGTAAAATGATATAATACTTCCATTTAATAAAGAAGTTGAAATTTTTGTACAGGATTATGCCTGTAATAAAGAATGAAAAAGCACCAGGTAATTGTTTTGCTAATCTATAGTTATCAATCTTCATAAAATAATTAAAGTATGAAATAGATATTAGATATATGACAATACTTAAAACATAAATACTTACGTATTTCTTTCTAATCAGGAAATAAAAAATTGGAACAAGTAAATAAAATGCTTCTTCAATTTTTATAGTCCATAAGGCTCCATTTACAGAGCATAAAAGGTTGTTGTTGAAAACTCCTGGTAGACACGGTTCTAAATAATTTTGAAAGGTTAAGTTAGCTAATAAATACTTCCAAAATTGTACACCGAAAAAATATTGAAAAAATGAATAACTAGAAATGAAATAAAAAAATATGGAGCAAGATAGAATAACAAAAAAATACGCTGGCGCTATTCTTTTAATTCTTTTGAGAATATAAGATTTTAATGATTGACTGTTTTCAAAACTTTTTGCAATTAGAAAGCCACTGATAATGAAAAAACCGTCTATTGCCAATCTAGTGTTGAAATAAAGAGCCAATTTTTGAAATGATGGTACTTGACTTAATTCTATTAGATGAGCAACAGTAACAGTTGAAGCAAATATTGCTCGTAGAAAATCAAAATTATTGGAATTTATATTGCTCAAATTTAAACATTTTTAATATATACTAGTTACTATAAATCTCAAATATATCGATAAATAACAACATTTGTTTTAAAATAAATTGATAGAAATAATCAAAAAAAGCTTTCTAAAAAGAAAGCCTTTATTAATGTTATTATCTAAAAAGTAGTATTAAACAATACCTTGGGCTAACATAGCATCTGCAACTTTAACAAAACCAGCTATATTTGCCCCTTTCACATAGTCAATATAGCCGTCTTCATCCTTCCCGTATTCGATGCACGATTCATGGATTTCGGCCATAATTTCTCTTAATTTTTTGTCTACTTCTTCTCGGGTCCACTTATAACGTAAAGAGTTTTGTGTCATTTCTAAACCTGATGTTGCTACACCGCCAGCATTGGATGCCTTACCAGGTGCAAACAAAATTTTTGCATCATGAAATTTTATAATGGCTTCTTTGGTCGATGGCATATTGGCACCTTCGCTTACACAAATGCAGCCATTAGATAATAACTTTTCAGCATCCTCACCATTAAGTTCATTTTGGGTAGCACAAGGTAGAGCAATATCGCAAACTTCGCACCACGGTGTTTCGCCTTTAGTAAATTTCGCATTTGGATATTCCTTAACATATTCACTTATACGACCTCTTTTTTCGTTTTTAAGCGTCATTACAAATTGGAGCTTTTCTGAATCAATACCCTCGCTATCATAAATATATCCTGAAGAATCAGATAACGTTACTACCTTAGCACCTAGTTGTATGGATTTTTCCGCAGCAAATTGTGCTACGTTACCCGAGCCCGAAATAACGACGGTTTTGCCTTTAAAATTATCATTTTTAGTCCGAAGCATATTTTCAGCAAAATAGACAGTGCCATAACCCGTGGCTTCTGGTCTAATTAAGGAACCGCCCCAAGTTAACCCTTTACCCGTGAGCACTCCAGTAAATTCGTTCCTTAATTTTCGATACATTCCAAACAAAAACCCTATTTCTCTTTGACCAACACCAATATCTCCAGCTGGAATATCTGTGTTTGGTCCTATATGTCTAAATAATTCACTCATAAAAGCATGACAAAATCTCATGATTTCATTATCACTTTTTCCTTTTGGGTCAAAGTCGCTACCACCTTTACCGCCACCCATAGGAAGTGTGGTTAAACTATTTTTAAACACCTGTTCAAAAGCTAAAAACTTTAAAATACTTGCATTAACTGTTGGATGAAAACGCAAACCACCTTTGTAGGGGCCAATAGCAGAGTTCATTTGGATTCTATAGCCTCTATTCACTTGAATTTCCCCACTATCATCTACCCAGCATACTCTAAATGATAGCAAGCGTTCTGGTTCAACCATTCTAAGCAACACATTTTTGCCATAATAAACATCATGCTTAACAATGTAGGGGATAACGGTTTCCGCTACTTCTTCAACTGCTTGCAAAAACTCTGGCTCATGTCCATTTCGTTCTTTTACCAAATTCAAAAAATCTGAAATTATTTTTTTCATGAATTAACAAATGTTTAAATTTTAAAGATATTACAATTTTAGAGCACAAATATACGTTATCTTTAATCAAAACACGGATTTTATTAAAATTCTGCAATATCGATATAAGGCAAAATGCAGTTTATCAGAATTATTTGATTGTTAATCGCCTTTTTATATATTTGTTGAGTTAACGCCTCGAAAACAAAAACTTATGACGCTTAACTTTAAACGTTTAGCTTTTGTGCTTTTACTGATTGCAATTTGCCAAACGACATTTGCACAGTTGGGTTTTTCTCATGAAATAGGGGTTATAACTGGGCCTGTACAATTTAGATCCGATTATGGTGTTAGGGAAAATACCCAAACTAATTTTGGAAATACAGGCCTTGGAATAGGGATAGTGCATTATATTAACTTCGCTTACAGAGCAGATTGTAACTGTTATACCACAGATACATATTTTAATGATCATTTTAAATTAAGAAATGAGATTTCTTGGAACCGAACTAAACTGGAGCACTTTGGTAGATTTGTAGACCCAAGTAAAACATCACGTGAGGCAAATCAATTACGAGGCCATCAAGGGTATGCCCAAAATTTAGATATTGGAACCCAATTGGAATTTTTTCCATTAAGTATACGCTCTTTTCAGTCTTACGGCTACCGTGTCGTACCATATGTTAGTTTAGGAATACATTATACAAGCTTTTCACCCGAAGTATCAACAAATTATGTAGCTCAACCAGGTGATTATCCTGCTCCATTACCTATGACAGGAGATGTAACAGATTCTAGGAATTTTTACTCCTTCTGGGAATCAGGTTCTGTTGATGCCTCATCAGGGAGTACTTGGTCTTTAGTATCAAGCATTGGTATGCGCTATAAAATAGGTAAGTTGTCAGATTTAGTTTTTGACTTGCGCTGGCAGTACTATTTTGATGATTGGGTAGATGGTTTAAACCATAATTTAGAAAGCAATAAAAATAACGATTGGTTGCTCTGGCTGAATTTCGGTTACATTTACTATTTGAATTAATAATAGAGCATTACTTTCCTAAAGCCCTTAATAAGGCAAGCACATATCCATAATGCAGACCTTCGTGTATTGCTATAAACTCTAAAGCTTCGTCAATGTTATTTAATGTATTTCCAGTGGTTGACACGGTATAGGCATTATAACTTTCAAAAACATCATTATAGTAATCCTCTTTCGTTTTTTCAAGAGTTGAAAACAACAAACCTTTAATGTCGTTCACCTCAGCTTGGGAAAGATCTTTTTCTGGTTTGCTTCCTTTTCTGTAAGCGTTTATCATATCATCTGAAAGCGAAGATTCTAAACCTGAAAGTTTATAAGCCAATAGCTGCTCTGAAACAATTGCATGGGCAATATTCCAAATAATATTATTGTTAAATCCCTCAGGAATTTTATTTAAGGTTTCTAAAGTTTTGTTTTCTATTATTTTTTTGAAAATACCTCTTGTGTTTTCAAGTACGCTAAATGTAAATTCCATTTGGTTTAATTTTTGACAAATATAGCTTTAATTTGCTTTTAGAAATTGAAATATAATATGAAAAAAGTATATTATTTAAAGACTTGTGATACTTGTAGAAGAATATTAAGAGAATTGAATTTATCTGAAGAATTCGTTTTACAAGACATCAAAACGGAGGCTATTACAGTTGTACAATTAGAGGAAATGAAAGCCCTTTCAGGAAGTTACGAGTCTCTTTTTAGCAGACGCTCTCAACTTTACAAGAAAATGGATTTAAAAAACCAAGAGCTTACAGAAAAAGATTTTAAACATTACATATTAGAGCACTATACATTTCTGAGCAGACCAGTTTTTATAATCGATGACCAAATTTTTATTGGGAATTCTAAAAAAACAGTTGAAGCAGTAGAAGCTGTGATTAATTAAATAAATTTAAAACCAAACTATAAGAAACAAAAAAGCCTCAACATTTTCATGTTAAGGCTTTCGCTCCTCAGGTTGGGCTCGAACCAACGACCCTCTGATTAACAGTCAGATGCTCTAACCAACTGAGCTACTGAGGAAGGTTATTTTTTCGCTTTTGCGAGCGCAAATATATATTAAATTTTAATTACAACAAATATAAAGACTAAAAAAATTAGTCGAAAATTGCCTTATAAATATCGTTGCCATTGGCAAATAAAACCAAGGCAATTAAAATAAAGAAACCTACCATTTGCGCGTACTCCATAAACTTGTCACCCGGTTTTCTGCCTGATATCATTTCATACAATAAGAACATTACGTGACCACCATCTAAAGCAGGTATTGGTAATAAGTTTAGAACACCTAGCATAATTGATAAGAATGCTGTTAAATACCAAAATGCTTGCCAGTTCCATTTAGAAGGAAACATTTTTCCTATAGCCGCAAAACCTCCTATCTCTGTAGCGCCTTTTTTAGTAAAGATGTACTTAAATTGTGCTAGATAATCTTTAATCTCCCAATAGGCTTGATTAAAGCCTCCTGATAGGCTTTCTCCAAGTGAGTATTTTCTGTTTTCATACTTTAAATAATCCTTATCTGTTACTGCTCTAAAGAATCCCATTTTGTTGTCTTCGTTAGGGGTGACAGTCATATCAATAGTTTGATCCCCTCTTTTAATTTGTAAAGACACGTTTTTTTGAGGGTTGTTTTTAAGAGCGTATTGATAGTCAGAAAAATATTCTACTTTCCGCCCGTTTATTAATAGAATCTTATCACCAGCGAGCAATCCGGACTTCTCAGCGGGAGAACTTGGTTCTATAGAATCTACTTCAAAAGGATATCTTGCTTCTAATGCCGGTAAATCCCCAGCTTCAAATAATTCAGTTCCTATATTTTCAGGTAATTTTATTTCTTCAATTGTTCCTCTAGTATGCTCAACTTTAACACTATTAATATCACGAAACATAAAGTACTTATTAATAGGGATTTTTATATTTTCAATAGGCTTCCCATCAATTGAAATAATTTTATCACCTTGTTGAAAACCATAATTTTCCAAGGTTTTACTAACCCCGTAACCATATTTAGCACTGTCTTGAGTAACATAATTAGTCCCCCAAACCGCTAGCATAATGATAAAAAGGACAATGGCTAATATGAAGTTAACTGTTACTCCACCTAACATGATTATTAAACGTTGCCATGCAGGTTTAGAGCGGAATTCCCAAGGTTTAGGCTCTTCTTTCATAGCCTCGGTATCCATACTCTCATCAATCATTCCAGATATTTTTACATAACCACCTAATGGCAACCAACCTATGCCATAAACAGTTTCACCTATTTTCTTTTTAAAAAGAGAAAATTTTACATCAAAAAACAAATAGAATTTCTCAACTCTAGTTTTAAAGGCTTTAGCGGGAATAAAATGTCCTAGCTCATGTAGAACTACTAATATAGAGAGGCTCAATAGTAATTGAGCTGTTTTTATTAAAAATACTGACATCTATCTTTTTTTAAGAACGCACAAAAGTAAGGTTTTAAACCAAGTTTAAAAAGTGATTGAGCGAATGCACTTGGTTTTAACAGTAATTTAAGTGAAGACTGAGTTTTTTGCAGTTTAAAATCGTTGTATTTTTGTAAAGATTTGAAATTTTAAGGTATTTATAATGTTATCTTTTTTTAAGGATTATAAGCTGTTCGTAATAGTTTTTGGTATTATTTCTGCAATCATTATTTCCTTAATTTACAATACGCTTAACGTTTATCAGCCATTACCAATTTATCAACCAAATATGATAAGTACAGAGTTGGTAGATAGTACACTTCAATATAAAAAGAAATATCATAAAATTGCGGATTTCAGTCTGACTAATCAGAACGGAGAAACAGTTACCCAGGACAACTACAAAGACAAAATTTATGTAGCGGATTTCTTTTTTACCACTTGCCCAACCATTTGCCCCGTTATGACGAAAAACATGGCAGAGATTCAAAAAGAAATTATGGAGGATACCGTGGTAATGCTATTATCGCATTCTGTGACTCCTGAAATTGACTCTGTGGCTCAATTAAAAAAGTATGCAAAAGAAAAGGGTGTTATTGACAAAAAGTGGAATTTAGTAACCGGTAATAAAAAGCAAATCTATGAGTTGGCCAGAAAAAGTTACTTAGCCGTAAAGGACAATGGTGATGGCGGTCTGTTTGATATGATACACACCGAAAACTTTATATTAATTGACAAAAACCGTCAAATTCGTGGGTTTTATGATGGCACAAATACTGAAGATATTGAGCAATTGCTAGAAGACATTGCGCATTTAAAAAAGGAATATAACAGGTAAAAACCTGAGGTTTCTTTTGCG
>JBMHCT010000011.1:0-480384 GCA_049889775.1 Jejuia sp.
CTTCTAAGCAGACGGTCATAGGTTCGAATCCTATCGCGATCAATGAGTAAATCAAGGATTGAACAATTTTACTTATCAATGCTATTGAAGTACACTATCAATTCATTTTGGATTTGTTCCAACAAAAAATCAAATTCTTCTTTGGTATAATTATTCATTGATTCCTTGAGTATATCAAGTTCTTGCTTGATTCGTTTTAGTTTTGGACTCATTAGTAAATTTTTAAAATTTATTTAGGTATCTGGAGTCCACTTCATACATGGCTTTTTCTATTTCTTTGAGAATCTTAATTTGCTCTTTAGTGGTGTAAAGATGTTTGTTTCTTTGATAGTTTTCCACCTGTTCAAGAAGATATTTGTAAGTGAGTTTGTTCTTCATTGCTAGCTGTTTAAATTTCTGTTGAGTTTGACCTATTAAGTATGTCGTCAATATCCTTCATCAAAGCTTCCCTTATTATTTGTCTTTCTTCATAGCTATACTGATTTCTGTTTTTTCGATAAATCAATACTTGCTCCAATATACTTTGTTTCATATCTAAGGTTTTAAAATACAGTTACTAAATTTTCAACTCTAAAACATCTAAACCCAGCGGCCTTTAAATCCCAATATTGAAATACACTGGACGAGAATCTTCCGCTACCTTTTATAAATCGATTTACGTTTTTTAAGGTACCGTGTGCATGTCTCAGACTACCATCTTTTTTTTCATAAGTGAATCTTACCTCATCTTTGCTCCATAGCAGTTTGCGCAATCTGTACAATTCCCAGGCTTTACTTAGACATACAGCAAATGATTTGCCTGTGTTTTTTACGATTTGCCATGCGCTTGAAAATACCTTACTTCTAAAATTTGTATTCATATTCATTGATTTTGTTTTTATAGTAATCCAAAATATTTAGCCTTACTTTGTTCGCATAGGCTTTTAATAAAATCCTTGTCAGGTTGTGATAATGAGCATAGAATTTTTATAAGCTTTCCTCTTAATTCGCTCCAGAACTTCCATTTCGAAAATTGATCTATGTATTCATAGTTTATATCCATAGCATTTATGTTTCTTGCTATTCTTTCGGCTCTTATATCGGAAATTGTCTTCATTTATATTACGTTATAATGCTATAATTACACTACAAATATAACATATAATGTAATACTATACAAATATTTATGATGTTTAAATGTAATTAAAAATAAAATATATAACTTTACAACGTTATAATATTCAAAATGTTAAATATCAAAGAAGTAATAAAGGAGAATGGTTATTCTGTAACCTCCTTAGCTGAAAAGCTTGAAATGACACAAGTTTCTCTTAGTAGGATAATCAATGGCAACCCCACAGTTGAGACTTTAGAAAAAATTGCAAATGCCCTGGATGTTGATGTAAAAGACTTTTTTACCTCAGAAAATGAAAAAGCAGAAACGATATATGCTTTTCGTAATGGTAGTTATGTTGCTATTGGTGAATTGGAAAAAAATTAAGATCCTTGTGTGCGATGAAAAAATCGCAATTTCTTTGGCAAAATATAAACTTCTACGGAGGAATATGTTAGAAGCTGCAGAAATATTTAATAACCTAGAGGTTTAGTAGCAAAATAATAGTTCTGAAGTTAGTTCAAAGTAAAAGCGTATAAATAAGTATTAAGATAAGCTTTGAAGTTGTATTTTAAACTTGTGCAATGATCTTTACCCTTGACTTAACCTTGACTGTATTTATTGATTTTTTGCCTTCTCTATTAACTTGGAAAACGACGAGAAATGGTTCTCCTATAGCTTCTAAAACGACGTAATAACAACTTGGTCAAGTAACTTCGAAAACGACGTAAACTTTTCTTGTAGATAGCCTTTTAATAAAAACACTGAGCATTGGTTAAGAAATCAACAAACTAAAGATTTCATATCTGAATTATCAGCTTTGAGAAATTGCAAAGGTTCTGATTTAGTCATAATTGAACGTTTTCCAATTCATGTATAGATCAGTTTTTTGTTTCATTATCAGCCGTTAGGCAGAATTGCCCACCGACTCAAATAGTGAAAGTTATAAATGGTGGTAAAATTTTTGATACATAGATACATTAAGATTGAGCAACAATTTTAGCTTAATGATTGCATCCATATTTTTAAGTGAACTTCAAGCTATCTGATTTAAGGATGGGTCTAATATATTAAAACACAAAATGGATTTGGCGAATGGATCAATGATAATGTAGTGATAGTTTGCTAGGACTCGTGAATCTAAATTTGGATTGATTTGTCAGAATAATTATGATTTAAAACAATAAATAATTCAGTAAAATCCATAATTTTAGGGCATGAATAAAACTATTCTCTGTTGTTATGCCCTTTTAATATTATTTGGCTGTCAAAGTAAGAACGACAATTCTTCTAATTTAAAATCCTTCGTTTCTGATAAAACCTGGATAGAGTTTAGTAATAAATTTCAATATTATTATTCCAGTAAAGACGATGGTCAATATTTATGGATGACATTTGAGAGGAGAGAGGATGGTACCTACACACCTTTTACTCCAGCAAAAGGAGATCCTTACACGCATCATTTGCCTAACACCCTTACCAAGTACAGGGAAGGCTGGTCCAAATCATCCTTATTTAAAATTATTGGTGATTCATTGGTATTACAAGATCAGGATGATATTAAGGCTGAAAATTTAACTAGCTATCATTTGGAAATAATTAGTGACACTACAATTGGTATTATTGATTATTATCGATTGAAAAAAACCAACGATTTTGGTTCAACCATATGGCACTCTAAAAAATAGTTAATCATTATAAATACGCTTGTTTTGTGCCGCCCACAAAGCGTCGTTAATATCTATTTCTCTTTCATGTAGGTGAACATTTGGTTGTTTTTGTTTTTTTAAAATATTTTCTATTGAACTCATTTTATCAACTAAATCATCATAATTATTATACACCGCTACCTTAGATTCATGCTCTTTTAAACGTTGATTATTGATGTGTACACTTGCTAAAATAGAAGCACGCATCATATCATCATAATCTTCTAATGAATTTGTTGGGATGACTTTAGAGCGTTTTGGAAGATCTAACAAGGTTGGTCTATCTACCAAATAGGGTTTTTTGTTGGGCTCTTTCACCCATTCTGGCACGTATTTACGGTTTTCTAAACCTTCACCCACTAATGCCCATCCTCCAGGGTGGTTTTCGGTACCTTGGGCATATTTTGGTATGGGTTGGGCTAATACAGCTGCTAATTGTACTGCACCAATAGCACCAATACTTGCAGCTAATGCCGAAGCAGAAATACCAAAATCAAATTTAGGGACTTGCGCCAATGCACTAATAACACCCAATGCTGTTTGAATAGCTACATTTACAGCTGCAGATGCTTTTTCAGCAATAGCTTGTTTTTGTTTTTCCTTACGTTTCTTTTTTTCTAAGGCCTCGCGGTCTAGTTTTTGTTTGGCCTCAAGTTTTTTACGCTGTTGGTCGGAAAGCAATTCGTTTTCTAAAAGCCTATTGTATTTTTCATCATTTCTTGCAATTTCCTCATCAATACGCTCAATATTTGCTGAAAATGTAGATTGCATGATATCACCTGCAATATTCGCAACCGCTCCTATTTGGGAAATAGTCATGGCAACTTTATTGTATTTGTCAATAATGGCGTTTCCTGTCTCATCGGCTTTACTAAAAAAACTAGTAAGAAGTATTTCGATACTACCAGCATCCAATTGGAGTGCACTTGCAATATTGTTTGATGCATTTTTAATAAAATCAGTCTTTAGGTCAAAAAGCTCTTTCTCTACCGCTGCCTGTTTTCGTGCGTTCGAAATTGAGTTCTCTGTGACTTGGTTTGAAAGATTTATTTTAGCCTCTTTAACCATGTTCTCAAGAGCTATGCGCTGTTCAGGATTTAGGTTTGGATCATTCAATTCAACAGATAAGGCATTTATTTCATTTTTTATTCTTTCAACAGCTGCGTTTTGCCTTATTTGAGTTATCCTATCTTCAAAATCCTGTATTTGCTGCAAGCGAGCCTCTCCATTTAAATTTTTAATGTTTTCGTTGAATGCTTCCTGTTCCTGGCTGATTCTTTCGTTTAAAGCGTCGTTAAAGGCATCTTTCTCTCTTTCTAGGTTGCTTAACCTTTTTTGGAATTCAATCTCTAAAATCGCGTTAATTTGCGTCTCACGCTCTTTATTTAGGTTTATAATTTCATTATTGAATGCTTCTTCTATTCGTAAGATTTCGAATTCTCTGCCTTTAGCTGCTTTTATGGCTAGTTCTTTGTTGAGGTTTAGCAACTTAATACGCTCTCTGTAGGCCTGCACATTGGCGTTTAATCTAGTGCCTAAGTTCAATACTTCGTTATTCGAAATATCTGTCTCCGCGTCGATATTGGCCTGAATACGTTGCCGGTCAAGGTTAGCTCTGTCATCCAAGAACTGTTTCAAAGCCTTTTCTTTAGCTTCTGGATCTAGTTTTACATTGATCAATACGGCATTGGATTCATCATCAAATAGCTCATTCAATTCCTTGGAAGTAATTCCCAATAGACCCTCAAGCTCTTTTATTTCCTTTTCGGCGCTTGCGACTGCGTTTTCAGCAAAGCCAAATTGTGATCTTGCTGAACTAAATATTCTGGCAGCCTCGGCCAATTGCCCTAAAGCCTTTTCATATTTGGCTAAATTTCTTATCTGTACGTCTGTTGCTTCACCTTGACCTCTTAATTGGCTCAACCTTACTATTTCAGCATTTATAGTCTCTTTTAAAACTTCGTTCTGTCTTTCAAGAGATTGACTGGCCAGTTCATTATCAAGTTTATTTCTGTTTACGAATAGATTTACGCTTGTAAGTGCCTTTTGATAGTCGGCCGTTGTTTTAGCAAGATCTGCGGTTTCGTCTGCAAGTCTCCCTTGTCTGGATTGTAAATCAAGTTTTTCCTGAAGCCGTGTAATAGCAAGTCTATTGATGTATAATTTATTAACCTCAGCAAGCCCTTTCTTAAGTGACTCGTTCGCTAAATTTTCATCATCCACAAATTTCAGAAAGAAAGGATATTTTTCGGTGAGTTCTTCGATCAAAATTTTTCGATCTTCTTCATTTTCATTGGTTTTCAATATTGAACTTACCAAGGTATTCAGTTCAATTTGTTCTTGTTTTATGGCATTATTCAACTCCTTAGCTGGAGTAATTGCTCGCAATAGATTAGTTCCAAATTCATAGATTGAATCTGATGCTCTAGCAACTAAACCTTTTCCCAATTGCAACTGAAAGTTTTGATAGGCTGCGTTCCATTCCTGTTGTGCGTTTGCTGCATCTTCTAAAATACTGCCAGCCTCTGCAACCTCCTTTTTTGCAATGTTGGCAACGGCTTCAACAAAATTTGGTGTTCTCTCAAGTTCTTCGTTGAGGTCCTTGGCACTTATGCCAAGGTTATCTATTCTTAGTTTTGATTCTTTTGATAACCCTTCGTTTAATGAACTTTGTAGCTTTTCAATACTTTGACCCGTTTGTGCAGACCGTACTGCGAGAAATTCCATTAACACATCGGTTTGATCCAGAGAAATATTGAAATTATCAAAGTCTACTAATGCCTTTTTTATATCTAAATCAGATAATAGCCCTCTGGTAGAGGTTTGAATATTCTCAAAGGCTCTTTGGCCACTTGCACCTATACGATCGAAAGCAAATTCAACACCTTTGGCTTCAATTGCAAATTGTCTTGCCTTTTTAGTAAAGTTAAACGCCTCCCTCAGGCCAAAACCAGCTCCAACGATTGGGATTAATTTCTTAAAACTGCTCAATGCAATACCTATTGTTTTAGGATAGTTACCTATGTTTTCCTGAAATTGATTGGTGGATTGTCGAATAGATTTGATTGCCTCATCATATTTCCTGAATTCCTTTTGGCTGGACCTAAAAGCCTTGGCCTCATCTTTTGTCAGTTCCAGTCCAAGTTTCTGTTTAGCCTGGTATTCCTGAATAGATTTTAATGCCTTATCCCTTTCGTTTCTTAACCTACCCATAAAAGTTAGGTTTCGTTTTATCTCAAGATTTGTAAGCCTTAAATTATCTCGTTCCTCAATTAAAAGTTTGTTGGTCTGGGTATTTGCAACCTGTCTTTTACTTGTAGTATTTAATAAGCGCTTTATGAGTTTCTCATGTTCTTCATCAATCTTTAATTTGTTTTTTAGAATTTCTCGTTGTTCGTCTAAAGATTTATTGAGTCTTTTCTGAAATTCTACCTCATCTGCTTTTATTTGAAGAAACTCTCGTCTTCCATTACCGTTTTTAAAACGTTTTTCGAAATCTGCAGTTTCAAATATAGCTTTCTTTATTGGGGCAAAACTTGCCAGCCATTCTTCGTTAGCATCTACAGCCTTTTGAAGGGAGATTTGGTAGTCTTTTCCTAAGTTAAGAACATCATCATCAATAATATCCTTTCTGGTTATTCTGTCGTTTGCCATTTTATTTAGATTTTGGGCGTTATTAATTCTTTATTTGCATCTTTAATTATTCTAAAACATAGCTTATTTAATCCATCAAAATACTGATCTATGGTTTTTGCTTCTCTTACAATTTCATTTAAATTTTCCAGAAATTCTTTTGTTTCTAAGTAGAGTGCAGAATATCCTAAAATTTTCACTTTCGTTCTGTCATCTGAATTTGTATTGGCATATACATGTTCTCGTATTATCCTTAAAACATGCATGTGTATTAATTGTATTGGCTCATATTTTATCATATCTCATTTATTTTTTAAAATTCTTATTTCCTTGACGAAACCTTGACGTTTTTGAAAGTACCCTTGTATGTGCCTTGCTAGTTTTTAGAGTATTTTACCCTTGCGGTAACCTTGGGGTTTTTATACTATCAGTCTTAAAATAATTTTTAAAAATTTGAGCGAAACACAGTGTTACACTCTCTTTTTAAAAAATCTTACTAAAACACCTTATTATAATATCTTACTATAATATCTTATTAAAGGTCGTGTATATGTTGACAACTATTAGGAGAGAAATAAAACACCAAAAAAACAAATGTTGAACACTCTCTTATTATAGGTCGTCATATGGTCGTGTTTTGTCCAGTCTGTCCATTAAGTTGTCCAGTCTGTTCATTTATGTAATTCGCAACCTGGCTTTTTGAAATTCCAATGCGTTCAGCAATTTCTCTGTAAGATAAACCGGTACCGTGTAATTTTATAGCTATCCTTAACTTATTATCCTTCTTTTTGTATTTCCCTCTCCCAATTCGAACTATGTCACCTGTTAATAGATTATGTTCTATAACTGCATTACCCTTGCTTAAACTAAAGCCTTTGTTCACAACGACTTTTAAAAGGTCTTTTCGAGTAAATTCATCTTCTAACTGATTTAAAAAATAATCGCCCATTAATTTTGATTTTTAGAATCCCTAGGATTCGTTATTTAATTTGTTCAATACTCTTTGGAGAATGATTTTTTCCTCCAATTTTCTTTGCTTTTCCTTGGTTGATCTTCGTTTCAATTCCACTTTCTCTATTAGCTGTTCTTTATCCAGTTTAAAGCTAACGTAGAAACCTTTTGTATATCTGGCATATGTTATCAATCCCCAATCATCCTGTAGATAAGACTTTATCTTTTTAGTTTGGTATTCATTAGCATACTTCCTTATTGGTGCCGATAATTCTTTGAAATCTTTAACTGATTTAGCCTTACCATCCATTCTTGCCAACCAATAATTATTAGTAACCTTACAAAAAGTCTTTCTCTGGAGTATGCTTTTTAGACCTAAGAACCCTAACAAGCATATCTTTTCGAATTCTGTAGTTTCACTATTTAAAAATCTATTAAAAATATCTATGTGTAATCCAACTATAGGGCAATTATCACCTTGCGCTCTGTTAAAAGAATTAAATACTTTTTCGGCTTCCAGAGCTGCTTTGATTACATTTTGATATTTGTATCCATAACAAGAAATAGTTGATTCATATTTTTCACAAAACACACCTAATTTGAGCTTATTTGCATGATAGCAGGTTGCATATTTAAAAATCCTTTCCAATACCATATTAGGGTTCTCTAAAAATCCGTCAAGTACTTGAATAGGGAAATTGAGGTATTTAAGTTCCTTAATATTTTGTTCATTGCTCATGTCTTTTTATTTTATCCTTTGAGTTAATGAACTCATTATACCATTCATAAAAGCCCTGAAATGTCCTGGCAATGATATAAATGCCTCCAGCTTGTTCAACCTGCCTTTGATATTCTTTTTGAGAATTGCTTTGGCGATCTTTTCCAATCTTAATCTCGATCTTAATAGATTTTGAATCTATCGTACTTGAAATATCCGCGGTTCCATTTTGCCCTGTTCCCTTAATCCATTCCGTGCTACCAACGGTTCTCTGTCTACCTAACACGTCTGTAACGGTTTTACGTCTATCTATTTGACGGCCTGTATTGTTGATACGTTCCGCCTGCTGGCCTTTATGGTTTAAAAAGTCAATTATGCATCTAGTGAGGCCATTTGCGCTGTCATCCCTATACTTGGTAGGTGGGTGGTATGGAAAGTTAGGGTAACGAGCAATTTTAGCTTTATGAACCAAATCCTCAAGTATCTTAACAGCATCTGACTTTCTGTATCTTACTTTTTCCATGGCTCAAATGTGGAAGGTTTATTGGATTGAGGAACAATAGTTTTATCATTCCATACCTCGGGATTAGTTGACAGGTACTGTACATTTTGTGATCCAGTTGTGCTGCATCTATCTAAATAAACCACCTGTAATAATTTTTTCTTCTCGAAGTAATACTTTATTTCACAACAATACTTATGCGGTATTCCTGTGGCTTTAGATACTGTTGCTGCAGTTGTAGTGTGTTGTTTTAGGTATTCGTAAAACCGTTGCCTATATTCCTCTCTAAAAATATTAACTAAATAAGGCAGTCCAAAGCTTTTGCAAATTTTAGGTTGTTCGAGTACGTCAATATATTCAGATTGCCTAACGTATGTTGTTAGTTGATCTATATTTGAACTTTTATCTTGCGTTGCCATGGTAGTACTATTTTTCTAACTTAGTAATAGCCTCTTCTATTTCTTTTCGCTTGTATAGTACCCGTCCGCCAATTTGATACTTTTGGAGTATTCCTTTAACGGATAAATTGTGAACAGTGCTAAGGTCTACCGATAGCATTTCTGCTACCTCATTCCTGGTAAGATAGGTGGTGGGTTCTTTTGGCTGTAGATGTTTCTTTAAGTCCTCGAACTTTTTGTCGATATACTCAAATACTGGCTTGCGGTTTTCCTCTGGGGTTAACCCTATTATTTGTATTTCTCTCATTGCTGAAATATTATTTTGTTAATACTTCAACAAATATCAATCAAGTTCTTTCTCGATTTTCCTGTGTTTTTCCCGATTTTTCGGGATTTGTTATAATCAGCTTTTTATAAGTTTAACGATTAACTCATAATTATTGACTCTTTGAGCTGAATTACAACCATTATAGAAAGATTTTTTGCTAATAAATAAGTCTAGGACTTTCTCTGTAATAAAGCCATTACGTTGAAGCCATTGCATGAAATTAAAATGCTTTATCTTAAATAGGCGCTTTTCATTTAGCATTTTATGAAACAAAAAACTATAGTCAAGATAATGATCGATGATGTGGTTATCGGTAAATTCCTTAAATATCAAGTAATCTTCGGTTTTCCTGAAAATATCTGGATAGGGATTGTTGTCCTTTATTAATTCAGGATAGAATCCCAAAATAACACTCCTTATTTGTTGACACCTTTGCCCGATAAAATGTAAATCATAATTATTGAAAGTGTATGTTTTTAGATACTTGTTACGCAAGTTATCTGTGTGACTAGGTAAAGAATGGATTTGATCCTCTCTAAGGAGTAGCATTCGAAATTCATATTCAGTCCATCCACTATTCCCTTTTCCTGTAAACTGAAAAGGTTTGTCAAATTTTTTAATTATAGAGTTATCAAAACTATTATAAATGTCTATGTAATTTTCGCAGCGTTGAACAAGTTCTTCAAGATAATGAAGCTTCTCTAGTTTTGTAACGGTTAAATAATTCTTTAAGGTTTTCCAATCTAGTAGTTCTACCCCATTTTCATTAACAAAATAATCGTATATCGCATATCCATTATCTAAATCCCTTTCCAATAATTGGGTGAAGAATTGTAATTGAATATCCAGTGCGTTAATAATGGTTCTATTTTCCATTTGAGAAACTTGCGTTAGTTTGAAACATTTTTAATTATTTCAAGCTGAGGTTCTTTTTGTTCCTTTTTTTCCTTGGTTTTATAGTAGTCCAGGAACGTTTCAATATGGCTATCGTCCGTTTGATTGATATAGCTTAAGAAGGTGCTTTCCTTACTGTGTCCAGTAACTTTCATGATTATAGGTGTGGGTATTTTTCCATAGTGATTTGAGGCGAAGGTGCGACGGCCAATGTGTGTAGAAATGTACTTGTATTTTGGGCGTAACTTTTTAACGCCTCGCTTTCTGCCTTTAATCTTTTCATCAGCTTCTATGATACGCCCCATAACAGGCTCGTTAAGTCCTGCTAGCTTGCCAATTTCCTTAAAGTGCTTATTGAGTTTCTGCATTGAGATAGAATAAGGTAATCCGTTTTCATAAATCTCTTTGACTTTTGGTAATACCGGTATTATTACCGACTTATTGCCTTTTTTCTGTCTTATTTTGATAACTAAATCATTGCCATATTTTTCAAAATTCTCATGCTTTATTCTGGTGGTCAATGCATTTCCCCTCTGTCCAGTATAACATGCCAGAATCAACCATTTTCGAGCGTTTATTAATGCTTCGCTCAGTAGATGAGTATTTTCAATTTTTTCAATTTCTTCTGGAGTCAGTATTATAACATCCATATCATCATCATAAGTCGAAGCTTGTTTGGTTTTTATGTCATTCAGATCCTTTGAGGTTTTCACGCCTTTGCTTCTTGCATCTTTGCAGACCGTTTTTAGATCAGACATTTTTTTAAGTGAATAACTAGCGGAATATCCTTTCTGTTCCAGCATCCACTTTTTAAAATCGTTGAATTTATTTTGGTCCAGGTGCTCAACCTTTATTAGTTTATTCGATTGAAATTCTTGAAAAAGCTCTTTTAAGCGTTTATAGCCATTTATTCTGCATTCAGTTAGTCCTATACCACCTTTGCCGTTATCTCGATAAGGAGCTTCATTTATTATTCGCTGTATGGCATCTAATGCGCTATCACTTTGGCCGCTTTCAGAAATTCTTTCAAAATAGAGATCTATTTGATGTTTTAGCCAGCTGCCATTCACGATCTCGTTATTCGAGTTTGCTTCATTGAGCCTCTCAAAAACGAAAGTCTTTAATTTTTGAAGCTTCGTGTTTAGGTTTTTGTTGGATGCAGAATTCTGTTTTGGAAGTGATGTCGTATTGCTCCAGCTTTCGGGGTTAATAGCTAATCCCGTCTTGCGGTATAACAGAAGACCGCGTTTTACAGATAAACGGAGGTAGATGGATGCGCTGTCAGATTTACTCTTCAGCTCGTATTTAATCGTTGCCATTTTGAACTTTTGAACAGTCAAATATAACTAATGTTTATAAAAAATATTCGTTTTCTAAACATTTTCTAAACATATTTTTCATTCCTTTAAATCTAATTCAATTCAATTAGATGTGCTTTAAATGCTGAAAATACCAGTATATTATTGATTTTATAATCAACTTCGTTTATTTTAGGGAGATTTGGAAAGAATAAAAATTGAAGGTTGTTAGTCCCGTCCAGACCGAAAAAATTACAAAAGGCTCTTAAAACAAGAGCTTTTTTAGTTTAAAGACGTTGTGTTGTTTCTCGAGTTACTCGAGAAATGTAGTTTACCAAGTTGAATTGGTAACCAATGGAAAGCTTTCCTTTTTCGAGTTCTCGAAATTGTGAAGCTTTTTTGTTTTTGATCAATATTGAGATATTTAATGTTGAATAAACTTAGAATTTGCGGAAGAATAATGTTTTATTTTTTTAAGATTTTATAACTGTATGTTGCTTTATTAGTTGTTAATTTCACAATATAAAAAGCTGAAGGTAAACTTGTTATATCAATTTCTTTGATGCCTTTTTCCTTTGATAAAACTTCCTTACCTAAAATATCATAAACACCTATTTTAGCAAGTTTAGAACTATCTCCTTTAATTTTTAAGACATCATTTGTTGGATTAGGGTAAAGTATATAACCTTCGGTACCTGCAAAGAGGAATTCCTCAGTACTTAGAGTAGCTCCTAGGCTATCAAAAGAATCATTCACAATCTGTACTCCTGAGTGGTTAATACAATCAGCTATTTCCAATCCACTGCCTGATGTTGGTCCACATGCCGTATAAAATTGTTTTCTGTAAATACTTCCCTCTTCGAAGTTCAAATTTGGCGCTTCACTAGAGTTAATGTATTTAAACCGTAGTCTACATAATTTAGAAGGTACATCTGTAATATTATCATTACTAAAGGAACTGGCTCCAATATTTTGAGAAAACGCCCATGACACTCTATTACTTGTATTATCATTAGATATTAAAGCTCCATAAATATTAGTAGTTCCTCCTTCTGCGTACTGACCTATAACATAATTTGTATTTATATCTATAACCTCAAAATTGGTATTAAAATTTACATTTTCACCAAAAGCATTAGTGTTGTAAGTAAAATACAACTGACCAGATCCTAACTTAAAATTTCCTGTGTTATTTATAGTTTGAATCATTACATCAATCTCATAATACTCATTTGTACCATCAGTTGTATTTTGTGCATTATCAAATGTAAAATGTATATCCTGTCCATAAGCCCAAAAAACCATTAAGAACATCGCTATACAACCAGACACTTTTAAATAATCTTTTTTCATAATTAGTAGTTTGTAGTTCTTAATTTATTCTTTGCGTTTGTCGTTTAGTTTCTTACTTATCAATTGTTCGCCTCTTCCTAAATTAGGTATTAAGATCTCATTAATGTCGGTATTTTGTGCTTCTCCATTAAGATCAAAATCAGCATTGGAGTATCCACTTGCACCTCTTAACTTTTCTGCTTCTGTTTTGTCTGTTATCTGTATTTGTCCATCGCCATTAAAATCTCCAGCGTATAAGGCAAAACTACCATCTTCCATATCTTTAATGCCGTTAGTTTTACCCATTACCAAAGTGCTATCATATCTAAAATCTAACTCTGTGCCACAATCAATATATTGGGGCTCAGCAGTTATAATACCTAAATGATTTCTATGGCTTACCATAACATAATAATTACCTGGTTCCACATCTACACGGATTCCATGTAAATGATTTAAATCAGCAATCTCTCCACTTCTCATTAATAAAGCAGATCTGGAGTACACTACATTATTAATATCATTTTCGTCTCTTAATTCTATCCAAACCCAATCTACAACTTCATTTTCGTATGCACCACCTACTGAATCAAAAGGAGGGCTATATTTATCTAAACTATCTTCATATGGACTAATATTTTCATTTAGCCTAAAATTATAATCTTTCCATAGATAGTTATTCATTATACCTTTTTTATAATCATATGCTCCTTCAAGATAAATCGACAATTTGAGAAGCATTGGGACTTTTACTAATGTGATTTTTCCGCCTTTTAACGTACTCTGTTGATCCCAAACACTATAGTAATTTTGGAAAACATCATTGCCCTCATAATAAAACCCATATTCAGAAGCATGCCCTAAGGCATTGTTAAGTTGACTACCAAAGTTTTTAAACATATATTCAGAATAATACTCTTCTTCACCTATCTCGTTTATGATAGGAAAATCTTCTTCAATTAAGCCGTCATCACATACATACAAAACATTGTTAGAACCGCCACCTCCAGCAGAAGCAGAGATTATAGTGTACTTTGTAACGCTTTCTAGGTTTCCACAGTCTCCAAAAACCTCATAGGTAAAAGAGAAAGTATTTTCTTGACCTATATCCAAACCTGAATTTGGAAAATTAACACCACCGTTATCTTGGATGTCAAGATTTCTTGATCTAATTCGCGATCTTCGTTTTCTTCGTTTAACTTTTCCTTCATTATATAAAGGATCTAATAAGTCATAAAGATTTGTGTAAAACCCAAAAGTTCTAATTGTTTTAAACTGAACCTCTACCGGTTTATCGCTATACAAAAAGTAACTTAATGAATCTGAACAAGTAGTCGTAGGTAATTGACTGTATTCATAATATCCGTATCCCTCAAAACTACTAGGAAACCATGTGCCTCCCGAATCAGTCAATATACTATTGTTTTCAACAACGTGTTTTTGAAATGCCCATTGTTGAAAGTCATCATCGGTATCGAAGGTTAATTCACTGCATCCCTCGCCATAATCATAATACTCTGAGTCCAAAACTCTCTTTTCAAAATTTAAAATAACTATGCTCTCATCAAAAAACGTAGGATTTTCATTTGACGGGACTATATATTTAAATTCAAAACTTCCTGAGGATGGAATATCTTGAAATCTTACCCCACTTGAGTAAGAGACACCATCTATGATAATATTTTTATTAATTTCTATTTCATCAGTACTAGTCCAATTACCCAAATAACGATCAACTCCTTGTGATATGAAAGAATCAAGAGTTAATACATTATCTGTTTCTTCATTATAGGCACAGATTAATTCAGAAGTACTATCCTCACCAGCATAAAATTCTTTATTCGTAATACTAACCATATCAAAAGCAAATCCATCAGAAACTATATCGTCATTCGAACTAAATACAAACCTGAAAATGACATTAGATTCACCTATTAAATTGGAGATAGGTATGAAAACAGTTTTCCAGTTATTGGAGTGTACGTTGGCACTAGTTCCTGTCCAGCCTAACATCTGACCACCTGGACTTGAAGTGATAGAATTGGATGTATAACCATTAACATTACTGGATGATTCCATTCCACCTAGATTTTGCCATGTGGTTCCAGAATCTATTGAAGATTGTAATACAGCCCCATCATTATTGGCTTGGTTATTATACCAAATGTTAAATTGGATATAGAGTGTGTTATAGTAATTAGGTAATGAAATTTCTGAAAAATCGAAAACAGGACTTTCAACCCACCCATTTTCGTTATCATTATAGCTGCCAATAAGATTTGTACACCAAGCCATAGTGCCTGAAGCTGCAGATTTTAAATTAGTTGAGTTAGGAGTTCCTAGATTCCAACTAGAATTTTGTTGATTTACAACTTTCCATCCTCCATCGTCAGATTCAAAATCTTCATAGTAGGGATAACTAGCAACTTTATAATCACAATTATCCGAATATGTAGCAGGCGTATTTGTGATGTCCCAACTTGAATTACTTAGTGCATAATTAACATCATCTACCTGAATACAGCTTAGTAATTCGTTGTAACTCGCGTCAAGAAAACTAATAAGGTTGGTGGTTGTGTTTTTTAGATTTAATTGCTTGAGAGAACTATTATTGTTAGCAACAATATAATTAAGTTTATTATTGTTCGAAATATCTAAATATTCAAGATTTGTGTTGTAAACTCCTAAGGTTTCTAAATTCACCAAACTATTGAGGTGTAACTCATCTAACGGATTGTTACCAACATTTAAATATTTAATAGACTCATTGTATTGAAGATTTAATTCATTAATTGCATTATTTGAAATATTAACACTTACCAGAGTACTTGGCAACTCAATTTTAGTCAATAGGTCACCATTAGTTTCAATGTTTAAGGTTTTGAGAGAGTTGAATTCAGAAAAGAAAGGTCTAGAAAAATCATTTTTAAAAACTAAATTTTTAAGAAATGGGGCATTAACAATTGAAATAGTATTTAATTTTGAGTTATTTCTGATAATTTCAATATCATGAGGTACGGTAGATAAATTATCGGTTATACTTATATTAATCAATGAAAAGAAATTTTCTAATCCTGTAAAATTTGCTATATCATACCCTTCAATATCTAGTTCGGTTAAATTTGCAATATCATATGTTAAAACATTGCCATTGTTGACATTTATCCCGCTTTCACTCAGGTATCTTTGAAACTCTGAATCCGGCACATACGTTGTGGATGTTGTGTCGTCATATACCTTGAATAAGTCAATCGCTGCTCCATTAGCTAATAAAATATCACTTGAAGTGAATAAAAATCGAAAGGTTACTTTTTCTTCTCCTTGCAAATGAATTAAATAATAGTTCTTAAAACTCATTTCCAAGTTATAAGGCCACCCTTCTACAATTGTCCATGATGAACCATCATCCAAGGAATAGTAAAAGCCTATATAATCATATGAAGAAGTATCGAAATCAATAAAAAACTCCACTTTCGGTAATTCAAGATTTGTAAAGTCAAAAGTTGGACTTTGTATCCAACCATTTTCATTTTCCAATGTGCTACCATCTAAATTTGTAGCCCAAGCATTATTAATATTTGAATCAGAACTATAAAATCCCCATTCCCAAGACGTAATATCGCCATGAACTGTCCACCCACCATCACCATTTTCAAAATCTTCAACATAAGGATATGAGGTTATTTGGGCTTCTGCTTTGTGAAATAAGCAAAGGGAAAAACCAAAAACCAACAGAATCAGATTAGTTTTGAATCTATATTGCGAAAATAGTTCTTTAAAAAAACGAAAATTAAGTCTAGCATTAGACCATTGAGTAATAGCAAACCTCATAATAGAATACGTTGTTAATAGCTTAGTATAACAAAGTAGATAATTGTGGTTATGAAATGGGGTTTTTAGCTATAATCTTAGAGATTTCTAAGTTACTATTATTTAGTAAGTTGCCAAATTATATAGGGTTAGTAAAGACTACTTTTCGATTAAAACCCTATAATTACTTTAAACTGATACTAAAAGTAGAACAAAGCAAACTATTATTCATACAAAATAAATGCCGCCCAATTTTCAGGGTTATTTTTGTAAGCTTTTTGAAAGCTACGTTGTGTTTTAATAAAAGCATTGTTTAGATGTTGCATTTGAAGCCAATTTTCATAAAAAAGCCTCATAAACTCGGCTGTTTCTGTATCTGGCACTCGCCATAAACTCATTATAATTTTTTCGACACCTGCCATTTTAAATCCTCTTTGCAAACCATAAACACCTTCGGTTGCATCTACATCTCCTAAAGCTGTTTCGCAAGCACTCAATATGACTAACTCTGTATTTGATAGATCTAAATTTGCTACTTCCATGGCAGTTAAAATACCATCCTCTAATTCATCTAAAGTGTTGTCATATCCCCAAAAAATATTAGCTCCGCTTAATAGTAGTCCAGATCTCAATAGTGGTTCTTCAGCGTTTAAAAACTTGTAGTTGTTTTTAGTTAATGTAGAGTCCTTAGAACGAGAATTATCATAGAAAAAACCATGGGTTGCAAGGTGTATTACTTTAGGACTACTAGCAGAGTATTTTTTGAAATTAGCTTCAGAAGCTTTAGTTTTAGACCAGGTAGTTACATCTACTGATTCCTTTTTCAATAGTGTTTTTAATGTATTTATTTCCCTTAAGCTTCCTGATAAATCCCCCCAACTACCACTTAATTTTAAATCAGAATTTGAGGCATTTATCGCTGTTGCTGTGTCAGAATTTTTGATGCCTTCGGTGTTGTTGTAATCAACACCACCAATTAATAAAATATCACTAAGATGAAAGTTTGGATGGGATGCTTTGGATAAAACTGATAAGTTACTAATTGTATGTAATTCATAGGTTTCGCATAAAAGTTTACCATCATGGTCAATGAGTGCAGCAAAGGCTATTTTATTTAATAATCCACTTGGTGAATAATATACCTTTTCTTTTCCCAGAAGATTTTCTTTTAAAGGCTTCCAAATTAGTTGATATAATTTTTTTCCATTAGGTACTCCACGAGCATTAGATCCTCTAGATGCGTATAATCTGGAAGGATTTTTAATAGAAAGAACATTTTTAAGCTTTTTCTCTTCAAAAAGAGGTTGTACTAAAGGAAACTCTTTTTCCTTACTTAGTACATAAGCTACATACATTGTACTATCTGCATTAATCGCTTTTCTTCTCAGATTAAAATTTGCTAATTCTACAGCGACCTCTTTATCATTGAATTTGTTTTTTAGAGTTTTCCAGTCAAATTCTGTTGAGACCTTTTTTTTAAACCTGTCGTTAAATAATTTTACAAGTTCTACTTCTGCTACAGTTATCTTTTTCTCTAAAACATTGATATCATATTCACGTAGCTCTATTTTTTTTGAAAGTGTTTTTAGTAGGTTAGATTTTAATATTCTATAATCAGAAATTTTATTATTAATAGCAGCATTGTTTAATTGTGATAATTGATGAATGATATTTTTGGAACTGTTTAGTAAAAGTCCTTTTAAAAATATTTGATTTTTTAAATTAATGATGTTTAGTTGATCATATTTAAAATTGTGATCAAAAGCCAAAGTTTGCAATTCATCAAAACTTTGTTGTGTCATTCTCAAAAAGGATTTCTTTTCTTTTTCACTTCTAAACTTAAATATCTTATCAATCTGAGCGACTATAATAGTATTAAAAGAATCAACTGCTTGAATGCCTTTATGTGATTCAGAAATATCTAGGTAAGCTAAACCTAAAGTTTTCATGACGTTAGCATAATCTATATGGTTTTTGCCAATATAATTTGCCAGTTTCTTCTTGTTTTGATTTATTATTTCTATCCCTTTAAGTTTATTTCCTAATTTAATATAGGCTTCTGCAAGTCTTATTTTTTTTCTGAAATAATACTCATGTTCATCATTTTCTTTTTGAGAAATGTCAATACTCTCAAGAAGTAGATTAATTGCCTCATCTGTTTGATTAGTAAGTATTAATGTTTCTGTATAGTTAAGTAAGTAGTGGTTATAGCGCTGATGTGTTTTAGGCTGATTATTTAAAAAAACATTAAGCGCTATTTTAAACTTTTCATTAGCTCTGGAAAATTCTCCTTTTTTAAAATAAAACTGCCCAATGCAATCTTCTAATTTTGCATACAATAGATGATTTTTTCCATATGTGTTTATGCAGTTTCCTAAGGCATCATTATAAAGCTTGAATGCTGTTTCATATTCTCCTAACTCGGCATAATTGAAGGCCACATTTTGAAGTCTAGTAACATAATTAGGATTATTAGGAGAGGTTAAGCTTAAGACTTCTTTAGATAATTCAAATGTCTTTTCAAAGTTGCCAAGTTCTTCGTAGGCGACACTCATATTATTCAGGATAGAAATGTAAGCCTCACTTTGAGGTTTAGATAATCTTTTCGCCTCTTTAAGTGTTTCTATTTCTTCATTAAACTGACTTCTAGACCGAAAAATGAGGGATTTTGTAAATAATGCTGAAATATAATCAAGACTGTCACTATTATTCTCCTTGAAAATGTTTAAAGCATCCACAACAATACTGTCAGCCTTATCAATGGAATCTGTATCTATATAAAGTTGACTCAAGAGGTTTAGATTGCTCGCATAAGTATTGCTATTTGCTCCATAAAGCTCAATAATAATTTGTTTCTGTTCCTTATTGAATTTAATTGCCTCAACAATCTGGCCTGTTTTTTTTAAGGCGATGCATGCGTAATTAAGTGCTTCGTAATATTCAGCAGAATTCTTTCCTTTTTGTTTGTTTATGAAAGGCAATGCATCTTCTAAAATTTTAAGGGTTTTATTGAAATTGCCTCCACCGTTACAAAGCCTTGCAACAATTAAAAATGTGGTAATCGATTCTTCTGGTTCTTTTTTAAATTTATTGAGCCTTAAGTGGTCGAGAAATTTTAAATAATAGTTTAAGGCGTTCTCTGTGTCTTTGTAATGACTATAGATATTCGCCAGACTATAAACTGTATCGCCATATTCCCAATCTTTCCTTTTGAATACTATATTTGCTATAGAATCTGCTTTTTGAAATTGCTTTAGTGCATTTTTAAAGTCTTTGTTCTCAAATAAATCATAACCTTTATTGTAACTTACATCCCAAAGTTCTTCCAAATTCACTTGAGCAAAAGAACTTTGAACAGAAAAGCTGGCTAACAGTACAAATGATATAATTATTTTCTTGAGTAACAAATTACTTCTCTTGCACTATTTCATAAATAAACTCATTGCTAAAACCATCAATCTTAGTTGAAGATTTTGTGGCATTACTACCTCTAGAATTGCCGTAAGTATTTGCAATAAAACGTTCTAAAGGATTTTCAATATTGACTGATGCTCCTCGGGTTTCAACGGTTTTCTGAAAATTAATTGGATATGGTGTTGCAAATCCTTTAAGGACTAATTTCTCGTAAGGTGGACTGAAATTAAATTTACATTGTTCAAATTTCATTGTTTGCCCTGGTAGTAGCCTTCGCTCATTATCATTGTATTGGCAATTTTCTCTTGGAAAGAAATGGCTAACTGTACCTTGAGAATTAATTTCAATAATACTAAAGTATAAAGGTGTTTTACTTTTGTTTGTTACCTCAAGAATTACCCAATCTTGTTCTTCTTTTACTTGGAAGATGTTATTTTCGCTAATAAATTCATTATAATCAATGTAACCTTTAAAGTCATCTAAAATGGGATCATAGTTTATTGGAAGCAATCTAAAATCAAATTCATATTCATAGTTTTTCAGATCCAAATCCTTTAAGTAGTTACCCTGAGCAAAATTTAGTAATTTGCCTTTCAAGCTTTCAATGCTTCTGATTTCAGACGTCTTTGTCGAATTATCAATATTTATAAATCCTTGTGTCGAGTTTAGCACATAATAGTCTTCCACTTTGGAAATTATAATGTCTGACATTGCGCTATCCTTAACAACTGCTCCTAATTTAGTAACCTTTAAAAAATCACTAATTGAATCTTTCTCAATTATATTTTGAATTGACTTATCAAAAAACACCTGTAGACTCATTTCACCATAAGAAGGTTTATCAATAAAGACCCAATAGTTTTTGATATTGTTATTTGTAAGAGGTTTATCAAGTTTTATAATAGATTCATTAAATCGAGATAAGGTTATTCTGCCTTTTGAGATTATTGCATTGTCTTTAGTGTTTATTGAGCCAGAGGGTAAAATATTAACCGTGGTATTTTTAAATAGCCCTTGAATTTTGCCTGCTTGAATTTTAATAATGTCTGGTCGTGGTATTGATTTTATTTCAAAATAAGGTTGTTGCTTTACATACTCATTATTAAACAATTTTACATCAAAGTCACCTTCAATAGTGGGTGTTTGATTAGGCGCAATAGTACTCATTTCTATCTCTATTCTTGAAAACAACTGTCGATAACTAAAATTGCTGCCTAAAGTACTCATAGCTTTGGAAAAGGCAAGGCTTAATGAACCAACACCCTTATTTTCATAGTTGAGCTGGTTGGCTGCGGCTCCAGAAATAAGCACAAAAGGTGAAGCACTTTTTTTTAACCTGATTTTAGAAATTTCATCGCTCATGTCACTACCTTCAATCGATTTTTCATTTTTTTTTGAAGACCAACCCTCCGGTGCGAATACTGCTTCACTACCTCTAGCAACTCCACCGCGAGTTGTTGATCCAGAATGACAACTGTCTAATAATAGTAATAACTGTCCTGTTTTTCCAAGAGTGTTTCTAAAACGTCTTATATAATTTCCTAATTCGTCATCTCGAAAGTGATTTTCCCCTTTGTAATTGTACGTATATTTAACCCAGGCATCATAAGGTACTAGTGCTTCATCCTTACCGTCAATTTCATCACCACTTTCATCAAAAATTTGTTGCCCATGCCCAGAGAAGTGCACAACAACTATATCCCCCTTTTTAACTCTTTTTAGCAGTGTGTCTAAGGCAGCCCTAATTCCTAGATAGGTTGCCTTTTCATTACTTAAAACCTTAATATTTGTCTCATCAAATTTTTGATCTAGTAATGTTTGAGAAATAAGTGGAACATCGTTTAAAGAACTAATTTTTCTCCAGCCCGTTTTGCTTGGATAATCTCCGATGGCAATAATTAGGGCATACTTTTCGGCAAATACATTTTGCATGTATAAACCAAATGCTAAAATACATAGCAGTTTTTTCATTTTTTCAAGAAATTAATTAATGTCAAATAAACTAAAAGACACTCCGAAAAAATAACCTAGCTCGTAAACGTTTTTTGTTAAAGCATTTATCTGGTCTGTAGTTAGGTCTGTAGAACTGCCTACCTGCAATCCATCTTTAAGTCTTTCAACTGGTCCATAAGCTAATCCTCCCGACAATGAAAACCTACTCTCATTTCCAAAATGTAACGAGGGGCCTAAAAGAAAGTTTAATCCACTAATATTATCTTGACCTGAAATTGGAATGGAGATGCCAAAAGATCCTCCAACATTGACACTGCCTCCCGAATAAGGGTAAAAGTTAATCATTGTACTAAGGTTCGGAGTAAAATAATCGTTCGGATCTGCTCCTATAACGTTATTTTCGTCCACAAAAAAGTCGTTAGATTTTGAGCTGAAATTATTTAGAGTTAAAGCTAAGCTAGAATTTATCTTAAACCCGCCTTTAGAAAACAGTTTTATATTTCTTGTTCTAATAGGCTCATCGTTTTTAGTATTACTGGATTCTTGTGAAAATTCACTTGGTGTAAACTTTAATTCAATATTAACCTTATCGGCTTCAATTTGATAGTCGTAAGTCTTACTGAATTCTGAAGCCTCTAGTAAAGTATACAATGCTTTTACCTTTTGCAGACTTTGTACTGTTTTTTCTGTTGAATTCCCCAAGTTTTGTAAAAGCTCTTGTAAATTATTTATAGCCATATTACGTTTTACAAGCTCTCCTCGTGATACTTCCTTGCTTAAATTTGAAGTATTATCAATTTCTTTAGAAATTTCTTCAACTTCTGATGTTAATCCTTCTTTATCCTCTTGAATGATTTTTTCGAATTTTGTGAGATATACGTAAAAATTATCTAAAGGATTAGGAAGACGTACATCCTGTTCTATCATTGCTGTATTTAATAGGTTTTTGACAATTGTTTCTTTATCGAAATTTGGATTATGTAAATTGGATATGAGGGTGGTTTCTAATGCAGAAATATTCGAAATTTTATCATTAAAATCTACAAAGTCATTGGAAATTGTGCTACTTCTTGAATTATTCGATTTAAAGAGACTGTCACTTGGCAAATTCTTAACCGCAAGATTTAATCCTTCTGCTGAATAGTTTGAAATACTTCCTAGAAGGGTTCCAAAACCAAAGCCTTCATTTGATTTATGCACAACTTCTTCTTTAACATCTGCGACCACATCTACTGCAAAAGGATTTACATTTTCTAATTGAATTTCTATTAAACTATTGCGCTTTACTTTGGGAGACTTTAATGTGTCTATAACACTAAATTTTTCATCTATTTTAAGGTAGGATACCTGCTCTGTTTTATAATCATATATAATTTTATATTTTTCTTGAGAATATAAGCTTATGGATAATAGAAATAGAAAAATAAGGATTTTACAGGATAGATTCATAAGATAATTTGTTAATTGCTTGAAACTAAAATAAATTTAAATTTCTGAAAGTCAAAAACTTTGCCAAATTTTTAATTGCAAAGACTGTCAATTTTCTAATTCATTTTATTTTAATTTGTTTTTTTAAACATCCTACAATTATGAGGTATTTTTTAATGTCAATTCTGATGCTATTTTTTTTTAGTTCATGTGCTATTCATGAAAATTCAAATATCAAGGCCAGTGAAATATTGGTTGTAGAGGTAAAAAAACCTGAAACTCGGGGCGGTTTAATCGATATAGCCATTCAAGGGTTATATTATGGAGTTAATTACTTGGCTCAAAATGCCACTAAATCTCTTACAAGTAATTATTCTCAAAGTATTTCAATCAATGATTATTATAATAATGATCTTGGGTATATTCAAAAAACATATAATGAGATTCAAATAAAAAAATATGCAAAAGTAATTGATTCGGAGACCAAAAAGAGGATTGGGAAGTATCTAGAAAATGGCCTGGAAGGAGATAGCTCGTCAAATTTCTTACCTAAGGGAGAAATCTTAAATGGTGATAAATTACTAAATTTTTATGTGGCATTGGAAATAATTTCTGATGAGGAAAACCCAGGAATTTCTAAAATAAAGTTTAAAGATCTAAGAGTACTGTTCTCGAAAACTAAGGTCTATAGTGATGAAAACTTAAATATGAAATTAAATCTTATTATTGAAGGACAATGGCGTGGGCTAGATGGTTCTCCAACAAAGAAAAGAATTTTTGAATATGAATATGTTTTGGAAAATTTAAAGTATGGTTTTGATAATCAGATAAAAGATCCTATCATATCAGAATGGTATTATGATATCCCAATTTCATCTGACATGGCTGACCCTAGTAAATTTGGCTTAATTGACATTAAAGTAGAACTTGTTGAATATGAAGGCGGTAGAGCGAAATACATAAATAAACTACCATCGATACTAGAAGAAAATAAAAGCTCTATTATTCATAATAGTAGTGAGGTATTGAAGGACATCATTAAAAATTAGTAAACTATAGTATTGTTTGTCTTTAAAATAGTTGGAAGGATAGGACTAAGATGATTTTGCTATTTTTTATAGTTCTGAATTATTTTGAATTCATTATGCCGTCAACTCTCGATAGGCCTTTCTACTAGGTAAAGATATTTTTTGTTGTTCTGCGCGTTTAGGCGTTTCCCCACTAAACCGAGGGTCTTGCACATACGCCATACGTTCTTGTTTGATAGTTTCAATGCTTAAGAAATTAAATTCTTCAACTACTTTTCCTGTAATGCGGTAAATACCCTTGCCTCTAAAAGGATGTTTTTTAGCTACTGGTGGAAAAATGACAGTGTCTATCCATTGTCCGTTTTGGTCTAAAAACGTACCAAAATGCATACGTTCTCCTTTAGAGGTTTTAGTGTTTTTTGCTGTGACTAAATAGCCATAAATGGTGATGACTTTTCCAAGGTGTTTTGATAAGTCAGCATTAAGTAGACTATTGGTTGGAGCGTCTTCTAATAATAAAAAGTTGGGATATAACGTAAAGCCCAAAAGCTCCAGTTGGTCAAAGGCATTTTCTAAATCTGTAATGGTGAATTCTGGTAGTATGAAACTTCTAGTTTCTGGTTTAAAAAGTTGTTGCTGTATAGTATCAAGCTTCGCGTGATTACAATGATAATAGGCCTCCCAAAGTAACGTGCGTTTGTCTTTTCCAAAACTTCTAAAGGCGTCAATACGAATGAGAATATCAAGTTGTTCAATACCTAGAGGTACGCGCTCCATAAAATCTTGTAGTGATTTGAAAGATTGGTATGCGCGAGTTTCTATTATAGCAATCATACTTCGTTTTTCTAAACCTTGCAGATGTTGAAAGCCTAAAAAGATATCTTTGTCCTTGATAGTGGTTATAATATCACTTTGGTTAATGCAAGGCGGATGTACATTACCACCGTGTAGTTTAGCTTCATGAACATATAGTTCTACACGGTAAAAACCACCACCATTATTTATGGTGGCTACCATATACTCTAAAGGAAAGTAACACTTTAAGAATAAACTTTGGTATGACTCTACCGCGTAAGAAGCTGAATGCCCTTTAGCAAAAGCATAACCTGCAAAACTTTCAATTTGTCGCCAAACATCATGTATCATAGCGTCTTCTTCACCTCTTTTACGACAGTTGTCTATAAACTTTTGTTTTACAGCCTGAAACTCTTCTCGAGAACGGTATTTACCACTCATGCCACGGCGCAATACATCAGCTTCACCTAAATCTAAACCAGCATAGTGATGCGCTACTTTAATTACATCTTCTTGATATACCATCACACCATAGGTGTCAGGCATAATGTCCCAAAGAATAGGATGTGCCATTTTACGGCGTTCAGGGTTTTTATGTCTTAAAATATATTCTCGCATCATACCACTTTGGGCAACACCAGGACGAATGATGGAACTTGCAGCCACTAAGGTAAGATAATCTTTAACACCTAGTTTTTTAAGTAACATGCGCATAGCGGGAGATTCTACATAAAAACAACCGATACATTCTGCGCGCGCTACCATATTATTAATGTTGTCATCCTCAAAAAAAGGTTTTGCAACATGAATATTAGGTAGTTGTGCTTTGGGGTGATTATTTTTAATAATTGCGATAGCATCTTTAATTTTACCTAAACCACGTTGACCTAAAATGTCGAATTTGTATAAACCAACATCTTCGGCAATATGCATATCGAATTGTACGGTGGGGAATCCTTTAGGCGGTAAATGTGTAGCAGAATAGTATTGAATAGACTTTTCAGCAATTAAAATACCGCCAGCGTGAATACTCAAATAGTTTGGTCTACCTTCTAAATATTTGGCATAACGCAATACTAGTTTAGAAAGTTTATCTAGTTGATTGTAATTGAATTTTCCGCTACTCAATTTATCAATTTCGTGTTTTGGCAAACCGAATACTTTGCCTAATTCTCGAACTGCGCCACTGTGTTTAAAAGTAACATACGTGCCTAATAATGCAGTTTGTGCTTCTGCACCAAAGGTGTCAAAAATAAATTGGGTAACATCCTCACGATCCCAAGTAGAAAAGTCGATATCAAAATCAGGAGGTGACGACCTGTAAAGGTTCATAAAGCGTTCAAAATAAAGGTCGAGTTCTATGGGGTCAACATCCGTAATTTCCAATAAATAAGCTACAATACTATTGGCACCACTACCACGCCCCACGTAAAAGTAGCCTTTAGATTGCGCGTATTGTATAATCTTCCAATTTATCAGAAAGAAGCTCACAAAATCTTGCTGTTTGATAAGCGTTAGTTCTTTTTCTAGTCGTCTTTTGATAATATCGTCTACGGCTTCATAGCGTTTTGGTAATCCTTCATGACATAATTCAACAAGTTTTTCGTAGTCTGCTTCGGTACTGCCATAAACCGTTTTTAAATTTTGATTTTTTCTAGCTTTAGAAAAGTCGAAATGAATATGGCATTCGTTAAGCAATTTTTTGGTGTTCTCTAGAATATGAGGAAAACTTTTGAATGCTTCTTCTAAGTTTCCCTTCGGAAGTATTTGTTGCGAAAAACTACCTTGTTGTTCCAAAGGAAGTTTACTCAACAATACATTATTATCAATGGCGCGCAGTAAACGATGTGTATTAAAATCGCGTTGACTTCTGAAACTTACAGTTTGCAGAACTACCAATTGGTCTTTATACTGCTGCAATTTTGAAAAGGCAAGTTTGTTAATTTCATCTGGACGAATACCAATATATTCATAAGTTTTAAAGGTGTGATTTTCTAAAGCTAAAGCCTTTTCGAATGGATAAATTATGGCAACGTCTTGTAAGTTAGGCGCAACTTCAGGAAATGGAATATTTTTATGTAAGTGTTTAGATAATAAGGTGTTTAACTCTTGAAAACCATTGTTGTTTTTTGCTAAACCAACGTAGCATTGTTGTGCATCATTTCTAAAATCTATCCCAACTACGGGTTTTATGTTGTATTCAGGTGCTTTTCTGATGAAATTTAAACACCCAGAGGTATTATTGATGTCTGTTAATGTAAAAGTATTACAACCATGTTGTTGCGAAATTTCCAAAAGTTCTTCTTCTGAAATTGTGCCGTATCGTAAACTGTAATAGGAATGGTTGTTTAAAAACATAATTATTGATGTCTGTGAGCTAAAACAATAGGAGGTTCACCATTAAAGGGATTTGTAAAATTACCAATAGTGCGAGCGCCTTCACCCAAAGTAGATGCTCGCATCACGCTTCTATCTCCAAAGCGAAGACGAATCGTATCCATAGCATTATAGAGGTTCACAGTTTTCTTCTCATCATCAAACAGATTGATTTGATAGGTTCCAGAAGTGAGTCCGCCATATCTCACTCCCACAAGTCTAATTAACAATCTGCGTTGATATAGTTTATTGAATAACTCATGTACCACAGGTACTAAATGATGGTCTGCTGAGGTATATGGGATTTTAATCTGTTTAGAAAACGTCTGAAAATCTGAATAGCGAATCTTAACGGTTACTACAGAAGCTAATTTACCACCACGACGCAGTTGAAAGGCCAAATTTTCTGCCATAGCTGTTATAGTGGTTTTCAGTTTTATAACGTCAATAGTGTCTTGACCGTAAGTGCGCTCGCTAGATATGGATTTACGTTCATGATATTCTATAATTGGGGAGTTATCTATACCATTGGCACGTTGCCAAATGGTACGTCCGTTTTTCCCAAAAACCGAAGTCATCATTTCTACAGGCATTTGCTGTACGGTGTGTACTTTTTTAATACCCATATTGCAAAACGTGCGGAAGGTTTTTTCACCAACCATAGGTATTTTTTTAATAGATAATGGAGCGAGGAACGGTTTTTCATAGCCACCATCAATCCGTAATTGGTTGTTGGGTTTAGCTTCGTTAGTAGCAACTTTAGAAACTGTTTTGTTGGTAGACAACCCAAAGGAAATAGGTAAACCAGATTCTTTAATGATTTTTCGGCGTAATTCTGAAGCAAACTTATAGCAACCAAAAAAGCGATCCATACCAGAAAGATCTGCATAAAACTCATCTACACTGGCTTTTTCCAATACAGGTACTTCACTTTGTATAATTTCGGTAACTTGTTTTGAAAATTTAGTGTACGTGCCTGCATTACCTCGTATTACAATGGCTTGCGGACACAACTGTCGCGCCATCTTCATGGGCATACCCGAGTGTACACCGTAAGGTCGTGTTTCATAGCTGGCAGCGCTTACTACACCACGGTCTCCGGTACCGCCAATAATTACAGGTTTGTTTAGTAAACTACTGTCTAAAAGTCGTTCGCAGGAGACAAAAAAAGTATCTAAATCTAGATGCAAAATTTTCTTTTCCATGTTTCAAAATTAACTTAAATTTGTAGTAAGTTTGACTCAAAAATGTAGTTTTGTGAATTTTATAAGTTCAAATATTAGGTATATTAGAAGTACTCGAAAACTTACCCAAGAGCAGTTTGCAGACGATTTAGGTTGGAGTAAATCTATGGTAGGTGCTTATGAGGAAAGTCGCTCTGAGCCTTCCATTGAGAAATTGATAAAACTATCTGCGTATAGCAGTATTCCTATAGATATTTTGGTGAAAAACGATTTACGATTGGCTAAGGATACTTCGTTTATAGAAGTAGGGAATAAAAGGGTGTTGTTTCCTATTGCTGTAACTGATGAGAATGAAAACTTAATAGAGGTAGTGCCTGCAAAAGCATCTGCTGGATATCTTAATGGGTATGATGATCCTGAATACATTCAACAGCTTGAGAATATAAAACTGCCTTTTATTCCGACAGGAAAACATCGTGCGTTTCCTATAAAGGGCGATTCTATGTTGCCGTTAAAAGATGGCTCGTATGTGATAGGAGAGTTTGTGGAGAGTAGAACCGATATTCGTTCTAATGCCACTTATGTATTAGTGACTTTAAATGAAGGCATGGTGTATAAAAGAGTTGTCAATAATATAGCCGAAAATAATACGTTACGTCTTGTTTCTGACAATCCTACCTATCCAGCTTATGATGTAAATATTGATGAAGTGGTAGAACTGTGGAAATTTACGTGCGCTATTAATACACAAGAATACACACCTGAAGAATTAAAAATAAGCAGTATAACAACTATGTTTAACGAACTTGGTGTAGAGCTAAAAGCATTAAAGACTTCCTTAAAGTAGAGTTGGTTTTTCAATGGAAAAACGAATTCTTCATTGATTCTAATAGCAGTCAAAAACATGATGATTTAATTTTTCAATTTTTTTGATGACATTTTAAATCACTTTCGATGTACTAGTGTAATCCATTAAAAATAGTACATCATGAAACCAACACTTTTATTCCTAGCACTATCTTTTTTAGTTCTTGTTTTTGGCTGTAAACAAGGCAATCAAAACGACGCTGAAAATTATTATGGCGATTCCTATTACGATGAATATGAATCAGAAATAAGAGAAGATGATTACTACGAAGAGGCTCCCAGCTACCCCAATCAAAACTATCAACAAACCGCTCAAGTAAACTACAATCAAGAGCAATCATCTAATAGTGGATTTTTTAGTGGTGGTAAAAGAAAGCATCAATTTGTAGATGCACGTACAGGTTTGGTAGTAAGCAGCACCAATTATCCATCTAGTTGGAAAGTTATTTCAAAACCCATCTACACTATGGATCAAAAAATGCCACTATTCTTAATGCAAATTCAAGGGCCAAATAATTTAAAGACTTTTAATACCCCTTTAAAATGCTATATAAGTTACACTAACCCACAAACCACCCAATGGATGCAGCAATATAGTAGTACGGCTAGAATGATGCGGCCTATGGTGAGCAATCAGCAAATTATGCAAGAAGAAGTTAACAATAGGATGGCCAAAAGTGGTTTTCAAATGATTGGACAAAAGAACATTCCACGTGCTGAACGTTATTTACGAAATGAGATGCAAAAAGAAGGTTTGCACCAAGCGCAGTTAGAAATGTACTCAACAGAGTGGACCAATAATAAAGGGCAAAAGGCATTGGTTAATTTGGTAAAAATAGCAATGCAACAACCATTGGCTTTTGGGGATGCCATGGTGATGTGGTTTTACAGTTTGGACTACATGTTTGTAGATGCTGATAAGTTTGATGATACTATTGATACTCTGATGGATGCAACAGAGGCTACACAAAAAAATCCTCAATGGGAGCAGTATATGGCGCAATTAAAGCAAGTTAGACAACAAAAAGCAGCACAACAACACCGTATCAATATGCAAAATCGTCAAGCGGCATTTGATGCACATCAAACAAAAATGAAAGGTATTTGGGCAGCTCAAGATGCAAACCATGCCTCGTTTATGAATAGAAATTTTGGCTCGGGTAGTGATGTTAGTCAAAAGCGATTCATCAATATGATAAACGAAGAGGAAACAGTATATAATCCTTCAACGGGACAGAATTATCAAGTGCAAGCGGGTTCAACAGAATATTGGATGGATAGTGATAGAAATTACATTAAAAATGATGACTATTTCTATAACCCTAATGGCGATATCAATTTGAATAATAGAGAGTGGACCAGAGTACGATCAGCATTTTAAATATTATAAATATGAAAAATTTTAACATAAAGATTATCACAATTCTAATACTTCTGTTTGTTGTTTCTTTTAGCTGTAGTAAAAGTGAAATTAATGATGATAATGAACAGCAGGAAGAAGTAGGCGACAACTCATCAGGTTTAACACTTGTAGATCAAGTAAGTTTAGGGAGTTCAGAAGGCGACTATGGTACTGGTATTGTGGCCTCAAGAGACGGTTATATTGTGTGTGGTATTACCAAAGAGGAGCAAGCATATCTTGTGGCCGTAGATAAAGATTTAAACTCACTTTGGGAAAAGACGATTGGAACTGGAATTAGTGCATTAGAGAGTATTATAAAATGTAGCAATGGAAATTATGTTGCCATAGGTTTTACCCAAACGGTTTTAGGCGGAAATGATTTCGATTTATACGCTATTAAAATTGACGAATTAGGAAATACGATTTGGGAGAAAAGCTATGGCGTAAATAGCATAACAGATACAACTATGCATTTAGCTGAGGCACCAAATGGCGATATTGTTTTGGTTGGTAATAAACTTACCCCACCAATTACAGATGATCACGTTATACAGGATATTTCTGTCACAAGAATAGATAGTAATGGGAATTTGGTTTGGAATAAAATTTTTGGAGGAAGCCTTGGGGATTCTGCTACATCTGTACTTGTTGAAAACAATGGAGACATATGGATAGGTGGTACTACTGCTTCAATAGATGGCAATATAAGTAATCCTAAGGGTGAAAGTGATATTTGGATTATCAAGGTAAGTCCAACAGGGGAGTTGCTTCAAGAAAAATCATTTGGTTCATCTGAAGGTGACTTTGGAGGTTTTCTTCATAAATTGAAAGATGGACATATAGCTGTTATAGGAGTTAGTGATGGGGAAGATAAAGATGTTATGGAGGCACACAAAGGAGAAGGTGATGTTTGGTTATTTATTTTGGATGCTGCATTAAATATTACAAATCAAACACGTATAGGTGGAAAGGGCTACGATGTAGTATTTAGCTTAGTAGAAGCCAAGAACAACACATTCTTTTTGGCTGGCTCAACCAACTCCCATATGGAAGATCCTATATTTGGAAAAGATGATTTATGGGTTTTGAAATTAGCATCTAATCTTGAAGTTTTAGACGAGATAACCTATGGTGGTGCAGGATTCGAGTTTGGAGCGCATATGATTTTGAATGAAATGAATCAAGCTGTTGTATTGGGAAGTACAGAATCCAGTGATGGAGATGTAAAAGATAACAACGGAGATTATGACATATGGCTTACGTTAATTGAGGACATAGAATAATAAAAGATTACGACACTAAAAATAAAAGTTTTAGTGTCGTAATTAGTTTATAGAATTATCAGGTACGGGATGTGTACTTTTGCTTATTTTTATTTTAAACCAAATAAGCGTGGTAGAACCATCGAAATTTCAGGAATATAACTAATAAGCATCAACACCGCAACCATTATACCTAAAAAGGGTAATAATGGTTTTATCACTTGTGTAACCGAAACTTTCGCTACACCACTACCAACAAAAAGAAGTGTGCCAACAGGTGGTGTACAAATACCAATACACAAATTAAGAACAATCACTATTCCAAAATGAACAGGATCCATACCCAAAGTGGTTACAACTGGTAAAAATATAGGAGTAAAGATCAATACCGCAGGAGTCATATCCATGAAAGTACCAATAACCAGTAAAATAAGATTGATTGCCAAAAAGATGAGGAACTTATTACTTAAAGAATCTAGTAAAAAGCCACTTATCATTTCAGGAATGCCTTCAAAGGAAAACAACCACGACATGGCCATTGAAGTACAAATTAAAAACATGACTACCGCTGTTGTTTTCGCACTAGATAATAATACTTCGGGAAAGTTTTTTACTTTCATATCGCCATAAATAAGCGATAATACTGCCGCATATAAAACAGCTATTACTGATGCTTCGGTTGCTGTAAATATGCCAGCTACAATCCCGCCAACTACAATAACTAATAACAGTAAACTAAAAAATGCTTTTCTAAAAAAGGTCCAAACTTCAAGAAGGGTTGCGCGTTTGTCTCTGGCAAAATTTCTATTAATAGCAATAAAGGCAACATAACCCATGATTGCTAAACCTAAGAGAATACCAGGCAGATAGCCCGCAATAAATAACGCCGCAACAGATGCTGTACCACCACTGGCTAAAGCGTAAACAATTAGAATATTACTTGGTGGAATTAATAAACCCGTTGTTGATGCTGTAATGTTTACCGAAGCACTAAGTGTTCTTGGATAACCTTCCTCTTCCATCCTGTCTGTCATGATAGATCCAATAGCTGACGCAGCTGCCACGGCCGACCCAGAAATTGCACCAAATAACATAGAAGCCAATACATTTACATAGGCTAAACCACCGGGTAGGCTAGCAACTAATGATTTTGCAAAATTAATAAGTCTGTTTGCGATACCACCACGTTTCATGATTTCTCCCGCTAACACAAAAAATGGAATGGCTAGTAGCGCAAAACTATCAATACCTGTTGTCATACGTTGTGCTATGGTTGTAATTCCGGGTAGTTTATCAATATTTAGCAGTAAACTTAAGGTGGTTGCAATACCAATACTGTAAGCTACAGGAACTTTTAAAAGCAAAAGCCCAAAGAAACTCACGAACAAAACAATAATACTTATAACTTCTATACTCATGATTAATTGGTGATTTTGTTCTTGTAAATATTAGAAATGTGATAAATGGAAAAGCACATTATAAGTAAACCGCTAAAAGGCAAAATTGCATAAATGTATCCTAGAGGAATACGAAGTGTACCAGACAACTGTTCTAGATGCAGAGTGGTATAAACAAGGTTAGAGCCTCCGATAAACATAACAACTAAAGCAAATAGAAAAACTAATATTTCTATTAAAATTGATACTTTTCTTTGATTGTTTGGTGATAATTTGTCGTAGAGAAAATCCATTGATAAATGTTCTCTTTTAGCATTAAGATATGCAGCCCCCAAAACGGTCATCCAAATTAATGAAAACCTAGCAAGTTCTTCTGTCCAAGTAAACGAAGTTCCAATAATATATCTTGAAAACACTTGGAATAAAACATCAATAACCAAAAGCGCAAAAATAGAAATTAGGAATACCTCCAGAATTCTATTTGTTTTATCAAAAATACGTTTGGATGTGCTCATTTATTGCTTTTTTATCTGTTGAACAATAGGTGCCATTTCGGGATGTTCTTTTATGAAATTTTCGAGAACGGACTTAGACTTTTCAGCAAACAATGATTTTTCTGGAATTATAATTTCTACACCTGCTTCCTTGGCAATTGCCATACATTCTTCAACAGATTCGTTCCAAAACACCTTTTGAGCCTGGGCAGATTCGTCTGCAGCTTCTTGTACCCAAGTTTTTTCTTGCTCTGATAGTTGATCCCAATATTTTGTGCCAATTAATAGAACGTCTGGAACTGAAGAATGCTGATCCAAAGTATAATATTTACTAATTTCATAATGATTTGAAGACACAAACGAGGGTGGGTTATTCTCAGCACCGTCAACTACACCTTGTTGAATAGCTGTATAAAGCTCACCATAGGCCAGAGGTGTTGCAGAACCCCCCATAGAATTTACCATATTAATAGCCATTTGGTTATTCATAACTCTAATTTTGAGACCTTCCAGATCTTCAGGTGTTCTTATCGCTTTTTCACTAGTATAAAAGCTTCTACTTCCTGCATCATAATAGCATAAGCCTCTTAACCAAAATTTAGAACCTTTTTCTAAAATGGATTTTCCAATGTCGCCTTCTAAAACATCAAATTGATGTTGTTTGTCTCGAAATAAATAGGGGATTCCTAATATATGATATTCGGGTACAAAATTAGACAGGGTGGCCGCACTTACTTTTGTTGCTGCAACACTACCAATTTGAAGTAATTCCAAAACCTCGCGTTCTGATCCTAATTGGCCATCTGGAAAAATTTTGACCTTTAAAGTACCGTTGGATTTTTCCTCAAGTGCTTTTTGAAACTCTACGATGCCTTTGTGTACTGGATGGGTTTGTGGTAACGTGTGTCCTAGATATAGCATTTTTGCGCCATCGTCTTTTTTGCAAGACACTAGTCCTGTAAAGAGTAAGATACCTAGTATTAGTTTATAATTCATAAGATTTAATTAAACTTAAAATAGTTTTTAGCGTTGAAGTAGCAAATATTTTGAATCATTTTACCAAGGAAATCCATATCATCTGGCACAAGCCCTTTTTTAACATCTTCAGCCAGCAAATTACATAAAATTCGTCTAAAATATTCATGTCTTGGAAAAGAAAGGAAACTTCTGCTATCTGTTAACATACCCACAAATCTACTCAATAAACCTAGGTTTGATAGGGTATTTAATTGTCTTTCCATACCGTCTTTTTGGTCTAAAAACCACCAAGCAGATCCCCATTGCATTTTTCCTGCAATGTCGCTATTGTTGAAATTACCCAACATGGTTACAAAAACTTCGTTTTGTGAAGGGTTGAGGTTATAGGCAATAGTTTTAGCAAGTCGGTTTGTAGCATCTAGCTCACTAAATAATTTAGACATTGATTCTGCCATGGCATAATCGCCAATAGAGTCGCAACCTGCATCGGCACCAAATAATTGCTGAAGCCGTTTGTTATTATTTCTAATTGGACCTAAATGAAATTGTTGTACCCAGTTTTTTTCGTGGTACTTTTTTCCTAAATGTAGAAAAATACTGGATTTGTATTTATTGATTTCTGAATCTGAAAGTGATTTATTATTTAATTTCTTTTTGAAAATTAGAGCAACCTCTTCATTAGTAAAATCTACAATTGAGAAAGCACCACTTACACCAAAGTCTGATAATTTACAACCATTTTGATTGAAAAAATCGATTCTTGAATTAATTGCAGTTAATAAGTTTGAATAGGAGTTTATCTCAACGTTAGCAGCCTTCCCCAATTTATCTAGATAGTGAGAGAAGCTATCATCATTAATAAAAAAGAGATTATCTGAACGAAATGTTGGGAATACTTTGGTGTAAAAATTGAGTGCTCTTATTTGTTGATGGTATTCTAAGTTATCGGAAGGGTCATCAGTAGTACAAACAACTTCAACCTTCATTTGTTCTAATAATTGTGCGGGCGTTTTATCTTTTAAGATTGAATTGGCCTTTTTGTATATGTCTTTAGCAGACGAAGGTTGTAAAATCGCGGCAATATCAAAATAACGTTTAAGCTCCAGTTGTGTCCAATGAAATAACGGATTTCTTAAAGTAAAAGGTACAGTTTCGGCCCATTTTAAGAACTTGTCCTCCAATGATGCATTGCCTGTAATATAATGTTCTTCAACACCATTGGCACGCATACCTCGCCATTTATAATGATCCTCTTTTAACCACGCTTCGGTTATGTTGCCAATAGGTTTATTTTCAGCAATTAATTGTGGTGACAGGTGGTTATGATAATCTATAATTGGTAAGTCCTTTGCATAATCTTGGTACAGTACCTCGGCAGTTTTGCTTTCTAGAAGGAAATTATCTGTAATGAATGATTTAGATTTTATCTCCATTAGGCTACTATACATTACTTTTTAATATTCCTAATTCTAAACCTCTTAGTTCAGCTAAACCTCTTAATCTGCCTATAGCAGTATAACCAGCGTAGGCATTATTATTTTTTAGATCATCTAACATTTGATGGCCATGATCTGGACGCATTGGGATAGATATGTTTCGCTCTTTTTCAATTTTCAAAACTGATTTTACGATTTCATACATATCTGAAGATCCATCTAAATGGTTGTCTTCATAAAAACTACCATCGGGTTCTCTTTTTACATTTCTAAGGTGAAGGAAATGAATTTTATCCTTAAACTTTTCTATCATTTTGGGTAAATCATTCTCAGGATTTGCACCTAAAGAACCTGTACAAAATGTAATACCGTTTGAAGGACTGTCAATAAAATTTACTAGATCTTCTAAATCACTTTCAGAAGTAATAATTCTTGGTAAACCCATAATATCAAAAGGGGGATCGTCTGGATGAATTGCCATTTTAAGACCATATTCTTCACATACTGGAATAACTTCGTTTAAAAAGTAACTAAGATTTTCCTTTAAATCTGCATGCGATATGTCTTTGTACTGCGCAATCATTTCCTTGAAGACAGGAATAGTAAGATCGTCTACAGTTCCTGGTAAACCTTTTAAGATGCCATCCTCTAGACGTTGTTTTTCTTTTTGAGTCATTTCATTAAATCGGACTTCAGCTTGCTTTAAGATGGCGTCATCATAATCTTCTGCAACATCCTCTCGCTCCATAATGAAAGCCTCAAAAGCTGCCATCTCCACCTTATCAAATCTAAGTGCGGTACTGCCATCCTCTAGTTCCCAAAATAAGTGTGTTCGGGTCCAATCTAAAACGGGCATAAAATTGTAGCATACATTTTTAATGCCACATTCAGCCACATTTTTTAAACTCTGTTTGTAATTCTCAATACGTTGAGGATAATCGCCTTGTTTTAGTTTTATGTTTTCATGGATGGGAATACTCTCTATAAATGTCCATTCTAGGCCTGCATTTTCAATTGTATTTTTTACTTTTTGAATCTCATCTATCTCCCAAACTTCGCCATTTGAAATATGGTGTAAAGCTGTAACAACACCAGTTGCACCAGCTTGTTTAATATCAGATAATGTGACAGAGTCCGTTTCACCGAACCATCTAAATGTTTGTTTCATTTTAATTAATGAATAGCCTCCTTTTTATTGAGAAGGATTTCTAATTCTTTTATAATTTCAGGGTTTGAATGCGCTATGTTGCTCACTTCATCTGGATCTTCAATGTGATTATATAATTCATAATCTCCACTTTTTAATTTTGTAAATCTATAGCTTTCTGTTCTAATAGTTTTGCCTCCACCGTTGTACGAATACGCATAGTGTCCTTTACTATTTGGATTGTCTAAAATAGGCTTAAGTGAAACACCGTCTACAAAATCTGGAGTCTCTATTTTCGTCAGATCACAAAGGGTTGGAAACAGGTCTACAGTTTCCACAATGGCATTCGTTTTCTTACCTGCATGCTCTAAACTAGGGTCTATGATAATTAATGGCGATCGTAACGCTTCTTCAAACAAATTATGTTTCCCCCATATATTATGTTCTCCCAGATTCCAGCCATGATCTCCCCAAAGTACGATAATCGTATTATTACCAAGGTTTAAAGCCTTTAGTCCTGAGATTATTTTCCCTACATTGGCATCTACATAACTCACACACGATGCATAGTGCAAACGAACGTCATGAGCAAAAGCTTTATCGGTTCTTGGATCTTTTTCCCATAAGTTATATCGAAAGAATTCTCCCGATTTATGCCATGTAGAAGGATGTTGAGGTTTGTCAGTATTTTGAGGTTCTGGGATATCTACTTTATCATAAAAAGACATGTATTTCTTTGGAGAACCAAAAGGCAGATGTGGTTTTATGAGTCCAACTGCTAAAAAAAATGGCTTTTCTAAAGTTGATAAAGAATTGAGTTGATTAAGTGCTTCACTGGTAATATGTCCATCGGGATAAATGGTGTCTTCGCCTTCAACGGATTGAAATACATCCATTGTGCTTTTCACTTTACTTCTAATTTCACCATTAGCTAGCCCATGCATTGAACCTTTTGGGTGTTGCCATTCTGCAACTGGCATTAAGCTTTTGTCCCAAGCATTGGGCAATTCTACAATATTTGGATCGTTCCAATCTTGTCCACCTAAACCACCTGGGTGATGCGATACTTTACCAACAGAAACAGTAGTATAACCATTTTGTTTAAACCACTCTGGCATACTTACCGTCACATAATTTGGTTCGCTTTTTAGTTTTTTAGCTCTTTTAAAAATAGCATCATTCTTAAACGTACCGTAGGTGCCTGTAAGTAAACTGTATCTCGAAGGCCCACAACTAGGAGAGTTTACATAGTGGTTATGGAAGGCCCGTCCTTTTTTGGCAAGCGTATCTATGTTTGGAGAATGTATGTAAGTTTTTCCAAAAGAAGCTAATTCTGGTCTTAAATCATCAATACACAATAGTAAAATGTTCTTTTTCTTCTGGATTTTAACAGTCTTTTGACAACTAAAGCTTGTTGCTAAAACCAATACCGTTAAAATATATTTAAGAAAAGTCATTTAATTATATTATCTATTATTACACCCCACTAAAAGCCCCAAAACCGCCATCAATGGGTATTACAGTTCCTGTCATGAATTTTGAAGCGTTACTACAAAGTAAGTGCACTGCACCATTCAATTCTTTAGAATCTCCAAAACGTTTCATAGGGGTGTTATTAATTATAGTATTACCTCTATCGGTTAAAGAGCCGTCTTCATTAGTTAATAATTTCCTGTTTTGATCTGCAATAAAGAATCCTGGGGCAATAGCATTCACTCTAATGTTATCTCCATACTTTATAGCCATGTCTACTGCCATCCAACGGGTGAAATTTTCCATGGCAGCCTTAGATGCTGAATAACCAACTACTCTGGTTAGTGCTTGCGGAACTGCCATGGAAGACACATTGATAATTGATCCCTCGTTTTCATATGCCATATGTTTTCCAAAAATTAATGAAGGTATTACTGTACCCATCAAGTTCAAATCTGTAACCTTTTTAAAATCGTCCATAGACATGTCAAAGAGTGAGTCGTTTGGTGCTATGGTGGCTCCAGGCATATTACCACCCGCGGCATTAATTAAAATGTCTATACGTCCCCAGGTATTGAGGATATTATCTTTTACAGCAATTAAATTTTCCTTGTCTAAAACATCCGCTTTTAAACCTATAGCATTTGTTGAAGACAATTTATTCGCAAAAGTTTTTGCCTTGTCTTCATCCCTACCTAAAATTGCGACTTTGGCACCAGAATCAACTAGGTGATTTGCAATGCTCGATCCTAATACACCATAACCACCTGTGATGATGATGACTTTGTTTGTTATATCAAAAATATCCAATGGTTTATTTTTTAATAATTTCGACGTTTAGTGGAGAATTCAGCTTTTTACCAAAATCGCTTAAATATTGCTCCCACTCATGTTGATTTTTAAACTGACCACTTTTTTGCCATGTAAAACCAGAATAATATTCTGTTATGCCATTAATAACTTTCAAATGCATAAAGGCGTGACTCAAATCTTTTTTATCAGTTTTGTAAGTTTCGGTGTCTGCAAAATATAATGAGTAGGTTACGAGAGCAGTACCCAATTCAGAATCTGCATGCGGTTGCCAGTAATTTAGCCAAGTTTCATTATCGTTAGAAGTAACAACACCATCTTTTTCGTGTAAGGTTAAACCAGCTGTAATTGTATCAACGCCATTAATGGAGAGTTCAATTTTCGAAAGATTATTGCCATAGTCTAAACTTATTTTTTTGGATTCTGTAATCATTGTTCCATTGGCATCCCAAGTGCCATAATCTAGAATAAAACTGGTTCTAATTGGTCCAGTACTTAATGTTTTATAGTCTATAAAGTTTTTTGAAGCATAGTAAGTACTATCTTTTTTATAGGCAATACCACCAACACCGCGGCTTTTACCCACATGAAAGTTATCCAAACCTTCTCCTGTGTCTTGATGGTACGATCCAGTTTTATCTGTGTATTTTTTGTACCACTTATCAATAATAGAATACTCTACTCGTTTTAACCAAGCATCAATGCCACTGGTAAGTGTGCCCTCTTTTAATTTGTTTTCAAATCTGTATTGTGCGTTTGGTCCAAAAGTTCTAAAAGCTACTTTGTTGTTTTCCCAAGTATAATCGTCAGTACGTTCTGGAACAAAACGGGAATAACATATTTTTTCTTCGGAAGTCGTAATGACCTGCGGAATGGAAGCAAGTTGGAACGTTTTTTCAGAATTCGCCTTTATTTCAGGTTGAAACAAGAGAAGATCCATTATACCATCACCATTTTCATCTACTAATTGAGATACTAAGGTGTCTCCATTTTCAATATCTATAATTCCAAAACCATTTAAACTTCCAACATCTAAAAAGGATTTTGAAACTTCAACTGTTTCAAATTCCCTGTCTAAATTCAAACTATTAGTTACAGAAAAAGAAATAATTTCTTCCTTTTGGAAACAGGAAAGTGCTAATAAGCAAGAGGATAAAGTAATGAGAAGTTTAGTTGGTTTCATGATGCTATTTTAAATCGGTAATTTTCGCAATATCCATGTCCGAATAGTCTAAATTCTCACCAGCCATTCCCCAAATAAAAGTATAATTACTGGTTCCTGCTCCTGAGTGAATTGACCATGGCGGAGATATTACAGCCTCCTCATTTTGCATCCAAATATGACGCGTTTCATCGGTTTGTCCCATAAAATGACAAACGGATTGCGCTTCCGGAACATCTATATAACAATACACTTCCATGCGTCTATCATGCACATGTGCAGGCATGGTGTTCCAACAACTGCCAGATTTAATAGTAGTCATTCCCATTTGAAGCTGACATACATCTACAACGCTATTCACTATGTATTTTCTAAGCGTTCTTGCATTTACAGTTTCAGGGGCACCAAGTTCTACAACTTCAACATCTTCAATACCAATTTTTTTGGTAGGATATGATTTATGCGCTGGTGTAGAGTTAATATAAAATTTTGCAGGTTGATCCTCAGAATCACTGGAAAAAACAACCTCTTTATTTCCTTTCCCGATATATAAAGCTTCTTTGTGTTCTAAATTATATGTTGTACCATCAACTAGAATAGAACCAAAGCCACCAATATTAATAACGCCTAATTCTCGTCGTTCCAAAAAATAATCTGCCTTTAATGGATCAATAGTTTCAAGTGACACATTTTTCTTAACAGGCACAACACCAGCAACAATATATCTGTCGTAATGCGAATACACAAAGTTGAGTTTATCAACTTCAAAAATACTTTGAACTAAAAATTCATCTCTTAGTTGTTGGGTATCCATGCGTTTCACCTCTCTGGGAGAAGCGGCGTATCTCACTTCAAAATTTGATTCCATTCGTTGCTTGAATTATGGTTTTCTAAAAGTGGAGTAAAAATAATCATTTTATTCAAAAATACAATCGATTGTATTTTTTGTTTTTTTAATATATTTACAATATTAGAAAACACGACTAAATATTTTGAAATGAGACTTAAATTGAGAAATACTAATAAAATCGTTATTGCAATAACTGCATTATTACTGTTGAATGTGAAAGTTGTACACGGCCAGAAGATAAAACCACGACGAGTTAAAAAGGAAATGAAACGTGTTGCTGATTGGCAAATAGAGCATTTTAGGGATACGTACAGTAATAGGAAGCAGCCTCATCATCCAGCTGCATGGACCAATGGAGCGCTTTATGTGGGTATGTTAAAATTTGCAGAAATTGTTGAGGACGAAAAGTATTATAACTGGTTGCGCAATATAGGAGATGAACAAGAATGGAAATTGCATAAAAGACAATATCACGCCGATGACCATACTATTGGGCAAATGTATTGCGAGTTGTTTAGAAAATATGGAGATAGTGCAATGATAGCACCAACACTAAAACAGTTTGATTTTATAAGGTATCATCCTTCTAAAAGTGTTTTAAACTGGAGAACTCCTTTTCATCAAGATCGTTGGAATTGGTGTGATGCTTTATTTATGTCGCCACCTGTATGGGCAAAATTGTATAACATTACAGGCGAAAAGAAATATCTGGATTTTATGATGGATGAGTTTAAAGCAACTACAAATTTTTTATTTGATACAGAGGAATATTTGTACTACCGAGACGAGCGTTTTAAGACGAAATTAGATAATGGAACAAAAGTTTTTTGGGCAAGAGGTAATGGTTGGGTATTTGCAGGTTTGGTAAACATACTTAACGAATTAAATAAGGACACCGACGAGTATCGTTACTTTCTTGATATTTATAAAAACATGGCGAATAAATTAAAAGATATTCAAACTGATAAAGGGCATTGGGCCATGAGTTTATTGGGAGATAAGTTTTATCCAACCCCAGAAACAAGTGGTACATCGTTTTTTACATTTGGCATTGCATGGGGAATAAATCAAGGTATTTTGGATGCCGAAGGTTTTGAACCAGTTGTTTATAAAGCGTGGAATGCATTAACCAGTTACATTACAAAAGACGGGATGTTAGGCTATGTGCAACCCATTGGTGCGGCACCAGGAAAGGCTTGGGCAGATAAAACTGAGGTTTACGGTACTGGAGCATTTTTAGCAGCAGGTTCTGAGGTTTATAGACTTTATAAATAAGTTTACTAAATTGGCTGAATGAATTCTGGAAAGGTTACCATCCACGATATATCTAAAGCTTTAAATATTGATAGTTCTACGGTATCAAGAGCGTTAAATGATAGCCCAAGGGTTTCAGGAAAAACTAAAGAAAGGATTCTTGCCAAAGCGTCTGAACTAGGTTATCAACGCAATAGTTTAGCTTCAAATTTAAGAACCAACAAGACATTTACTATTGGGGTTGTGGTGCCACGGTTGTCTCGAAATTTTTTCTCTAATGTTATTTCGGGTATTGAAGAAACAGCCTACGAGAGAGGTTATAGTGTTATTATTTGCCAGTCTCTAGAAAGTTTAGAGCGTGAAAAAAAAATCATGAAGACTTTATTTTCCAATCGTGTTGATGGGATTTTAATTTCAACGTCAATGCAAACCATTAACCTAGATCATCTGCAACCTTATTTAAATCATGGCGGTTCTATTGTATTTTATGACAGACCACGTCAATTTAAAAATTGTTCTAGCATTAGCATAAACGATTATAAAGCAAGTTTTAAAGCTACTGAACATTTGATAAAGAATGGATGCGAACGTATCGTTCATTTTGCTGGACCTCAATTGGTAGATTTATATAGGAACCGGAAACAGGGGTATTTAGACGCCCTTAAAAAGTATAACATTCAGTTTGATGATACTTGGGTTTTAGAATCTAAGTTATCTGAAAATGATGGCGTTAATTCTGCTAAAAAAGTATTAGATATGGAGAATATAGATGGTATTTATTCTTCAAATGATACAGCGATTATTGGAGCAATGAAATACCTAAAAAAAGAAGGTATAAACATTCCTAAAGATATCGCGGTGGTTGGCTTTAATAACGATCCTATCTCTGCAGTTATTGAACCTGGGTTAACGACTATTAATCAACCCGATTTTGATATGGGAAAAATGGCTTCAAGTATGCTTATTAATGAAATAGAAAACAAAGTTACGGCTAAAGATTCTACAGTTTTAGATATAAGTTTAATCATAAGACCTTCTTCAAAAAAGATATAATACTCCTTCGATCTATTTTTATTGTGAAACGGATAACGATTATAATGGCAGTTGTCCCGAAAAGGAGTTATAAATCTTATTGTTTATGAAATAAATTGTATTATTGTATTTTGTATACAAAATACAGAGTATGATTGAATATACAGATTTAAGTCAACCTATATACAAGCGCCTAAAAGAAATGATTCGCAATGGTGAATTAAAACAGGGCGAAAAGATAATTCAGGAAAAAATAGCCGAGGAATTAGGTGTGAGTCGCACCCCTTTAATGAAAGCCCTTTTGGCACTTGAGAACGAATATTTAGTTGAAAGTATTCCAAGAAGAGGTATGTATATTAGGGCTCTAAACTATGATGAGATTATTGATATTTATTTGTGTAGAGAGGCTTTAGAAGGAATGGCTGCAAGACTATTAGCTAATAAAAAAGACCCTTCAATAGTAAAAAAATTGAAAGGTTGTTTTATGCCTTTTCAATCTGATAACAAAATTAATGAAAACGATTACGCCGAGGCCGATGAGGTTTTTCACTCACTTCTTATAAAACTTACAGGCAACAAACCTTTGGATAATGTCTATTTTTTTAGCAATATACATGATAAGGTGGTTGGGCATGGTTTAGTGCGATCGCCTAGGGAAACACTTGAAGAACATTTTAATATTATAAGTGCTATTGCAAAAGGAGATGCTGATGAGGCTGAAAGATTAACTAGATTACATATTAAAAAATCAAAAGAATTATTAATAAACCAAAATAAAAAACAAAAAAGTGAGTAATTACAAAATTGCAGTTGTACCCGGGGATGGCATAGGAAATGAGATAGTGCCAGAAGGATTAAGAGTGATAAAGGCGGTAGCTGAAAAACATAATTTTTCAATTGAAACAGAGGAGTTTGATTGGGGAGCTGGTTATTACCAAAAGCATAATCAATTTTTACCAAATGATGGGATTGATAAATTAAAAGCTTTTGATGCGGTATACTTCGGTTCAGTTGGTCTACCTGCTGTAGATGATACACTTCCCGCTAAAGATTACACATTTAAAGTAAGAACACATTTTAATCAATATGTAAATCACAGACCTGTAAGAACTTATCCAGGAGTTACAAGACCAATTCGTTCTGAAAAGCACATTGATTTTGTGATCGTTAGAGAGAACAACGAAGGCGAGTTTGTGCAAATGGGTGGCCAGTACTTACCAGATTTCGAGAATGGAATGGGAATAGATACTAGTGTTTTCACTCGTAAAGGTATAGAGCGTGTGGCACACTATGCATTTAAATTGGCGCGTACCAGACGCAATAAAGTAACACATATTACAAAATCTAATACGCTTATTAATAGTTTGTCTTATTGGGATAGAGTAATTGGTGAGGTTGCGGAGCAATACCCAGATGTAGAACATCAACAAATGTATATTGATAATTCTACAGCAATGTTCGTTTTAAAACCAGAACAGTTTGATGTGGTTTTGACGACTAACTTATTTGGCGATATTTTAAGTGATTTAGGAGGCGCTATTATGGGAAGCCTTGGTTTAGGAGGTAGTGGAAACATCAATCCAGAAAAGGAGTTTCCGTCAATGTTTGAACCTATTCATGGATCTGCTCCAGATATTGCTGGTCAAAATATTGCAAATCCTTATGGGCAAATATGGTCTGCGGCGATTATGTTAGAACATTTAGGAGAAGTGGAAGCAGCCAATAATATTATGGAAGCTATTGATAAATCTACTTCAGAAGGCGTATTAACTGTAGATTTGGGCGGTAAAGCCAGTACTTCGGATGTAGCTGATGCTGTAATCAAAAATTTATAGGAATATAGGATGAGTCGTGTTGTAGATCTTACCATGTCTTATCATAATGATGTTACCGGTTTTTCAAAAGAAATAGCAAAAACCAAAGATAAAGATGGTTGGAACGCTACAACATTAACGTTCTATTCGCATTGTGGTACACACATGGACGCTCCTTTTCATTTTAATGTAAGCAATCAAACCATTGATGAGATTGATGTTTCAAATTTTGTGGGTTGCGCCTGGGTAGTTGATGCAAGGGATGTTGGATCTAAAGGTTTAGTTACAGTTAATCATATTCCAGAGCATATATTGAACAAATTTGTTGCGGGTGATAGTTTAATAATTTGGACAGGTTGGTCGCAATTTGCTGGTACATTAAAGTACCGCGATGAATTACCCAGAATTAGCGAAGAATTAGCATATTGGTGTATTGATAATAAAGTAAAAATGATTGCGGTAGAACCACCTTCAGTTGCCGATGTTAATAATTTACAAGAGGTTACAAAAATTCATGAAATTCTTTTAGAAGGTGTTGTTATTGTTGAGGGCTTAACCAATATTGATAAATTAAAATCTGATTGTGTGGAACTCGTAGCACTTCCTTTAAAAATAGAAGATGGGGATGGTGCTCCAGCACGTGTAATAGCTATAGAAATATATTAGTGGGAATCAGTTTAGAACATATAACGAAAAACCTTCAAAATGAAGATGCTAATGACTATAGGGCTTTAAATAGTTCATTGTTCTTAAATGCTGATAAAGCCTGTATCGTTATTGATGATGATCCTACTGGAAATCAAACGGTTTATGATGTTCCTCTTTTAAGTTCTTGGAGTATTGATGTGTTTGTAAAGGAGTTTATAGAAGGCACACCGGTATTTTTTGTTTTAACAAATTCCAGGAGTTTAACTGCTGAGGCTACTGCAAAAATTTATAAAGAAATAGCTGAAAACATTTTAAAAGCTTCAGAATTAACGCAAAGGAAATATACTATCATTAGCAGAAGTGATTCCACTTTACGAGGACATTTTCCATTAGAACCTGAAACACTTCAGTATAATTTAGGATTAAAAGATGCTATTAAAGCCTTTATACCCGTAATGTTTGAAGGTAAAAGAGTTACTATTAATAGTACACATTATATTAGGGATGAAGATACATTAACACCAGTAAACGCAACACCTTTTGCGCAGGATCATACGTTTAAATATTCGAAAGCAAATTTGAAAGCTTATATTGAAGAAAAATCTTTTGGTAAAATCAATTCTGAAGAAGTATTTTCTTTTTCGCTGAATGACATCAGGCAAAATGATGTAAAAGTTTTGGTCGAAAATATTCTTGAAATTCCAGCAAAGTCGTATTGTGTTTTTGATAGTTTAAACTATAAAGATTTGGATAAAGTAGCCCAAGCATTATTAATGGCGGAAAAGTTGGGGAAGCAAATTATTTATAGAACCTCAAGTTCTTTTGTGCCATCTTATATCGGATTGCCTCCAAAAGAATTATTGTCATCGGCAGAAGTTATTGACAAAAATAACACGAATGGTGGCTTGACTATTGTGGGTTCTTATGTAAAAAAATCTTCTGAACAATTGCATAATGCTCTCGAGTTATACGCTGATCATCAAATTATTGAAGTTGATGTAAAAAAAGCACTCTCAGATGAAACATCCAATTATATCACTGAAGTAATTACTCATATTGATGCTGCTTTAGAAAACGGGGAAGATGTTATTGTATTTACCAGTAGAGATTTAGTTACGGGGAAAGACAGCAATTCCACCATTAATATTGGTAATAAAATCTCTGTGAGTTTAGTCAATATATTAAAAGGGATTCATTGCAGACCTCGTTATCTTATTGCCAAAGGTGGTATCACATCGCACGATTTAGCGACCAAAGGTTTGGGTATGCGACGTTCTAAAGTTTTGGGGCAAATTCAACCTGGAATTCCAATATGGGAAATGGGGGAAGAAACCAAGTTTCCTAGACTGCCCTATGTAGTATTTCCTGGAAATGTAGGAGATAAAAGTACGCTACAAACCATAATAACTAAACTAAAACACCATGATCAATAATTCAAAGCGTTATCGCTTCTTCCTAGGCTCTTTCTTAATTACCCTCTTATTGTATATAGATCGGGTGTGCATTTCTTCGGCCAAGGATGCTATTTCGGGAGATCTAAGTTTAACGGATATTGAAATGGGATGGGTGCTAAGCGCATTTGCTTTAGGTTATGCATTATTTCAAGTTCCCGGTGGTGCTTTAGGCGATAAATATGGCGTTAGAAAAGTAATGACCTGGATTATGGTATTATGGTCAATTTTTACGTCATTAACAGGAGCGGCTTGGAATTATATTTCAATGTTATTTTTCCGGTTTGTATTTGGTGCTGGAGAGGCGGGAGCATTCCCAAATATTTCTCGGGCGGCTTTCTCTTGGGTTCCTACTAAAGAACGTGGTGCTTTTCAAGGGATAAATTTTTCCGGATCTAGACTTGGAGCCGCTTTTGCGTTGCCACTTGTTGCTTATTTGATTGAGGCATGGGGATGGAGGAATATTTTCTATTTTTTTGGAGCCATTGGAATTTTATTTGCCATAATGTTCTATGCTTTTTTTAGAAATAAACCAGAGGAACATTCCGGTCTTTCGCAAACTGAAAAGGATTACATCGTTAAAAATAGGCAGCAAAAAGTTGAAAAAAAAGGAGGCAATTTATCTTTGTCAAAAATTTTGGGATCCAAGAATGTTATTTTAGCCATGATACAATATATTGGGAGTAATTTTATTTTCTTTTTTATGCTAACATGGTTGTTTCCATATATAAAAGCTAAGTATGAATTGAGTTTGGTTGCTACAGGGTTTTATGCAAGTTTACCTTTGTTAGCTGGGGCGGTTGGCAACTGGACTTCAGGGTTTATGGTAGATGCTATTTACAAGAAGGGAAAATGGAAGTTGTCTAGACAAATTCCTGCTACAATTGGTTTTATTTTAGTGGTAATTGGTATATTGTCTAGCCTATATATGGATACCGCATTAGGTGCTGTTCTATGTTTGTCTTTAGCCATTTTCGGAGCTGATATGACATTGAGCCCGTCATGGTCATTTTGTATGGATATTGGTGAAGAGAACTCTGGGAAAGTATCAGGTATGATGAATATGGCAGGAAATATAGGTTCGTTTACTACAGCTTTGGCATTTCCATATTTAAGAGAATGGACTGGGGCAGACGAACCATTCTTCTATCTAGCTGCAGCACTCGGTTTTGTGGCTATATTTTGTTGGTATTTTATGAATCCAAATAAAAAATTAAGTGAAGCATAAATTAAAAGGTGTAGCAATTGGTGCTGGGTATTTTAGTCAGTTTCAATATGAAGCATGGACGCGTATTCCTGAGGTTGAGATTACTGCATTATGTAATTCGAATAGAGAACGTGCTGAGGGCATTATGAATGCTTATGGTGTAAAAAAGCATTACACCGACTATAAAGAAATGATTCTTCAAGAAAAACCAGATTTTGTTGATATTATAACACCTCCAGAAACACATTTTGAAATGTGCAAGTTTGCGGCAGATCATGGAGTACATATTATTTGTCAAAAACCGTTGGCGCCAACTTTTGAAGAGTCTCAAAAAATTGTGGACTACGTTGCAACAAAGAAAGTACGCTTTGTGGTTCATGAAAATTTCAGGTTTCAACCATGGCATCGAGAGATTAAAAAACTTATTGATAATAATGAGGTTGGTGAGTTATTTAATTTAAATTTTAGATCACGCATGGGTGATGGCTGGGGAGAAGATGCTTATCTATCAAGGCAACCTTATTTTAGAGATTATAAAAAATTACTCATTTACGAAACGGGAGTTCATTTTATAGATACTTTTAGATATCATGCTGGAGAAGTAAAGAACGTATTTGCCATTTTAAAACGATTAAATCCTGTTATTAAAGGAGAAGATGCAGGGTTGATGTTGTTGAATTTTGAATCGAGCGCCACCGCACTTTGGGATGCAAATAGATATAACGAAAGTAATATTGAAAATTTTAGATATACTTTTGGTGAATATTTGGTAGAAGGATCAAAAGGCGCTATACGTTTATATAATGACGGCAAAATAACAATACAGCATTTAGGAGAATTAGAAAAAGAGCATCACTATACCCATAATAATATTGGTTTTGCTGGAGACTGCTGTTATATCTTTCAAAGGCATTTTATTGATAATTTAATTGCGGATTTACCATTCGAAACAAGTGGTAGCAATTATTTAAAGACGTTAAAAGTTCAAGATGCAGTCTATCAATCTGCCGAAACTGGCTTACCAGTTCAAATAGATTGAGTAACTGAAATAAAACTTAGGAGTTTAGCATGCTATTTTCGTAAATTGCAAATCAGTTTTAACGAGTAAAACTTCTATGGTAACCTTAAAACAACTTGCAAAAGAGTTGGGCGTTTCAATTTCAACAGTGTCAAAAGCATTGAATGACAGTGAGGAAATTGGTGAAGACACCAGAAAACGTGTTAAGGAATTAGCTTCACTTTATAATTACAAGCCGAATAAAGTTGCACTAAGTTTAAAGCAGAATAAAACCAAGACTATTGGAGTAATAATCCCAGATATTCTAAATTATTTTTTGGCAAAAGTACTTTTTGGAATAGAGAGAGAAGCTAATTTACACGGTTATAATATAATTACTTGTATCTCAAATGAATCTTTGGAAAAAGAAAAGGAGAGTTTACAATTGTTAGCCAATGGTAGCGTTGATGGATTTATTTTAAGCATAGCCGAAGAAACACAAACTAAAAATGAAATAAATCATTTTAAAGAGACCATTAGTCAAGGATTACCGATAGTAATGTTTGATAGAGTTGCAAATGATGTAAAATGCGATAAAGTTATTGTAGATGATTTTGAAGCAACCTACAATGCAACAAAAAGCTTAATTAAAGAAGGGCGAGTAAATATTGCTTTTATAAGTACGATAGATAAGCTGAGTGTAGGTAAGTTAAGAGAAAGAGGTTATAATAAGGCAGTTTTGGAACAAGGGCAACAGCCTATATTGCTTAATATAAAAAAAGGTGAGGATACGCAGCTAAAGATCAAACAATTGTTTAAGAGAAATAGTTCTGTTGATGGTATAATTTCTGCGGATAGCACATCTGGAGTAATTGCCGTTAATATGGCAAGAAGTTTTAAATTAAAAGTGCCTAAAGACATTTCGGTTGTTGGGTTTTCAAGTAAATCTGTGTCTTACCATTCTGTACCCAAGCTTACTATAATACGGCAACATGCAAAAAAGATAGGAGCAAAGACTGCAGAATTGCTGATACAACGGTTGGAAAGTATACCTCCAAACCCTAATGAATTTACGACAAAAGTGGTTAAAACGACCCTTATTAAGAGTAAATCAACGCTTTAGTTAAACTAGGTTTTCGCACTTTTAAGGCACTAAGTCTATACGTTTTTAGGACTACAATTTAACGATATATTGTATTTTATCGAATAAAAACGCATTTCATCGAAATAATTGTACTTCGAACTGCTTCAAGTGTACTTTAGCAGTGCTTTTGAGCTTTTTATCCCTCCGCTCATAAAAAAAGCTTAATTAATCCTTCTGGCTGTTACAGTCAAAAAATCCCTTAAAATAGTGTCGTTTGTATTATCATTCGATTTTAATTAGTTATTCCATTTTACTATACCCGATGTCCTAATCTTTTTGGCGAAGGTTGGCAAGTATGTATTTAGAAAAGAAAGAATAATTAACCTTAAATCGAATACGTATGAAAGCCCTTAAAATTACACTATTATTAGCGATCCTTTTTGCATCTTTTACGTCTTGTGTAGAGCAAGATTTGAATGAAGATGATTTATTAGAAGCGAAAGAAGTTGAAGCCCCTATGACTGGTGGTGGAGTTGATCAATAAAAATTTTCTTTAATGTATAGCCCGTTGTTGTAGCAACGGGCTTTTTTTTTGAGGTTTATTAGAAAAATATAAATAAATTTGAAAGAACATCAAATTTGTAGTTTTTGAATAGGCTGTTTTTTCTCCTTTTTTTAATCACATTTTATAGTTTTGGGCAAGAGCAGTCTTTACCTACTAATGTCGATTCTCTTAAATCAATCGTTAGTTCTGGATTTTTGCGCGATTCTCTGAACATTGGGAAAGTGTATTTCAAAATTGGTGAAACTTACAGAAAAGAATTTAAGGGTGATAGTTCATATTTTTACTTTAATAAGGCGCACAAAATATTTTATAATCTTGATAATAAATTATATCTGGCGAGAACTCTACATGGAATTGCAGTAGTTCAGAAAAATGAAAAGGATTTTACAGCTAGCGAAGTTACTTCTATAGAAGCCTTATCCATATTTAATCAGTTAAGTGAGACTAAAGAGATTAAGCAATACAAGTCTTACGTTTACAATAACCTTGGACTTTTATTTGGTGAACTCGGACAATTTGAGGAGTCAGTTGAATATCATCACAAAGCGATTAGTCTTAAAAAAGAGTATGACTCAGAAAATAGTTTCAATTTCAATATCTCTAAAAATAATTTGGCGCTTGCGTATAAAAAATCTGGAAATTATATTTTGGCTTTACAATATTACAGTGAGATATTAAACAATAAAGAATTACTCAAGCAAAAACCAAATTTTCATGCACTAGTGCTTGATAATTATGCACATTCTAAGTATTTATCTAAAAATTTGGACTCACTTCCAGGTTTATATTTTGAAGCTCTAAAAATAGCGGATAGTATTAATCTAAAAGGAGGGTACAATTCAATTGTAATAAACCAACATTTGGCGAGTTATTTTTATGATAAGAATGAAGTAGATTTAGCAAAGGCGTATGCATATAGGGCAAAGAACATAGCTAAGAACTATTCGAACGATGAACTTCTGACTTCTTTATTATTACTTTCTCGAATTGAGGAGGGAGAGAAAGCTACAGAACACTTAAAAGACTATGTTAAACTTAGTGATAGCTTACAAAAAGCAGAACGTAAAACACGAAATAAATTTGCCCGCATCCGCTTTGAAACGCAGCAGATAGAGCAGGAAAATGAACAAATAGCTCGAGAACGAATGTGGCTTATTATCATTTCAATTATATTATTGATTTCCGCATTACTTATTTACATTATTATTTCTCAACGGGCTAAAAATAAAGAGCTTCAATTTGCTAAACAACAACAAGAAGCTAATGAAGAGATTTATAACTTAATGCTTAATGAAAACGAAAAGGTGGAAGAGGCCAGAACCTTGGAAAAACAGCGTATATCTCAAGAACTGCATGATGGTGTATTAGGAAGACTGTTTGGAACTAGATTAAGTTTGGATAGTTTAAACATGAATAATTCGAATGAAGCTATAAAAACTAGATCCGAATATATTGGGGAATTGAAGACAATTGAAGATGATATTAGAAAAGTATCTCACGAATTGAATACAGACTTTGTGTCAGGCTCTGGTTTTGTTGATATGATAAAAACTATGGCAGAAACCCAAACTACGGCCTACAAGTTAGATTATAAATTTGATGACGATGGTAATATTAATTGGGATGCTGTTTCTAACAAAAATAAAATTCATATTTACAGATTACTTCAAGAATCACTGCATAATATTCATAAACATGCACAAGCTTCTTTTGTAAATATTAGCATAAAACTAAAAAATAGTGTAATTTGTTTGGCAGTTGAAGACAATGGACAAGGCTTTGATGTTGCCAAGGCAAAAACAGGAATTGGTATTAAAAATATGAAAGCTAGAATTTCCCAAGTATACGGGAAACTCCAAATTGATTCTGAAAGAAATAAAGGCACAACAGTAAGGATAGAGGTTCCAACCAAATACCTGTAACTTATGATTGAACACGTAAAGATTTTAATGATCGATGATCATCCAATGATTATTGAAGGTTATCAAAACACCCTACAATTTACGAAAAAGGAAAACCAGGAATTACAAATTGATATTGCAAATAACTGTGATGAGGCAATACGTTATATAAATAAATCGGTTAGTGATAAACTACCTTATGATATGTTATTTGTTGATATAAGCTTACCAGCATCTAGTGATGGAAGTATGAATTCTGGAGAAGATTTGGCTGAATATGCGCGTAAGGTATTGCCAAAAGCTAAAGTCGTTATTCTAACCATGTTCAATGAATCTTTTAGAATTCATAATATCATAAAAAATATTGATCCAGAGGGATTCTTAATAAAAAGCGATTTGACTTCAAGCGAACTTGCCAGTGCTTTTCAAGCAGTATTGAGTAATCCTCCTTTTTATAGCGGTACTGTAAACAGTTTCATTAGGAAGTCTATAACAAGTGATATTGTTATCGATGATAAAAACCGCAAAATTTTGTATTTACTATCTCAAGGTATAAAAACAAAAAATTTAGCATCTCACTTAGATATTTCTTTAAGCGCTGTTGAAAAAAGAAAAAAACAGCTAAAAGAGCTGTTTGAAATAGAGGATGGACAGGACGAAACGTTACTGAATATAGCAAGAAAAAAAGGCTTTATTTAGAAAAAAATTAAAATTGTAGTATATTTTTTACTTCACAACCTCTGTAAACCCCTATGATTACTGGTTTTCTAAAAACCCGTAATTTATTTACGGTTTTACCACAGTTGTAAAATAAAAGTTCTCATTATCTTTGTAGGGTCAACATATCAGATTAATTAATCCCTCGATTTTTTTGTTGATAATAGCAATTTACAGGCCCTGTGGAGGTGAGAGACCCACAGGGCTACTTCTTTCTGCTAATTTGAATTCGGTTTTTAAGCTTTTTGAAGGTCAAAAGATTAGCCTTTTTATACAAGGTCTTTGGAACTACTCAGGTGTTAGTGGGCTAGAATCTTAAGCCATGAAATCAAAATAAGATATCTTCTAAAGTAATAATGTAACCGAAGAACTTAGTAACTAAAAAGCGGGTTACTATGCTCAATAATTTTACCCACATAAAGTCCTAAAAAAACAATTGCTACAATAAATTTTAAAAACGTTGATGTTATAAAACCTATAAACGAGCCGAATGCTGCTTTAACGGCGGTTCTGGAGTCATTCTTATTTATTAGTTCTCCGATTAATGCTCCAAGAAAAGGGCCAATGATAATTCCTCCAGGAATGGGTGCTAGAATACCAACTATCAACCCAATAGTTGTGCCTATCATACCATATTTACTACCACCAAAGCGTTTGGTGCCAATGGCGGGAATAATGTAATCTAGAATCCAAATCAGGGCTGCTATTATAAATGTGCTGATTAAAAAAGTGGTGTTCATAGGTATTGCCTCTGTAAAATGCATAATCAGTAAACCTACCCAACTAGTAATTGGCCCAGGCAATATTGGTAGAAAGCTGCCCAAAATACCCAAAACCATAAAAAGTGCAGCTATTATAATTAAAATAATATCCATAAATAATGTGTTATATCTAATATTTAGACGATACATTTCAATCTTCGTTACATTTTTAAACTAAAAAATTAGTTTAAACTAGCTTTTTAGTTATATTTGTTGAACTAAAGTTTTAGTTGAATAAAGTTAATTCGAATAAAATGAAACAACTTACCAAAGCAGAAGAGGATATAATGCAAATTTTATGGCAGCTAAAAAAGGCTAATGTAAAAGCCATAATTGAAGAGTTACCCGATCCAAAACCAGCTTACAATACGGTTTCTACCATTGTAAGAATTCTAGAAAATAAAGGTTTTGTAGATTATGAAAAACAAGGAAAAGGGCATGTTTATTTTCCTATTGTAGCGAAGCAAGATTATAGCAACCAGTCCATAAATAAATTGGTGGATAACTACTTTCAAGGCTCGTTTAAAAGCATGGTGTCGTTTTTCGTAAAAAAGAATGATATGGATATAAAGGATTTAGAGGCTGTATTAAAGACAATTACCAAAGAAAAAGATTAGTTATGTTATCCTACATTATTCAAACCACTGTTTTTCAATTTCTGTTCCTAGCTATCTATGATAGCTTCTTGAAAAGAGAGACCTTTTTTAATTGGAATAGAGCTTACTTAGTATTTGCCCCAATTGTGGCTTTGATTATTCCGTTTATAAAAATAAAGCTGTTTCAAAATGTATTATCGGAGGAATTCGTAATTAGCCTTCCTGAAGTTTTTATTGGAGAAACGGAGGCATCTGCTCCAATAACTACAGTAGAGACTACAAGCAAAACAATGCTAGATTTAGTTTCATTTGAGACCATTCTTTATATGGGTATGCTAGTTGTAGCATTGCTTTTTATTTACAAGCTATATGGCATTTTAAAAGTAATTAGAAAAAACCCCAAAGTAAAACACGATACATTTATACTAGTAAGGTTATTGGAAAGTACTTCTGCATTTTCTTTTTTCAATTATGTCTTTTTGGGAGAGGGTATAAATAAGCAAGACGAAAATACGATTTTACAGCACGAAGCGATACATGTTAAACATAGGCATAGTTTGGATTTGTTGTGTTTCGAGCTACTGAAAATAGTGCTTTGGTTTAACCCGTTAATATATATGTTTCAAAATAGACTTGGAACGCTACATGAATATATTGCGGATGCCGAAGCGAGCAAGCTTCAAACTAAAAACAACTATTATCAAAATTTATTGGCTCAAGTTTTTGAGACCAATAAACTATCCTTCATCAATTCATTTTTCAAACAATCATTAATCAAAAAACGAATCATTATGTTACAGAAATCAAAAACGAAGAAAATAAAACTATTAAAATTTGCAATGATAATTCCTCTAATATTTGGAATGTTAGTCTACACATCTTCCAATAGTCAAGAGAGAATACCTGTGGAGAAAATGATTGAAAAATCAGGGTATAATTTCTTAAGTGATAAAGAGCTAAAAGCCAAAATTTATCAAGAAATAATAAAAAAAGATAAGAGTGGAGTTAGTGAATCTGAAATCATAAGATATTATATGTCTACTAGCGAAAAATATATAATACCAAAACTAGAGTATTACAGAAATCAAATGTATTATAAATACTTTTTTATGTACAAGCAAAATATTGCAAAAGAAAAAATTTCAAAAGGGCTAATAGGAACAACTTATGAGGAGTATTTGGACTATAAGAAGACTGAAGAAGCTAGAAGAGATTGGGAATATAGAAAAATGGATGAGGTTAGATTAGTTGTTGATGATCTCGAAAATTTGACTGTTGAAGAAAATGAAATGTATAACAAAAGAAAGGAGGAATATCAAAAAGATGATAACTTCACAAGTTTTGTGGTTACAGATGGAAATGACTATGAAACTCAGGCTAAAACAAGTAAAACAAACATTTATGGAACTAAATATTTTGAAGTTTCTTTTGCTACAATAGACGAAGCTCCTACTTATGTTAGTTGCGAATTATTATCCAATGGAAATGAGAAAAAAGAATGTACTTCTAATGAGGTTGCAAAATATGTAATCCAAAATTTTAATACCAAACTTGCCACAGATTTGAATTTAAAAGGAAAACAAAAAATAAATGTTATTTTCAAAATTAATAAAGAAGGAGAAATTACAAATGTAAGAGCACGAGCTCCACATCCAGACCTTGAGAAAGAAGCTATAAGGGTTGTTAAATCGCTCCCAAAGTTTATACCAGGTAAACATAAAGGGCAGTTGGTGAACGTGCCTTACTCATTACCAATTGTTTTTCAAGTTGCGGACTAAATGAGAATAATCTTTTTATTTTTTATAGTATACTTTTTTAAAGCCGAAGCCCAAACTTCGGTTTTAAATATTGCAGATAGTTTGTTTCAAAACGGTAATTATTCCAAAGCAATTCAACATTATAAATCATATAACAATCAAACTGAAGTTTATGACAAAATAGCTAAAGCGTACAGCGCTATTGGCAATTATGATGAAGCATTACATTTTTATAAACTGGGTGTAAATGCAAACTCAAACAATGCTCTTGTAAAGTACAGTTATGCTAAGTTGTTGTACAAAACCAAAAACTTCACTGAAGCGGCAAATACCTTTAAAGACTTGATTGCAATTGATAATTCTAACCCAAATTATCATTTTGAGTTAGGGCTAGTTTTGGAGAAGCAAAAAGATTCTACTGCTCGTCATAAATACCGAAAAACCTTCACACTAGACAATTCGCATCAAAAAGCAATTTTTAAAATCGCAAAATATCACTTGATAAAAAGGCATCATGATAGTGTACATTATTACGTGGATAAAGGTTTAAAAACCTATGAAAACAACTTAGAACTTATAAGCCTAAACGCACAAAATTTTTATTGGCAACAAGAGTACGAAAAAGCAGCAATATGGTTTGAGAAACTTTTGGCTATGGATGAGACTTCAGAGTTTATCTATGAGAAATTAAGTTTGAGTTATGCTCAAATTTATGAATTTGAAAAGGCCATAAAATATCGAGGTTTAGCCTTACAGTATAATCCTTTGGACGCTGTTGGTATTTATGTTATTGGTACTTATTATGAAAAACTTCAAGACTTTGAAAAGGCAGAAGAATATATTGGTAAAGCTTTAAAAATGATGGATACACCGTTAAACGGCGAATATAGAAGACTAGCAACAATTTTTAATCAACAAAAGAAATATAAAGAAGCGATAGCAGCTTTAAAAACGGCCATCAAAGAAGATCCAAAAGACCAACTTTCTCATTTTTTTATGGCCATGACCAAAACTAGGTACTACAAAGATTATGAGGCTAGAATAAAAGCCTTGGAAGATTTTAAGAATAAGTTTCCTGAAAGTACTTTTGCTGGAGTTATAAATGGCCAGATAAAACATCTAAAAGAAGAACAGTTTACGACTATAGAAACAAAAACCGATTAAACCTTACCAAGAAGCAAAAACTTTTCATAGAAGTTCTAAAAAGTCGTACTTTTCAGTTTCAGAAATTATTTATGAAACAACTTTCTGCTATCCTCTTCTTCATATTTTTGTGTTCCTGCGAGTATTTCAACGTAAAAAAAACAACGCCAGAAGCTATTTTAGAGGAAGACTTAAAATCAATTAACTGGGAGGATGTTGATACTTACCCAAGTTTTTCATATTGCGATAGTTTGATAATAAAAGCCGAAAAAAAGGCATGCTTTGAAAGCACTTTGTATTCTGAGATCAATGAATATCTTTTAAATCAAAATATTATAGTTACTCAAAATGTACACGATACAATACGTTTAAGACTGGGTATTTCTAAAAATGGAGAAATGGCATTGCTCGATGCTAGAATAGATAGCACGACCATTGCCGAAATTCCTGAAATTAAAGAAATACTACTTAAAAGTTTATCAGAACTACCTCCAATTACTTCTGCCACAAAACGTGGGCAGCCTGTAACTACGGAATTTGAACTACCTATTATAGTTAAGGTGGATTAAAACCGTATGGCAAGTTTCCGCATTAAGCGCAATACTTCTATATACAACCAAACTAAAGTTACCAATAATCCCCAAGTGGCTAGCCATTCTTTATATTTTGCCGATTTGTGCTTATGCCGTTCTATATAGTCAAAATCTAAAAGCAGTGATAATGCTGCAAAAATTACGGCCACAATATTAAAAATTATGGCAGGCCACGAAGTACCCCAAATAAATACGGTAACACCAAAGAAACTCAATATCCATGACATAATGTAAACCATAAAAATACTCGCGGCTGCTGTTATGATTATACTTCTTAGCTTATTAGTGACTATAATTATCCTAGTTTGGTAAAGGATTAAAACCATAAAAAATGTAACCATAGTGATACCGATAGCTTGATACGGAAAGTTAGGAAAATGGGCATGTGCATAGGCTGTTGTAGCACCTAGAAAAAAGCCCTTAGCTACGGCATAAAGCGGCACTAGAATATGCGCCCAATGTTGCCTTACGGAAATTACAATACTAATGATTATTGCGGCTAACATACCACCCATGCAATACCATTTTATTTCTACACCTGCTCTATAGAGTCTCCAAATTCCTATGGAAATAATAAACATTATGACAATGGAAAGTATCGACTTTATGAATATACCGGTGACCGTCATTTTTTTAGATGAAGGCGTATCGTTATCAAAAAAATAACTTGTAAATGCTGGATTAGTAGTTTTATCGAGCAGTTTCATTAATGTAAATCTAATTAATATTATACATTGAATGTACGCCCTTTCCAATTATAACCTTTGAAAAAAGAGACTACAGCAACGAAAGTGCTAAAAAACGGATATACAAAAAAACAAAGGCTAAAGTTTAAGATGTTGAGTTTGTTATTAAAAAAAGCTGAACTTTTATAAAGTAAAATAAAGTCTAAAGTGAGTTTTGTAATTAGTGCAAAGCCTAAAATAGTAAAAACCGTTTTATCAAATAATAATAGAATTGGTAAAACGATGATAGATAAATTCATTAAAAACACAGAAGTACCGACTAATTTCCCAAACCAGTTGTTGTACTTGCTGGTTTTAGATGTCCATCGTATGCGTTGGGATACAAGACTTTTCCATGAATTTTGGGGTTTTGTAGTTACAATGGCCATTGGGGATTTCAAATATTTAATTGCCTTTGGATATGTTTTTTTTAGTTTTTCCAACAGAAATATATCATCGCCGCTAGCAAGATTGGTATTGCCTTCAAATCCATCAACCTTTTTAAAGGCAGTTTTGGTATAAGCAAAATTTGCACCGTTACACAAGAAGGGCTTGTCGATACCAAAACCTCCTATTGTGGCACCTTGAAGGCTAAAAAATTCAAGCATTTGAAAACGATTTAAAAATAAATTCCCTTTTGAAAAGGTTACGGGAGCAACAACGCAAACAGGTTTTGTACGTTGTATAAAACCGTCAAAACTATCTAGCCAGAATTTCGGCAGTGTACAATCGGCATCAGTTGTAATTATCCATTCGTATTTTGCTTGTTGAATCGCGGTAGTAATGGCGTCCTTTTTTGGTGCTAAGGTTGTTCTAACATTTTCAATTATCCGCATGTCAATGGGCTTATTTTCATTTTGTGTTAAGGTGTCAAGAACTTTCTGAATAACCAAAAGCGAATCATCATCCGAAGCATCATCAACTAGAATAATTTCAAAAAGATGTTTCGGATAATTTAGAAGCGTGATTGATTGTAGTAAACTTGGTAAGTTTTCAGCTTCATTTCTAAAAGGAATTACTACCGAGAATTTTGTTTTTGCCCTGTTTTTATTGAGTTTGAACATCTTTACCCGATCAAATCCAAAGATAAAACTACCGATAAGAAGCCCATAAAGTATAACGATTGTAAAACTAAATACTATCATCGGACTCTGGTTTTGGTAGTTTAAAATTAAGCACGTAATAGCCACCAAAGCAACTTGGAATGGCAAAATTTAATATCCACATTAACATTACTGTACATAAAATTATAAGCGGATTTATATTTAAGAACGAAAATAAATACAATGCTACACCGCCTTTTATAACAACATCGAAAATAAAAATAGACGGAATTATAGAGGCAATTATATACATGGATGTTATGACTACCATAGCTTCAGAATACAAGAGATTTACTTGAAACAATTTTAAAATAGAGTAAAATTGAAATGAAAATACCATATACCTGAATAGCGATAAAAGAAAAGCTGATACTAAAGTTAGTTGTGGTATATTAAATATAAACTTTTTAAAACCTGTTATGGAAAATCCTTTAATTTGAAATCGTTTCTGAGTAGTTCCCAAAAAAACAATCCCAATAAGTATAAGCATGATAAGCCCTAATTGAGCAACTTTAAAATAATCAATAGCTACATCATAAGAATTTACAAACGTTATCAACCCCCAAACCCCAAGTATTATTGTAATACTCATTTGAAGCACGTTACCAATAAGATTAATCCCTACAATTTTATTTCTAAAACGACTAGGAAAATAAATGACTTTGGCGCCATATTCGCCTATTCTATTCGGTGTAAAAAGTGAGGCTGTTAGTGCTCCCAAACATTGATCAGTAGCAGTTGTTAAACTGATTTTTTGAACGACCGAAACTAGTTTTTGCCATTTTAAAACTTCCAAAAACCAGTTTAAAATTGATAAAAAAAGAAGAAAAACGATGTTTTTTGGCACAAAAACGGCTTTTTTTGATGTAAATTGAATAAAATCAGAAAAAGGTAATTCGGTGTTATTTGTCAGTTTTTCGTAAATAAAATAAGCAGCTCCAACGACGATACTTAATTTAATAAGTACAAAAAAGAATTGTTTAGTTTTGTATGGAAGCGCAAGGTAAGGCATTGACACTTGCAAAGTAATCATTAAAGTAGTTATGAATCCAAAAACACACATAATTAAATATTTTGTTTTTGGATTTTTGGTGCTATTAGTTGCTTCAAAAAGCTTAGCGCAAAGCGAAACTAGCAAAGTAAAAGCGCAAATTGCTTTGGGTATAAATCATCCATCAGCCGATGGTTTTGTTGCTACTTTTCTAGGTAAATCACTTAATTTTCCAACTGTAAATTTGGGATTTCAATATATGTTTAAACCTCGATTGGGTGCTAAGTTAGATTATGGTTTTAATCGAATATCTAACGTTATCACCTCTCCAGAGTTTAAGTTGAATTACTCGCGAATCAACGTTCAGTTGGTGTATGATGCATCGCGCCTTATTAATTTTTCGTATCGTATGGGTACGTTTATTCATCTTGGTCCAGGAATGTCCTTTATAAAACCTTTGGGTAATTACGGAAATAATGATACCTCTTTTTTTAATGGGATGGGGGGTATTGAATGGCATTATGGTATGTCTGACAGTTTAACGTTGTTTTTAGACACCTCTTACATTATGGCATTTGATGAAGATTTTAATCCTATGTCTTCTGGTTTTGGAAGTTTTAATGGTAATTTGCTAACCATAAACTTTGGTGTTTCAATTTCGCTAAGTGGTTGTTATTTTTGTGGGAATAGATGAGTAAAGAACGTATTATTTTAGGTATAGACCCTGGAACAACCATTATGGGTTTTGGACTCATAAAAGTTGTTGGAAAAACCATGACGTTTATGCAATTGAATGAGTTGAATCTGCAGAAATATGATGACCATTACTTAAAATTAAAACTCATTTTTGAGCGCACTATTGAATTAATTGATACGCATCACCCGGATGAAATTGCCATTGAAGCGCCTTTTTATGGTAAGAATGTACAAAGTATGCTAAAGTTAGGGCGCGCGCAAGGAGTGGCTATGGCAGCAGGTTTAAGTAGGCAAATACCCATTACAGAATATTTACCAAAAAAAATAAAAATGGCGATTACAGGTAATGGAAATGCCAGTAAAGAACAGGTTGCAAAAATGTTGCAAGGGTTGTTAGGCTTAAAAACATTACCCAAAAATTTGGATGCCACCGATGGTTTAGCAGCAGCAGTTTGTCATTTTTATAATTCAGGTAGAATTGAAGTTGGTAAAAGTTATTCTGGGTGGGCTAGTTTTGTGAAACAAAATCCACAACGTACAAGTACAAGTCCCCAAACCCCCAAAGGGGGAATGAAAAATGCAAAAACTAAATAGTAAATTTGTATAATTTTAATTTACCTCACATAATTACTATCCTACGAATAGGCTTCTTATTTTATTTTGGTCGAGAACTTTATATGACAAAATTTAGGACAGGAGGATACAAATTTATCTGGTTTTTTATTGTCTTTGCCTTTGGTGTATATGAATATTCAGTTTACTTAGCTTATAAGAGACGACTAGTGGATAAAAGGAAATTTAATCCAAACTTTAGAAAGGTTGCTAATGACTGAAAAATTCAAGAGTTCGAGTAAAAGTTCCTCCCCATCGGGGAGGTTAGGAGGGGCTTCCGTCTACATCCACATACCTTTTTGCAAGCAAGCTTGTCATTATTGCGATTTTCATTTTTCTACGTCGTTTAAAAAGAAGGATGAACTATTGCAATGTTTAACCAAAGAATTAGAACTGCGAAAAGATGAGCTTCAAAATACAACTGTAGAAACCATATATTTTGGAGGTGGTACACCTTCTCTTTTAACTAAAAACGAAATACAATTATTGATTGCTGACGTTTATAACAATTATAAGGTAGTTGAAAACCCCGAAATAACTTTAGAAGCCAATCCAGATGATTTGTCTATCCAACAAATAAATGATTTAGTAACCTCAAGAATAAACAGATTAAGTATAGGAGTGCAATCCTTTTTCGAGAGGGATTTAAAGTTGATGAATCGCGCGCACAATGCCGAAGAAGCAAAAGTAAGTTTGAAAACGGCAACACAATATTTTGATAATATTTCGGTAGATTTAATTTATGGCATTCCAGGTCTCTCAAATAAAGAATGGATAGAAAATATTGAAACAGCCTTAAGTTTTAATGTGCCGCATATTTCGTGTTATGCGTTGACTGTAGAGCCAAAAACTGCTTTAGCTTCTTTCATAAAAAAGGGCATTATTGAAAATGTAGAGGATGATTTGGCTCAGGAACAGTTTCAGATTTTGGTGGATAAACTTGAAGAAGCTGGTTTTGTAAATTATGAACTGTCCAACTTTGGAAAACCAAACTATTTCAGTAAAAATAATTCCGCCTACTGGCAAGGGAAGCCTTATTTGGGGATCGGGCCCTCCGCACATTCCTTCAATGGTGACCAGCGAAGTTGGAATGTGTCAAATAATACGAAGTATATTAAGAGTATTCATAAAGGTATTCTGCCTTCTGAAATAGAAACGCTAACCCAAACAGATAAGTTTAATGAATATATAATGATGGGTTTAAGAACGATTTGGGGCGTGTCATTAAAAAAGGTAGCGCAGGATTTCGGTAGTAATTACAAAAAATACCTTTTACAACAGGCAGAAGTTTTTATAAATGAACATTTGTTGTATATTGATGATGATACACTTTTAACTACTAAAAAAGGTAAGTTTTTAAGCGACGGTATTGCTTCAAATCTCTTTAAAATAAATCTGTCTTGATAGCAACAATTCAATACAACTCTAGAAAATTTCAAATTGACTTGACGAAGCCTTTGGATATCTCAATTCCTATTAAGGCTTCCAAAGACACGGTTAATGCATGGTATATAGACGAGCCTAAAATTGAGCCTGAAAAGGATGGTGACTGGATAGCTACGGTAAAAGATGGGGCATGCATAAACTTTAATACTATTCAATTTAATCCGCATGCACATGGTACGCACACCGAATGTGTGGGACATATCACAGAGGAGGTATACTCCGTAAATCAAAACTTAAAACAATTCTTTTTTTTGGCTGAAGTTATTACTGTTGCTCCGGAAAGATCTGGTGAGGATTTTATAATATCCAAAAAGCAGATTCGATTTGCTATTGGCAATAAAAAACGAGATGCTATAGTTATTAGAACGATACCAAATACGCGCGAAAAGTTCACAAGGCAATATTCCAATACTAATTGGCCATATCTAGAGAAAGAGGCAGTAGAGCTGTTGGTAAAGAAAGGAGTGAAGCACCTTTTAATTGATTTGCCAAGTGTTGATAAGGAAAAGGACGAATTTGAATTACTTGCACACAATGCCTTTTGGAATACCTCTGGAAATTTGAGATTGGATGCCACCATTACGGAGCTAATTTATGTGTCTAACAAAATTGAAGACGGTACATATATCTTAAATTTACAAATAGCATCTTTTGAAAACGATGCGTCTCCAAGTAAACCAATTTTGTACAAAATAATTGAATAAATGGAACTATTTATAGCCATAGTAATTGCAATTTTAGTCACTCTGGGTGTGGTTACCATTCTAAAATCCTTCAAGAAAAAGCAATTGGTAAATGTGCAGTCTACCATTCTTTTAAATAAGATTAAAAAGGTGTGTAAGTTTATTACTGTTGAAGGTGATTTTGCAGAGATTTATCACTATGAAGATGTGAAGCAGAAGTTTTTAAAGTTGATTTCTAGCAAAAAGAAAGCGCTGGTGGTAATTAATGCAAAAGCGCATGTGGGGTACGATTTGTCTAAAATACAATTAACGTCGGATACTGATAAAAAACGAATTGTTTTGGAACATTTTCCGCAACCTGAAGTGTTGTCTATTGAAACAAACCTGAATTATTACGATAAAAAAGATGGGTATTTCAATAAGTTTGAAGCCAGCGATTTAACCGATTTACATAACGAAGCCAAGGTACATATTAAAGCTAAAATTCCTGAAAGCGGCCTAATCCAAATTGCACGACAAGAAGCTTTAGAAACTATTTTATTAATAGAAACTATTGTGGAAACAATTGGGTGGACATTGGATTATTCGGCTTTGAAAATTGAGAATCAGGACATCAAGAAACTGGAATAATGGTAGAAATATCTAAAGATAAAAGTAGGCTCCAGCTGAATGTTATTCATGAATTTTGACTGAAACCTATTGGGCAAAAGGACGAACATATGATGAGGTTAAGAAGACCGTTCAAAACTGTTTGTGCTTTGGACTTTACCTTGAAGAAAATCAAATAGGGTTTGCTAGAGTTGTAACAGATTATGCAGTTTTTGCTTATTTAATGGATGTTTTTGTTCTTCCAGAATACAGGGGCAAGGGGTATTCCAAACTTTTAATTGATACAATTAACACGGACCTGGAATTAAAAGAATGTAAGGTTTGGATGTTGAAAACTGCCGATGCTCACGGGTTGTATAAACAGTTTGGATACACTGAGTTGCAACACCCTGAAAAGCTCATGTAACGAATAGTTGAATAAATCATGAACATAGAACAACTAAGAGCATACTGCTTGAGCAAAAAAGGAACATCTGAGAGTTTTCCGTTTGATGAAAGCACTTTGGTATTTAAGGTATTGACTAAAATGTTTGTGCTTGCGCCGCTGAATTTATGGGACAAGGGTGAAGATACTATTACTCTTAAATCCGATCCTGAGTATACAGTTGAATTACGAGAACGCTATGAAAGTATTTTTGCTGGACCTTACGTAAGTAACAAACATTGGAACACAATTAGTATTTATAAAGGGGAATTGCAGACGCAATTTATAAAGGAACTGATTGACCATTCTTATGAGATGGTTGTAAAGGGTATGACGAAAAAAATGCAAAAAGAACTGGAGGATATGAAGAATTAGTCGTCCTTTTGCTTTTTGAAAATACCAAGGCCCAAAGGAAACATAAATACAAGAAACAAGAACCTGCCTGTTACTAAACCGTAGATGGTAATACAAGCCAGCACTACCATAAGGATTACTTTATAGCTGTATTTCATGGGGTTCTGAAAATTGCTAAACAGAGGTGTCTGCTATAATCTTCCACTCGCCGTTAATCTTTTTAAAGACTAACATAAAAATACCATCAGCATTTCCAATGTCTCTTTTAATGTGGAATTCTCCTAGAACATAATAGGATTCTGGAGCAATATTATTAATGGCATTTATTTTAAAACTCAAGGTGCCTGTATATGCGGCTGTGGGGTAGTAAGTGAGGTAATTGTCTAATGTGTTGTCCCAACCGTAGGTAACGCCTTTTTTGCCATAAAACGCCAAGGAATCACTTTTCCAATAGCTTTCCATAAAGCCTTCAATATCATTTTTAGACCAAGCTATTCGCGCTTTTTTTAATACTTTATTTATGGCTTTAATATCAGCTTCTTTATTAGCTGTTTGGGCAGAAGATATAAAGGAGATCGTGAAGCAAATAAGTAAGGCTAAAGTTCTCATCTCAATTGGTTTTTAAAAAATTAATTTCTGTAAATGTAGTTAAAATTAGACTTAAAAAATGTTAGTTATCGATTAAATTGACACCCAAGTAATTTTAGTCCGATCTACATTTCAGATGGTCGAAAACATAAAAATATATCGAATTAAGGTTTTATATTGCTTTCATAATCAGAAGATTAATAGCCCAAATTTATTGTTGAATTAAAGTATACTGTTTATGGACTTTAGAATTACTACGTATAATAATTACTTCAAATTGAAGGGATCTTTAAATAAGAAAAACATTCATGTTTTACAATCAGAATTTAGAGATGCATTTCAAACACACTCAAAAATAACAGTTAGCATTGAAGATTTAGACCATGTAGATCGTTATGGGGTAAATGCTTTGGCTAGTTTACACAAACAATCAATAGAGAAAAATGTTCAATTGTCCATAGTTGGTTTAGGCTGCAAGGAACTTTATGATCACTTTAGATCTGTAGACGAAGCTGCTTAAGTTCAAAAATTAAACCTTTTATTGACTCTAACAGTATTTAAAGCAATACTAGTTTATATACAAAAAAAGTAAGAATTTTAATTAATTTTTATATATTTACAAACTAATTTATCGATAAACCCCAAATTTTATCGCTCAAAACCACTTTTAATATGGAATTAAGAATTACTGTTCGTAACAATTATTACAAACTTATTGGTGCTTTAAAAGACGAAAATGTATTATTCTTTAAAGAAAGAATTGCCGAGGCACTAAAATCTTCAGAAACGCTTACTATAGATATTGATGAAGTTCAGGCTATTGATGCAAAAGGCGTAGAGGCGTTAAAAGAACTTCATAATTTAGCGCTAAATCAACAAAAAAAACTAAGCATAATTGGATTGGGATGTAAAGAATTGTATGATCATTTCAACACATCTGAAGCCGCTTAATTATAAAATAGATTTCTGTTTTTTATAAAACGCATCTGCCTGTAATTGTAGCAATTCACGGGCTTTTTTGCTTTTGTACGTTAGCAGCTCTTCATCGGTTTCAATATCTCCGTATACTTTATCATTTAAAACATTTTCTGTTTTAAGGATTGCCGCTCTTTGGTGCTTGTTTTGTAGAATCACATTTTTTATGGTTTCTTCTTCATCTTGCAATTTATAATCGTAAACGCCTCGTGGTGATATCAATTTCGCAAAAATTGGTGCGGTTTCAATAGCCAAAAACAACAGAAAAATGAAAAATGATGGTAACCATGGCAATTTATCTAAGGCATTAATACGCGCCATGAGTCCGTCAAAATTTGAAATAATGGGTTGAGAATCTACCACTTGGGTTTGATATTCTGCTTTTAACGCACCAATTTGGGTTTCTGCTTCAAGAATTTTGGCTTTATTTTCTTGTTTTAGCTTTTGTAAATCCGCAAGGGCAACGTCATGTTTTTCCCGTTTCTCCTCATATACAGGTCCCTTTCCTAAGAGTTTAGTGCCAGCAGTACCTTCGGCTTCAGAGATGTAGGTGTTATATAAATCATTTACTTCAATTTCCTTATCGGTTATTTGCTTTTCTAAAGCACCTATGTTGCTTTGAAGGGCGGCTAATTCAGGTGTAAATTGTTCTGCTATTTGGTTTTTGTTGGTCAAAGTCATAGCATTTTTTTCTTCTAGAAGGACTTGATTAATTTCCTTCTCAAAAATCTTTAACTCTAAGGGTTTTGCAATAACAATAGCTATTATTATAGCCAAAAGTATTCTTGGAGAGGCTTGAATAAATTCATCCAAAGCACTACCAGTTTTTTTTATAGTGGATACAATATAACGGTCTAAATTGAAAATGAGAAGTCCCCAAATTAAGCCAAAAAATATGGCTGCAAATAGATTGTCAAAAACCGTATAAAGTGCATAACCCGCAGCGATAAACGCCATAACAGCTGTGAAAAATACGGTGGCACCTATACCTGCATATTTATTTTGCTCTCCCGAGGAGCAGGTGTCAAGAATATGGGTATCTGCACCAGAACAGACAATAAAAAAGCGCTTTAACATACTGATTGTTTTTTGATTGATTCTTCAACTGTGCTCAGCACAGCTTGACTATTAGAACGTTAAAGCTTTTGATTTGTTACATAAACTTTTAGATTTAATTACTTCTTGGATCTTATACTCTCAATAATTACTGTTGAAATAATAAGTGTACCACCAATAAATGTGTTGGATGTAGGGATTTCATTTAAGAAGATATAGGCTAAAATGATACCAAAAATAGGTTGCGTACTTAAAATGATACTTGCTGTACTTGTCGAAAAGTGTTTAAAACTTTTTATCAATAGGGAATGACCTACGGCGGTTGCTAAAAGGGCAAGCATAATAACATATGGATATTGGGTTTTAATGTTGGACGTATCGAACAGAAATAGCACTGGAATTAACAGAATAGTAACGATTAACAATTGATAGAGCATAACCATAACACCGTTGTATCCCGTCGTTCCTTTTTTTAAGATAATATTGCGCAATGAAAATAAAACAGCAGAAATAATACCCCAAACCACACCTTGAAAATCTGAATTTTCAATATTAAATTCTGGAGCTAAAATGTAAATTCCCAACATTACCAGTATTGCTAGTAGCAAATGCACCACATTAAATTTTGTTTTAGTAAGAATTGGTTCTAAAATGGAGGTGATGGCGGGAAAGGTAAATAGTGAAAGCATTCCAATGGAAACATTAGACGTTTTAATGGCATAAAAGTAGGTGATCCAATGTGCCGCTAACAACACTGCACTAATTAAAATGGTGCTTTTGTCTTTTGAAGTTTTTAGTTTAAGACTAATCTTTTGGAAGCGACAAAAGATGTACAAAAAAATAAGTGCCAAGGCAGCCCGCCACCAAATAATAACTGGTGTTGGTAAATCTATGTACTTTCCTAGTACTGCTGATGTACTGATTAAAAGCGTAGCAAAACTAAGTTCGGCTATATTTTTAAAGTGCTGGTTATTCATAAGTAAATAAAACCGTTTATCTGTTAAAAGGCGATTCGTTTATCCAATGAAAGCCTCTAGACTTTAACAGGAATTGGTCTTTCTTTTTTAATGTAATCAGTACACTATCATTTTCTATATTTCCTTTTAGCTCCATTAAATCTGGTGTAGAATAAGTGTATTTTAAAATCGTGATATTTTTATTTTGATCACCTGTTATAGATATTTTTTTGGTGATAGTGTCGACTGAAAAATTAAGTAATTTGGCTTTGTCATCCATGTATTTTATCAAAGCTTTGTCTTTCTTTTCTATGATTAGATATCGCCACCTTTATCGGTAATTAATGGTGGTAATGTATCATTATTTTGAACAAAGTACTCGGTTTCCCAAATACCATAAAATACAGTTTTTTTATAATTATTCAATTTTCGTTCCGCTTGAAACATAAATATAGAAACTCCTATTATGATAATTGATAATCCAACAATTTTTAATATTCTGATAATCTTATGGTACTTTTTATTGTTTATAGGGTGATAATACTCATAAGCTTTTACGGGTTTATTCTTGATGAAAACATTAATAAAACGCTTAATGTCTGTTGAAAAGATGACTAAACTCATCAAAACCAAATGTGCCGAGAAAAGTTTAACAGGAATGTCAAAACACAAATTCATAACAAGCACATGGGTCATTACTCCAGAAACGATAAATGATCCAATAGTTTGGGTACGTCTAAGTATTAGTAGTAAACCACCCAATACCTCCATAGCACCAACAAAAACATTAAACATTTTGGAATGCCCCATGTATGTCCAAGCTAGACCCATTGGTGAAAAGTTTCCTAATGGTTGCATAAGTTTTGATAAAGAAGGGTCAGGAAATTGAACCTTGAAGATTTTTACGAATCCATATAATAACATTGCACAGATTAGAAAGATGCGTAAAACAACAATAAACCAATAAAAGAGTTTATTATAACTTTTTTTATTACGATCCACTAGAATCCAGATAGTACTAACAACTAGTGCTAATACTATTGTTGCATAAAATGTAACGTAGGCATAGGTGTTGTCGCCACTTCCATTGCCGCTAACACTATATTCCTTGGTAAATCCTAATATTGATCCAAACCACTTAAACGGTGTTTCAAAAAACGATGAGAAAAACATTAAGAAAATGTAAAAGCAGAAATAGGTGAAAATTAATTTGAAAGTGACTATTTCTCTTTTAGTCCATTCGCTGATATATTCTTGTGATTTTATCATTTTTAATTTAAATAACTATTTTATATTAACAGACGCGATTTGCGTTAGCGATTGAATAGTATGTTTGAAATCCCCGACGATAGGAGGGATTGAGTAGTGAAAGCGCGACCCTGCCAATAGAAGGGGGGCAACGCCCTAACTATTACTATACAATTCGGTAAAATATTTGTAAAAATAGGGGATGGTTTCTATGCCTTTTAGGTAGTTCCAAACACCAAAATGTTCGTTTGGTGAATGTATAGCGTCACTATCTAAACCAAAGCCCATTAGGATAGTTTTACTTTTTAACTCTTCTTCGAAAAGTGCAACTATGGGGATGCTGCCACCACCGCGTTGCGGAATAGGTGTTTTACCAAAAGTAGTTTGGTAGGCCTTACTTGCAGCCTGATAACCAACGTTATCAATTGGCGTAACGTAACCTTGGCCACCATGGTGTGGTGTTACTTTTACTTTTACCGATTTTGGAGCAATATTTTCAAAGTGCGTTTTAAAAAGTTGGGTAATCTCCTCCCAGTCTTGGTTGGGTACTAGACGCATGGAAATTTTGGCATAGGCTTTACTGGCAATAACGGTTTTTGCACCTTCACCTATGTAGCCGCCCCAAATACCATTAACATCCAATGTGGGACGAATAGAGTTACGCTCGTTTGTAGTGTAGTCCGCTTCTCCGTGCACTTCGTCTATGTTTAGAGCATCTTTGTAATCTTCTAGACTGAACGGTGCTTTTGCCATTTCAGCGCGTTCTTCTTTTGAAAGTTCTTCTACCTTGTCATAAAATCCAGGAATGGTAATATGATTGTTTTCATCGTGAAGTGAAGCAATCATTTTATTTAAAATATTGATAGGGTTTGCAACTGCGCCACCGTACAACCCTGAGTGTAAATCACGATTTGGTCCCGTAACTTCTAATTCAACATAACTTAATCCGCGTAGCCCCGTAGTGATGGAAGGTACATCTTTGGCGATCATGCCAGTATCAGAAATGAGAATGACATCATTTTCTAGTTTCTTTTGATTGCGTTTTACGAAGGTGGATAGGTTTTTGCTGCCAACTTCTTCTTCACCTTCAATCATAAATTTAACATTGCAAGGCAATTGGTTGGTGGCTGTCATGAATTCCATGGCCTTTACGTGCATGTAAAGCTGACCTTTGTCATCACAGGCGCCACGTGCGAAAATAGCACCTTCGGGATGTAAATCGGTTTTCTCAATTATGGGTTCAAATGGCGCAGAATTCCAAAGTTCCAATGGGTCTGGTGGTTGTACATCATAATGCCCATATACTAAAACTGTTGGCAGGCTATCATCAATAATTTTTTCGCCATACACAATTGGGTAGCCTTCTGTTTCGCATATTTCCACGGTATCGCAACCCGCATTTTCTAGACTGATTTTAATGGCATTGGCAGTTTTTAAAACGTCTTTTTCATATGCTGAATCTGCGCTAATTGAGGGAATTTTTAAAAGTTCAATTAGTTCATTTAAAAAGCGGGTTTTGTGCTCTTTTATGTAGTGTTGAATGTTATGCATAAGTAAAATGTTGAGTCGACCTGAATTATTGATTTTTAATATCAAATACGAATTTAATACTGGTAAAAATAATGAATTTAACACGCATTATTTTCGGTAGCTGTCGTAATTTTGAGGTCGAATAAAAGTAAAACGTATTTTATGAATATTCCTAGAACAGAGTTACCTCGTGTGGTGGTTGTCGGAGGTGGATTCGCTGGGCTGAATTTGGTAAAAAAACTACGAAGATTACCGATTCAGCTTGTAATGCTTAACAAGCACAATTATCATACATTTCAGCCTTTATTGTATCAAGTTTCTACAAGTGGTATTGAACCAGATTCTATTGTGTATCCTTTGAGAATGTTCATCAAAAGACAGCAAAATTTTTATTTTAGGTTGGCCGATGTTAATCATATTGACCCCGAAACCCAAACCATTACAGCAGATATTGGGGAATTGCATTATGATTATGTGATTATTAATACGGGTACGAAAACTAATTTCTTCGGAAACAAGGAAATAAAGAAGTACGCAATGCCAATGAAAACAATTCCGCAGGCATTGAACTTACGAAGTTTAATTCTTCAAAATTTCGAAAAAAGTACGATCGCCATTACAGAGGAGGATAAAAAGTTCTTGTTGAATTTTGTTATTGTTGGTGCGGGGCCTACGGGCGTTGAACTTGCTGGCGCTATTGCAGAATTTAAGCATAATGTGTTGCCTTTGGATTTTCCAGATTTAGATCCAGAACTGATGCAAATCCATATTTTGGAAGGTGCTCCAAGGGTTTTGCCACCGATGACTGAGCAATCTTCCGTAAAATCTGCAGGTGCCTTAAAAGCGCTTGGGGTTCAAATTCATACCAATACCATTGTAACGGATTATGATGGAAAATTGGTAAAAACCAAAGATGGTAAAACCTTTAAAACGCGGACAGTAATTTGGTCTGCGGGCGTTATCGGTAATTTAATAAAAGGATTTTCTAAGGAAAGCTATAACCCTAGAAATAGGCGTTACTATGTAGATGAATATAACAAAGTTAAGGGGTTTGATAATGTATTTGCTCTTGGTGATATAGCACAGATGAATAGTGAGGATTATCCAAATGGGCATCCGCAAGTGGCGCAACCTGCTATTCAACAGGCCATGAACCTTTCCAAAAATTTCCCAAAAATACTTAACGGAAAAAATAACTTAAAGCCTTTCAAATATATTGATAAAGGTTCTATGGCGACTATTGGAAGAAATAAAGCGGTTGCTGATATAGGTAAACTAAAATTAAGTGGCTTTTTTGCTTGGTTAGTTTGGATGTTTATTCATTTAATGGCGTTAGTTGGGTTTAGAAATAGACTTGTTGTATTTTTAAATTGGGTGTATAACTATGCTAATTTTAATAAAGCATCAAGATTGATTATCAGAAGGTTTAGTGTGAGCGAGCGCAAAGTAAGAACAGACTCAGAGTTATAGTAACAACTATTTTTCTTTTAAAAATGAATTTTAAGCTGTAAGTATTTGCAATTTCAAAGTATTGATTATATTTGCAGTCCTTTTGCGGGCGTGGTGGAATTGGTAGACACGCTAGACTTAGGATCTAGTGCCGCGAGGTGTGAGAGTTCGAGTCTCTCCGCCCGCACAAGACAAAAGCTTCTCATTCTATGAGGAGCTTTTTTTTTTTAAGCTATACGCTGCTTGTATTTCCTATTATTTCGTGTTTTTGCTGACTTAGCAATTACTTTACAATACCTTGCTAAAATAGTCTAGTTCTACATTATCATTGAAACGGAGCATCCTATATTTGACCTGAAAAAGAATGCTATTTTTATGGGCTAAACCAAAAAAAATAACAATTTTTGAACTAACTCAGTGTAATAGTAGTTTATCACATTGAGAAAAACTAAACTTTAAAGATTTTTTGAATGTATAAGAAAATTATAAGACGCTTCGCAAGCGCATTCCAACCATTAGTTGTTTTGTTCCTAATTAATTCAGTAAATGCGCAAACCATTCCAAATTATGATAACAATAGAATAGCAATAAGTGCAGATGGCAATAATCAACCTGATTTAGGTTACACAGGTAAATATAACACCGCCGACCCTGATGATTGGGGTGCTACACCTGCAACGCTTATTATGTTGGCAAAAAGGCAACTTCAAGATAAGTTAGTACACTTTTCATTTAATAATTTTATGCCATCACCACCTCATACCACTGTAAAAAATTATATGAAAGAGGCCACGGATCAAGGTGTTAAACGTTTACAGTTTAATCCTGATGTTTTCTTTGATGTGGGGACACATAAGCAGGAGGCTATTCAAAGTTTGAAAAATGAAATTATCAAATCAAAAGCTTCAAATCCATTGTATTTCCTCAATATGGGGCCATCAGAGTTCTTATATCAAGCTATAAAGGCTGTTGTTGACGAAGGGTCGAAATTAGAATCTATGTCCCATGTTTATATTATTTCCCATTCAGGTTATAACGATAATCATTTAAGAAGAGATGATCATCATACCACAAAAGATGCTATTGCTTTGAGCGGAAATAGATTGAAATATGTAAAAATTAAAGACCAAAATAATAAGGAAGTAGGGTATTTAGGCTGGAACTCGCTTAAAAATTCATTTCCGTGGAAAGGGATTAGAGATCATAAAGATACGCATGTGCAGTGGTTATGGGAACGCATGCAAGACCATAAGCACGGGAAACTCGATATTTCTGATGCAGGATTGATGTATTATCTTCTAACAGGGGATGAAGATGGTAGTCCTTCTAAATTTGTGGAATTTCTAGGATACGGTATTATGTTGCCAGACGATGTTGTTGCTGAATCTGTGTCTATTAAAGAAGAAACAATCACTGTGAAGCCACATAAAAGTTATCAATTGAACTTTGATTTTACACCCAATAAACCCTGGGATGATTATTATACTTTCAAGACGGATAACGGTGCAGTGGCTTATGTTTCGCCTAGAGGAAAAGTAGTTGGGGTAGCTCCTGGGAAAGCAACCATAACAATAACGGCAGGAATGGGCAATTTTCAAGATACTGTTGAAGTTGTTGTAGCTCCATTGAAACACTCAAAAAAGTGTGATGTAGTTGAGAAAGATGGTTTGTTAGTTTTGGAAGCAGAACGTTTTAACTTAAGTGGCGATTGGGTGATTAAGGAAGATAATTTGGCCTCAGGAGGTAAATACATCCAATTTGCAGGACCTAATAGTTACAAACATGCAAACCCAAAAGATGAAATAAGTTACACAGTAAACATTAAAACACCAGGAAAGTACGCCGTAAGATGGTTTATGCGTCAACCAGATGAAGCGGAAGGTGATAAATCCAACGACGCTTGGGTAAAAATGGAAGGCGATGTTGGATTATTTGGTAATGAAGAATTTACAGATTACAGAAAGTTTGTTGGTAGAAGTAAGGGAGTTTTTACTATGAACGGTAAATTGGAAGCGCATCATAGTTTTGCAAATTTCAGTTGTAATTTTGAAAAACCTGGTAAATATACCATCAAAATAGCCGGAAGATCTACTTTGCTAGAGATTGATAAGATTGTTTTTTATAGAGAAAATGTTAATGATAAAGACGCCAATTTTAAGGCTTCTGAAATTACCGAAACAACTTCTTGTTCCGAGTAATTTAAGGTCTAAAATTTTAACAACAAACTAAACAAATGATAAATAAATTAGTAGCAACCGTATGTGTATTTTTGGTTGTAAACGTAACACTTGGGCAAATAAAAACATGGAACTCTCCAAAATCGAGTAAAGCCATAGGACTGGCACAGTGGGAAATAGGAGATATTGTTTATAAAACCAGAACAAAAGTTAAGTCGCCTTTAAGTAAGAGTGTTTATGCCGTTTTAAAAGATGGTGATAAAGTTCAAAAAATACCAATGTTCTACAAGGGTAATAAAGAATGGGTGTTTCGTTATTCTAGTGGTGTTTTAGGCGATAAATCTTTTGTGATTGAGTCTGAGGTTAAAGGGCTAGATGGAAAAAAAGGAAAAATTAGCATTACTGAAAATCAAAAAGAAAATCGTCATGGTGGTATTGTTTTAAAAGAAGAAAACCCACAACATTTCTTTTACGAAGATGGTTCACATTACTTCAATTTGGCTTTTGAATGTGATTGGTTATTTGCTTTAGATTATGGAAATAAAGATTTGCCTAAAACCAACCATTTACTCTCGTTGATTGAAGCCAATGGTTTTAATCAAATAGTTATGAATGCATATTCATATGATGTGAAATGGAAGAAAGATCCAAAATTAAAGGAACATCCAGAGCACGAATATGGTGGTAGAGAGGATATTTATCCATTTTTAGGTTCTAATTCTAACCCCGATTTTAGTAATCTTAATTTTGAGTTTTTTGAGCATCTAGATAATGTGTTGCTCACCATGCATAATAAAGAAATAGTGAGTCATCTAATGATTTATGTATGGAACAAGATGGTAAATTGGCCAGAAATGCAGTCTGAAGAAGATAATATGTATTACGATTATGTAATTAAACGTTATCAAGCCTTTCCAAATATTGTATGGGACGTTTCAAAAGAAGCGTTGAGTTACGGCAGAGCAACCGAAGACTATATTTTAGAACGTGCAGAGCGTGCTAGAAAGTTAGATTCTTATAATCGTTTAATATCTGTGCATGATTGGGGTTTCTGCAAAAGAAACCCAGAAAGTGTAGATTTTATTTCTTTACAGAATTGGGATTACACATTGTATAATATTATGCTGGATGCGAAGAAAAAATTTCCTAATAAACCAATTTTCAATATTGAGCATGGTGGTTACGAAGAGTCACCATATTGGGTGTTTCCAGGTGCTTATATCAATGCAGAAACTTGTTTAAGAAGAAATTATAAATGCGTATTTTCAGGAGGCTACTCAACCTACTATTGGCAAGGAACATCTTGGAATGCTATTATTCATAATCCATTTGAGCAACCTGATGATTTCCTTAAACCCAAGTTTGAATATTTCAAACACATGCGAACCCTTATGGATTCTGTAAACTTTGAAAATTGTGAAACATGGCCTCAGTTTAATTCTAGTGGATATAGTCTTGCTAATGTAAAAGATGGTATTTACCTAATGTACGTTCCAAAGGAGAGTCATTACACGGCTACAAGAATTGCAATGCGGAAGTTTAATACTGAGAATGCCACCATCCAATGGTTTAATACCTGGACAGGGGAATTTACGGAAGCGAAACCCTATTCAGAAGGCAAACCAACAGCTTGGGAACAGTTCAATCCACGACCATTTCGATATGAAGCAGATGCCGTTATCATCATTAGAGGTTTAGAGCCACTGGATAAATAGATTCTTATATATTAACATTAATTTCTGTAACATTTTTGGTGTTAGCAAGTCTTCTATAAAACGACTAACGCAATAATTCGTAAATTTGTTACTCACCGAATTACATAGGATTATGGATATTAATGATAATATCGAATCGCCAATGTTGCTCAACGTCAGCTTTAATAGGCTGTTAGAGCACTATGAAAGGTTAGCAGAAAGTGAAGATGAATTCCTTTCAGCAAAGGCAAAACGCGTTTTAAAAACTGCTGCACCGTATCCTGAACTTAGGGATGGCTTTAGTAACATGCAGATTCTCAAAGATAGAGAAGAAGAAATAAGCGTTATTCTACAAGATTCGTTCGCACCTGTTTTAACAAGAAATGAGATTAAAACAGCATCCGTTCCTTTTCATAATTTAATTTTTAATTCTTCGGAAAGGTTTAAAAGTATCATCAAAACTGCAGGAGATAAATTTGAGTTGAACATTAAGAATATGCCTGATGATCATAGGTATATTATCGCATGTACCGTAATTTTGAACTTTTGCTATGGCTATAATTTGAATTTTAAGCGACCGTTTTATTATGAAATTCCGGATGCCAACGGAATTTTAAGATTTTATAAAATTTTATATAATGCTGATTTCTGTGAAATAGTACCTACAGAAAAGGCAAAAAAAATAACAGAGGACGATTATAAAAAACTTCTAGATAATTTTGAAAATTTAGACTTGTGGAAAGAACTATTTCCACCAGATAGCTACATTTTTAAAGGCTTTGTGATTTCTAATATATTTGATGTCACGGAAGACCAGTCCATTTCAAATATTAAATCCAATTTAATTGGAGAAGATAAACACAAGGATGAAAATTTTATTCATGAGTTCCATGATGTATTTAGATCTTTACTGGGAATTAATGACTTACAGGTGGGATTTTGTATATACAATGAAGAAGAACGTGTTTTTGAGAGGGTTTACGGCGTAGGCATTAATAGCTTTTTATTAGGAGATAAAGAACGTTTGGAGTGTGATAACTCTTTATGTCAGTGGTCTTATGATAGGCTAATTGTTGATAAAAATTACTTTTCAATTTCTGATGTGGATAGTGTTTACAATAAAAGTAAGCACAATATTGCGCCTCAAATAGAAGTGCTTTATCAACAAGGCTTTAAGAGTGCTATTTTTGCACCAATAGCGAATGATGAAGGCTTAATGGGAGTATTGGAGATTGTTTCCAAAACACCTCGTGTTTTAAATAGTATCAATGCCAATAAGTTAATTGATATTATGCCTTTTATCGTTTCCGCTGTTGAGCGCTCTAAAAAAGATGAAGAAAACTTAATTGAGGCGATAATTCAGAAAGAATGTACCTCTATACACCCAAGCGTGCATTGGCGATTTGCAAAAGAAGCTAAAAATTATATTAAGGCAGAGATGGAAGGTAACGAGCCTGCGTTTAAAAAGATTGCCTTTAATGATGTGTATCCACTGTACGGACAAATTGATATAAAAGGGTCTTCGGAAGCCAGAAATTATGCCACAAAAGAAGATTTAACACTTCAGTTAAAAGCGGCAAGACATATTTTGAATAGTGCTTTAGATTTAGAACACTTACCAATTTACGAGCAATTTATCTATCAAATTGATGATTTTCAAAAGGGCTTAAATGAAGATTTTCAAGTAGATAGCGAGCAACAGATATCAACTTTTTTCAAAGAAGATATTGAGCCACTGCTAAATCACCTAAACAATAATCCTTTGCTAACTGAAGCTGTACAGGCGTACTACCAAAATATTGATTATAAAGTAAACGTACTTTATAGGCATAGAAAAGACTATGATGAAACCATTGCTAAGATAAATGTAGAAATGGCTTCGCTTTTAGATAAAAAGCAAATAGAGGCGCAACAAATGTATCCGCATTATTTTGAGCGTTTTAAAACTGATGGTGTAGAACATAATATGTACGTTGGGGAATCTATTACCAAGGAAGATAGCTTCAACAAAATTTATTTGTACAATTTACGCTTGTGGCAATTGAAGGTGATGTGCGAAATGGAGAATGCTTACTACCAAATGCAACATGATTTTCCTGTAGCTTTAGATGTAGCATCTATGATTTTGGTATTTAATCAACCATTGACGATAAGTTTTAGAATGGATGAAAAACAATTTGATGTTGATGGCACCTACAATGCGCGCTACGAAATTGTAAAAAAACGGGTGGACAAGGCATACATAAAAGGTACTACAGAGCGTGTTACCCAGAAAGGAAAAATAAGTATTGTATATTCTCAAAAGCAAGATGAGGTAGAATATTTAAGTTACATTAAATTTTTACAATCTAAAAACTATTTAGATAACGATGTTGAGATTGTTGAGTTGCAAGACTTACAAGCTGTAACAGGACTTAAGGCAATCCGCGTAAGCGTGCTATATCATAAAAATGAGAATGATAAAGCGTTTTACACTTATGATGATTTAATGAAAGAATTAAAAGCTTAGTTCTTATGCTGCGCCACTAGTAGTAAAAGCAATTCCAAAGGCAATAACACTAATTACAATCCCAATCATAAATACGGTATACGTTGTTCGTAATAAGTTGTATTTTCTATTTAGAACAAGTCCCAAAAAGTATAAGTCTTTAGTGAGGGAGCCATATAGATAATCTTTGTCTTGCATCATTTCGCCCATGGCCCACTCAAAATCGTTTAGGCTCATTTGGTGAAAGTTTCCGAAGAATAATAAATTCACTTTTTTGTTCGCAACATCTTCTTTTGTGAACTGTCCTTTAGTTACATTTGGTCTTGTTGCCAGAACTGACAAAACGATTGATGCCACTGTAAAAGCAAGAAAAATCAAGGTTGGATAGATCAAATAGGTATTTGAAGGATTATCCAGTTTTGGCAGTAAATTAGATAGTGCCACAGAAATAATAATAGCGTTTACCGAGAGTAAAATATTAGCTTTGGTATCTGCAATATCACTCAACGTAATATGATTTCTAAGTGCAACCCTGAACATGGTTTCGATACCTCTGTCGGGTAAATCTAGTTTTTCTTTTTTAAATTTTAATTCAGCTTTTTTTTGCTTTAACTTTTCTGTGCTCTCTTTTATTTTATTTTGGTTCTGTATTAAGTTGGCTAAATTTTTGCCTTTTCGCTTTTCCCATTTACTTGTGGCTTGCGGCGAATAGAAGGTGTGATTGGTAAGAAAATTGATATTCTCTTCTAGCCATTCTGCTTTTGAAACTTTTTTATCCAAAGTTAGCTCCCATTCCTTTCTTAATAAAGATGAATAATCTTCATAATTTTTGCTTGAAACATGAGCGCAATCAGCATCTCTTATAAGTCCCTCCAATAACGTTTGAGGCAGGTGATTCATACGTGTTGCTAAAATAATTTTCGAAACTACTTCAATGTATTCCTTTGGAGTCTTTTCTTCTTCTAAAAAATGCTTAGCGATGGTTGCACTTTCGTCTTCGTGATTTTCAATGGTTTTTGTAAAGCCAGTATCATGAAACCATGCTGCTACTAATAGCTTTTCTTTTTCATCGTCGTTTAAAGGTACAGCTTCATCCACAATAAGTTCTTCAACCTTACTAACTACCCTCTGGGTATGGGCAAGATTATGATATACAAAATTTGAGTCAAGATGATCATTAAGGTAGGTAGTAACGAACTTTTCAGCTTTATCTACAAGTGTTTCCATTAAAATAGCGTTTGAAGTAAAAATACTAAACTTTAATAACATAAAATTAAGTATGATAACGTCTTAATTTGTCGTAAATTTCACTAATGCTTTCAGTGGCGATTTGGAGCTGTGAAATTGTAAGTTTTTAAACCGAATTTCGACGAAAATTGAACTTGAAAGCATAAAAATTTAAAAAAGAAAGGAAAAGAAATATGCTAACTTGGAAAGATGTGATTGGTTTTTCCCTCAACGGAAACCCAACCCCAGACAAACGTGTTGAAAAAACACCGGGCGAATGGCAAACTGAATTAACTCCAGAACAATTTAGAATTACCCGATTAAAGGGTACGGAACGTCCTTACAGTGGGGCATTATGTGCAATTCATGAGGCAGGAAAATACAATTGTGTGTGTTGTGGAACCCCTTTATTTGATTCAACGATTAAGTTTGAATCAGGCACAGGGTGGCCTAGTTTTACCCAGCCCATAAATGAGAATGCTATAAAATATGAAAGGGACACTACTTTTGGAATGGTGCGTGTTGAGGTAATGTGTAACACCTGTGATGCACATTTGGGACATGTGTTTCCCGATGGACCAGAACCCAGTGGTTTACGGTATTGTATTAATTCAGAATCTATGACATTACAAAAGGAGGTTGCAAATGAGCAGTAAAAATATACAATTAGCTACCGTTGGAGGTGGCTGTTTTTGGTGTACAGAGGCTATTTTTAGAGAAGTAAAGGGCGTTGAAAAAGTATTGTCCGGCTATTCGGGCGGCAATGCTCCCGGAAAACCAACGTATCGTGAAGTGTGCTCAGGATTAACAGGGCATGCTGAAGTGGTGCAAATTACATTTGACGCTGATGAGATTTCGTATGAAGAAATTTTACTCATTTTTATGACAACCCACGATCCTACAACGCTGAATAGTCAAGGTGCAGATAGAGGTACGCAATACCGTTCAGTAATTTATTATCATGATGAGAGTCAAAAAGAAATAGCTGAAGTTGTGGTAAAAGAAGTTGCCAAATATTTTGATGATCCAATAGTCACTGAAATTTCAGCTTTAGATATTTTTTATGACGCTGAAGATTATCATCAAGATTACTATAACAATAACCAGGAACAAGGTTATTGCAATGCCGTAATTACACCAAAATTGGCAAAGTTTAGAAAGCTTTATGTTGAAAAGTTGAAATAAATACTTAGAGACCTGCAAGGTTTCCAAAACCTTGTAGGTGTAAATTCTAAGAAGTCAGAGAATGAATCTCAATATCAAAGATAAATTCAACAAAGAATTACCCGCAGATCCTATCTTAGAAAATTCTAGAAGGCAAGTATCTGATGCATGTTTTTCTTATGTAACACCAAAGCAAACAGCAAAACCTGAATTACTTCATTTGTCACCAGAGATGTTGGAGAATTTAGGGCTTTCAGAAGAAGATATTAAAGACAAAGATTTTCTAAATGTATTTACGGGAAATAAAGTATTACCCAACACAAAACCTTATGCCATGTGTTATGCGGGACACCAATTTGGAAATTGGGCGGGGCAATTGGGCGATGGTCGCGCTATTAATTTATGCGAAGTGGAGCATAACGGAAAAAATTGGGCACTACAATTAAAAGGTGCTGGGGAAACACCATACTCCAGAACTGCAGATGGTTTAGCAGTGTTGCGCTCTTCTATTCGTGAGTATTTATGTAGTGAAGCCATGTTTCATTTAGGTGTGCCAACAACTCGGGCTTTGTCGTTAGCCTTGTCGGGTGATCGTGTGTTACGAGACGTTATGTACGATGGAAATCCTGCTTATGAAAAAGGGGCAATAGTTTGTAGAACTGCTGAGTCATTTCTGCGCTTTGGAAACTATCAGATTTTCATGGCAAGACAGGACGAAAAAAACCTAAAACGATTGGTGGATTATACCATAAAGTACCATTTTTCGCATTTAGGAGAACCTTCTAGGGAAACATATATTGAATTTTTTAAAGCCGTTGCGAACCGAACTTTAGATATGATTATCCATTGGCAACGAGTAGGGTTTGTACATGGCGTGATGAATACAGATAATATGTCCATCTTAGGATTGACCATTGATTATGGGCCTTACGGCTGGCTGGAAGGTTACGATTATGGTTGGACGCCCAATACTACAGATAGACAACATAAGCGTTACCGTTACGGAAATCAACCTAATATCGGGTTATGGAATTTGTTGCAACTTGCCAATGCCATTTATCCTTTAATTGAAGAGGCAGCACCTTTGGAAGCCATTTTGAATCAATACAAAACAGACTTCGATGAGAAGTCTTTGGATATGATGCGTTCAAAACTGGGGCTTCAAATTATGGATGAAAACGATCAAAAATTAATTCAGGAATTAGAGGATATTTTACACCTTACAGAAACCGATACGACAATCTTTTTTAGAAAGCTAGCCAATTTCAAAAAGGAACATATTTCAAAAGGTATTGTAGTGATAAAAGATGCGTTTTATAGATCAAATGAGGTTGTTGGTAATATTAAAAAGCGTTGGGCAAATTGGTTTAAAACCTATTCGGAACGATTGCAAAAAGAATCATATTCTGATGAAGTACGAAAGGTGAATATGAATAAAGTCAACCCCAAATACGTCTTAAGAAATTACATGGCGCAATTAGCAATTGATGAAGCAGATGAAGGGAAATACGAATTAATTGATGAGCTATTTCAAATGCTTACAAAGCCTTACGCTGAACAACCTGAATACGAAAAATGGTTTGCAAAACGACCCGATTGGGCACGACATAAGGTAGGATGTTCTATGCTGTCTTGTAGTTCTTAATAGATGTTTTGGGATATCTTGTCATTTCGACAGAGTGAGGTACGAGCGACGAGAAATCTCATTATTAATAGTAGAAAAGGCAATATAGTGAGATATCTCACCAAAGTTCGACATAAAGAAATAAATCAAGAGTATGAGTTTCCCCTCTAAAAAGAGGGGAGTAAGGGGTGTGTAAAAATAATGGAACATAAAATAGCATTCGGAGGCGGCTGCCATTGGTGTACAGAAGCGGTGTTTCAATCTCTAATTGGAGTTTCAATAGTGGAACAAGGTTTTGTGGCTTCAATAGCAGAGAATGATGCGTTTTCTGAAGCGGTTATTGTTCATTTTGATGATACAAAAATCTTACTTTCTACACTTGTTGAAGTGCACTTGCGAACCCACAAAAGCACCTCAAATCATTCTAGAATAGATAAATACCGTTCGGCTATTTATACATATTCAACACGACAGCATCAAGAAGTGATTTCAAAATTAGAAATTCTACAATTTCAATTTCGAGATAAATTGATTACTCAAGTGCTACCTTTCAAAAGGTTCAAAGCTTCAAGAAAGCAGATTCAAAATTACTATTACAGTAATCCTGAAAAGCCATTTTGTGAAAGTTTTATCAATCCTAAACTACAAATGCTATTGAAAAAATTTTCAAAGTATACAGATCAGAATAAATTAAAACATCTAAAGCATGAATCGGGAGAGATTAACCATTCGGAATTCCAAGGGTCATAATTTACAAGCTTATTTAGAACTGCCAGCAGACCAAAAACCCAACTATTTTGCAATTTTTGCACACTGTTTTACATGTACTAGTAATTTAACAGCTGTAAAAAATATAAGTAGATCTTTAACGTCTCATGGTTTTGGTGTGGTACGTTTTGATTTTACGGGTTTAGGCAGAAGTGAAGGTGAGTTTGCAGAAAGTTATTTCTCGGCTAATGTTGATGATTTAATTGCCGTGAATAAATATATAACAACCCATTATGATGCACCTGGATTATTGGTAGGGCATTCTTTGGGCGGTGCAGCGGTAATTGTTGCTGCTTCAAAATTAGAAAATATAAAAGCGGTTGCAACAATTGGAGCGCCTTCAACCGTAAGCCATGTAACGCATTTATTTTCGCATGGGATTGAAGAAGTAAAGCAAAAAGGAGAGGTTGAGGTGAATATTGGTGGACGTCCTTTTAAAATTAATCAAGAGTTTGTTGAAGATTTTGATACGATAGATTTGCCAAAAATCACAAAAAATCTTAGAAAACCCTTACTCATCATGCACGCACCTTTCGATAAAACGGTGGGTATAAATAATGCACACGATTTGTATCACAATGCACATCATCCTAAAAGTTTTGTCAGTTTGGATGATGCAGATCATTTATTATCTAACCCTAGAGATAGCAAATACATTGGCGATGTTATTGGTGCTTGGGTAGACCGTTATTTTGAACTGCAGGATCATGAAATTTTGGAGACTAATGGTGAGCAACTAGTGGCACATTTAAATTTAAAAGAAGATAATTTTACAACATCAATCCAAACCCAAAAGCACAGTTTTATAGCTGACGAACCCGAATCGGTTGGTGGTGATGATTTTGGACCTTCACCATATGATTTCTTAAGTGCAGCATTAGCATCTTGTACTGTGCTGACATTAAAAATGTATGCAGAACGCAAAAAATGGGATTTACAAGAGGTGTATGCCCACATCACCTATTCTAAAAAACACAGTGATGATTTAATGCTAGATTTAGATGAACCAAAACGTATTGACCATTTGCAAAAGCGATTGAAATTTATTGGTGATTTAGATGAAGTACAAAAAGCAAAACTAAAAGAAATAGCCTCGAAATGTCCAGTAAATAGAACGCTGTTGTTTGAAACTATTATCGAAACAGAATTGATGGATTAACCTTTAAAATCTATTGATAAAATTGTATTTGTTATCTTTATTCTATTAATCCCTCACTAATGCAAGTTCAAAAAATTACAATTCTATTTTTGGTTATCACTTTCCTTAATGCATGCGCTACTTACAAACCACAATACAACGAAAAATCTACACAAACTGAATTTCCTGATAAAAATATTGCGCATACATTTTATCTTATTGGAGACGCGGGTATTTCAGGAGAAGTAGAATCTTCCCAAGCAATTGCAAACTTTAAGAATGAACTCGATAAAGCTTCAGAAAACAGCACAGTCATTTTTTTAGGTGATAATATTTATCCAAAAGGATTGCCCAAAAAAGGGCAAGAAGGCCGAACTTCTGCCGAGGCTCAATTAAATGCTCAAATTAACGCAGTAAAAGATTTTAAAGGTGAAACGATTTTTATTCCTGGAAATCATGATTGGTATAGCGATGGATTGAAAGGGCTAAAAAGACAAGAAAAATATATAGAAGATGCTTTAGGAAAAAACACTTTTCTACCTGAAAATGGTTGCCCAATTGAAGATGTTAAAATTGGTGATGATATTGTTTTAATTCTTGTCGACTCAGAATGGTATTTAACGAATTGGGATAAGCACCCCACAATAAATGACGATTGCGATATAAAAACTAGAACCAAATTTTTTGATGAATTGGAAGGTGAGATTAAAAAAGCGAGAGGTAAAACTACGATTATTGCGATTCACCATCCCATTTTCACCAATGGGTCTCATGGTGGGCAATACTCCTTTGGAAGCCACATGTCTCCTTTACCAGTTTTAGGGTCATTAAAAAATTTAATTAGAAAAACAGGAGGTGTTGTTACGGTTGATAATCAGAATGCTTTATATAATGAATTTAGAGAGCGTATCATTACTCTATCTCAAGAAAATGATAAGACCATTTTTGTATCAGGTCACGATCATAATTTGCAATACATTGTTCAAGATAACTTACCTCAAATAGTTAGTGGTTCAGGATCTAAAGCTAATGCTACTCGTAATGTTGGGGGTGGCAAGTTTTCTTATGGTGCCATGGGATATGCAAGACTCGATGTGTTCGAAGACGGTTCTTCTCATGTGCGTTTTTATGCAGACGATAAAATAGTGTTTCAAACACAAGTTTTAAAACCTGGCGATAAAAAAGTATTTACCACATATCCAAAATCTTATCCAGTAGAAAAAGTGGCATCCATTTATACGGAAGAAGAAACCACAAAAGGTAGTTTATACAATTTCTTTTGGGGAGATCGGTATCGGAAAGATTTTAGCCAAAACGTAAAAGCACCTACTGTTGATTTGGATACTTTGTTTGGAGGTTTAAAAGTAATTAGAAAAGGTGGTGGTCATCAATCTATGTCATTACGACTAGAGGATAAAAAAGGGAGGCAATATGTAATGCGCGCACTTAGAAAGAATGCGATTCAGTATCTACAAGCTGTAGCCTTTAAAGATCAGTATATTGAGGGGCAGTTTAATGATACTTACACTCAAAACTTGTTGCTAGATGTGTTTACAGGTTCTCATCCTTACGCGCCTTTTGTAATAGGAGACCTTGCAGATGTAGTAGGTGTATATCATACCAATCCAGTGCTATATTATGTGCCAAAACAGAATGCACTAGGTCATTTTGCAGATGAATTTGGGGATGCACTTTATATGATTGAAGAACGTACAGATTCAGGTCATGGAGATAAAGCCAGTTTTGGATACTCGAATACCATGATAAGTACGGATGATGTATTAAAAAAGATAAACAAGGACGAAGAGTTTATTATTGATGAAGAAGCTTACATTAGGGCAAGATTGTTTGATATGCTACTCGGAGATTGGGATAGGCACGAAGATCAATGGCGTTGGGCAGAATTTAAGATAGACGGCAAAAAAGTATATAGGCCTGTACCTAGAGATCGTGATCAAGCCTTTTCAATTATGGCAGATGGTGCATTATTAAGTATTGCCACTAAAATTGTACCTGCACTTCGTTTAATGCAAAGTTATGATGAAGAATTAAAGAGTCCGAAGTGGTTTAATTTAGAGCCTTACCCATTAGATATGGCACTTATCAATCAGTCTGGGAAAGATATTTGGGATGCCCAGGTGAAACGCATTGTGGATAATATTACAGAGGATGTTATCGATAAAGCATTTGAAAATTTCCCGCCAGAGGTAAATCAAAATACCCTCCAAGAAATTAAAGAAAAACTGATTGGAAGACTCGCTAATCTTCAGCAGATATCTGATGCATATTATCAACATATGAATAAATATGGTGTTATTAAAGGTACAAATAAAGACGATTGGTTTGATATTGAACGTTTACCGAATGGAAAAACAACTGTTACTGTCTTTCGCATAAAAAAAGGCAAAAAGAAAGATAAGTTTCATGAACGTACTTACTCATCATCTGAAACCAAAGAAATTTGGATTTATGGATTGGATGATGACGATCGTTTTGAAGTATTTGGTAATGGAGATAACTTGATTAAGGTACGAATAATAGGAGGTCAAAATAATGATGTCTATAACATTACTAATGGAAAGCGATTAAAGATTTACGATCATAAAACCAAGAATAATACATTTTTAACCAACCAAGGAAGAAAGAAGTTGACAGATGATTATGAAACCAATGTTTATGATCATAAAAAATTAAAAAATAGTAGTAATCAATTTGTACCAGCTATCGGGGCAAACCCAGATGATGGTTTAAGCCTTGGTTTTATTAATACTATTACTAACTATGGTTTTGAGCGCAATCCATTTAGCTCACAACATTCTTTATCCGCAGGTTACTATTTTGCAACAAACGGTTTTAGCTTAGGGCATCATTCTGAATTTGCAAATGTAATTGGTAAATGGAATCTAGTAATAGACACCAAATTTACTAGCCCAAATTATGCCATTAATTTCTTCGGATTTGGAAATGAAACTGTAAATCGAAATGCCGAAAACGAAGATATGTTCGATCTTAATTATAATCGTGTAAAATTAAGAACATTCAAAGTAGCACCAGAATTAATCTGGCGAGGTAGAATGGGAGCAAGTTTTAGAGTAGGCGTGTCGTACGAGTCTAATGAAGTGGATATGACAACTGGAAGATTCATTTCGGAGCCTGGTGAAATAAATCAATCCGTTTTCGATCAGCAAGATTTTTATGGAGCTGATGCGAAATACGAATTTGTAAATACTGATAATGCGGCATTTCCAACATTAGGCATGCTATTTAAAATTCAAGCCGGCTATAGAAATAATGTAAGTACCTCAAAAGGTTTTGGATATATAATTCCCGAGTTAGCATTTGATTATAAATTGGTGCCTAGTGGGCAGATAGTTTTAGCAACTAAATCTAGAGCACATTTTAATTTGGGCGATGATTTTGAATTTTACCAAGCGGCTAGTTTAGGAAGAAATAATGGTTTAAGAGGTTACAGAGATGAGCGTTTTATTGGCAATTGTGCTTTTGTACAAACTACAGATGTTCGAGTAAACCTAAGAAAAATAAAAACAGGCTTACTTCCTTTAAATATTGGTTTTTATGGTGGTGTGGATTATGGTCGCGTATGGTTGGATGGTGAAGATTCTAATACATGGAACAATTCCTTTGGTGGTGGAATTTTTGCAAATGCTGCGGATATGATGACATTAAATGTTTCTGCATTTAATGGTGATGATGGCTTGTTATTGGCTTTTAAATTGGGGTTTGGGTTTTAACACTTAGTTTCATCTAGAACTCTTTTCAGGATCTCATTGTTTATACTGTAATTTCTATTGAAAATTGACGTCCAAATAGACATCAAAACAAGCAAAAATGAAAAGTAGTTTCAACGATATAATCAACTCAGAAAAAGTAGTTTTAGTTGATTTTTTTGCAACATGGTGTGGGCCTTGTGAAGCACTATTGCCTATACTTAAAGAGGTAAAGGATGAGGTTGGTGATGCTGTTAAAATTGTAAAAATTGATATTGATAAAAATAATACCTTAGCAGTGAAATACCAAGTAAGAAGTGTACCCACTATGATTTTGTTTGTGGATGGTAAACCAAAATGGAGACAATCAGGTGTGCTTCAAAAGAAAGACATTTTGCATGTGCTGGAAACGCACGCAGGAACTAAGGTTTAATTTTAAATTCGTATAAATTTCCACCTCGACCGTGATCGTTTTCATCAGTCACTAATAGGGTTGTGCTATTTTTGTAGCAAATACCTTCTTTTTGGGTTGAATGTTTAAATGAAATTTTAGTGCGTTTTCCACTGAAAAAATCTTCACCTTTAAAGTCGGTAAACAACCAAATATTCTTTTGTGTTAAGATGGCTACTTGTTTGCCGTCATCTCTAATATCTGCTCCAGTTACCCAATGGTAAAACTCTTTACCAAAGTTAAAAGAACCAATCTTTTTCGCTTTATGTTTGCCCTCAACAGCGGGAATTCTATAAACATTTGTAGTGCCATGTTTGTCTTTTACCCTTGATTTTGTAAAAAGATAGAGATTACCATCAAAGTGAAAAAAAGCTTCGCAGTCAAAAAATAACTTTTTCTTTTTTGGTGGAAAATCCTTTTGATCTTCATACTTAAATTTAATCTTTTTCACTTTAACTTCCTTTTCAGAATTTAGTCTTGAAGAGGGCACTATATAAATTTTCAAGTCCTCACGATCGTTGTTATTATTACCAAAATCGCCTATGTACAAATTCCCTTCTTTATCAGATGTTATATCTTCCCAATCTTCATTTTTGGCATCTATGTAGAGTTTTTGAATTAATTTACCGTTGTTGTTCACACTATAAATTCGTGCTTCATCTCCACTATCGTTATGCATCCATATTTGATTGGAGTTTTTAATTATTTCATTTCCCGAGACCTCATTTAGAACTTTAGGTAAATCTACACCAGTGTTAACATCTGGCTTTAGACAAGATACGGTAAGGACAAAAAGAAATAAGTAGGTGTATTTAATCATGGACAACTTTTATGGCTTAAATTTACATTGATTTTTTAACCTATGAATCAATTTGATGTTATTATAGTTGGAGGTGGTGCTGCAGGCTTTTTTGCGGCTTTAAATATTGCAGAGCAAAATCCAAATTTAAAAATAGCGATTCTTGAACGTGGAAAGGAAGGGTTAACTAAAGTGAAAGTTTCTGGTGGAGGACGATGTAATGTAACACACGCAGAATTTATACCCCAAGAATTGGTGTTGAATTATCCGAGAGGCGAAAAGGAATTACTAGGGCCTTTTCATCAGTTTATGACTGGGGATACTATTGCATGGTTTGAAAATCGTGGTGTTACGCTTAAGATTGAAGAGGATGGCAGAATGTTTCCAATAAGCAATTCGTCTCAAACTATTATAGATTGTTTTTTAGCTGAAGCAGAAAAATTTAATGTTGAGATACTTTACAATCAACCAGTTAGGAAAATTGAAAAGACTGAACCAAAATTTAAAATTGAAACTGTACAATCTGTATTCACAGCTGAAAAGGTTCTTGTAGCTACAGGAAGCAATGCAAAAGTTTGGAATTTATTGGAAAACTTGGGACATAACATTCTAAAACCAGTACCTTCTTTATTTACGTTCAATATAAAAGATAAACGTATTAATGACATTCCTGGAGTGGTTGTCAAATATGTTGATGTGAGAGTTTTGGGAACAAATTTATTTAGCGAAGGCCCGCTTTTGATAACACACTGGGGTATGAGTGCCCCATCTATTTTGAAGCTTTCAGCTTTTGGAGCATTAGAACTGGCAGAACGCAATTATAAATTTCAAATACAAATTAATTTTATCAAGCATACTTTTGAAGATTGTTTAGGTAATTTGAAAGGTTTAAAGCAAGATTTGGCTAAAAAAACAGTTTTTAAGGCTCCTCAATTTGATATTCCTAAAAGATTGTGGCACAAATTACTTTTGGCTTCAGGCATAATTTCTGAAACGCGTTGGGCAGATGTAAATAATAAGCAACTTGAGAATTTAGCAAATCAATTAACTCAAGCTGTATTTCAAGTGGACGGCAAGAGTACGTTTAAGGAAGAGTTTGTTACTGCTGGAGGTGTTAATTTAAAAGAGGTGAATTTTAAAACCTTTGAAAGTAGAAGAGTGGAAAACTTATATTTTGCTGGAGAGGTTCTAAATATTGATGCCGTAACTGGCGGTTTTAATTTTCAAAATGCATGGACTGGAGCATATATCGCCGCAAAGGCAATCGCCAACTATTAGGGAAAATCAAATATTTAATTGTGACTATTCTCTTTTCAAATGTACTAGGTTCACAAAATTTGAGTGTTCATCAATGGGAGAATCGCATCATTCTTATAAGTGCGGATAAATCACATTCTGAAATGGCTAACCAACAACTTATTGTTCTAGAAAAAGAGAAGGTTAATCTTATAGATAGAAAAATTGTTATTTATAAATGTATCGTAGATTCATGTGAATATTATAACTGGAACACTACTGTAAAGCGATTTCAAATCCATAAGGCTAAAAAAGGATTTAATACAACACTTATAGGTTTAGATGGCGGTAAAAAATATGAATCTAAAAGTCTGGAAGCTCCATCTGTTTTCTTCAATTTAATAGATAAAATGCCAATGCGCAGACAAGAACTGAGAAACAAGGATAATGACTAAATATATTGCTTTACTAAGAGGGATAAACGTAAGCGGCCAAAAGAAAATACCTATGGCGGAATTACGTAAAATTTTGTCTGAAGTAGGATTGGAAAACGTACAAACGTATATTCAAAGTGGAAATGTGATTTTTCAATCTTTAGAAACTAAAAAGCAAGTGTTAACGTCTAAAATTCAAGAATCTATAAAAGCGTGTTTCGGTTTTGAAGTTCCAATTTTGGTATTAAAACCTGAAGACTTACAACAGATTTTTGATAGTTGTCCTTTTCCGCAGGAAAAAAAGGAGAACAGTTATTTTATGATGCTATATTCTGAGGCTGATGATGTTTTAGTTGAAGAAATTTCAAAAATATCTTATCCGAATGAAGAATTTTTAATAACAGATAGTGCGGTTTACTTTTATTGTTCAGTAGGTTACGGAAAAGCAAAATTGGGCAACAATTTTTTTGAGAGAAAATTAAAAGTAACTGCTACAGCCAGAAATTACAATACAATGGTAAAACTGTTATCTTTGTCGGCAGAATAGTTGCTATGACAGAACAAAATTTTATTCCAGAATCATACGGAAATTCTATTGAAAGTGGCTCTTTTACTTGGGAGTCTCCAAGTAATATTGCTTTAGTGAAGTACTGGGGAAAAAAAGAAAACCAAATTCCAGAAAACCCATCTATTAGTTTTACACTTAGCAATTGCAAGACAATAACGTCTTTGAGTTTTTATAAAAAAGAAGATAGCAAGAGTTTTTCGTTTGAAGTATTTCTAGATGGAGAAAAAAAGGAAGATTTCAAACCAAAAATTGAGACATTTTTCAAAAGGGTAGAAGAGTATCTGCCATTTCTAAAAGACTATCATTTTAAAATTGAAACGTCAAATACATTCCCCCATAGTTCAGGAATTGCCTCTTCCGCCTCTGGTATGAGTGCTTTAGCACTGTGTTTGATGAGTATAGAAAGAGAATTAAATCCTAATATTTCTGGAGAAGATTTTACTAAAAAAGCTTCCTTTTTAGCCCGTTTAGGTTCGGGTAGTGCCTGTAGAAGTATAGAAGGAGATATGGTAATTTGGGGAGCTCATGAAAAGATTGAAGGAAGTTCAGATGTATTTGGCGTGAAATATCCTTATGAAGTGCATCCAAACTTCAAAAATTATCAAGACACCATTTTATTGGTAGATAAAGGTGAAAAGCAAGTAAGTAGTACAGTTGGACATAATTTAATGCATGGTCATCCTTTTGCTCAAGAACGATTTAGGCAAGCTAATAAGAATCTTTCATATATGATTTCAATTCTGAAAGATGGTGATTTAGATAAATTTATCGCCCTAGTAGAGAGCGAAGCGTTGACATTACATGCGATGATGATGACAAGTATGCCCTATTTTATTTTGATGAAATCCAATACTTTGGAGATTATCGATAAGATATGGGCTTACAGGAAAGCAACGGGTTCTAAAGTTTGTTTCACTTTAGATGCTGGTGCGAACGTACATGTATTGTATCCTGAGGAAGAATCAGATTTGGTATTGGAATTCATTAAGACTGAATTAGTTGCATATTGCCAAAACGGACAGTATATTTGCGACATTATTGGTTTGGGGGCTAATAAATTATAGAATTATTAATAATTTTTGTTTAAAAAAATAGTATATTTGTTAAACAAGGTTGTTGAGTTATTTTAACCTACTATGAAAGGACCCTTATTTTATTCAAAAATTTTACTCTTTGGAGAGTACGGAATCATCAAAGATTCTAAAGGGCTGTCCATTCCTTACAGTTTTTATAATGGCGCTTTAAAAAAGGATGAAAATCCTTCCGAAACTGCTAGTAAATCCAATGAGAGTTTAAAAGGTTTTGCGGATTATCTTCAAAATTTAGATGATTCTGTTGTTCGTTTTGATATAGAACGATTGTCAGAAGATGTTAATTCTGGAATGTATTTTGATTCTTCAATTCCTCAAGGTTATGGTGTTGGAAGCAGTGGTGCACTTGTAGCGGCCATATATGATAAATATGCTTTTGATAAGATAACAGTTCTTGAAAATTTAACACGAGAAAAGCTTTTAAAGTTAAAAGGTATTTTCTCAGCAATGGAATCTTTTTTCCACGGAAGTTCTTCAGGTCTTGATCCACTGAATAGTTATTTAAGTATTCCTATTTTAATCAACTCAAAAGATAATATTGAAGCCACAGGAATTCCAGCACAGCAAAGCGAAGGCAAAGGCGGAGTTTTTCTGTTAGATAGTGGTATAATTGGTGAAACGGCACCTATGGTAGGGTTGTTTATGGAAAAAATGAAACAGGAAGGTTTCCGTAGTATGTTGAAAAATCAATTTATTAAACGTACTGATGCTTGTGTGGATGATTTCTTGAAGGGAGACATTAAATCCTTATTCAGAAACACCAAACAATTGTCTAAAATAGTGCTTAATCACTTTAAACCAATGATTCCACAGCAGTTTCATGCACTTTGGAAAAAAGGTCTTGAAACCAACGATTATTATTTAAAGCTTTGTGGTTCCGGTGGTGGTGGCTATATTCTTGGATTTACCGAGGATATGGAAAAAGCAAAACAATCGCTTTCAGATTATAAATTAGAAGTAGTTTATAACTTCTAAATTTCAACTATCTTTATTTAAAATTTTTGTCATCCTGAACTTAGTTCAGGATCTTATCTATTTAGATCTATGCTTTCCAGAAGACAGAAACATATTTTGCTTAAGTTTTTTAGCATGTTTTCTGTTGTGAGAGGTTACAATATTTTAGTGGTGGTTATTGCACAATATTTGACTTCAATCTATATTCTAGCTCCTGAAAAACCACTTAAAGATGTTCTTTTTGATGTTAACTTATTAATGTTGGTTCTGGCATCATCCGCAACGATAGCAGGGGGCTATATCATTAATAATTTTTACGATTCTGAAAAGGATTTAATCAATCGTCCCATAAAATCACGTTTGGATAGATTAGTTAGCCAGAATACAAAATTGTCGTTTTACTTTGTACTCAATTTTTTAGCCACTATTATGGCGAGTTATGTATCGTTTAACGCGGTATTATTCTTTGCCGTTTATATTTTTGGTATTTGGTTGTATTCGCATAAGTTTAAAAAATTACCTTTTGTAGGTAATTTAACTTCAGCTATTTTAACCATTACACCTTTCTTTGCTATCTTCTTATATTACAAAAACTTAGATACTGTTATTTTTGTTCATGCCATTTTCCTTTTTATTATGATTTCTATGAGAGAGCTCACTAAGGATTTAGAAAATATAAAAGGCGATATAGCTCAAAATTATATTACGATTCCAGTGGCGTATGGCGAAAATACCTCAAAAAAAATGCTCACGCTATTAGCCGTATCAACATTAGTACCAACGTATTTGTTATTGTTTCATTACGAAGTGGGTTACATGTACCTCTTTTTTTATTTAAGTCTGTTTTTATTAGTGGTTTTTCTGTTATTACTTTGGAGATCTTCGACTAAGATTCAATATTTGATATTACACAATATTTTAAAATTTATAATTCTCGCAGGTGTATTTTGTATTTTATTGATTGATGTGAGTGTTATTCTAAACCGAATTTAGATGCAAAATTTATTAAAAGTGGCCTTAGCCCAAATCTCACCAGTTTGGTTGAATAAAAATGAAACCCTAAAAAAAGTAGAGCAATCTATTCTGGATGCTTCAAAAGAAAAGTGCGAATTAATTGTATTTGGTGAGGGCTTAGTTCCTGGGTATCCATTTTGGTTAGCATTAACAGGAGGTGCAGAATGGAATACTGCAGTAAATAAGGAATTACATGCACATTACGTTAGAAATTCTGTAACCATTGAAAATGGTGATTTAGATAATATTTGCAAACTAGCCAAAGAGCATCATATTGCTATTTATTTAGGGGTAATTGAACGTCCGTCAGATAGAGGAGGCCATAGTATTTATGCATCTTTGGTATATATAAATCAAGAAGGGGAAATAAAGTCGGTTCATAGAAAATTACAGCCAACTTATGATGAGCGTTTAACTTGGGCACCAGGAGACGGTAATGGTTTGCAAGTACACTCTTTAAAAGACTTTACAGTTGGCGGTTTAAACTGTTGGGAAAATTGGATGCCTTTGCCAAGAGCTGCTTTATATGGCTTGGGTGAAAATTTACATATTGCCGTGTGGCCAGGGAGCGATCATAACACCAGAGATATTACGCGTTTTATCGCCAGAGAATCCCGTTCATTTGTGATTTCCGTTAGTAGTTTGATGACTATGGATGATTTTCCTAAAGGGACGCCGCATTTAGATGAAATTTTAGAAAAAGCTCCTAATGTTTTGGTCAATGGCGGAAGTTGTATTGCAGGACCAGACGGCAAATGGATTGTAGAACCTGTAGTTGATAAGCACGGTTTAATTATTGAAACTATAGATTTTAATCGTGTTTATGAAGAACGCCAGAATTTTGATGCAGTGGGGCACTACTCAAGACCAGACGTAACGCAATTACATGTGAATACTCAGCGGCAATCTACTGTAAAGTTTGATAAATAAAACGTCAATCTAAAATCAACAATCGGGAATTTTAAGTATATCTTTGCATAAAATTTAGAATAATGAATAGAGGCAAAGGCGGTCGCGGAGATGGAAAACCTTCAGGGAGAGGGCATGGGAATAAACGTTTTAAAAGTTATGCAAGGGGTAATGCACCAGTAAAAAAATCAAATCCTCAGGCAAAAAAATCCGGAAATGTTGATGAAATACGTTTGAACAAATATGTAGCAAACGCAGGAGTTTGTTCACGTCGTGAGGCAGATGTTCATATTGCTACAGGATTAGTGTCTGTAAATGGAAAAGTGGTTACTGAAATGGGTTATAAAGTAAAGCCTGGTGATGAGGTGAGATATGATGGTGCAAGAATTAGTCCCGAACAAAAAGCCTATGTACTTCTCAATAAACCTAAAGGATTTGCCACTACTACAAGTGAGGGTAAAGGTAGAACGGTGATGGATTTAGTAGCCAATGCTACAAATGCTAAAATAAGACCAATTGGACGTTTGGGTAGAAACTCAAAAGGATTGTTGTTATTTACCAACGACGAAACAGTGCATAAAAAGTTTACCAATTCCAAAAATGGTGTGCCACGTTTATTTCATATTGAGCTTGATAAAAATCTGAAACTGGAAAACTTAAAAAAAATTCAAAACGGATTTAAGCTTGAGGGTAATTTGGTGGAAGTTGAAGAGATCAGTTATATTGATGGCGCCAGTAAAAAGGAAGTTGGCTTAAAGATAAAGAATACTGGAAATACCATTATCCGTACTATTTTTGAACATTTTAACTACGATATTTTAAGTGTAGATTGTGTAGCAATTGGGCATCTTACAAAAAAAGATATTCCCCGTGGACATTGGAAGCATTTGACGACGCAAGAGTTGAATACACTTAAGATGTTATAAATTCACTCTTTTTTAACAAAATCATCCTTTAAATTTTGATGACAACCTCGAAACTTATTTTATTGAATATAATATAGCATTTCACAACAATAGTTTTGTTTTCAAATAACCTAAATTTAAACTTGAATTTATAGTTTTGATTTTTCAAAATCAATAGCTAAAACAAAAGTTTAAAGCAAAATATAATTTGTGATTGTTACCATTTGAAATTTTCCTTACCTTTTACCAACGTAAAATTGACCGAATCAAAATTTAGCCAACCATGAAACCAAAACATGATAACTTAAAACGGGTTATTGTAGATTTCAAGAAATTGACTCCCGAAATTCTTGCCTTATTGGTAGAGAAATACCCTGATGGGTATGATGATGACCATATCATATCCTTTAGAAATCAGTATAATGACATTATTGAAGCAGTTGAAGTGACTACTGCCGACACTAAATATTTAGTGAAGGTAAGCTCTAAACTAGCAGTAACAATGGAAAATTATGATGAGGATGACTATGAGGATTTTGATAATGATGACCCAGAAGCGGTACAACCCCCTAAAATTGATGAACATCCAGAAGATGATAACGACGATTAACACCTTTTTATTTATATCATGAGAACAGCCGCTTTTAAGTCTTACAAAAACGGTTACTATACATTTTGGTTTGAAAACGGCGAGGAACTTGTCTTTGAGGAAGTACACCCTCGCGTTTTAAAGCAATTCGATTTAAAAAACGATAAAAGCTTAGTTGATAAGGATTTTAGAATCACTTTTGTGGAAGATGGTGATGACGATGATCCTATTTATCGAGTGGAGAGTTTGAAACCACTTTAATATGCTTTAAATCCAAATTTCGATTTGAAAAAAACTTCCCAAAAGAAAACCATGTAAACTAAAAGATACTCAAAAGTTATGATCCACAAATTTTCTGATTTATCTGCTTTGTTTAAGTTGATATATGCTAGATAACTGAGTATGATAACAAAACTCCAAACTAGTGGAAACTTATATTTTGTAAAGACTGACAATATTAATAAGGACGCTACATACCATGGATGCACGGTTGTTGTGGTAAAATAATAAAATGAAAGCACCAAAAGCATTGCGGTTATAAGTGCTTTCATGCTTTTATTTCTTCTGAAAAAAGTTAAAACCAGCGTAAAAGCAATAACAATCAAAGGTATTATTTTGCCAATAATGGCTATTTCGTTATACCCTCTAAAACTATAGCCAATTTCTCTAGCTATATAATAGATACTGCCGTTAAACTCAAAGTTTTGAAACCACAATGCTACCGTTTGGGAGTAGTTATTTATAAATTCCGAAGAATAAAAAGGCAGAAATAGAAGCGTAGTTGTTCCCAATGTAATGGCATAGAATAAGATGAGTTTACCTGTTTTATTGAAAAATAACTTGAACTTTTTGTCGTGCTGAATTTGTTTCTGCATCTTATCATCAGTATTGGTAAACCATTGAAAAAACAATGGCATAAAAATCAATGGTATTAGTTTTACAGATATTGATAAGGCTAGTATAACCCCTGCCCATTGCCATTTGCCACAAGACAATAAATAGAGACTCCAAATCAAAAAGAAAATCATCACACCTTCAAAATGTAGATTCCCAGTAAGTTCAATGATGATAAAGGGATTTAAAATATACCAAAAGATATTATGGCTTGGTATTTTGAGTTTTTCTAGTAGTTTTTTACCAAAATGTAATGTTCCTAAATCTGCCGCAATAATTAATAATCGTAACACTATTGCAGAGCCTAAAATACTCTTGCCAGCAAATAGTCCTGCGACAACAAAATACAATTGGTTTATTGGTGGGTAATTTGTAAAATGGCTTGCGTTTAAACCGCCCATACCTTCACGAAGTTCTTTGGCTTGTACTACAGGAAACTCACCTTGACTTATAAAGGATTCAACAGTGTATAAATAAGGATTAAAGCCTTCCAAAATCATCCGTCCATCCCAAATAAAACGATAAAAATCTTGGGAAAGATTGGGTATAGCAAGAATAAAAATAGCTCTAAATCCGAAGGAAAAATAGGTTAATAGTTTTAGGTTTCCTTTAAATCTCTTTACTATGGTGTAAAACGAATAAAATAAAGCGGAATATAGTAGTAATAGTTTAATATATTCCGTTCGTGTGAGATTGTAAGCGAATAACCAATAAAGCAAAATGCTACCAAAAATTAGGATGATTGGAGTGTACTTAAACTTTGATAGCATGAACCAAATATAAAATTAATTTTTCATGAAGACTTGTTTATTTTATATTTGATTTATAGTGGAAATTATTTTTAATAGCATATTTTAAATATTAAATTTAACGTCCAAAATATTTGATGCTATACTAACATTTAATAAACCAACTATGAAATTGAACCATTCATTAATCTTATTTTTTTTAGTTTGTTTTTTGTTTTCAAACTGTAAAAACAAAGAAAAAGATACTGTAACTAACACAAGTCAAGAAATTGAACAACCTAAAGGAGAAAACAACGTTGCCTATCAATGGGCATTTATGGCTTTAGAAGGCACAGCCAAAGATACCGATAGGTTTAAACCAAGACCCACGATAACTTCGAGATATTTAGGTTTAATTTTTACCTCAATGTTTGATGCTTGGACACGTTATGATGAAAAGGCAAATCCTGTTTACCTAAAAGATATTGAAAGACGCCCTCTAAATGAACAATCTTTAAAAAATAAGGAAATAGCTATTAGTTATGCAGCCTATGGCACTCTAAAGGAATATTATTATTCAGATAGTTTGATGTTTAGTGTTAAAATGGAGTCTTTAGGTTTAGATCCTAATAATAAATCCTTAGATCCTTCAACACCAGAAGGCATTGGTAACTTGGCAGCAAAAATGGTGATTGAGTCTCGTAGAAATGATGGTTCCAATCAATATGGTAATGTAGAAGGTTCAAATGGTGAAGCCTATTTTGACTATACAGGGTATCAACCTGTTAATGATCCTGACACTAACGTCGATATTAACAAATGGCAACCAAAATATTTTTCTGATGGCAAAGGCGGTAAATTTGCTCCCGGATGTTTAACACCCTATTGGCAACACGTGGATCCGCTACTATTGAATACAAGCGATCAATTTCGACCAGGACCACCACCTTTAATGGGGTCAGTTCAATTGGAAGAGGAAGTTGCAGAAGTTGTAGAATTACAAGCAAACTTAACTCCAGAGAATAAAGCTTTGGTCGAATTTATGCGAGATGGCCCAAAATCTGTGCAACAAGCTGGCCATTGGCTGAAATTTGCTCAAGATGTATCTAGAAGAGATAATCATACTTTAGATGAAGATGTAAAAATGTATTTTCTTGTAGAATCTGTTGCCATGGACGCTTTTATTGCATGTTGGGATTCCAAAATGTACTATGATTTTGCCCGTCCTTATGCATTGGTGCATAAATATTTTATGGACAAAGAGATAAAAGCATGGGGAGGACCAGATGTCGGCATGACCACATTGAAAGGACAAGAATGGCGTCCTTATTCTCCAGATGTATTTTTATGTCCGCCATTTCCAAGTTATGTTTCAGGGCATAGCACTATTAGTGGAGGTTGTGCCGAAGCATTAAGGTTGTTTACGGGTGATGAATATTTTGGTGAGGAGGTGGAACTAATTCCTGGTGCTCTTACTGAACCAAATAACTTAGGTGATCCTGTTGTACTTAAATTTCCAACCTTTACAAGAACAGGAGAAATGGCAGGTATTTCCCGAGTGATGGGTGGGTATCACATTCAAGCCGATAACATTGAAGGTTTAGAATTAGGTCGGAAAGTGGCAAGATTCAACTTTAAAAAATATCAAAATCTCGTTAATGGTAGGGAAAATTAGATATTGCAATCTAATGCCTAAATAAAAATTTTGCAACTAAACTTTAGAAGCTAAGGACTTAAAAAACACATATCCAAAACCAACAAATAACATTAAGTGGAAGGGAAAAAGTCCAAAGTCACCACCCTGATCTCCTACAATAAATGCGCTATACATGCCAAAACCAAAATAGGCCATTAGTAAACCTTCAAAAATAACATGTACAGATACTGTTTTTTTGATGTATTTATTGTTTTTCCAGTTGTCTTTATACTTTTTAAGATTGAATTTTGGGGTACGCACAAATTCACTTTTCTTTCCTAAATGACCCTCTAGAACCGCTATAGAATTGTGCAGAGAAAAGCCCATGGCTATTGAAAAAAACACGAAAAACATCCCTATATACTTTACAAAGTTTTTTATACCACTACCATAAATTCTGCGGTACATCATCCAGTAACAGACAAAGAAAATAATGGTGCTAATCACGAAAAAGCTCATAACATAAAAGTAGGGTTTCAAATGTGCATATTCGTTTTTTATATAGAGCATAGGAATACTTAAAATAGCAACGATTAAAATGTTTAAAAACATGGTACTATTTAGTAAATGTAATAAACCATGCACTTTTGTTTTGGCTGAAATTGTTTCACTTTTCAGCACACGCCATAGCATTTTTCTAAAGTTTTCGGCACCACCTTTGTTCCATCTAAATTGTTGAGAACGTGCGGCACTAATAACAACAGGAAGTTCTGCAGGAGTTTCAACATCTTCTAAATACTTGAATTTCCAGTTTTTTAGTTGCGCACGGTAACTCAAATCCAAATCTTCAGTAAGCGTGTCGCCTTCCCAATTACCAGCATCAACAATGCATTCTTTTCTCCAAATGCCAGCTGTTCCATTAAAATTGATAAAATGTCCTTTACTATTACGCCCCACCTGTTCTAAGGTGAAATGCGCGTCTAAGGCAAAGGCTTGTATCTTTGTGAGTATTGAGAAATTTCGGTTGATATGTCCCCATCGGGTTTGTACAACACCAATATTGTCATCTTTAAAGTAAGGTATGGTACGCTTCAACCAGTCGGATTTCGGAAGGAAGTCTGAATCAAAAATGGCGATATATTCCCCTTTTGCAATTTTAAGACCTTCTTTCAATGCACCAGCCTTAAAACCAGTTCTAATTTTTCTTGTAATATGTCGAATGTCTAATCCCGTTTGTTGTAGTGCTTCTATATGTGCTTTTGTGCTGTCTACGGTTTCATCTGTGGAATCATCCAATACTTGGATTTCCAACTTATCTTTTGGATAATCTATTTCAGCAATATTATCAAGCAAACGCTCCATAACATACATTTCATTATACACAGGAAGTTGAATGGTGACATAAGGGACTTCATCTGGTTTTGAAAGATCAAAAGTATCGCAAGAAGCATCTTTTTTTCGTGCCGATAAATAATTGAATAGGAGGTTTAATTGAGCCAAAGCATACATAAAGATGAGCATTAGCGCAATTGTGTAAATGATAATAATGGTAGTTTCTATATACATTATTTTAGACTGTATTTAAAAATCCAACCTAGTATCTTTATGCCTGCAAATATAGCACCTTTTATGGTTCCTGAAACTTTTGAGACACCTATTCTATTTCTATAGTTTACAGGGACTTCCACATAACTAAGTTTCTGTTTTAGTGCTTTTAATTGCATTTCTACAGTCCACCCATAAGTTTTGTCTTCCATATTTAACGCTACTAGTTTATTGTATTTTATAGCTCTAAACGGACCAAGATCTGAAAACTTTGCATTAAAGAAGAGTTTCATTAAAAAGGTAGCTAACCAATTTCCAAAAATTTGTGGGGTAGTCATAGCTCCTTTTTCTCTTAAGTTTTCTACGCGTGCTCCAACAACAAAATCGACGTCTTTTTCAATAATTGGGGCTACAATTTTGGTGAGTTCTTCTGGGTAATCGCTATAATCCCCATCCAGAAAAGCAATGATATCTGGTTTGTTAGGTTTTTTAGAGATATAATCAATACCTCTTAAGCATGCATAACCATAACCTTTTTGATTTTCGATTAAAACAGTAGCTCCAGCTTGTTTTGCATTGGTTTCGGTAGCATCGGTAGAGTTATTGCTTACAACAATAATCTCATCGACTATTGGAGGAATATCCCCAATAACCTTGGCTATAGAATCTGCTTCATTATACGCAGGTATAATGACATTTATTTTGGTCATTGATTAGTGTTAGGTTGTAAAAATACAATAAGCTGTGTCTTCTTCAAATTCTTTGCTAACAAGATTCTAATGAAAATCAATAAAAAAAGAGATTTGTGAAACATTACATTCATATTTTAATAAAAATCACAAGTGATTATCTGTTTTTTGATTACATAGGTATTTCTAGATTAAACATTCAAATTGTACTAATAGCTTCATGTTATTTCAAATCACTAAGGTTATTCTCTTTTTTAAAAGCGCTGAAATCTGTCCATTCTTTAAACTGTTTTCCATTTTTGAATCGCTTGGCAGATATTATTTGCTCGTTGGAATACATCAAACAATATCCATTTTTCACGCCATCTTTTAACTGACATTTGTGATTAACTTTATTCATGTCATCATAAAATAACCACCATTTGTTTTTCTTCCCATTTACGAAATGACCTTCACTAGCTTTTGTGCCATTGCTGTTATAGAAGTGCCAATAGTTTATTTTAATGCCATTTTGAAGCCAACCTTTTGCCTTTAAGTTGCCGTTGGGGTAGTATTCTTTTTGATAAGACTTTTGAGCATATCCCAAAGCAATAAGAAACAGAAAAATAATAGATAGACGCATTAGTTTTTGTTTACCAAATCCATTAAATCCAAATCATTTCCCAAAAGGACTTGGTTGGCATCAATTCTACCTTCTAACGGGCCATTTTCTAATTTTAAAACTCCTCTTGGGCAAACCGCAGAACAAATACCGCAACCTACACAACTAGCGCGCACAATATTTTCACCTTTTTGAGCATATGCGCGAACATCTATCCCCATTTCGCAATAGGTAGAACAATTTCCACAGGAAATACATTGTCCGCCGTTAGTTGTAATTCTGAATTTGGAAAATAAACGTTGTTGTAAGCCTAAAATGCCTGCCATAGGGCAACCCATTCGACACCAAACTCGACTACCAAAAATAGGATAGAACCCAGTACCAATTACTCCCGAAAAAACAGCACCTATTAAAAAGGCATAGAAACTTCGCAAATCACTGGATTTAAAAATGAAAATTTCGCTATTTGCAGTATCAGAAAAATAATGAATACTAATAAGGGCAAGTACAATTACTAAATATCCAATAGCACCATAGCGTGCATCCTTTTTCAGTTCGTCTCTTTTAAAGTACCAAATAATCGCAAAAAGTAATCCTAAAAACACCGCAACTCCAATCAAAAACACATCTTTTGTTAACCAATATCCTTTCGATTCGTAGCCTAAATAAGTACTAACGACCGCAGTGGTCATCACTACAGAAAACACCAAAACCGAATGTATTACCCAACGCTCTACTTTCCAAGCAAACATGCTTTTATCGCTTAACTGTCTAAAGGCGTCACCAGCAGTTTCAGCTAAACCCCCACAACCACAAACCCATGAACAATACCAACGTTTCCCATATTTATAGGTAAGAAATGGAGAGATCACAAATACTGATAATATTGCAAATACTAAAAAGGCAATTCCAATAGTTTCGGCATTGATAAATTGATCAATACGCCAACCATCAAAGGCGTAATAGTTTAATGGCCACATATTTTTCAAATCATTATATGGCAACGAAAAATCATCACTATTCAAACGCGCCATTAACTCAGGAATTAAAAACGCAAAAGCCGTTTGAAAAAACATGACACTAATGGTTCTTAGCTGCTCGTAACGGTTATGTCTGTATTTCCAGATAAACTTAATCCCGAAAGCCAAAATAGCAATAGTGTAAAGTGTGCCATATACAAACCATTGGCTTGCAGGATTACCACTTAAAAATTTGCTTAACGGATCGAACAATGCAATAATACCGGTGTTACCATCAGAACTAGCTCCTAACAGACCTTCATAGAAATACAATATGATATAAAAACCAGTTAGCGTAACACCAGCAACCCATCCCCAGAAACCTCTACTTGAAACACTCTTAAACCAGACGCCATGATTTTTAATACCTTCTAATTTATCAGAATAAGAGCCTTTAGCAAAAAGCAAAATGCCTCCAGTTAAAGCAACTAAAGCTACGGTTAGCCAGAGTGCTTTATTTTCAAAATTTTTGAATAATGAAAATACAATTATTGCTAATCCTCCTAAACCAATTACAGTTCCAATTTTTTGAAAAGGATTTAGGTAATTTGATGCGTCTCCGGTAAGAGACATATTCCGTTGTATCGTTGCCATATTATGCGGTAATAAGATTGTTTTTAAATGCTGAAAGAATATCTTTTTCAAAACGTTTGAAAAATTCAGGATCAAAATTTGCTTCTGATAAATGTTGTATTACGTAGTCAACATCGCGTTTTTCTGTGAGCCATGTATCAAATACTTCATGACGCATTCGAATACCAAACGTATTAATACCTAAAAACAGGTTGGTGTTTTTATTGTAGCAAACTGTAATACATTTTGTGTCATCCTTATGTTTCCAATGAAAGTGAGCCTCATTCTCTCTAGGTTTTGAAAATACCCACCCGTAGGTTTGGTACTCAATATCAAAGAATTTCGCAGAGTTAAACCAATGTCCTGGTTTATACTGAATGCGGTTTCCACAAATAGTCTGCGCCGCAGTTTCTCCCATCATCCGTCCTGTATACCAAACTGCCTCAATGGGTCTGCGTTGGTCTATGGCTTCATGCTGTTCTGCACAATCACCAATGGCATAGACATCCTCAATATTTGTTTCTAAATACCTGTTCACTTTTACACCACGCCCTGTTTCAATAACCGAATCTTTTATAAAATCAATATTTGGCGATACACCGGCAGTTAATCCTACAACATCACAAGCGATTTCCTCTCCTGTTTCGGCAATAATAACCGATTTAACCTTGCCGTTTTCATCGGCTTTAATCTCTTGTAAGTTTGTTCCTAATCGTAAATCTATATGATGATTTTTAATGTGGCGATTAATCATAGCGCTCTCGCCATCAGGTAAAACGCCATTCCAAAAACTTTTTTCACGTACTAAAAATGTCACGGGAATTCCTCTGGAACTTAACATTTCAGCCAACTCAATACCAATGAGTCCACCACCCACAATTACCCCACGCTTGCACATTTTATTATTAGGCGCATATGTTTCAAGGTTCTCTAAATCTTGCTTATGGTACATACCCATAACACCATCTAAATCCTGCCCTGGCCACCCAAATTTATTCGGTTTACTGCCAGTAGCAATTATCAATTTGTCGTAAGCTAAACTATCACCTTCAGCAAAATATAGCGTCTTACTTTTAGTATCAACCTGCTTCACATACCCCTTTTTCAAATCAATTCTGTTTTTCTTCCAAAACCATTTTTCATAAGGTTGCGTATGCTCAAACTTCATATGCCCCATATATACATACATCAATGCAGTACGCGAAAAAAAGTAGTCGGTCTCAGCAGAAACAATGGTGATTTTCTTATCGGAAAGTTTTCTAATATGTCTGGCCGCAGTAACGCCAGAAATTCCGTTTCCTATAATAACTACGTGCTCCATAATTGGGTTGTTAGTTTTATTATTTTTATTTGGGCGTTACCCTGTCGGGTCGGGCTTTCCGTTATAAGTTTTGGTTCGATGCGTACCTCACCAAAAGCTACCACTGCAATCCCTAACGCGGGCCTGTTTGCTAGTAAAAGATTTTACATATTTATCACAGGCTTCTCTACATAGGTCGAACCTAAAGATAAGAACTTAACATGTCATCCTAATTTAGAAACGCTTTAAATTGATGTTGCCTTGTAAGGAATTGCAAAACACGAAGACACGAAAAAATTGTAACTTTTTTTGAAAGTTTCTTTAAATATGGCAGACTTAGGTTGCAGGAATTTAAAGATCAAACCATTTAATTATGAAAAAATATATTTCTTTTTTAGTAGCTGTTGCCCTTACTTTTTCGGTTAGCGCACAAGACTTAAATTTATTTCTTAACAAAGCAGATGCTTTTTTCAAAACAAATGTGGCAAACGGAAGAGTAGCCTATGATGACATTCATAAAGATCAATCACAATTAAACGAAGTTTTAAAAATTGCGGAAGGTATTTCAGTCTCTAAAGATGATGCTAAGAACTATCAAGCCTTTTGGATAAACGCCTATAATTTATCAGTAATTAAGGGGTTAATTGATAACTATCCTACAAAAAATCCTTTAGATAATGCTGGTTTTTTTGACAAAACCAAGCACAATATTGGTGGCAAAAACATAACTTTAAATGATATTGAACACAAATTATTAAGAGGTAATTTTAAGGAACCAAGATTTCATTTTGTATTGGTTTGTGGAGCTGTTGGATGCCCACCGCTTATTAGTCAAGCATATTTACCTGATTCTTTGGAAGATCAGTTGCAAACACAAACTAAAAAAGCAATTAATGGAGATTTTATTAAGCTAAATTCTAAGAAAAATAGAGTACAAGTCTCCAAAATTATGGAATGGTACAAAGAGGATTTCACCATGAATGGAAAGGATGAAATAGACTTTATAAACACATATAGATCAGAGAAATTAGAAGGAAAATGGAAGTTAAGTTACTTTGAGTACAATTGGACAATAAACAAGCAATAAACCAAAAATCAATAATAAAAAAATCATGAAAAGAATACTAACACTAGCAACTCTAATAGCAATCTCGTTTTCGGGGTTTGCACAAGAAGACGACGAAAACCAAGGGAGTGTAATTCAAACTTATACACCGTCAATTCTATTGAAAAAGGGACAATGGGACATCAAATGGTTTAATAATTTATATACAGAAACTAAAGATTTATTTGGAAACGCAGAAGGCACTCAAAAAAGAGATATTCCAAGAAATACATTTTTCACCTCGTCTGTAGATATATTCACAGGAGTTTCAGACAATAATAATATTAATGTTGGATTGTTATTCGAAATTCGTTCTAATGTTATTGGTGGTAGAGATGCTTTGGATGTATTTTCATTTGATGGAGAAAGAGGTTCTGCGCGCTCAGGTTTAACATCTTTTGCACCAGCTATTAAATTTAACCCAATTAAAAGTATTGGTAACTTCACCATCCAAACTGCATTTCATATCCCATTAGTTGATAATGAGACAGAAGACGGTGTGTTTTTAGATCAAGACGGCTTCATATTTCAAAATAGATTTTTCTATGATTATAGTTTTGCGGGTGGCGATTGGCAATTATTTACAGAGCTAAATACTGAGTATAATTTTGGCGAACAGGCAAGTTTTGCATATAACAGTTTGCGCCTAACACCAGGTGTGTTTTTAAGTTACTTTCCAAGTTCTAAATTCACAGTTTTGGGATTAGTACAACATTTACAACTCATCTCTTTTAGCGGAAACGACCAAGGAGCCAACGATTTTAGTCAAAATGCCACGATTCTTGGTGGTGGAGCAAAATATCAGCTAACAAATGAATTAAATGTTGAATTTCTATACTCAAATTTCTTTAGAGGTAAAAATACCGGTTTGGGGCAAACTTTTAACATCGGTTTAAGAGCGCTATTCTAAAATTGAAAAAAATATAATAGTACATTAGGAGTTTAAAGATTCATCAATGAAATTTTTTAAACTCCTTTTTTTGGTTCTACTAATTGGATTGCAATCTTGTACAGGGCAAATTCCTAAAATTAATGGTGTAAGTTTTGTGTCGGCAAATTCAAAAGTTACCGATGCGCACGTAAACCCTGTTGTTAATGTAAATGCAAACTACGTTGCTGTTATGCCGTTTGGGTTTATTCGTAATTTAAAACATCCCGAAGTTATTTATAATACACAACGCCAGTGGTTTGGAGAAACTGCAGAGGGAGCTAAGCAGTATATTGGTGAGCTTCGAGAAAAAGGCATCAAAATTATGCTAAAGCCACAAATTTGGGTGTGGCGAGGTGAGTTTACAGGCTTTATTGAAATGGATAATGAAGAGGATTGGAAACAATTAGAAATCTCTTATTCCAAATTTATTTTAGACTATGCAATGTTAGGGCAGCAACTTAATGTCGACATACTTTGTATTGGTACAGAATTAGAGCGTTTTATCGCCAATAGACCAGATTATTGGCTAGATTTAATTAAAAAGATAAAAGCTATTTATAAAGGAAAGTTAACATACGCTGCCAATTGGGATGAGTTTAAACGAACGCCTTTTTGGAATGAATTAGATTTTATTGGCGTTGATGCATATTTTCCTGTAAGTGATAATAAAACCCCAACTTTTGAAGAATGTATGCACGGGTGGAATACTCATAAAAATACAATTAAAGGGCTATCGTTAAAACATCATAAGCCTATTTTGTTTACCGAGTTCGGATATAGAAGTGTAGACTATGCGGGTAAAGAACCTTGGAAGAGTGATAGAAGTATGACTCATGTAAATCTGGAAGCACAAACCAATACAACAAAAGCATTGTTTGAGACCTTTTGGAAAGAAGATTGGTTTGCGGGAGGATTTGTTTGGAAATGGTTTATAAATCATGAAAATAGCGGAGGAGAAGAAAACTCAAGATTTACGCCACAAAATAAACCTGCTGAAGAAATTATAAAACAATATTATAAAACGAACTAATTGAAAAAACTGCTCTACATCTTACTTTTCTTCGTGTTGATATCTTGTGTTAACGATGATAACCCAGAGATACTTTTCGATAACGAAATTGTTCTATCTAATTTTATAGCAAATAAAATATTCATAGAAAACGAAGTTATTGCTTGTGCTGCGAGTGACAATGTAATACCAGAAACTGTAAATGTTTATTTCTATCCAGAGGAGGGTGCTTCTAATTTTAAACTATATCAATCTTTTGATGATGATGCACAAGATTTCTCAAAGTATCAATTAATTCCTGAGAATTCTGATCCTTTTTTTCAAGGGGCACTTCGTGTATTTAAAGTGCATTCAGATTGTAAATGGTTTGTTGTACTCTTTGAAAAAAACAATCAGATAGAAATCTCAACCCCAATTCGTTCTAAAGTTACAACAAGACCTACTGTTTGGAGTTTGGATACCTTCAACATAAATCAAGAAGAATCTTTAATGCCTAAATTTACTTGGGATGTGAATTCAGCCGAGGAAAATGCTATTTTCTTTCAGGTGTTATCCACCGAAGATTTAAGTCTTATTTCTGGAACCTATACCAACGAAAATAATTTTCAATATTATAAATTAAATAATGTAGTTTTGAATATTACCCAAGGAACACCTCCAGATTTGGTAAAAGGTGAGACTTATGTGTTTACAGTTATGGATGTAAGTTTAGATAATTGGGTAAACGAAGTTATAATGTCATCCTTTGTGGTTGAATGATGAAGTACTTATTTCTGCTTATTGGTTTGCTATGTGTTTTTGTTCAAGTAAATGCGCAAGAACCAGTAGTTGCAGATTTAAAAGTTCAGGGAAACGAAAAACTTAAATCGTCTTTCATTATAAAAATTTCAGCTGTAAAACCTGGGCAGCCTTTAGACTCATTGAAAATTCAAGAAGATATCAAACTGATTAAGCGCCTGCCTTCAGTGTCTCACGCATATTTTCAAGTGTTTCACTCTAAAAATAATGAGTATAACGTTTTTTACAATATTGAAGAGAATTTCACCCTAATACCATCAGTAAATTTTTTCACTACTGATAATGATGAATTCGCATACCGCATTGGGCTTTATGAGTTTAATACGCTCGGACAAAATATCATCTTCGGTGGTTTTTATCAAAAAGATGTCTTCGATTCGCACGCCATTAATTTTAGAGCGCCTTTTTTGTTTTCACGCCATTGGGGTTTGGCGGCAAATTATCAAGATCTAACTACCCAGGAGCCTGTGTTTTTTGATAATGAGACCGCACAGTACAAGTACAATAATAAAAGTTATGAAGTTTTAGGGTTATACCGTTTCAATTTTCATAATAGGATGGAGTTGGGTATTAACTATTTTACTGAAGATTATAAGTTTATTGGTGAAAATATAAATAATAGACCTGAATTAGTGGTGCACAAATGGTTAGCAAAAGGAATTTATGAGCATAATAATTTGAATTACGATTACCAGTATATTGATGGATTTAGAAGCGTTCTTAATTTACAATATGTCACATCTACCGATAACATGCTCCCGGATTTCTTTATCGGTTGGAATGATTTGTTCTATTTCAAACGTGTTGGTGATAAAGGGAATTGGGCCAATAGATTAAGAATGGGATTATCTTCAAATGACGAAACGCCTTTTGCGCCTTTTTCTGTGGATAACAATCTAAATATAAGAGGTGTGGGTAATACCATTGATAGAGGTACAGGTGTTATTCTTTTAAACACGGAATATCGCCATACTTTATATGAAAAAGACTGGTTCGTTCTGCAAGGTAATGCCTTTGTTGATGCTGGTACATGGCGAAACCCTGGAGGTGATTTTGGGGATTTTAGCCGTAGAGACAATGTAAAAATATATCCAGGATTTGGATTGCGCTTCATTCATAAAAAAATATACAATGCCATTTTTAGAATAGATTATGGCTATGGTATTTCAGAAAATGCTACTAAAGGATTTGTGTTTGGTATTGGCCAGTATTTTTAGTCTAGAACATAAATTTAACTAATCCTACCAAGGGTAGGATTAGAACTAGAAGTTGTTTTTTTTTGATGTATTATAGAATACTTAAACCCCTTAGTTAAATACAACCTTTCCTTTAATCTGAAATTCATCGGCAATGGCATTCTGTTTTAGTTTTTTGAAGAAATTGGGCGAATTAAAAGTTACACCATATTTTGTTCTGTCCAAAGAGCTATTGAAATTTAAAACGGCTTCTTCTGTATTGTAAATTACATTTATCGATTCTTCAAAAGTCTTCTCCTTTATTTTCATGGTGCCTTTAAGAATAAACTCATTTTTACCAATATTTACAGGAGCTTTTAGTTCAAAAGTAGCAGTAGCATATTTTTTCACCTCAAAAAAATCTTTGCTTCTCAAATGTTTTTTTAAATCCGCGTTTTCATGATCCAGACTTTTCATATCTATGATAATGAAGAGCTCTCTAATACTATCATTCTTAATGCTGATATAGCCTTCTTTTGTTTTAAGTGTTCCAGTGAGACTGTAAGCACTAAAGGCCGCTTTTCCAGTCCAATTAATTATACTGCTTTTTGTGTCTATTGTTCGTTTTTGTGCACTTATTGTGCTAACTGAGATAAGTAAAATTAATGCGATCTTTTTCATAATATTTATTTTATTAGATTATCAGTTGTGTGAATGGTTTCATAACCACATATAAGTTTACCTTTAGAAGTTTGCCCAATAAAATACCACATGGCCCAACCTCCAAAAAGGCGGCTATCGGTTCTCCAGTTATTGCTCCAAACATAGGGCTGCCCTTGCAAAAGCTTTTGGTTTTTGGTTTTAAAAGTTTTATCAAGTTCTTTAATATTATAGGTTTTGCGTAAGTTCCATTTACCGTTATAGAATAAATATGCACCGTATTCAATAATGGTAATATCTGTTTCTTCAGTCAAGATGCCAGTAGCATGTTTCCAATAATATCTGTCTTTAATTTTTACGGGATTATTAACTTTTGGAAAGTGATTTACATGAATCTTTCGTTTCAAGGATGTTAGTTTTTCAGGGAGTTTGGTGCTTTCATTGGGCGTACCGTAATTAATTTTGGTTTGTGAAAAACTTAATTGAAAAGTAACTAAGGTAAATAAAAATAGTGTTCTCATCGTTTCTGTATTTTGATGAAACAAAGGTGCGATGAAACCTTATGAAAATCGACTCAATTGGAGAAATGAGACCTTTTTTCAACAAGCAAAACGTATCAATTCTATAATTGATACCTAGTTTAGGTTGTTTTTAATGCACTTGGAGATTGTCCGGTAATTTTTTTAACTGCGCGATTAAAAGACGCTTTAGAATTGAATCCAGATTCGTATGCCAAGGCCAAAAGTGTATATTGTTGATCGTTTCCTTCTTTCAGTAAACGCTTTACTTCTTCAATGCGATATTCATTTATGAAATCGTTGAATTTCTTTTTAAAAATGATATTCAAACATTTGGTAATTAAATAAGGTTTTACGTCAAAATGTTCTGAAAAATTGGTGAGATTCAAATCTGGATTTTTAAATAATTTTTCCTCTTGCATAACTTTGCCAATATCTTCTGCAAGAGATTCAAGTTGTATTTTTTCTTTATCTGAAAGTTGTACCGATGGTTTATAAGCTAAAGTATATCTTCTGTTAAATCCTTCTATCCCTAACCAATATGTTATGGCTGCCAAACCAATAAAAAGAGGGTGATTGTACCAGCGGTTAAAGGCATAATCAAAAAATATTAAATCAGTCATCACGATTATTAAAATGAAAATGGCAAATAGTTTCAATACTTTGACTAAGCGTGCAATCCATTTGGTGTTTTCTTGTATAATTTCATGTTTTTGATAAGCATTTTTTAAAAGGTGTTCTGCTTTTATACAGTAAAAGATAATGAGTAGTGTTGATACTACATACATTGTTGGATAGTGCATCCAAACTACGTAACCATAATACCCTAGCCATGATAAACTTTCTTTGGTGCCATCCCAATAAAAATTTTGCGATTTAATGAAGTTACTCCAAATAAATTCTATGATAACTGGTAAAAAGTGAATCCAATCTTTTTTGAAGTCTAATTTGAAATTCGGCGTTACATAAGCTTTCACGAAAAAGAAAATAAGCGCCCCATAAATCCAATTATATTCTAATAAAATATGATACCAAAAATCGTAAAAACCAATATCGAAGAACTTTAAAATTTCTACGACTAGACGATATGCGAAAAAGCATAAAATAGTAGCAAGAAATGTATTGGCTAGACGATTTTGATGGCGTGTTCGCCATAAGATAATACCGTAAATTAAACCTTGAATTGCACCAAGAGAAAGGAGTACTACCAATAAAACATCAATAGATGTCATGCAAAGATTATTTAGGCGTTAAGATTTAATATAAATCTAACAGAATTTTAAAGTAAAATAATAGTTTTGTCAAAAACAAATTTTACATGCGAACTTTTGCGATTGGCGATATTCATGGCGGACTTAAAGCCTTAATTCAATTATTAAATACTTTAGAATTAACAGAGGAAGATCGGCTTATTTTTATGGGAGATTATGTTGATGGTTGGAGCGAATCTGCTCAGGTTATTCAGTTTTTGATAGAGCTTTCTGAAAAATTTAAATGTATTTTTATTAAAGGCAACCATGATGTTTGGGCCGAAGATTGGTTACGAAGTGGAGAAGTAAATCAAACCTGGTATATGCATGGTGGTAAGGAGACCATGGAGAGTTATGAGGGGTTTACTGATAAAGACAAAAGTAAGCATCTTAGCTTTTTTGAAAATCTGATAATGTATCATATTGATGATAACAACCGATTGTTTTTGCATGCTGGTTTTACATCAATGCATGGGGTAAAAAAAGAGGTGTTTTTAACTACGCTCTATTTTGATAGAACGCTTTGGGAAATGGCATTAACTATGGATAAACGTATTCAGAAAAATTCAGAGTTATATCCAAAAAGACTTAAGCATTATAATGAAATTTATATTGGTCATACACCAACTATAAATTATGGGAAATACGAACCCATGAATGCCATTAATGTTTGGAATATTGATACAGGAGCCGCATTTTTTGGAAAACTATCTGCGGTAAATATTGATACTAAAGAAGTATTTCAAAGCGATGTAGTGAAAGATTTATATCCAGACGAAAAGGGAAGGAATAAGAGCTAAGCTTCAATCAAGTTTTCAATGTAGTACGACTTTAATTCCTTTGGAGAAGCCCCCAAACGACTTTTAAGATGAATGCGCCAAAAGTGAAATTGCGTTTTCCAAATACCATGTTTTTCATAGCATCTTGCTGAGGTTTTTAACCACTTTGGGATAACCACAAATTCATTTAACGCATATAATTTTTTAATAAGATCGTTATCCTCATAAATAGCAAAAGACTCGTCATAACCTCCAATTTTATTAAAAAGTGTTTTTGTGATAAACTGACTTTGGTCTCCACCACGACTCGCTCTAAAAGGTAAAGCAGTTAACCAACTTGCCAATTTTAGCCACCAATGGTCGCTATCAAATCGCATTCTGAAACAACCTGCGTTGTTCGTTTTTTTAACCTCTTTAATTATATGCTCATCAAAACGTTTTGGTGGATAAGAGTCCGCATGCAAAAAATAAAGAATGTCGCCCTTTGCATATTTAGCACCGCTATTCATTTGTTTAGCACGTCCTTTTGCTGAAGATACTAGCTGAACATTGAAAGAAGTATCAAAAGCTTGAACTACGTAGTTTGTGCCATCTGTACTTCCGCCATCAACTACAATAATATCCGCAATATTTTCTCTTGATGAATTTTTAAAAAGATAATTGAGCAGCTTGTCAATGTTTTCTACTTCATTTAAAACGGGTATGACGATTGAAATTTTATTCATTCAAATCCCAGTTATAATCTTTAAAACTAATCTTAGCTTTATCAGAAATTTGTATATCAGTATACTGATTTAAAAAATCTATTAAAGAACCATTTTGTTTAAAATCTTTACCAAACCATTGAAAGATTTTTGACAGTTCTAAACTGTTTTCTGAAATTGAATTTCTTTCAAGATCACTTAAAAACGCCTTTGTTACTTCAGTCAATTGTATCTCTAAATCTGAGGCTGTAAATGCTGCGTTTTGCAGTTTCGGACAAGAAAATGATGCGCAAACAATGGCAAAATGAATTCGAGGTTCATCCATTTTTCGTAAAATTTGATGTTCAATCTCATCCAGATTATACCATTTTTCACCTAATTTCCAATAACGTTGTTTCCAAGGATTTTTGATGTCTTTTATGCCTTTTAAAGGATAATGGCGCAGAATTAAATCAATGGTCATAGCATTGTAAGCATTAATCCAGTAGGCTAATTTTTGATTTTTAGACCAATCTGCTTTGGGTATGTTTTTACCTAATTCCGCGATATAAGTTTGAAGTTCATCCCAATCTGATTTAATGGCCTCATAGTTTACATTACCAATTTTAGAAACATGTTTTTTAAGAAGCTTATTAAATCTGTCATGTTTAAAGCGGTTTAATTTTGGTTCTAGCTCTAAAATAGGTTCACTTAGTACTTTTATTTCCTCTTCTGAATCTGGAACATATAGCGAATCGGTCATTTTAATGACCTCTTTTGTGGTAGTACTTATTGTGTCAGAAGTAGCTTGTTTTTGACTGGTCTTAGTTTCACTAATAACATTTTTACTTCCAGAGCAGGAAAACAAGAAACAGGTAATTAATAATATGAGGCACCAAGATTTCATAAGCAATATAATGTTTATCTAACAACAGCCACCACCATCATAGTGGTATGTAGATTCACTTATGAAAATATCATGCCGATTTAAATTTGCTAACGCTCCAGCGGTTTTATCACAAATAGCTAAAGGTTGATTTTTAAGTAAAACATGTCCTTTTTTATCATCAAAATAGTCGTCTTCTCCATAATAGATTGCCGCTTTTCCAGTAAAAATACATGGACCATCTTCTGGCATTGGGTCCTTAATAGCAGCAACTTCAATCGACTCGATGTAAATCAATTCGTTGGTTGGATAATGTTTAGGATCTAAAATGCGATAAGGCTTGCGTGCTCTAATCTCAATGGTTCCAAAACCAGCGTCGGTCAAGGCCTTTACATAATCTGCAATTGGTAAGCTTCCGCTAAGGCATAGTGCTCTTAAACGCTCATCGTTGCGCAAAGTATCATTCATAGGTTGCTCACAAGTAGGATCGCTCATTACCAAACGTCCGTGAGGTTTTAAAACACGGTACATTTCGGCAATAGCCTTTTTTAAATCTTCCGCTTTAAAAATATTAAATAGACAGTTTTGCGCCGCTACATCAATAGAATCATCTTCAACAGGCAGGTTAAGTGCGTCTCCTTTTTTAAGATCTACATATTCACTTTTAAACCAATCGTTTTGAGCTTCGGCTTCTGTAAAGTTCTTTCTTGAGGCCTCCAACATTTCATCTACCACATCAACACCAATCACACCTCCTTTTTGACGATTGAAATAAGAGAATTGTAATAACTCCATGCCACCACCAACACCAACATAAAGCATTTTGGGATTATTGGTTAAATCTCGGGCATGCACAGTAGAACCACAGCCGTAATTCATCTCTTGCATAATTTTTGGAATTTTTAATCCTGGTAGTTCCCAAATTGGGTTTGTGGTGCAACATAAGCCAACATCTGGGGTTAAAGCTGCTTCTTTGTATACGTCGTGGGTAGTTTCTAAGTATGTACTCATTTATTTCAATTTGTAGTATCAGTTTACAGATGTGTATCGCAGTAATACTGAAAACTGCGACTGTGACTGAATACTTATAAAGATTTAATTAATTCTTTAAAAAGGGTTACCATATCAGGTTCGGCTTTTCCTGCCATAGCAATAATTTCGGCAATGTTTACTGGTTCTAGGTTATCTGGGTCGCATTCATCTGTTAAAACTGACACCGCAGCTACTTTTAATTTTAAATGATTAGCTACAATAACTTCAGGAACCGTACTCATACCTACGGCATCAGCTCCCATTATTTTTAACATGCGGTACTCTACTCTAGTCTCTAATTGTGGGCCAACAACACTAACATAAACGCCTTCATGCAGTTTTATGTTATTGGTTTGGGCTATGTTTTTGAATGCAGTATTTAAAGCTGTGTCATAAGGTGCACTCATATCTACAAAGCGTTCTCCTAATTGTTCAACGCCTTTAAAAGCCAACGGAGAACTTCCTTGAAGATTTATATGATCTTCAATCAACATTAATTCTCCTTTTTTGAAGTTCAAATTTATCGCACCGGCCGCATTTGATACAAGTAATGTATGAATGCCAAGTTTTTCCATAATGCGAACTGGATATGTGACATCCTGCAAGCTGTAGCCTTCGTACAGATGAAAACGCCCTTGCATAACGATTACTTTTTTACCTGCAAGTTTGCCAAAAATGAGTTTCCCCTTATGGAATTCTACAGTGGCTGTTGGAAAATTTGGTATGTGATTATAACTTACCTCTTTTAGGATTTCAACTTCATTAATTAGCTGACCAAGGCCAGTGCCTAAAATAATACCAATTTCTGGATTATCGAATCCTTTCTCTTTAAGATAATCAACAGTTTCGTTTATAAATTTTATCATGGATTATTGCTTAATGATGCGTTTTGTAAATGTTACATCTTTATGTTTTGTCTGTAACAAATATACGCCAGCTTTTAGAGTTGATAAATTTATTTCTATAAATGTATTTTTGGTATTTTTTGTTTTTAAAACTTCCTTTCCTAAAACATTGAAAATTGTCGCCGAAAGTTCCAGTTGTTTGTTGTTTTCAATAGTTAATATATTTTTTACAGGATTAGGATATGTTTTGAAATCCTCTGGTTTAAAGATATTATTTAAGTTAAGCAAAGCACAGTTGGATTCTGAAAAGGAGGTGAACTCACCAACATCCCAAAAAGCATTGAACTCCAAACAATAAAAGAATACTTTATCATAATCTCTGATATCTCGTCCGTTAGGTATTGCAACTGTGAAAGATTTAGCGCCATTAGGTGAGATTTCAGGGTTACATCTTCCAAATCCACAGCCTACTAACCCAAACATAATATTTTCTAAATCGGCTATTTTAGTGCCTTGTAGTTGGGTATTTGATAAACCATTAGAATTTACTAAATATGCTCTAATATCAGGACCATCTGCTGTTTGAAAATTGGCACCTAAATCTAGCGTAATAGTATTGTCAGAATTTAAAGTGATCGATACATCACCAGAAACATTATATGTAGCGTTATTTGTGTTATTACCAAAGCTACTTGCTGAGGCGGTGCATTGTGCGTAACTTGGAGAGTAAGTTACTATTAATGCTATAGAAAGTAGAAGTTTTTGCATAAGCCTTAAGATTCATATATGCCTAAATGAGTCGGAAAAACTTATAAGTAATTTCACACTTACCTTAAAAGTTTAATTTTTTCCTGAAGCTGAGGGTTGTTTTGGTAGAATTTTGAAGCTTCTAAATCTGCTATAGTGTCAATATCATTTAAAGTTTCTAATGTATCGAAAGTAATGTTATAATCATTCAACCTATGAAATGTAGTCTCCAATAAGTTAGATGCACTCCAGGGCATATTGTCAAAAATACAATCGTGAATTTTGGTTTGTCCTACTAGATAATAACCACCATCAACCGCTGGTCCAAAAACAACGTTTTTTTTCTTTAAGACTTCTAATCCTTTTTCAATATGAGGTGCAGTAATGTCTGGTAAATCTGAACCAATCAAAACAATACGTTCATAGCCATCTTCAAAACCTTTTTTGAAAGCGTTTTTCATGCGTGCGCCAAGGTCTTCACCTTGTTGTACAAACTTCCCAAAACCTTGCCACTTTTCTTCAATTATAACATCAGAAAAATAAATGCGTTTATCTGCTATAACCTCACTTGTGGCAATTTCAGTAATTTCTACTAACTCTTTGTAAACCTCAAATGCTCCTTGATTACCAATAGTTTTTGCAAGTCGCGTTTTAACTTTTCCCAGTTTTATGTTTTTTACAAAAACAATAACAAGATCTTTAATCATATTTTTTTATACCTTTTTTAAGCCATTTACTCCATTCTTCAGAAAATACATGCACCGTGTCCGTTGCTTTTTGCTTAGAATTTACGATCTCTAAATCGTTGTTTTTCCATTGAAAAATACCGCCATATAGATTGAGTACATTCTTATAACCTGCACTTTTTAATTTTTCAGTAATATCTTCAGAACGAATGCCTAAAGAACAATAAACAACAATGTTAGCATTTTTATTAGGTAATTTGGCTGTAGTTTTCTTTAGGTTAAAACTGTCATAGCCTACGCAAATGGCGTCTTTTAAGTGGCTGGTTTCAAATTCCTTTATCTCTCTAGAATCCAATAAAATAACGTCATGCTGTATTTTTTGTAATGAATCTACTGAAATATAAGGAATAGATTCAGTGTTTTGTTCCTTTAGTAATTTGGCTAATTTTCTCTGTGAGAAACCAGAGAATGAAATACCAACACAAAGTAATAGAAGCACACGTTTCATAGATTTATGATTTACGCTACTGTGCCTTGGCAACTACTTCCTGCTCCAGCAGTACAACCGTAGCAGTGTTGCGAAATTACAATATTGCGGCCTTCTAAAAGAGACTCGTTGTATTCTGAAATGTGTTTTATCTTACTGTTTACAGGCAACTCCAACATTTGGTTAAAATCGCAATCGTATAAAAAGCCATCCCAACTTACAGAAAGAGTGTTGGTGCACATTACATTGGCTACAGCTGCTGGATTATAGGCTTCCACCAATTGATACATGTAATCTTCATAGTTTTCAGAAGCAATTAGGTAATCTAAAAATCTTGAAATAGGTAAATTCGTAATAGCAAATAAATTGTGAAACTGTATGCCGAAATCTTCCTTCAACGCTTTTTTGAAATCTTTTTCCATAGACATTTGATCTCCTGGTAAAAAGGCGCCTGATGGGTTGTAAACCAAATCTAAGCGCAAGCTGCTTTCTGGCATACCGTAACCAACAGCATTCAATTCTTGTAATGCCTTTATAGAAGCATCAAAAACACCATCACCGCGTTGTTTGTCTGTTTTTCCTCTAGTCCAATGTGGCATAGAGCTTACCACGTGTACATTGTGTTTTTTAAAGAATTCTGGAAGATCGTAATATTTTTTATTAGCTCTAATAATGGTAAGGTTAGAGCGGACTATAAAATCTTTAATTCCCGCTTTTGAAGCTTCTTCAACAAACCACCTAAAATTTGGATTCATTTCTGGGGCACCACCAGTTAAATCCAAAGTATGTGCACCAGTGTTTTTAATGACTTCTAAACATTGCTGCATGGTTTCTTTGGTCATAATTTCCTTTCGATCTGGACCTGCATCTACATGACAATGCTCGCACACTTGGTTGCACATGTAACCCACATTTATTTGAAGGATTTCCAGTGTTTTTGCTTTCAGTGGAAATTGATTAGTCTCAGCTATTTTTTTTGCAAATGTTGGTAATTCCCCATTTTGAAAAATTCCGTTAGATAAGATTTCTAACTGCTTTTTGCTTTTTGCTAATGCGCTTTCGCGTTTATGTAGGGATTGTGTTTTTAGTTTTGTCATATTCATTATTAAAAACTACTGTTTTGAAGAAGTTCTAACTTGCGTTAGGGATAGAGGCATTTGTTGAAGCTCCTCGACGCAGGAGAGAGCGACTGCCGAAAGCCCGACCCTTGGGGTAACGCCCAAAATAAACTACCCATCCAACTTATTCACCTTATTCATCATTTGCACACCATGCACTAAAGTTGCACCACTTTTAATGGCTGCTCCAACGTGAATGGCTTCCATCATTTCTTCTTTAGTAACGCCGCGTTGCAGTCCGTCTTTAGTATAAGCATCAATGCAATACGGGCATTGCTCGGTATGCGCAACGGCAAGGGCGATTAACGATTTTTCTCTAGCTGTTAGGGCGCCTTCTTCAAAAACCTTACCGTAATACTCAAAAAATTTGTTTCCTAATTCCTCGCTCCATTCTGTTATTTTACCAAATTTTCTAAGGTCTGCGGGGTCGTAATATGTTTTTTGCATTCTAAAAATTTTAAACGTAAAGATACATAACTGGGGAGTTAAGTCGATAAAATTAACGGGACTTAACATAATTGAAATAAAATTTTAGATACTTAAATTTTTCGTAAAATGGATTCCATATTTATTGCCTCATGATGGATTACTGGTGTTGAATTCCTAACTTTCAACATTCCAATTAAAAACCAACTAAGTGTATTATATAGGATATGATTTGGGGAGTTCTTCCATTAAAGTGGCTATTGTTGATGCTAATACTGGGGAAAGTATTATAACACTGAACGAGCCACAAAGCGAAATGGAAATTATTGCGCTGCAGCATGACTGGGCGGAGCAAGATCCAAACGTATGGTGGGAGTATATTTGTGCAGGGACAAAGCGCGCGATTAAAGAGAGTGGTATAGATGCCTCTAAAATTTCTGCTATTGGTATTTCGTATCAAATGCACGGTTTGGTTATTGTAGATGAAACGGGTAGTGCATTACGCAATTCCATAATATGGTGTGATAGTAGAGCTGTTGGTATTGGAGAAACCGCGCACAAAGGGTTAGGTGAAAATTTTTGTGCAAACCATTTATTGAATTCTCCAGGTAATTTCACGGCATCAAAATTAAAATGGGTTAAAGATAATGAGCCTGAAATCTACAACCAAGTTTATAAATATATGCTTCCAGGAGATTATATTGCTTATAAACTTACTGGTGATATTACAACTACGAAAAACGGCTTGTCGGAAGGTATCCTTTGGGATTATAAAAACGATACCTTAGCAGAATCATTGTTATTCTTTTATGGTATTGATAAAGATTTAACACCAGCAATAGTTGATAATTTCACAAATCAAGGTTTTACCACTGAAACCGCTTTTGAAGCAACAGGAATACCTGCAGGCGTTCCTGTAACCTATAGAGCCGGAGATCAACCCAACAATGCCCTATCATTAAATATTTTTAATCATGGTGAGGTAGCTGCAACTGGGGGTACTTCTGGTGTTGTTTATGCTGTGACGAACAAGTTGAAGTCCAAAGAAGCCTCAAGAATCAATCATTTTATACATGTAAATTACACGCCTGATAATACAACTGTAGGTAAGTTATTGTGTATAAATAGCTGTGGGATTTTGTACCGATGGTTAAAAGATAATATTGGTATTGACTCTTATGAAGCTATGAATAATAAAGCTGCTGATGTGCCTATTGGTTCAGATGGTGTTGTAATTATTCCTTTTGGAAATGGTGCTGAACGCATGCTGAATAGCAAAAATATAGGAGCACATTTTTTAAATTTTAATTTGAATCTTCATAACAATTCCCATTTGTATAGGGCTGCATTAGAGGGTATTGCTTTTGCTTTTGTGTATGGTATGGAAATTCTAAAGGATGATAATGCCGAAATAAATGTAATTCGTGCTGGGAATGACAATTTGTTCCGTGCTGAAATTTTTTCCAATACGGTAGCTACATTGATTGGACACGAAATAGAAATTTATAATACTACGGGTGCTGTTGGAGCAGCAAGAGCAGCTGGATTAACCGATGGTGATTTTGAAAAATTTGGAGCTAATATCACTAAAAACGATCATGTGATGACATTTAAACCATTAGGGAATAAAGCACCTTATCAAGAGGCTTATTTAAACTGGAAAAAAGAATTAGAAACTATACTTACAAATAAATAATATTATAAAAATGGAATATTTTAAAGGCATTGATGCCATAAAATACGAAGGAAGAGAGTCTGACAATCCGTTAGCATTTAAATACTATAATCCAGAGCAAGTAGTTGCAGGTAAAACGATGCGAGAGCATTTTAAGTTTGCTATTGCATATTGGCATACCTTCTGCGGGCAAGGGGCAGACCCGTTTGGTCCGGGAACCCAAAATTTCCCTTGGGATCAAGCTTCAGACCCTATTCAAGCCGCAAAAGATAAAGCTGATGCTGCTTTTGAATTCATTTCAAAAATGGGTTTTGACTATTACTGTTTCCATGATTATGATTTAGTACAAGAAGCACCAACATTTTCAGAATCCGAAAAGAGATTAGAAAGCATAGTAGATTACCTAAAAGGAAAACAAGCTGAAACTGGTAAAAGATTGTTGTGGGGGACAGCAAATTGTTTTTCAAATCCAAGATATATGAATGGGGCCGCTACCAATCCTGAATTTAATGTGGTGGCGAGAGCCGGTGCTCAAATTAAATTAGCCCTAGATGCTACCATCGCTTTAGGTGGTGAAAATTATGTGTTTTGGGGTGGTCGTGAAGGTTACATGTCTCTGTTGAATACAGATATGAAACGTGAGTTGGACCATATGGCACAGTTATTAACCATGGCGAAAGATTATGCCAGAAGTCAAGGTTTTAAAGGTACTTTCTTTATTGAACCTAAACCTATGGAGCCTATGAAACACCAGTATGATTTTGATGCGGCCACAGCAATTGGTTTCCTAAAGGAGTATGATTTAGAAAAAGATTTCAAAATGAATATTGAAGTTAATCATGCTACTCTAGCGCAACATACGTTCCAACATGAATTGGAAGTATCTGCTAGTGCAGGTATGTTGGGAAGTATTGATGCAAATCGAGGGGATTATCAAAATGGATGGGATACAGATCAGTTCCCAAATAACATCCAAGAGACCACCGAAGCTATGTTAGTATTCCTAAAGGCAGGAGGCTTACAAGGTGGAGGTGTTAATTTTGATGCTAAAATTAGAAGAAACTCAACCGACTTAGAAGACATTTTCTTAGCGCATATAGGTGGTGCGGATACATTTGCTAGAGCTTTAATTACTGCGGATAAAATTATGTCTTCATCTCAATATGAAAACTTAAGAGTGCAACGCTACAGTTCTTTTGATTCTGGAAAAGGAAAAGATTTTGAAGATGGTAAATTAGATATGAAAGCGCTTTATGATATTGCTAATGATAATGGTGAATTGTCTCTAACTAGCGGTAAACAAGAGCTATTTGAGAATATTATTAATCAATATATATAATTGGTATATTTTTACTGATTAAACTCAGAAGCTCCAAAAGAAATATTACTAATTTTTAAAACTCATTATGTTGACAACAGAAGAAAATGTAAACAAGTTATATGTCATCGGAATAACCTTAGTAGCTACTTTAGGAGGATTTCTTTTTGGATTTGATAGTGGCGTTATAAACGGTACGGTAAAAGGATTGGAAATAGCTTTTGAGGCACAAAATATTGGTAGTGGGTTTAACGTTGCATCCATGCTATTGGGTTGTGCGGTAGGCGCTTTTTTTGCAGGTAAACTGGCGGACTTATATGGAAGAAGATCTATGCTAATTGTTGCTTCTATTTTGTTTATAGTGTCCGCATGGGGTTCTGGTATTGCCACATCTTCAATAGAATTTATAATTTACAGGATTCTTGGTGGTTTAGGGGTTGGAGCTGCTTCAGTTATGGCTCCAGCATATATCAGCGAGATTGCCCCCGCCAAATATCGCGGTGCATTAGCAACTACACAGCAAATAGCTATTATCGCAGGTTTGTTTTTTTCATTCCTAAGTAACTACAAATTAGCCGATATTTCGGGGTCTGCATTAAATCTGTTTTGGTGGGATTATGAAACCTGGCGATGGATGTTTTGGATAGAATTAATTCCAGCAACTATTTTCTTCATTTCATTATTATTTATTCCTGAAAGTCCAAGATATCTCGTTGCAAAAAACGAAAAGACTAAAGCGCAAAAAATATTAAGCAAACTTTATGGGGCGCTTTCTGGTGAAAAAAAGGTGCAAGAAATAGATGCATCGCTATCTTCAGATCATAAACCAAGGTTTTCAGATTTATATGATAAAACTTTAGGTCGGATAAAACCTATTGTTTGGGTAGGTATTGGGCTTGCCGCATTTCAACAGTTTGTTGGTATAAACGTAGTCTTTTACTATGGAGCTGTACTATGGCAAGCCGTTGGTTTTGACGAGGGAGATTCATTATTAATTAATGTGATTTCTGGAGCCTTGAGTATTGCTGGTGTTGTATTGTCTTTATTTCTAGTTGATAGAATTGGAAGAAAGCCTATACTTATGATTGGGTCAATAGGTATGAGTATTACTTTGGCTCTTGTTGTTTATGCTTTTTCAACAGGTTCTCTAGAACTTAATGCCGCCACAGGACAAGAAACGTTACAACTAAGTGATGGTATGGGTATGCTTGCACTTATTGCAGCTAATGCCTATGTAATGTTGTTTAACTTTTCTTGGGGTCCTGTGATGTGGGTGATGTTAGGCGAAATGTTCCCGAACCAAATTAGAGGTGTGGGGTTAGCAATTGCTGGTTTGTCGCAATGGATAGCTAATTTTATAGTAACACTAACGTTTCCAATGTTACTCGGATCAATGGGATTAGCTTTCGCCTATAGTTTATATACCTTAGGCGCTATCCTCTCGGTTTATTTTGTCTTTAAAAAAGTCCCGGAAACCAAAGGAAAAACCCTTGAAGAAATGGAAAGTATTTGGGAACAAAAATAGCTTCCTCAAAAATATATATCATTAATTCTTATTTGAGATGATTTTGATTAATCAGCACGTATAAAAGTCCAAATAATGGACTTTTATACATTTATAAGAGTAGCTTATTTAAGCTATGTGCCTCTTATTTCAATCAATGTACTAGTAAGTTCTGTTTTTGCTTGCTGTTGTGTAATATTTAAATCTCCTTCAGCTAGATTTTTCAGTTCAAAAGGGTCAGCCACTAGGTCATAAAACTCATAACTTTCGCCATTATCAATTAATTTATATTGAGCGTTTCTTACGGTATAGGCAGTAGTTTTAATCCTTCTGTTTACTCCTAATGACATAAAATTATAAGTTCTTTCTTTTGCATTGGAATTGTTAAGTAAATGTTTAAAGCTTATACCATCACTATAAATATTATTAGGAAACACATTTGGGTTTACCATTTGAGAAAATGTTGCATAAAAGTCGCTTATGTTAATTAAAGCATCTTCTTCGGTGTTTTTGCGACGTACCCCTTTTCCTGAAATTAGTAATGGTACATTAATGCCTCCTTGATAAACAGTGCCTTTGCCTTTGCGCAAAGGGAATCCTGAAACCATCCGTCCTGGAGTGCCGTTATCTCCTAAAAAAACAATAACCGTATTCTTCAATGTCTTTTTAGGAATGTTCTTTAGAAGTCTCCCAATTTCATAGTCCAACGATTCTATCATTGCTCGGTATTTTCCTGTATTAGTATTTACGTTTTCAGTGTTGTAAGTCCCATTAGGAGGCTTTTGGAACGGTGCATGTGGTGCAACATGGGCTAACCACATAAACCAAGGTTGATCCTGTTTTTTAATCCAGTCTATGGCGTAATCTGTAAAGTATTGTGTAGCGTATGTATTACAGGTTTCTACCTTGCTATTTTCATATTTTTCCCATTGGTAATAATCTTTTACGCCAGCATTAAAAACACCCATAAAATCATCAACACCATGTTCAAAAGGGTGATTATAGTTATTTCTCCTAGCTAAATGCCATTTCCCAATCACACAGGTTTTATATAGATCGTTGCTTTGTGTTTTAATCTCTTTGAAAATGGATTTATGTGAGGTACTTAATTGTCCAGGTACAGTGTTTACACCATTATGAATTCCATACTTTCCTGTTATTAAAGAAGCTCTTGTTGCAGAACAAACTGGTGCAGCCCAAACATTTGTAAATTTGATTCCTGAGTTACCAAGTGCATCAAGATTAGGCGTATTTGCATTAAGATTACCAATGTTGTAAGTGCTAAGCGCATCAACACCCATATCGTCTCCAATAATGAATAATATATTTGGTGTGTCGTTTTGGGATTGTAAACTTGAAAATCCTAAAATCATGAATGTAGTGATTATCCGTAATTTCAATGTGATACTGATATTAGTTATCTTATTCTGTAAATAAATGAGTAACATGTTTTTGCTGTTTCAGGCGATTTTATTATTGTAATAAGATATCTAATAATGAAAAAGGTTTAATTAGGATTATAGGAAAGCTTAATAAATATTACTTGTGTTATCACACTTTAGTTGTTTTCTCTTACAATTAATTTGCATTAAATCTGCTTTATGAAAAAAGTTAGAAAAGCTAAATCGGTAAAGACGATACTTAAAGTTTGTGAACAAAGAAACATTCAGGTATCCACTTTAGCATTAGTTTATTGAGTCAGTGCCAAAAATGGATAAATCTACGGTTTATAGTATTTTAAAGGGTTTAAAAATAGTGCGAGAGTTGAATTCATTATTGGGAAAGATGATGTGAAATGCTATGCGGTTTGCCATTTCTTAGATTCTCAAAATCATTATATTTAGCCTTATTGCAGTATAAAGAATGTGGGAAAACAGAACGTTTGCTAATTAAAATTACTATTCCTTAAGTGACGAAAAACAACATTGAATCTGCATCATTTTGTTATTGCTAGATGTGTGAATTGTATCTCTTAATTTGAATAAACTAAATGAACAAATTAAGGTACTGGATCATAACCTGATCCACCCCAAGGATGACAACTAAAAACTCGCTTTAGTGCAAGCCAACCTCCTTTAAATAAGCCATGTTTGGTTAGCGCCTCTTTAGAATAGTTGGAGCAGGTGGGTTGGTAGCGACAAGTTGCAGGTGTAATGGGAGATATTAAAGTTTGATATACTTTTATAAGGAACAAAAATGGAGCTATGAGTATTCTTTTCAACATGCTTTGTCATTCATCCGAAAGTGGGAGTTAAAAAATAAGCGTATGAAGATTCTATATCACTTACAGAATCGTAAAAATTGTTAATTGATAGAAAAGGTGGTACCGTCTTTACCATCTTTTAAAACAATACCCACTTCTGCGAGCTCATCGCGAATTTTATCGGATAAAGCAAAATCTCTATTAGCTCTAGCTTCTTGCCTTAATTTAATCAAAACTTCCACGGCACCAGAAAGTTTATCACTGCCCGAATTAGCTTCTTCAGTATTTTCTAAACCTAGAACATCAAAAACAAAAGCATTTAATGTGGTTGAAAGCAAAGTTAAATCTTCCGCAGAAATACTGGCACTACCTTCCTTTATTTGATTGATATATTTTACAGCCTCAAATAAATGTGAAATTAATATTGGTGAATTAAAATCATCATTCATAGCATCGTAACACTTCTGTCTCCAAGATGCAACATCTAATGATGAGGCACCTGATGGTTTGATGTCTTTTAAAATTTTCATCCCATCCATTAATCTGTAAAACCCTTTTTCGCTGGCTAGAAGTCCGTCATTGGTTAAATCTAAAACACTACGATAAGAGGATTGCGCATTAAAAAAACGGATAACACCAGGTGCAAATGCTTTACTGAAAAACTTGTTTTCTCCAGATAATAACTCATTAGGATTAACGGTGTTTCCCGTAGATTTAGACATTCTTGCCCCGTTTAACTCTAACATATTGGCATGCATCCAGTAGTTAACAGGAGAACATCCTTTAGCTGCTTCGTTTTGCGCAATTTCACATTCATGGTGTGGAAATTTTAAATCCATACCACCACCGTGGATATCAAATTGCTCTCCCAAATACTTAGTGCTCATGGCAGTACATTCTAAATGCCAACCGGGGAACCCATCACTCCAAGGTGAAGGCCAGCGCATAATGTGCTGAGGTTCTGCTTTTTTCCAAAGTGCAAAATCTTGCGGATTTTTCTTGTCGCTTTGTCCGTCTAAAGCACGCGTATTATGAATTAAATCTTCAAGTTTACGCTTACTCAATTTACCGTATTCGTTGCTTTTATTAAACTTATGTACATCAAAATAGACAGAACCATTTACCTCGTAAGCAAAACCGTTTTCAATAATTTTAGATATTAATTCAATCTGCTCAATGATATGCCCTGTAGCTGTTGGTTCAATGCTTGGCGGTAAAAAATTAAGGGTGTTTAAAATATTATGAAAATCTACGGTGTAACGTTGCACTACTTCCATAGGTTCAATTTGCTCTAGACGAGCCTTTTTAGCAACTTTATCTTCGCCTGCGTCTTCATCATTTTCCAAATGCCCTGCATCTGTAATATTTCTAACATAACGCACTTTATACCCTAAATGCTTTAAATATCGAAATACCATATCAAAAGACATGAAAGTACGTACGTTACCTAAATGCACATTGCTGTAAACCGTTGGTCCACAAACATACATGCCAACATAGCCTTCGTTTATAGGTGTAAAAACTTCTTTTTTACCAGTAAGAGAATTGTATATTTTTATCTGGTTAGATTGGTATAACTGCATTTTGGGCTGTAGGATGAGTTATTCTATGAAAACTTATGTTTTTAAAATTGAGTATCGAGTTTAATGTAGTCTAAAAATTCACGACGTGTTGCCATATCTTTAAACTTACCACCAAATTCTGAAGTAACTGTACTGCTCTCAATATCTCTAATACCTCTAGAATTTACGCACAGGTGTTTAGCATCTATAATGCAAGCTACATCTTTCGTGCCCAAAGCTTCTTGTAATTCTTTCACTATTTGAATTGTTAAGCGCTCTTGCACTTGAGGGCGTTTAGCATAATAATCCACAATTCTGTTCATTTTGGAAAGCCCAATTACTGTACCGTTAGAAATATATGCAACATGTGCTCTACCAACAATGGGTAATAAATGATGTTCGCAAGTTGAATAGACAGTTATGTTCTTTTCAACAAGCATTTCACCATATTTATATTTATTGTCAAAAGTGGATGCACTTGGTTTGTTTTTTGGGTTTAAACCTGAAAAAATTTCATTTATAAACATTTTCGCGACACGCTTGGGTGTTCCTCTTAAACTGTCATCAGTTAAATCTAAACCCAAAGTTTCCATAATATGACGAACATCATCTTGAATAATTTCGATTTTTTCATCATCATTCAATTTAAATGCGTCACCTCTTAGCGGGGTATCGTCCGAAGTGCCAATGTGATTATCTCCTAAAGCATCAAAATCTTCTAAATCTTTAAAATCCATAATTAAATACTTCTAATAGTGAAAATTTAGTCTGCAAAGATAAGCATTTCTTACATCTTACGTTTTTAATTAACAAAGTATTCACTTGTACGGAAATAGCTAAATGTTTGTATTTTATGTAGAAAAATATAAGCATATATCGAGTTTTAATATTTAATTAAAACGTAAACAAAAGGATGTCCTTATATTTGGAAGCTTAAAGTGATTGCTAATAGTTTTTGGAAAAGAGGATATGAAAAATTTCCCCAAGATTTTTTGTCTATTTATAGGTTGGCTTAGTTTCTCTCAAACTTGTCAAGTTATAAATACTCAGTTAGATAATGCTTCACCTTCTTTAAATCCAGATGGAATTATGCAAGTATGTGTTGATGAAACTATAACATTGGAAGGAAGTGCTACGTTTGCTGACAATGATGTTGGGGCTATTTATACTTGGGATTTAGGGGATAGCAGAGAAATTATTGGAACAAATGCGTCGTTTTCTTATACACAACCAGGGATTTATATTGTGAATCTGAGAGTGTCAGGTACAAATACTATGCGCTGTTCGACTTCCACTGATTTGGAATTGGTTATTCAGGTTGCGGATACACCTGATTTTAGAGGTACAGTGGCAACGGATAATATTCTGTGTTTTGGAGAATCTACCATCATAACAGGGGCTGTTACTCCTACTGAGGTTGCTTTTAATTGTACGCCACCGGTAGGCACTACCACAGCGCTACCCGACGGCGTTGGTGTGCCATATGAGACTTCAGTTTTTGTCGATTGTTACGCTCCTGGAAGTACGCTTACAGATATCAATCAAATCATAAGTATTTGCTTAAATATAGAACATTCTTTTTTAGGAGATTTAACCATAGAAATAGTAGCACCTGATGGTAAAACAGTTATCTTATTTAACGGGGATTCAACACTCTCTGCAAATCTTGGAATGCCCTGGGCTGTTGGTGCAGTGGATGCCAATAGTACTAATTTAACACCAGGAACTGGTAGTGAGTATTGTTTTTTACCCAATACAAGATTGCGTACTTTAGCACAAGGCATTGCAACTGGGGGTGTTTTTGTTGATGGGGATGGTCCAGGAACGTATTTGGATAATTTCGTGCCCGCTGGAGATTACAGATCTCAATTTTCCTTGGATGGCTTATTGGGAGCACCCTTAAATGGTGAATGGAAAATAAGGATTACAGACAATTTTGCTTTTGATAATGGAAACATTTTTGAATGGCAAATAAGTTTTGATTCTGCTCTGTTGCCTTCAAACTTTACGGTTACACCAGCTATTGTCTCGGAGGCATGGGATACCGATCCTTCTATCACAAATACAACAGGAAATACTATTACTGTACTGCCATCTTCGGTAGGAACTAATTGTTATACTTTTCGAGCTATAGACGAGTTTGGTTGTCAATATACAGAAGAAGTTTGTATTGAGGTCATAAGAGATGTCTTTATTGATGCTCAGCCAACAGATATCTATTTATGTGATAGTGGAAGCAATGGTATAGAAACCTTTGACTTTTCTAATAATGAAAATTTGGTAAGAGGAAGCCAACCCACATCAGAAGTGATAGTTTCATTTCATCCCACCGAAAATGATGCGATGAATAACTCGAGTGTTTTAGCGACTCCTTATAACAATACACTTGCTAACGAAACTATCTGGGTAAGGGTTGCAGATGCAACACAACTGTGTTTTGAAGTAGCTTCTTTTGATATTCAAGTTTTAACAAATCCAATTGCAAATGCTGTAATAGATTACGAGTTGTGTGATGACAATTCTGATGGTGATGATACGAACGGACTTGTTGCTTTTGACTTGTCTTCAAAAATTAATGAAGTATTGGGTACTCAAAATGCTGCTGACTATGAGGTTAAATTTTATGACTCGAAATTAAATGCTGATAATGGGGTGGTGGGAACCGAAATTTCAAATACGTTTTCCAATACTTCAAACCCAGAGACAGTTTACGCTAGAGTAGAACATAGGTTGAATAGTGATTGCTTTGCAGTAACTAACTTTGATCTTATTGTTAATCCTCTGCCAACCATTAATCCAGTGGTTGTCCTTGAACAGTGCGATGATGACACTGATGGTATAACAGATTTTAATTTAACTGAAGCCAACATACTTATATCTCCAAATTATTTAAATGAAACTTTTACCTATTATCTGACAGAGGTAGATGCTGAGGGTCTTTTAGGAAACCGAATTACAAACGAAATATCCTTTAGATACCCAAATGCTACATCAGTAACTTCTGTTTATGCTAGGGTTGAAACAGAAAATGGATGTCATAGAGTTGCACAAATAGACTTGGTAGTTGGGGTTTCTCAAATACCTCCAGCATTTACTACTTTAGAGTATTTTGAGTGTGACACGAAGGATGTGGACAACGATGATTTTAATGGCGTCGCCACCTTCGATTTTAGTGATGCAGAACAAACCATACGAAATTTATTTCCTTCACCTCAAAACTTTAGCATAACGTTTTATGAAAGCGAAATGGACGCACTTGCTGAAACAAACGCCATACCAGATATTAGCAATCATAGAAATGATGCTTCACCAGTTATCCAGAATATTTATGTTAGGATAGACAGTAACGACGTAAACTCTTGTTTAGGATTAGGGCATCATATTACCCTTAATGTAAATCCTTTGCCAAATAATAATACAATTGCTCCGTATGTGTTGTGTAGCGATTCTAATACCACCACATTCGATTTAACCACTAAAGATGCCGAGGTAATTGGTATACAAACCAGATCGATTAGTGTAAGTTATCATGCTACAGAAAATGATGCAATAAATAATAGCCCGATACCTAATCCAAATACTTATAACGGTGCAGACGGTGAAACCATTTTTATTAGAGCTTTTTTTGATGATAACGGTAATGGGATAGTTGATGGCAATGAATGTGTTAATACCAATATGTCTTTTCAACTATCTACAATACCTAATCCTGTAATTTTTAATCCAGACCCAATAATTGTATGTAGCGATCAATTAAATGCTAATTACGATCTTACTTTAAGAGAAGATCAGATAACGGGTGGCGATACCAGTATACAGCTATCTTATTTTGAAACTCAGACAGATTTGGATAACAATAATCCAATTGTTAACCCGTCGCAGTATAATAACTCCTTATCAACTTCGTCAGTTTTCGTCTTAGCAACAGGAAGTAATGGTTGTACTTCAACAGTCAATATGGAACTGAACACTATTTTATATGAAAATCTAAATTTGTTTCCGTCACCTTTAGAAGAATGTGAAATTGATAATAATGGTTTTGGTAGTTTTGATTTGACTAGAAGTGAAATTGAAATTTTGAATGGGTTGAATGAGGCTAATTTTATATTTGATTATTATGAAGATAGATCGGATGCTGAAAATGGAAGTTCAAGTTTTATTTTGGATCCAACAGCCTTTGAAAATACTCAAATACGTCAACAGACGCTATTTGTTCGTGTAACTCCGATTACTAATGATTGTTTTCAAATTGCTGAATTGCCAATTATTGTAAATCCAGTTCCTGAAATTCAAATAGCAGAGGAATATGTAATTTGTATTTCATCAGATAATTCTGTCATACCTGCTCAAGGGAATGTACTAATTGCTTCAGCACCCATTGATACACAGTTGAGTGTGTTAGATTATAGTTTTGAATGGTATACCGGAAGTGTTCCAGATGCAACAAATGTTATTATAGGTGAAACAGATGCTATATTTTTTCCACAAGTAGCTGGCGATTATACCGTAATAGCTACAGATTTGGTGTCGGGTTGTACAATTCCCGCAACTACTACAGTTATTAGCTCTTATCCACCCGAAAGTATTGCGGCCGAAGTAACAACAGATGCTTTTTCTGAAAATGATATTATTGAAGTTTCGGTGGTAGGTAATGGTATTTACGAGTTTAGTTTGGATGATGGTGAGTGGCAAAATTCACCAATTTTTGAAAACGTTAGAGGAGGGGAGCATATCGTAAGTGTACGTGATATTTATAACTGTAATAGCCTAAATTCAGAATCATTAATAGTTATAGATTATCCAAGATACTTTACGCCAAATGGTGACAATTTTAATGAGTTTTGGCAAATTAAGGGTATTAATAACCAAGCGGATGCTAGAATTTTTATTTACAATCGTTATGGCAAATTATTGAAGCAATTATCTCCATTTGAAGAAGGTTGGGATGGTACCTATGGAGGGAATGTAATGCCTACAGATAGCTACTGGTTTACGGTAGAGTTTAATGATATAAATAAAGGTAATACGAGAAAACTGTTTAGAGCATATTTCGCTTTAAAGCGATAAAAACAAAAATAAAATAAAGCCTCAGAATATTTTATCTGAGGCTTTAATTCCTTTGCTTATTTTATTTATTTCTAAATATTAAATCCTAAAGTTAGAGTAATATTAGAGTTTTGTCTGTCAATGGTAGCTGTGTCAATTAAGCCAATATTATAAAGCGGTGTTTCGTCCGTACGTTCCCATTGGTCGTATGTAATGTCTAATCTAGTGTTTCCAAAATTGTATCCAAAACCTAAGGAGAATCCAGTTAGGTCTCCAATAGTTACACCATCGGTATAAGGGCTTTCTTCAAACCTGTAACCGCCTCTAAAGCTAAATTGCTTGTGCTTGTATTCTCCTCCTAATCTATAGGTATTGGCTATTGTTAGTATATCTCCTATATCTGCGTTTAACGTTGTGAAATCGTTCTCTGGTCTTAATCTTGTGGCACCGTAATCTTTTCGAGAGTAATCAAAACTTATTAGGCCTCTATTAGAAAATACATAAGTTGCACTACCAGTTAACCTAGAAGGCGTTTGAAGCCTATACGATGGATAGATATTAGTGACTTGCGGATTGATGTTTTGAGTAAGTGATACACCATTATCATCTCTTACAGTGCCTAAAAATTGCGAAGTTTCTTCTTCAATGGTATACCAAGTTGGAGAATCGTAAGTTGCTCCAATTCTAAATTCATCTGAAAGTTTAAGAATGGTACCTAATTGAAAAGAAAAACCAGTACCTCTTGTAGATAGGTTATTTTCGAACTCTACATCCGTAACAAAAGAACCCACGTTATTATTGCTTTCAAATAGTAATGTTGATCTGTCGTAATCAATAAAATGAGAATTGAAATTTGCGCCAATATATAAATCGTCACCATGTTGGGCGGCGATGTTTATTCCAATTTTGCCATTGTAACCATTTGATATATAAGTGTAATCATGATTAAAATTACCTTCGGCAACATTAAGTAAATAACTGGTATTGTCATCTGCATCTACCTCAGGATCTAAGATAAAAGATTCAAAACCTAAAAATGCTTGTTGATTTACAAAACCAAGATCCGTACCAATGTTAAAATAAGCTTGTTCCAATGTTTCGTTAGGAAATGCCGATATTTCATCTAATCTAAGTCCATTTGCATAATCAAAGAAATAACTTCCTATGGTATTATTAAAATTATTGCTATTGGTGTTTGTTCCAACTGCAAACCAACTATCATCAAAATTATTCGTTCTATCGTAGGCAATACCTATACTAAATTTACGCCAAGGAGAATTGTTATTGGTATTCTTAAAAACAAAAACTGCGCCACCTTGTGTTAAATCAAAATTAGAGTCGTTAATACTTCCTAAACCACCAAAATAATTGGTGTTGTTATTAAGCTCGGTATTTCCTAAAGAAAACGAAAAATGGCTCTGACTAAATACCGCAGAACTTGCTGGGTTTAAATTTACAGCACTCATATCTCCACCAAGGGCACCAAATGCACCACTTAGCGCTCTAAAGCGAGCAGTTCCTTGAATATTACTTTGTGAATATCGTAAAGCATCACTTATATCTTGGGCATATATTGTGGATATAGAAAGTAATCCTAAGCATAATATTTTAACCTTTTTCATATGTATGTTTTTTGATTTTGAGTGAAACCAACCCTTAGGTGTTTAAAAAATCATGATCTTCAGTCTGTGATTTTTTAAACACGTTATAAGGGTGTTGTTATTTGTCTGTAAGTTTATGATTAACGTCTTCTTCCACCTGATGAACTACTTCTGCTGCCACCAGAACTTCTCGAACTTCCCGAAGATCTAGAGTAAGACCCTGAGCTTCTTGAAGAAGATGATCTCGAGTAAGAGCTATTACTGCTACTTCTACTAGAGCTACGACTGTAGCTAGAATTGCTATTCCCCGAACTACCTCTTGAAAAGGAAGAAGAATTGCTTCTTACAGGAGTAGAATACCTGCTATTTGATGACGACGATCTACTTCTAGAATACGAGTAAGACGGTTGTCTTGAACTGCTTCTTCTCACTGTTGAATTCCTGTTAATAGATGTAGGTGAAATAGAACGTCTTACAGTAGATGAACTTCTGTTTGTTGTTGAAGTGTTATTAGTACTTCTTCTAATAGTAGAACTGTACCTTGAACCATTATTTGATGTAGTTCTAGCTGTTGTATTATTACTAGCCACACTAGATCTTCTTGAAGTGCTATTGTATCTTCGAGGCTCAGACGTTTTTGGTGTAACCGAAGAGCCTCTGTTATTTGATGCGGTACTGCGTCTTGTACTTGCTATACTGCTTCTTCTTAAGGTGTTGCCAGTTGTATTTCTGCCATACAAAGCGCTTGAGCCTCTTCTTGAATTATTAAAAGCAAGTCTATTTCCAAATCTGTTATTACCATAAAAACCTCTGTTCAACCAAGGGTCGTTCCAGCCCCATCCTAAGCCACCGCTCCAACGGTTCCAACCCCAGTTGTTCCAGCCCCAACCAAAGCCACCGCCCCAGCCCCAGCCAGCATTAAACCAAGGATCGTTCCATCCCCAGCCCCAGCGGTTCCATCTGTTCCAACCCCAGTTGTTCCAGCCCCAACCGAAGCCACCGCCCCAGCCCCAGCCAGCATTAAACCAAGGGTCCCAACCCCATCCCCAGTTATTCCAACCGTTGTCGATGAAGTTAATGGTTACATTGTCTTTGGTCTGTCCCCAACCACCAAAACCTTGATAATCGTTATTAAGACCTTGATAATCAACATAAATACTATCGTTTACAATAAGGTTTGTTTCACTGCTGTAGCTATCAATATCAGTAAAAATTGAACCATTATCTGTGGCAATTTCATACTCTTGAGCTTTATTTCTAAAGTAATTTTGATAGTACCCATTGTCATTAGCATTTTTAGTAGCATCAACAACGTTTTCTTGATTTTGCGAATTTTCAGTGGTTCCGCCATAAATACCATCATTGTCAACACCTACATATTGGTAAGATCCACAGGATGCCAATCCGAAAAACAATCCAAGGATTGTCGCGTATTGCATGCTGGATTTTACATAGTTATAAATTTGCATATCTCTAGAATTTTATTGTTGAACATAACAAAAATAGTTAGTTTTGCGCTACTATTTTTTTATTTAACATAGTCACAATATTTGTGCCAAAGAAGCGATATGGGCAAAAAACTTACGAGTAGGGAAGAAGATTATTCAAAATGGTATAACGAATTGGTAGTAAAGGCAGATTTAGCTGAGAATTCTGCAGTACGCGGGTGTATGGTGATTAAGCCTTATGGTTATGCAATTTGGGAAAAAATGCAAGCTGAATTAGATAGAATGTTTAAAGAAACAGGACACCAAAACGCTTATTTTCCATTATTCGTGCCTAAAAGTTTATTTGAAGCAGAGGAGAAAAATGCCGAAGGTTTTGCTAAGGAATGTGCTGTTGTAACGCATTACAGACTACAATCTGACCCTGATAAAGAGGGAAAGTTGCGGGTAGATCCAGAAGCTAAATTAGAGGAAGAGTTGGTTGTAAGACCTACTAGTGAAGCAATTATTTGGAATACCTACAGAAATTGGATTCAATCGTATAGAGACTTACCCTTATTAATAAATCAATGGGCCAATGTAGTGCGTTGGGAAATGCGCACACGCTTGTTTTTGAGAACTGCAGAATTTTTATGGCAGGAAGGGCATACAGCACATGCTAAAAAAGCAGAAGCCATTGAAGAAACCAAATTGATGAATGGAGTGTATGCCAAATTTGTAGAAAATTTTATGGCTATACCTGTTGTACAGGGTGTTAAATCTGAAAGTGAACGTTTTGCTGGTGCCGAAGACACGTATTGTATAGAGGCATTAATGCAAGATGGAAAAGCATTACAGGCAGGAACGTCTCATTTTTTAGGACAGAATTTTGCTAAAGCTTTTGATGTTAAATTTGCTAATAAAGAAGGAAAACAAGATTATGTTTGGGCAACATCTTGGGGTGTTTCTACGCGACTTATGGGGGCGCTTATTATGACGCATAGTGATGACAATGGCTTGGTTTTACCACCAAATCTAGCGCCTTATAAAGTGGTTATTGTGCCTATTTATAGAAGTGAAGAACAGTTTGAAGCTATTGCAAAAGTAGCTGAAGATATTATGAGTGATTTGCGTGAGAGAGGTATAAGTGTAAAGTTTGATAAAAGAGATACTTTAAGGCCAGGAGCAAAATTTGCGCAACACGAATTACAAGGGGTGCCTGTACGAATAGCTATTGGTCCTAAAGACATAAAGGATGAAACGGTTGAAGTTGCCAGAAGAGATATATTGAGTAAGCAAACCGTAATTTTAGATAGGATTACGGTGGTTATAGAAGATTTACTAGAAGAAATTCAAGAGAATTTATTCGCGAAAGCTCTGAAATTTAGAAATGACCATATTACAGAAGTAAATACTTTTGAAGAATTTAAAAATACCTTGGATGAGAAGGGAGGTTTTATTTCAGCGCATTGGGATGGAACAGCAGAAACTGAAGATAAAATAAAGGAGTTAACTAAGGCTACCATTCGTTGTATACCTTTGGATGCTAAGAAGGAAGAAGGTGTTTGCGTGTATTCAGGAAATGCTTCTACAATGCGTGTTCTGTTTGCAAAGGCGTACTAAGTGAAATTTTTTCAAAAAAAATTAGTCTACTGTTGCAACATTTAAAAATAGTTGTATTTTTGCATCCGCAATGGAAACATTGTAGTTCATTTAAAATATGAATGCAAAACAATGGCCCGTTCGTCTATCGGCTAGGACGCCAGGTTTTCATCCTGGTAAGAGGGGTTCGATTCCCCTACGGGCTACAATTTTAAAAAAGAAAAAAAGTAATGGCAAATCATAAGTCAGCCTTAAAAAGAATTAGAAGTAACGAATCTAAGCGTGTGTTGAACAGATATCAACATAAAACAACACGTAATGCGATCAAAAAGTTACGTGAATTAAAAGATAAGAAAGAAGCTGAAACAATGTTTCCTTTAGTAGTTTCTATGCTAGATAAACTAGCAAAGAAAAATGTTATTCATGCTAATAAAGCGGCTAATTTAAAATCTGGTTTAGCTAAGCATATAGCAGCCCTGTAATAGTTTAAAACCAGTTATATAATATTTGAAACCACTCATTTTGAGTGGTTTTTTTATGGGCATTAATTAAGTTAACCTGAATTCGATATAACTCAAAACTTAATTCAAACCCGTCAGATTGAGTGGTTTTTCGTAGTAAAACGGAGAAAAATTGTATCGAAATCAAGGGTTTTTGACGAAAATCATTCTGTTTTCGATACATTTTTGCCATGGCAAAAACACTCAAACTGACATGATTTTCTTATGTCGAATTCACGTTATTTATTCGAAAACACAAGCTTTAAGGTTAACGCCCAAGAGGTTTTGAGATATCTCATTTAAGCTGTCGTAGTTATCAGAGAAATGATATACGCGATGCCAGTGAGATGTTGTTTCATTTTGTCGCAACGCTTTTAATGGTGCATTAGATTCTAATTCGAAAAAGTTTTCAGAGTGATTATAAATTGGGATGGCTTCACCCTTGTATGGTTCATCTAAAATTTCAACAAAAGAGTTGGAGTATAACCTGTCGTTATCCTTCTGATATTGGATTATGGTTAGCCTATTTTTAGTTTTAGAAAAACATCCATAAATATCAGGCGCAATTTCTGGAGGGATGCCAATTTTACTGCGGTATTTACTATCGGCTTTAAATAAAACAACATTATTTTTCACTAATAAACGAGTACTATCTAAAGGCGCCAAATACGTTAAAATATTTGAGGTATTGGCATCCGTTTTTAAAGGGATGATTACCACAGTGTCATCCGTTCCTTGATACATCCCAGCACTCCATAAACCTACTAATCCGTTTTCCTTAGTCCAAGAAACCGTATCTAAACTGGTAAGTGTATTTTGTGTTTCAAAAGCAACGTATTTAATAGTCCTATTTAAATTTATTTTAAGGTGTTTTTGAATTATTTCTTTGGAAAGCATCGAAATTTTACGATTCACTTGAAAGTTAAATGTAGTGCCTATATAATTGGTGAGTTGCATAGTTTTATGTAACTCAACCCAGTCTTTATCTCGACTAATTACATTATAAGATTCAGTATTTATTGGATCAGGAACTTTCCAATTATCATCATGAAGTGGTTCTATCTGTTGAAAATAAAATGAAAATTGACTTCCCAAAGGCCCTATCCACAAACGCTCTTCACCTCCAATGTTTTTAGAGTTATCCGTTAGGGCGAGTTTATTTACCCATCCATTGTAACTACCATTTAAACCATTATGCGTACTAGCGATAATTTTGCCATTATCTTCGGTTGAAATGATAAGTCTTGATTGTCCGTTATTTGAGGTTAGTTCTATCACATTGTAGGCCTCTAAAGACTCAAGAAGTTGCTGGTAGTTATTTTTCTTAGAAATGGAACATGAAAAAGCACATAGGAAAACACTAAATAAAAACCCACATCTAAGCATAATCCTGAAATTATTTCCGATATGGAAAATACTGATTTACCAAATCAATATACGCTTGTTTAGCATCATCTTCACTCACATGTTTTACTTGAAAAAGAGCATTGGTTTTAAAGGCGTTTATTATTGGTTTTTTACTTCGAGGTCTGCCATAGTCGTTGGTCGCTTTTTTGTAGTAAGCATAAAGTTTCAAGAGGGTATCCGCAGGAAAAGGATCTGTATGTGCGTTTACACGCTCTACTGCTTCTTCAAATGCTTTATCCAATGGGGTATTACTCATTAACTTCTGCAATAATACTTTCTCCGCCTCTTACTTTTTGATTTAACTCTACCTTTATCTTCGTCCCTAAAGGCAAAAATAAATCTACTCTAGATCCAAATTTAATGAATCCAGAATCACCACCTTGTTTGGCGTTGTCATCTACTTTAGCATAGTTTACAATGCGTTTGGCTAAGGCGCCAGCAATTTGTCTATAGAGAACTTTTCCATATGTCTCGTTCTCAACAACAACTGTGGTTCTCTCATTTTCTTCACTGGCTTTTGGATGCCATGCAACTAAATATTTACCCGGGTGATATTTGCTAAAAAGTACCTTTCCACTAATTGGATATCTGGTTACATGGACATTTAAAGGAGACATAAAAACACTAACTTGTAAACGTTTTTCCTTAAAGTATTCTTTTTCAAATACTTCCTCAATTACAACAACTTTACCGTCAACAGGTGAAACTACGGTTTCATCATTTTGTTGGGTGTGCCTCTTCGGATTTCTAAAAAACTGAAGAATTAAAATTAATAATGCCAATAGACTTATTAAAATTAGTGTCCTTAACCAATTTAGAGTTACAAAGCTGTCTACTAATAAAAAACAGGCAACAACAATTATTAATGCGAATAAGATTATTTTATGACCTTCTTTGTGAAACATAATTAATGTAGAATTCTTAAAAATAAATAAATAAAAGGGGAAGCGAAAATTATACTGTCCAAACGATCAAGCAACCCACCGTGCCCCGGCATAATATTACCACTATCTTTTACATTGGCTTGTCTTTTGAATTTTGATTCTATTAAATCTCCAAAAGTTCCGAAAATAGTAATTAAAATGCTGAGATAAAGCCAGTAAGTAAAATTGAGTGTATTTGTAAAATGAGAAATAAAATAACTCGTTATACAAGCGAAAAGTAAACCACCCAAAAAGCCTTCAACTGTTTTCTTTGGAGATATTTTTTCAAACAACTTTTGTCTTCCAAAGTTTTTACCAATTAAATATGCAAATGAATCATTTACCCAAACCAAAATAAAGCAACCTAAAAGAATTTTTGGACTGAAAATGCTTGCAATTAGTATTGAAAAAACGAATCCGCTAGAAAGATAAAAGGTTGTAATGATAAAGCGCTTGGTATGAAATAGCGGAATCATTTTTTTTGAAAATAAATCTCTGATTAAAAAGAGATTAACAAAAATGGTGAGTACCATTAAAATTTGTGTAGCCTCATCTAAACCTTTTCCAGAAGCAATAACAGTTTGCCAGTATCCGAAAATGACATAAAGTAGAATAAATATAATAAAAGGAATTGCGCTTTTCAGTTGGATTAACTTATTCAATTCAAACAATGAAATGATTCCAAAAGCGAAAAAAAGGATTATGAAAGCATGTGGAGCACCTAAGATTAGGCAAGTAATTAGCAATGCAACATAAAGCAAACCAGATAGTGACCGTAAGAGCAAGTCTTTCATAGATAGGGTAGCTACTTGAATTATAAATCCTCTAGAAGTAGCAAATATAGATTTTTTGAACTACTACCATAGCTTAAAAAGTCTTTTTCATCGTCAGATTTGAAGTGCTTTATCGTAGTGATATTTGATGGTATTTTTTTGCGATTTTTTGATTTTATACCCTGAAGCCCTTCACCAATAGTATCTACTATTTGGCTTGTTGTGGCATACACCACAAAGTTGACGGGTAGATCTGTTAGCTTTTTTGCGGCAATTTGATTAGAACAAATAAGTAAGGAGCCGTCTGTTGCTATAAGGTTTTCGCAAGTAGTTAAGAAGTAGCTAGCTGTACCTGATTTTTTTGTGATTGGAAAATTAAGCGATTTGAATTTTTTTGAAAGATTATCGTCTATAACTAAGGCTTGTTTTTCTTCCCAAGAATTCTCTGTAATGATATTGTTGAAATTTGAATAGACTTCATTCAAATCATCGCAATACAGAAATTTTCCACCATTAGCCTTAAAATTTATTGTAAATTTTTCATCTATTGGCAGTTTCAGCTCGGGCATATATTTACCGCGATCATCAGATTTTATTTCTTTTCCAGACTGTTGTTTTGATCCGAAAATTTTCTTTAAAAAATTCATCCAGATGCTAGCTATTAACCTTAATTGTTGAGAATTTCTTGAGGGTTTTCCAAATATAAAAAATCTTAAACTATTCGTCAGAGTAATTTAAGATTTTTACAAAAAGCTTAACGCTAATGCGCTATTCTTCGACTTTTTCTTCGTTTTCCTTTTCTTCAGCTGTCTTCTCCTTTTCAAAAGGACGCTTTCCAAATATTTTTTCTAGGTTGTCTTTAAAGATAACTTCTTTCTCTAATAATACCTCTGCCAATTCAGTAAGTTTATCTTTATTGTTTTCCAGTATTTTAATAGCTCTCTGATACTGTTTTTCTATAATATCTGAAATCTCCTTATCAATTAATTCTGCTGTTTTTTCACTGTATGGTTTTGTAAAACCGTACTCGCTTTGTCCAGAAGAATCGTAATAGGTGAGGTTCCCAATTTTATCACTAAGGCCATATATAGTTACCATAGCACGAGCTTGCTTTGTCACCTTTTCTAAATCGCTTAAAGCTCCCGTAGAGATATTATCAAAGATGACTTTCTCTGCTGCGCGTCCACCCATTGTGGCACACATCTCATCCAGCATTTGCTCTGGTCTTACAATTAACCTTTCCTCTGGTAAATACCAAGCTGCCCCAAGAGAACGTCCTCTCGGTACAATAGTCACTTTAACTAAAGGTGCAGCATGCTCTAACATCCAACTAACAACTGCATGACCAGCCTCGTGGAATGCGACAGCGCGTTTCTCACTTGGCGTAATTATTTTATTCTTTTTCTCTAAACCACCAATAATTCTATCTACGGCATCTAAGAAATCCTGTCTATCGACTTCTTTTTTACCATTTCTAGCAGCTATTAAAGCGGCTTCATTACAAACATTTGCAATATCCGCACCCGAGAATCCTGGCGTTTGTTTAGATAAGAAATCGGTATCTAATTCTTTGGTTTTCTTTAGAGGGCGCAAATGCACCTCAAAAATTTCCTTTCTTTCTCTTACATCTGGAAGATCCACAAAAATTTGACGATCGAAACGACCAGCACGCATTAAGGCTTTATCTAAGATGTCCGCTCTGTTGGTAGCAGCCATAACAATAACATTGGTATTCGTGCCAAAACCATCCATTTCAGTCAATAACTGATTGAGTGTGTTTTCGCGTTCATCATTACTGCCAGACATGGCATTTTTTCCACGAGCTCTACCAATGGCATCAATTTCATCTATAAAAATGATAGAAGGTGATTTTTCTTTGGCTTGCTTAAATAAATCACGTACCCTAGAAGCACCAACACCTACAAACATTTCAACAAAATCTGAGCCTGAAAGCGAGAAGAAAGGTACTTTTGCTTCACCTGCAACTGCTTTGGCTAGTAATGTCTTACCGGTTCCTGGAGGGCCTACAAGTAGTGCGCCTTTAGGTATTTTACCGCCTAAAGTGGTATACTTTTCTGGATATTTTAAGAAGTCTACAATTTCTTGAACTTCTTCCTTTGCGCCTTCTAAACCAGCAACATCTTTGAAAGACGTTTTTACTTCCGTGTTCTGATCGAATAACTTAGCTTTCGATTTTCCAATATTGAAAATTTGACCGCCAGCACCACCGCCAGCACCACCAGACATCCTTCTCATAATAAAAATCCAAACCCCTATAAGCAAAACAAAAGGGAGAATTCCTATTAGAAAATCAGCTAAATGGTTTTCCTCTGTAACATAAACAGGCTCAAGATCGAGATCGTTTTGTTCAATAATGTCATTCAGTTCATTTTGGAAGATCTCCAACTCTCCAAACTCGAATTTGTAATTAGGCGCAGCTGTAGCAGACGGAATAAAACTTGTAGATTTTGTTTTTTTATGAATCTCTTTTTGTGCTGCTTCTCTTGTTAAATAAACCTTAGCCAACCTGCGGTTAACAATTTCTACTTTAGCAACATCCCCGTCTTGCACAAATTTAAAAAACTGTGTAGGGTTAGTTAAATTTCCGCTTTCTAAACCAGAATTATTAAATAAAGTGAAAACTAGGAATAGGGACAAAATAATACCATAAATCCAATATGGACTAAATCTAGGTTTTTTATCCTTCACATTTTTATTGTTGTTTGCCATGTTCTTGTTTTAGTAACTTGTTTCTATCACTGTTGTTTTTGCATCTCCCCAAAGGCTCTCAATGTCGTAATATTCTCTTATGTGTTTTTGGAATACATGAACAGCAATATTTACATAATCCAGAAGAACCCATTCTGCATTATCGGCACCTTCAACATGCCAAGGATGCTCTTTAAGTTCTTTACTTACTTTTTTTTGTATGGAGTTGACTATGGCGTTTACTTGCGTGTTTGAAGTTCCTTCGCATATAATAAAATAGTCACAAACCGTATTTTCAATATCTCTTAAATCTAAAATACTTATTTCTTTGCCCTTTACATCTTCAATTCCACTAATGATAACCGATATTAACTGATCTGCGCTTACTTTTTCTTTCGCCATTAATTTTAATTAATTTGTGCAAAGTTATTATTTTTTTAGTTCTTTAAACCTTAAAATTTACACAAGATTTAAAACAACAAATTTACCTTGTAAATGCCTATAATCAAACTTAATGCCATTGATTCGACCAATTCTTACTTAAGAGGGTTAATTGGTGCAAAAGTAGTGGAGGATTTTACGGTTGTTACTGCGAAACATCAAACAAATGGAAGAGGACAACGCGGAAGTACTTGGATGTCTGAACCATCCAAAAACTTGATGTTTAGTGTGTTTATAGATGTTTCTAGTATGAAGTTAGACTTTCCTTTTTACTTAAGCATGGCTACGGCACTGGCAATCAGGAAGTCTTTATATTCCTTTTTAATTCCTCAATTACACATTAAATGGCCTAACGACATTTTGTCACATCACAAAAAAATATGTGGTGTTTTGATAGAGAATGTCATAAAACAAGGAGAGGTTTCAGCATCTATCATTGGTATTGGTATTAATGTAAATCAAACAGACTTTGAAGATTTACCCAACGCCTCTTCATTAAAAAACATTAGTGGTAAGTTTTTCGATTTGGATGAAGTTTTAAATGGTATTCTTGTAAACCTGAAGCACTATATCACTCTTTTGCGAAAAAGTAAATTTCAACAAATATTAGATGAGTATAATACTCATTTGTTTCGAAAAAATAAACCTTCAACATTTAGAGATATTGAGGGCAATATGTTTTCAGGTTATATCCAAAACGTCTCAGAAACTGGAGATTTACAGGTTTTGTTGGAAGACAATATTATAAAATCTTATGAGCTTAAAGAGGTAAGTTTATTATACTAGATTGTCTTTGGTAAATTAGTAGCAAGCGTTTCAATAAATTTTGTAATGGGGCCTTTTACCATCATGCTCATCATAGGGTTAAAGTCTCCACTAAATTCTAATTGAACATCGCTATTATCAGCGTCAATTGAAGCTATATTAACTGCTAACGAAAAGTCTATTTTACCACCTGCAGCACCAAAAACAATTTTATTTGGGGGAGTTTCTTCCTTCTTTTTTAGAACAATTTCGGGCATTCCTTTTAATGCAAAAAGAAATTTATCATCATCCAATACTTCAAACTTACTTATGTTTTCAGGCATTAAAGCTTCAAAATTTTTAATGTTGGAGATAAAGTTGTACGTGGCTTCAGGTGTTTTTGATACACTAACTTTAGGTGAATTTAATGTCATGGTTTTGTATATTATTTCGTTAATGCTGTTATATCAAATAGTGTTCCATTCACTAGGATTGGCATTCCATTCGGCAAGTAAACTTAAATCTTCCTCTTTAATGTATGCAGTTTGAAGTGCCTGTTCTAATAGGCTTTCGTAATTGCCCAAAGTGTGTAAATTGATACCCTCGTTTTCAAAATTAGTTTTTGAAACTTCAAAACCGTAAGTAAAGATGGCTATCATACCTTTTACTTCTACCCCAACATCTTTAAGCGCATGTACGGCATTTAGGCTACTTTTTCCTGTGCTGATTAAATCTTCAACTACCACCACATTTTGTCCTTTCTCAATAAAACCTTCAATTTGGTTTTGCCTACCGTGGCCTTTAGCATTAGGTCTCACATAAATAAAGGGTAAATCCAAATAATCGGCTACAAGCATGCCAATACCAATGGCTCCAGTGGCAACGCCTGCAATGGCATCAGGTTTACCGTAGCGTTCCTTAATATATTTTGCCATGGTTTCTCGAACATAATTTCGAATTTTAGGAAAAGAAAGTATAATACGATTGTCGCAATAAATAGGAGATTTCCATCCAGAAGCCCAGGTGAAAGGTGCCTTCGGACTCAGTTTTATAGCGTTAACTTCTAATAAAAGTTCAGCTGTTTTTTTTGCAATATTATTATCAAAAATCATGATACAAAATTACATATATATTTAGGATGTTGCATGGTGCATTCTTAACAATAAAATATTTTTTTCAACAATTGCTATTACCATTTAAAATGATACTTTTACCATCAGCAAATAGAGAACAATCACTTTATGTATAAAATATTTGTTGGCGATAAACCTATTATACTTTCCACGAAACCCATTAAAGAAGTTGGAGCCAAAAATTACAAGCTAAAACGCGTTTTTCTTAGGAATGTAGTAAGAAAACTGAATGATTCTTCTGTACAGAAAGTGTATTTAGTTCATAAAAACGAAGAGAAATTACTTAAGAAGTTTTTAAAAAAAGCACCAAATGTTGTTGCTGGTGGTGGTAAGGTTTATAATGCCGAAGGAAAGGTACTTTTTATTTTTAGAAATGGAAAGTGGGATTTACCGAAAGGTAAAATTGAAAAGAAGGAGAGTATTGAAGAAACTGCAATACGAGAGGTTGAAGAAGAAACAGGTGTTACAGGTTTAAAAATTGTAAAACCTTTAGAAACTACATATCACATATTTAAAAGACGCGGACGTTACCGCATTAAAATTACCTATTGGTTTGAAATGAAGACCAAATTTGATGGTAAGCTCTACCCACAAGAAAAAGAAGGCATTTCTAAAGTAAAATGGCTAGGAAAGAAAAAAATAAAAAAAGCACTGCAAAATTCTTATGCGAACATAAAGATATTGTTAAAGTAGCTGATTTCTAGAAATTTGGATAATGATTCATTCGAATATTTCGAATGAAAATACTGTCAATATTACAATTCTATCGGAAAATTAACATATGTTATTTTCAAATTATCAAAAAAAGTATTAATTTACCAATATTGCTATTCGAGGTACAGTTTAATTCTCTCACCAAATTAACTTACTTACTATGAAAGAATATGAATTCTCGTTTGGCGAAATTATACTTTTGCGCGACGACCTAGCAGAAATTATTGTTAAAAAAGGTGTGGTAATGAATGAAGATATCATTAAGGAATGTCACAGCTTTTTGGTTAAACACTTAAAAACCCCTTTTTCACTTCTAATCAACAAAAAATATGAGCATTCTTATACTGGAGAAGCTCAAAATATGATTTCTAATCTTAAAGAGCTTAAGGTTATGGGCGTTGTTGTGGGAGCAAAGCGAAGCATTATCCCTTCGGATATTTTAAGCAAGATCAACCAATTTAACGATTCTAGCATAAAGTTGTTTAATAAACGAAATCAAGCATTGGAGTGGCTTGAAACAGCTTAGTTTTCTGAATATTTTTATTGTTATTATCAAGAATTTTTAGTTATTATTTCTATATAATAATAAGGATTGTATTGTGTTAATTCTCTCAAATTCATTTGATTATGAAAGAATATAGGCTAGCTTTTGGCAAAATTATTATTTTAAGGAATAATTTGGCAGAAGTAATTGTAGATGAAGGTGTAGTTATGAATGAAGTTATGGTAGATGTGTATCACGATTTTTTGTTAAGCTATCTTAAGGCACCGTTTTCAATCTTAATTAATAAGAAAAACTCTTACTCCTATACTTTTGAAGCACAAAAAGTGATAGGCAATTTGGAAGAAATATATGCTATGGCTGTTGTAAATGCTACGAGCGGTGCATTAATGTCAACCGAGACTTTGATTGATATGAACAAAGACAATAACTGGAACATCAATCTCTTTGATAATCGTGATGATGCTCTAGAATGGTTAGAGAAGATAACTTCAGAAGTAAAAGTTCAATAATAGTTTAGCTTAAAGGTTAAGAAAAATATTGTTTACATTATTCGGTAAACTGGATATTTTAAATGGGCTGTCTCATAATTTTTGCTTTGTTTGTGTAACCAGTCTAATTGTGCGTACCAATTATTACCGAACTCAGGAATATCTTTTTTACGCGTCTCAAACCTTTCCTTGAGTTTTGGGTTATTTTGTAGGAGTTCTAAAGCTTTATCCTCCCAAACATAAGGTGAGAATCCTTCTTTTTGCTGAAGAATGGTATCGAAAAAATTCCAATTAAAGAATGAATCTGGAGCTTGAGGTTCTAAGGTTTCCATGATATACCTGAAAGCGTATTGATGCGTTGGAATAATCAAATCACCTTTACTAAATTTAATGGTTTCTTCGGAAGTTGAAATATTTACATTATAATGAGGGTAATGCCCTTCATAAGCTGAAGTTCTCGTTTTATAATCTTCAATTCTATAGACCTCTACTTTGAAAACGGTATCCGTTTTAATGCGTTTCATTTCCACATTGTTCAACTTTAACAGGTCAATTACATTGTGCCAACCTTGTGGTATTACATAGGCGGTTGGTATTTCAACCTTCAATTTAGGTTTGTAATAATTTTGATATTCTATCTCTTTTGTAAATGGTCTAGTTCTGTTATACTTTAATCTATCAAAACCAGTAACTTCACTTTTAATGATATCTGCTTCATAACCTTTAAAATTTAGTTTAGAAACCTTTGTTGTATCTACCTCCCAATCTAAAGTGTAATGTCTGTTTTTTTGCATTAATAAAGACATTTCTTCTCTTAAACTTTTAATTTTTTCAGCATCAACATCCGTAATTTCTATAATGCTTTTCATGAGTTCGTAAGTGCCCACTACACGTTGTTTGTAGGGTTTTAGCATGTGTGTTTCTACCATCATACCTAAAGTGTTAAACAGTGTGGTATATCCGGTGGAATATCGCGGATAATCCATAAACTGAGAAAACCCTTTTTCTGGAGTATCATTGAACACATTCACATAAGGTGTAATGTCCCAATTTTTCTTAGTGAGTTTTTCTTCTAACTCGGGCATCATTTCGGTATGTAAATACTGCCCAAGTTTATCGCCTAATTTGTTATGTTGTGTGAATAAATGTGTTAAGGTATACTGGTAATCTGCACCATTACTGACGTGGTTATCGATAAAAACATCTGGTTTTATTTTATGGAAAATTTGAGTAAAGGTTTTGGCGTTTTTGGTATCACAATTTATAAAATCCCTATTCAAATCATAGTTTCTTGCATTACCTCTAAAACCATAAGATTTTGGACCATTTTGATTAGTACGTGTTGTAGAATTACGGTTTAAACAGCCGCCAACGTTGTAAATAGGAATAGTAGTCAAAACAACATTTTTAGGCGAACCAACCTTTTCTTGAGCAAGGTCTCGAAACAGCATCATTGTGGCATCAATACCATCAGATTCCCCTGGATGAATCCCATTATTTATCAATAAAATCCGTTTATCTTCCCTTATTGCATCAAAATTGAAGTCTTCATCGGGATTAAAAGTAACGAGGTGTAAAGGTTTTCCAGAATCAGTCTCTCCAATACTATCTATGGAAATGGAGTGATAAACCTTCGCTAATTGATTGTAAAAAGCAATCGTTTCTTCATAGGTTGCAGTCTCCAAGCCATTTGAATTTTCAAATCTGGTTTCAAAACTATATTCGGTTGTGTTTTCTTCATTTTTACAAGCAAAAATTAAAAGTAGGAGCAGTGTAATTTTTTTCATTTTCAAGAATTGATGCTTAAAACTACAACAATTTCGAATGAGTAGTTTTTAAGAAAACAGATTAAATACTGGTAATTTATTAACTAATGGTATATTAATTCTTTAATCTGCAAATACTTAAGACATTGCTTGTGCATCCTCTTTTAAACTTTAAATTTGCAGCTTCAATAAACACACCATGACTGCATTTTTTAGAAAGCGTGCCAAAAACGCTAAGAACGATATTTTAAGTGGGTTAACCGTAGCGCTTGCCTTAGTGCCTGAGGCAGTTGCATTTGCTTTTGTTGCTGGTGTAGATCCTTTGGTTGGTCTCTACGCTGCATTTATGATCGGTTTAATAACCTCAATTTTTGGTGGTAGACCAGGAATGATTAGTGGTGCTACAGGAGCTTTAGCGGTTGTTATGGTGCATTTAGTAGCAGAAGGAAATGCTATGGGAGAACCTTCAGAACAATTAGGGCTATATTATTTGTTTGCTACGGTCATTTTAATGGGTATTATCCAAGTGCTGGCAGGAGTTTTTAAATTGGGTAAGTTTGTGCGCTTGATACCACACCCAGTTATGATGGGTTTTGTTAATGGATTGGCCATTGTTATTTTCCTGTCTCAACTTAATCTTTTTAAGGATGCCAATGGCGATTGGTTCACTGGTCAACCTATGTACATAATGTTAGGGCTGGTGGCTTTAACTATGGGAATTATGTTTGGTTTGCCTAAACTCACTAAAAAACTACCCGAAGCTTTAATAGCGATTCTAGTAGTATCAGCCATCGTTATTTTTGGAAACTTAGATGTTGCCACGGTGGGCAGTTTTATCCGTGATGGCGGAGGTGAAGGCTTAAAAGGTGGTTTGCCACAATTTCAAACAGACATATTTTCTAAAGTTCCTTTTAATTGGCAAACCATTAAATTTATTGGACCCTACGCTTTAATTCTTGCAGCTATCGGACTTATAGAATCTTTAATGACGCTTAATTTGGTAGATGAAATTACCGAAACTAGAGGCAACGCGAATCGCGAATGTATGGCACAAGGTGGCGCAAACATTGTAACAGGTTTCTTTGGTGGCATGGGTGGTTGCGCCATGATTGGGCAATCTTTAATTAATATAAAAGGAGGTGGACGCGGTCGTTTATCAGGTATTGTTGCAGCAGTTGCACTACTCATATTCATCCTTTTTGCATCAGGGCTTATAGAGCAGGTGCCAATTGCTGCGCTGGTAGGTGTAATGTTTATGGTAGTTATCGGTACGTTTGCGTGGAGTAGTTTTAGAATTTTAAGAAAAATTCCATTGACCGATGCTATCGTTTTAATAGCCGTTTCCTTAATAACCGTTTGGAAAGATTTGGCAGTAGCCGTAATTGCAGGTGTTATTATTAGTGCTTTGGTGTTTTCTTGGGAAAACGCAAAACGCATTCGTGCCAGAAAGCGTATGCGAGAAGATGGTACTAAAGTTTATGAAATTTGGGGGCCATTATTTTTTGGTTCTATAAAGGCCTTTAACGAAAAGTTTGATGTAAAAAACGATCCTGAAAAAGTGGAGATAGATTTCGTTGAATCTCGCGTAAGCGATCATTCGGCCTTAGAAGCTATTTTTACTTTGGTAGAAAAGTACGAGACTGCTGGTAAAACCATAAAGTTGAAACATTTAAGCGAGGACTGCAAAATTTTACTGTATAAGGCTCACCCAAAATTTAGGGAAGTGATTATTGAAGATATTGATGATCCACGCTATCATTTGGCTGAAAACCCGGAGGCTTTTGAAAAACCACTTTCAGAATATAAGCTTTAAGGTTTTAAGTAGTTTTATTTGGGCGTTGAACGAAGTTAGCAGAAATTTTTGACAAAATCAAGTGCATACCCTTATAATGAATTCTGCATTTAGAATCTAAAAACTTTTGATTAAAAAGGCCGGTTCCCCTTATCGCATCGGTCGTTTCAGTTGCTCCTTAACTCGCTCAAACGATTTTTTGCTAGCGCGTTCCCAACGGTAAATAGTGTACTTTTTGTCTTTGTTGGCTTCTTGTTTAGCAGCTCTATCTCTGGCTTCCTTTACCCAGTTAAAACGCTTCCGTGTGATAGAAATAACCAGGTCATCTTCACAACCCAAAGCCTCTAATGTATTTAAGGCAGCTATAGATACATTCTGTACTTTGTCATTTATGGCGTGCATTAAAGCAGGAACGGAAGAACATTGTCCTGTGTGTTGTAATGCCTCAGCCGCTAACTTTCTGGTGTTATAATTCCCATGTTTCAGCGCATATCCCAACTTTGCAACATCCTTTGCATCCATCCAAAAATCTATAGTGTTTTGTGATGGCTGAAGCACATTTAGTTTAAAAAGTAAAAATGTGATGTTGTGTAACATGGTTGCGGAAACTATCTAATAATATGTAGATAATTTAAGTGAAATGTTACAGTAACTCTCGATTAGTTGTTGAGGTACAAAGTGTTAAGGAATTCAAGTGTAATCTTAATGAGAAATTAGAACTGCATGTCAGTTCGAGTTAGCCCACGTTTGTGGGATAGTATCGAGAACCAATTTGCTTTCTAAAATTCTTATTCTCGATACAAATTTTGCTCATTTCAATCGCAAAAATCACTCGAATTGACAGAATTTTACGAAAATAAAAACAACAGAGTAAGGGTTTGTTTACTTCTTAGCTATATAACTAGAAATTTTATTTCACCCGAACACTTTCAGGTACTAACTTGGTATAATCTCCATTATTTCGAATAACATCTCTTACTATAGAAGAAGCAATATATGAGGTGTCTGCTGAGGTTAATAAGAATATGGTTTCAATAGGAGCTAAGTCTCTATTGGTATGCGCAATAGCTTTTTCAAATTCAAAATCCGCAGGATTTCGTAGGCCTCTCAAAATAAATTCAACATCATTCTTAAGGCAAAAGTCAACTGTTAAGCCTTCATAGGTCACCACCTTAACTTTAGGTTCGTCTTTAAAGGCTTCAATTATGAATTGTTGGCGTTCATCTAAGGAAAACATATACTTTTTTGAAGCATTTACACCAATGGCTACTATGATTTCATCAAACAAGCCAACACCGCGTTTAATGATATCGTAATGTCCTAAAGTCAACGGATCAAAAGATCCTGGGAAAATTGCACGTTTCATTCTAATTTGGACTCAAGATTTTTTGAATCAAGACACAAGATAATTAATTATCTAGCTTATCAATAAAGTTTGATATTTTTTGTTGGATTTTCTTGATTCTAGTTTCAAACTCTAAAAATTTTGTTTCAGAAATAAACTTTAGGTTTTTGCATACGATCATTTGAGTTTCCCATTCGAAAGCAGATCCAAGACTGTCTTCTAAAAATTTAATAAAATGTTTATCGCTTCTCTTGCTGCTACCTTCCGCTATATTAGAAGCTATTGAAACGCAACATCTGTTTAATTGACTTCTCAATCCGAATTTCTCATAATCTGTTAAAGTAGAAGTGAATTCGTAATTATCGGTAATCAATTCTATACTTTCCTGCCAAATTTGAAGATTTTTAAAATTATGTCTTTTCATAATCCTATTTCCTGTTTCAATTGGTCTTGTTTCAATTTATTTGAGAGCTTCAATAATTGCATTGTCAAACAAATCTGAAAGGGAAATTCCAGCCACAGCAGCTTGTTGAGGTAAAATACTTTCTTTTGTAAGTCCAGGAACGGTATTCATTTCTAACATATGCGGCTCGCCATCTTTAAAAATAAATTCACTTCTTGAGAAGCCTTCCATCTTTAGGATTTTATACACTTTTTTGGCTACACGATTTACTTTGTCTTCCTCTTCGGGGGTTAATCTTGCGGGTGTGATTTCCTGAGATTCTCCTAAATATTTTGCTTCGTAATCAAAGAAGTCGTTTTCTGAAACAATTTCGGTAATTGGCAATACCTTAACTTCACCTTTATAGGTAATCACCCCAACTGAAACTTCGGTGCCGTCTAAAAAGGATTCAATAATAATTTCATCATCCTCCTTAAAGGCTACATCAATGGCGTTTTGTAAATCTTCTTGCTTGTGCACTTTGCTTACGCCAAAACTGCTGCCTGCTTTATTCGCTTTTACAAAACAAGGCAAACCTACTGTTTTAATAATGGCAGTTTCATCAACAATATCTCCTAAGTTTAAACAATAAGAAGCAGCAGTTTTGATACCGTAAGGTTTTAAGATACTTAAACAGTCCCTTTTATTAAAAGTAATTTGAGCTTGATACATTGGGCAACTGGTGTGCGGAATTCCCAATAGTTCAAAATACCCTTGCATGTAACCATCCTCTCCCGGAGACCCATGAATGGCATTGAACACACAATCAAACGTGATTTTAAAACTATCTACATTTATGGAAAAGTCGTTTTTGTCAATAGGGAATTCCAAATTATTATCATCTACATACACCCATTTATCTTTAAAAATATGAATACGATAAGGGTTATATTTTGTGCGATCTAAAGTTTCATAAACCACATTTCCACTGGTTAATGAAATTTGATATTCACTCGAATAACCGCCCATAATTATGGCTATATTTTTCTTCATCTAAAAATTGGGGATTTGGAATTCATCTAAACACTACAATAATTCGTATCTATAATAGTTAAGCTAAATTAATGATATAAACTGCAAAACAAAATACAGTTCTGTTTTTATATATTTGTGTCAACAAAAACCTGCAAATGAGTTTCTTTAAGTTCCTAATAAGTAAAAGCTTTTTTAAGCAATTGGCATTGGCCATAGTTGTTTTATTGGTTTTATGTTTTTTGATGTTAAGATGGTTGAAATCAACTACAAATCATGGCGAATTTGAAACTGTTCCAGATTTGAAGGGAAAGTCGATAAGTGTTGCTCAAATGGAGTTGGAGGAGAATAGTTTGGTGATGCAAATTCAAGATTCGGCAAATTTTAATCCAGATTATCCAAAGTTTGCTGTCATAGATCAAGAGCCTGCTTCAGGAACCAAGGTGAAAGAAGATAGAAAGATATATTTGACATTGAATCCTTCTGGATATCGAAAGGTTGAAGTGCCAGATTTAAGAGAGCGTACTTTTAGACAAGCTGAACCTAATTTGGAAGCACTTGGTTTTAAGGTTGGAGCTATTAGTTATGTTGATAATTTGGGTAAGGATATTGTACTGGAATTGAAGCACAAGGGAAAAATACTGAAACCTGGTGAAAAGCTACCAAAAACATCTAAAATAGATTTGGTTTTGGGTAATGGTAATCGTCCTTAGTACTGTACTGTTTTAAGCTATGGAAACTATTGGACCAGAATTACCCGAAGAAGACAATCTTCATGAACATTATGCGTTTACTGTAGATAAGGGACAAGCACCGCTTCGCATTGATAAATATCTTTTAAATTATATTGAAAACATCACCCGTAGCAAAATTCAGAATGCTGCGAAGAACGAAGGTATTTTGGTGAATGATGCACCCGTAAAATCTAATTACAAGGTAAGGCCTAATGATAAAATTCGTGTAATGTTTGCACATCCAACGTATGAAGCTTTGTTGGTTGGGGAAGATATTCCTTTAGATATTGTTTATGAAGACGAGCAATTAGTTGTGGTAAATAAACCTGCTGGTATGGTGGTGCATCCTGGGCATGGTAATTATTCAGGAACGTTGATTAACGCTTTGATTTACCGTTTTGAAAACTTACCCAATAATAGCAGCGACAGACCAGGTTTGGTACACCGTATTGATAAAGACACGAGTGGACTTTTAGTTGTGGCAAAGACTGAACAAGCCATGGCACATTTATCCTTACAATTTGCTGAAAAGACTAGTGAGCGCGAATATGTCGCTCTAGTTTGGGGTAATGTTGAAGCGGATGAAGGAATTGTAGAAGGTAATATTGGTCGTCACCCTAAAAACAGATTACAAAATACCGTGTTTTTAGATGATGAAGCCGAAAGAGGGAAACCTGCGGTAACGCATTATAAAGTATTGGAACGTTTAGGTTATGTCACTTTGGTGTCCTGTAAATTAGAAACGGGTCGTACGCATCAAATCCGTGTGCATATGAAACATATTGGGCATACGCTTTTTAATGACGAACGTTATGGTGGTAATGCCATTTTAAAAGGTACTACGTTTACCAAATATAAGCAGTTTGTTGATAATTGTTTTAAGGTATTGCCAAGACAAGCTTTACACGCTAAAACATTGGGTTTTGAGCACCCAAAAACAGGAGAGTTTATGCGTTTTGAAACTCCTGTTCCAGAAGATATGGTGGAGTGTATTGAGAAGTGGCGTGGTTATGCTAAGCATCAGGAGATATAAATTCTTATTTCAATTTTCAAGCAATATTTCTAGCATATAAAAAAAGCAGCTCAAAACAAGTTCAAGCTGCTTTTCATCATCAATCAAACCAACAGTAGTCAAACGCTCTACTGTATTTTATAATTTTATGTTTTATTAAACCTAAACCAAATGCGTTTTAACGTGTTTTCTCTTTTTTGAACGAGATGTATTAAAAACCCTGCCACATGGAATATTAACAAAAGAAAAACGAGTTTTGCGATTATGTGATGCGATAGCATTACAGGATGGAAGCCATCTGCGGCTATTTTAGGCAAATCCTTCCAGTTTCCTGACTTTAAAGCTGGGAGAATACCTTCTAATGAAAGTGAAATGATACCGGAGATACACATCCAGAGTAGAACAATGTAAAAGCCATAGTAGACAAATGTTCTAAATTTTTCTCTAAACGATATTTTTGGGTATAAAGGTTTTGGCTTTTCATCTTTACATAGAGCTATTACTCTTATTATAGTGAGAATAAAAACAATAGTACCCAAAATAAAATGCGATTGATACAGCATGAATTTGGATGCGCCCATTGTTTGATGTTCCATCGTTATACCAGTGTAAATCAATCCGAAAATCAGTAATGCCGATAACCAGTGTATCCAAACTGTTCTGTTGCTATATTTTTCCATAGTTATTTCATTACTTTTATAGAAGTAGTATTTTCAATATGCTACTACAAAAGTTTTTTTACATTAAAATAGTACTAGTTATTTCAAGGTTATAAGTATAACTTTACCACTGTAAAGTGATTGCAAGTTGTATCTATTATTGCTTGCAACCGTTTTTAAAAATGCCTGTGTATCCGCCATATCAGCATTATCTACATAAATAATAGAACCCTCATGAAAATTAGGTTCTAGCATTTGGAATAAAGGCAAATACAAATCTTTCCAGCCATCTAAGAGTAATAAATCTATAGAGCTGTCATGATCTTTTAGGGTTTCCATAGCGTCACCTGTTCTTACTTCAATAAGATCATTAACACCCGCTCTTTGAAAATTTTCAGAGGCTTTTTTCACTTTGGACTCAATCAATTCAGTAGTGATAATATGTCCACCAGTTTCTAAAATTCCTTGCGCCAAGAATAATGTTGAAATTCCAAAAGAGGTACCAAATTCCACAATGTTCTTTACATTTTTCTCTATAATTAGCGTTCTTAAATCTTCACCTTGTTCTCTAGAGATTGATAGGTAAACATCCTTAAAATTTGATGGTTTGAAGCCACCAAAAACACTTTTTGAAGCCGCTTTGAATAATTTTAAGTGATCGTATTTCGAATCTTCAAAAAGATGGTCAATAACTTCATTTATATTTTCTTCTTTTACAATTGTCATAATTTTTTTGTTTAAAAAAGGAATACCAACATTGTCGATATTCCTCGAGGTTATTCATTTATGTTGTTCTTTTATTTAGAACTTTCCGTTATCGTTTTTCCATTCTGATTTTGGTAGAATAGGTTCAATAACATCCCAGTGCTCTACTATTTGATCATTCTCTAATCTAAATAAATCATAGAATGAAGTATGCTCACCTTTTCCAAATTTTCCTTCGCTTAGGGTAAGCACAAAATTACCTTGTCCTAATACTTTATGAAGTTTGTCGTACTCCATTACCATTCCATTTTCAGCGAAATATTTCATAGCTGCACCAAAACCTTCCAAACCATCTGCAACTGCAGGGTTATGTTGCACATAATTTGTTGGGTTAATGTATGTAGTAAGCTTATCCATTTCATGACCGAGTAATACTTTTTCAATAAAATCTTTAATTGTCTTTTTATTGGCTTCTGTTTTGTCTAAATCAGTTAACTCAGTTGTACCGTCAAATTGGGTATGTCCGCTTGGGTTTGGTTGTTGTACTGGTAATAAGTTGTCCCAATGTTCTACAATTAAACCATCTTCAAAGCGAAACACATCAAAAGCTGCCTTTGGCCCAAAAAAGTCATATTCTGTATGTGTAAATACATAATCACCATCTTCAAAAGCTCTTACTACATTTGCTTTAAAACCTCCTTCTGGAGCGTGTTGCATAATTTCTCCAAAGCCTTCTAAACCATCACCTACAGCTAGGTTGTGTTGGATATATTTATTAGGATTAATGTATGATATTGGAGTTTGATCTCCTGTATTAAAACTGTTCAATAGTGCTACTACTTTGTCTTTGTTTGATAGTTCCATGTTTGTATTATTTAATGAATTAATTGTTTGATATCGTCCCATTTGGATGCTGTATTGATCCATCATACCCATAAACTCTTTAGAAATAGGATTTTCCATAAATGGCTGAAGTGCCGCGTCTGAATTAGCTTTAGTATCCCAGTATACTGCTACAACCTGACCGCCTGCTTCATTACCTCCTGTAATACGCTGAATAAAACCTTTTTTAGGCGCTGTAACTTTGGCGGCTACTTCATTATTTACTGCGTCAAAAGCTTTAACATCACTACCTTCCTTAAGATCAAAAGACATCACTTCAATAAATTGTGCGCTGTCCGCATCAAATTTATCTGTTATATTATATCGCGCCATTTTCATTGTTGAAGCATCTATCATTGATGCGTAATCAGCAACAGAGTCGTCACCCATAAATTTCTGCATCGAAGCGTCGGCATCCGCCGTTGTTTTCCAGTAAACTAAAACGGTATATTCTCCATTTTCTGTTACAGCACTTTGGCGTTTAATAAATCCGGGTTGTTTACTTGTAAAGTTACTTTCAACTTCAGCATCAGATTTGTTAAAAAGCGATGCATTAGCAGTAGTTTTCAATTTAAAGGTTGTTACCTCTAAAACAGAAGGCTCAACTGGTTTCTCGTTTTTACATCCAGTAGTAATTATTGCAATAATTACCAGACTTAATAGTTTGAATTTCATTTTGATAGTTTTTAATTAAGTGATGCTGCAAAGTTCTAGCAAACAACAAGAAATTATATTATCAAAATGATGATAAAAATGGTAAAAGTCTAACTGGAACTATTATTGTTGTCGGAATTTAAGCGGAGTAATATTAGTATTTTTCTTAAAGAATTTCACTAAGTTGGATGGTTCCTCAAAACCTGTTTTATAGCTTATTTCTTTTATTGAAAGTGAAGAGGCTGCTAGCAATCTTTTAATCTCCATGGTTACAAAATTATCAATGAAGGCTTTTGCCGTTTTGCCTGATAATTTCTTAATAATATCGTTGAGAAGCTTGTATGAGATAAATAACTTAGAAGCATAATCTTTGGAACTTCTGGTTTTGGTATAATCCTGATGCAATAAATTTTTAAATGCACTAAAAGTTTCTAACCAGAAGGGATTCACATCATTAATAGTTCGTAAATTTTTAGCTCTTTCAGCTTTTAAAAATAATACTTGTAGTAATGAACGCAGTATTTCTTTTTTACCAAAATTGTTTGGAAATTGAAACTCGTAATATAGCTTTTGACCTATTGAAATCAATGAGTCTTTTCCCATTTCATTTTGATGGATTACGGGTATTTCAATATGATAATTAAATAACCGGTGTATTTTGAATTTATTGGAAACTGTATGAAGATTTTCAGTGAACAAACTGCTGAAAATAATACAATAACCTTCAGTATTTAAAAGTTCCTCTGAGAAATGATGAATTTGATTTTTAGCAATGAAGATAGCACTTCCAGATTGTAATTGATAAGATTTAAAGTCAACAAAATGGGTGTAACTGTTCTTAGTAACTACAAGTATAAGATAAAATTCAATTTTATGCACAGAAAAGGGATCATGATCCATATCAACCTGTTTCAACTTCTTTTGAAGTTCAGCAAAATTCATAACCTCAATACGAAGATTTTCACTTTTCTTGTAAGCTATTCTAGGAATATTGTTTTCCATGGTAAAACTATTACCTTTAAAATTGAAATTATACTCCGAATATAAAAAAAGAATGTCGAATCAAGTATTATAAATTTCTATGATGCAATTATTAATAAATTTAAAGTTGAATTCGCAAACTGTGTAAAGGGTTGTATTTTTGTATTGACAAAAAAATGTGGCATATGAAATTAGTTATATCCCCAGCAAAGTCTTTAGATTTTGAAAGTAAATTACCAACAGATAGGTTCTCGGAACCTCGATTTTTGAAACAGTCAGAGCGTTTAAATAAATTGCTAAAAAAGAAATCAGCTAAGAGTTTATCAAAACTTATGAGTATTTCTGACGCCTTGGGTCAATTAAATTATGAGCGCAATCAATCTTGGGAATTACCCTTTACGAAGGATAATGCAAGACCCGCTGCTTACGCGTTTAGTGGTGACGTATACCGCGGATTGGATGCCTACACTATTCCAGAGGAAAAGTTGGATTTGCTAGAAGATAGCGTACGCATTTTGTCAGGCCTATATGGTTTGTTAAGACCGATGGATTTAATTCAACCCTACAGATTAGAGATGGGAACTAAAATGCCAGTTGGAGTGAAAAAAAATCTATACGAGTTTTGGAAAAAGGATATCACTAAAGCTCTAAATGAGGATTTAGAAGATGATGAATTATTTCTGAATTTGGCAAGCAACGAATACTTTAAAGCGGTTGATACTAAATCTTTGAAAGTGCCCGTGATAACAGCTAATTTTAAAGACTTTAAGAATGGTGAATATAGGATGATCTCCTTCTTTGCAAAAGCTGCTCGCGGAATGATGGCACGTTATGTTATCGATACAAACGCAGAAACCGTGAACGATCTCAAAGGGTTTAATTATGAAGGCTACGGCTTTAGCGAAAATATGTCTACCGATACCGATTTGGTTTTTATTAGATAATTAATATTCACTAGGTTTATGTTTTAATAAAAATAAATAAAGTTTGATCTGGTATTACTTAGTTATTGCTTTACAAGCGTTTTGTATCTATCACGCTATAAAAAACAGGGCCCCTTACTACTGGATTTTCATAATATTTTTTCTTTCAGGTATAGGTTGTCTAATATACCTAATAACTCAAGTTTACAATAAACGGGATGCGGAAAAAATAACTTCCGAAATTACTCATATCATTAATCCGACAAAGAAAATTCGAGAATTAGAAAAAAAGTTAGAATTTACTGATACGTACCAAAATCGTGTTAATTTGGCTGACGCCTTTTTAGAAAATGAGGATTATAAAAATGCCATAATGCATTATAAAGAAGCTTTAGATGGTAATTTTCAAAATGATTTTTATGTAATTAAAAATATGATAGAAGCTTACCATAACTTGAAAGATAATACTAATGTTGTAACTTATGGAGAGCGCATTAAAGCTCACGCCGAATTTAATAAAACGAGAACTCAATTTCTCTATGGTTTGGCTTTAGAAAAAGAAAATAAACTTACTGAGGCAGAAGAACATCTAAGAGCTATTGATATTCGATTTTCCTTTTATGAAGAACGACTAATTTTTGCGAACTTTTTACTAAAACATCACAAAACAACCCAAGCAAAAGAAATATTAGAAGCATTAGTTTCCGAAGGTCAGCACATGACTAAGCCTAGTAGAAAATTATACAGAACCACAATTGCTGAGGCTGAAAAGCTGTTGGCTTCAATATAATTATTTAGCTTTCACCTTATTTCCTATTCCTATTTTCTGCTCCACACTAGGTTTCTTTTTGATTCTTGGACGTCTTGCCCCAAAAGTACCTCTGTTAACTTTACCTCTTTTTGTTTTTTTATCTCCTTTTCCCATAAAATTTAATTTCCTATAATTTAAGAAAAAAATATCATATTTATATAAGATTAATATCGGTTTTGTGCATAAAAGTCACGTTTATTTATGAATTGAAAATGACTAATATCATTTAATTTTGTTGCCTCGTATTATAATTTTATCAATTATTTTTAAATAAAATGGTATGAAACTACTAATTAAGCTAAAATTGAATATGTTAATGTTGTTTTGCAGTATAGTCGTATTTGGACAACCTAATACTGTAATTTCTCATGAAGAGAATAGTCAACTAATCCGCGATTTAAGTGGTGTAAAATGGACCATGAAAATGATGCTTCCTGGAGAAGGGGTTAAAAAAGGCTTACATCAAATTCCACCAGAAGATATTGAAACCCATGTTTGGAATCATGCTCAAGTACCAGGTGATGTACATACAGATCTGTGGAAAGCAGGTATTATCGAGGATCCATATTTTGGGAGAAATAGTGTGAAGGCCCAATGGGTGCAGCAATATGAGTGGTGGTATTCTTATCAATTTAACGTGACTGAACCTGTTGATGATAAGGTAATAAAAATTGTTTTTGAAGGTGTAGATTACGCTTGTGACGTTTGGTTAAATGGACATCATTTAGGAAGACATGAAGGTGCCTTTTCTGGTTTCTCTTTTGATGTAACTAACTATTTGCGCATAGCTAAAAAACGATTGCCTAGTACGAATATGTTAATGGTTAAGTTGGATCCGCCACCACAAGTCAATGCCTTAGTTGCGGGTAAAAAAACACCTTGGTTTGGTGATTATTGGCGAGATTTGGCGCCTTTTGGTATTCATAGAAAGGTCAAAATGGTATCCTCTGGAAAAGTACGTTTTGAAGATGTTTATGCTAATACTTCATTAAACGAAGACGGTTCTGCGGATGTGGATTTAGAGCTAACTATAGAAAATACGACCCCCAAAGGGAAGAACATGAATTTTATAGCAACGCTAGAAGGGAAGAACTTTGATTCAGGTGTGCAGACTGTTAAGTTTACTGGAGTTGTAAGACCGGGTATCCATAAAGTGAAACATAAAATACATGTAAAAAATCCAAAACTTTGGTGGCCCTGGGATATGGGGAAACCTAATTTATATAAGTTAAGGGTTTCTTTAAAAAATGGTGAGATTAACCAGGATTTTAATGAAACAACATTTGGTATACGTGAAGTAACTTCAAAATGGAATCCTGGGTTTGTAAAGGATGTGGATGTGAGTTTCCCAAGGTCAACTTATGTTAATGGAAAATTTCACTTTATACGTTCGGCTTGTTGGGGTGGGCCGCCAGATATTTTTGTGGGTAGAACCAATCTTGGAGAATACAAAAAATTGATTCAAATGGCGAAAGAAGCCAATATGAATAACATTAGAATCTTTGGTTGGCATCCACCCGAAATTCCAGAATTTTACCAATATTGCGATGAAATGGGAATCACAGTTTGGCAGGATATCATTCCTCTCGGTACTGGTAATATTTCTAATGATGAAGAAAAGCTGGCCGAAATTTTCAATGAGGGCGTTCGTGTTATAAAGGAACGGAGAAACCATCCATCATTAATTATGATGGAAGGAGGAGAGGAAATGTTATTGAGAACTAGAGATGCTCACTTTGGAAGAGCCTTTCTAGAGCGTTTAGGAGATTCTTTACAGGCTTATGCTAATTTACCATACGTTCCTGATTCACCCTTAACGTGTGAAGTTTCGCAAGAAGCTGGCTTCAAGCCAAAAGAGGCGATTCATGCTTTAAAGTACTTTTATGGAATGGGTGTCAATCTACATGAAGATTGGTTGCAAACTTTAGAATATCCAATCATTCCAGAATTTGCTATTACTTCCGTTCCATCGGTGAAAAGTTTAAAGAAATTTATTCCAGAGGATGAGCTTTGGGAACCGGGTTTAAGCTGGGGTCATCATTGGGCAGATTTAGTGCGTTTGCGTATGCAAAATTGGGATGTTTTTGGTGATGAAATGACAGGGTCTTTAGAAGAGTTTGTGAATGCGTCACAAGATACTCAAGGTATAATTTTCCAAAATGGTATCGAGTATTTTAGACGTCAGAAACCGAATTTAAGTGGTATTGCGTTGTGTCATTACATCACCTATTGGCCAGATATGAAATGGGGTATTGTGGACAATTATCAAGAGCCAAAGCGTTCCTACTATTTGGTAAAAAAAGCTTATCAACCTCTTTTGGTTAATCTTGAATTTAAAAAGCGTAGATGGTCAAAAGAAGAACCATTCGTTGGGGAGTTATGGGTTGTTAACGATTTATTCAAAGATTATCAAGGTTGTGAAGCAAGTATTGTTTTTAAAGATGATAATGGCAAACAAATAAAATATCAGACTTTTAAAATTGGAAATGTTAAGGAAAACAGTGCTCAAAAATTTGAGGATATTTCTGCTGATATTTTAAGTAAAGTGGATAAGCATTTCTTTGTAGAGCTGGAATTAACGGATGCTTCTGGAGAAGTAGTTTCCAAAAACGATTATTTCTTTTTAATAGGTGACCAAAAAGAAGCCAGTAAGAAGTTTCTTGAGTGGAGAAATAAACGACATAAATTAGAAGCAGAATATGGTTATCCCAACTACTATCGTTTCTTTGATGAGTATACAGATGAAAGCTATCAAAGTGAAACCCAAACACCAAGAGCGCGAGGATTCGGTAAATAGTTTTTAAAAAAACAAAGTTGTTTTAAGTATATTCAGCATAAATAAAACAGCTTGTTTTTATACAAACACCCATACCCGCCTTATATTCAAAAGAATACCGAAAAGTTAATTGTTGGTACATTACCACCTCCAAGATTTTCTACCGGTGAGCTTTTAGAAAAGGATGTGGATTTCTGCTATGGTAGTTATTACAATTCATTATGGCTGTATATTGACAAAATTCATAGTTTAAATTTACGCTATGATAATTCAGAAGAAGCTATCCAACAGCGAAAGGACTTTTTAATAAAGCATAGAATTGGCGTTTGTGATATTGTTGAAAGTGCCGAACGAGATAAAATCGATGCTTCAGATTTAGGTATGCAAAATGTTCAAATTCGAGACGTTGTGGGATATCTTAAAAAGTATCCAAGTATTAAAACCATTTTATTTACTGGAGGAAATAGTAAGAATGGTCCTGAATATTTTTTTAGAAGACATCTTAAAAATTATAAATTAAGCTTGGAACTAGTTTCCAATGAAATTCCTAGAATTCATCAATTTCAACTATGTCATTCAGAACAAAGTGAAGAATCTCGACTTATAAAAACTGTATCCCTAACATCACCATCAGGATCGGCAAATCGAGCAATTGGCAGTATTCCACTTTATAAACAACTAAAAGCGAAAAACCCGAAATTCAGTACGTTTGATTTTCGGGTGATGCAGTATAAAGAGTTTTTTTAAACTTTATTTTATTCCTCTATTAAAGGTTTTCCAATATCATCAATTTCATCATCCGCTTCAGGATTTTTTGGGTCTGGTCCATATCTATTGGCATTGGGTTCTCCATCGGTACACATTAAAACCAGATACCAAATACGACCTACTATTGGAATAAAATTGATAAAAAAATAACCACCACTTTTGCCTTGATCATGTAAGCGTCTAACATTCACAGCTAGCCATGGAATAAGTGTTCCAATTAAAAAAGCACCAAAAATTGCGGCGCCCCATGAATTATCTATACTTTCTTGTAGAAATTTAGATCCGAATATTATAAATATAACTGTTAGTATCCAAAATAAAACATACATCCAATACTCTTCACGTCTGGCTCTTCCAGAAAAGTTGGCATAATTATCTATCAAAACGGTTAAGTACCATTTAAAGATGCCTTTTCTTTCTTTAGCCATTAAGTACTTGTTTTACAAAAGTATCTACACTTTCAGCGCCATGTTTTGTAACGTGTTTTACAAAAGCACTTCCAATAATAGCACCTTTAGCATGTTTGGTAGCCTGTGTAAAGGTGTCGTTATTACTAATGCCAAAACCGATGACTTGTGGGTTTTTTAGCTCCATTTTGGCTATACGCTCAAAATATTCGGTTTGCTCATCACCAAAACCAGATTTAGCCCCAGTGGTACTGGCACTACTTACCATGTAAATAAATCCGTTTGAAATAGAATCGATATATCGAATGCGTTCTTCGTTAGTTTGCGGCGTAATTAAAAATACATTAATCAAGCCGTACTTTTCAAAAATAGCTTGATACTGTTCGTGATATACATCCACAGGTAAATCAGGAATAATCAATCCATCAATACCTAATTCTTGACACTTTTGACAGAAAGCTTCAACACCATATTGAAACATTGGGTTAAAATAGCCCATAATGATTAATGGAATATTTACAGTTTCACGAATATTTTTTAGTTGATTAAATAGCAGTTCTGTAGTCATTCCATTTTTAAGGGCAGTTGTAGAGCTGTCTTGAATGGTTGGTCCGTCTGCTAATGGATCACTAAATGGCAAACCAATTTCAATCATATCCACGCCGTTTTTTTCTAAATCTTGAATAATTGAAACGGTATCGTCAATTTTTGGATAACCAGCTGTAAAATATATTGACAGTAACTTTTTGTCTTCTTGAAGTTTTTGATTAATTCTGTTCACAACTTATATTTTAAAATAATCAATATAATTCTCTAAATCTTTATCACCCCGACCGGATAAGCTAACTACCACTACATCATCTGGCTGAAACTCTTTTTGTCCGAAAATAGCAAGTGCATGCGATGTTTCAATGGCAGGAATAATACCTTCTAGTTTACAAAGTTCTAGTCCAGCGTTCATAGCTTCATCGTCTGTTATCGACATAAATTCTGCACGACCTGTTTTACATAAATGTGCATGCATAGGGCCAACTCCAGGATAATCTAGACCTGCTGAAATAGAGTAGGGCTCTGTGATTTGGCCATCGTTAGTTTGCATTAACAACGTTTTACAGCCGTGAATGATGCCTTCTTTTCCTAGTACTGAAGTTGCAGCACTCTCACCGGAATCCACACCTAAACCAGCCGCTTCAACGGCGATGATGCCAACATCAGGTTCGTGGAGGTAATGGTAATAGGTACCTGCAGCATTACTTCCTCCACCAATACAAGCTACAACATAATCAGGATTTTCGCGTCCTTCTTGCTCTCTGAGTTGCCATTTAATCTCTTCGGAAACTACAGCCTGAAAACGTGTTACCATGTCTGGATAAGGATGAGGCCCAATAGCAGAACCAATTATGTAATGTGTGTTTACGGGGTTGTTAATCCAGTCTCGAATGGCTTCGTTTGTGGCATCTTTTAAGGTGCGACTTCCTGAAAGTGCGGGTACTACTTTCGCGCCTAACATTTTCATTCTGGCTACGTTAGGCGCTTGTCTTGCAATATCAATTTCACCCATATACACAATACATTCTAACCCCATTAAAGCACAAACGGTGGCTGTAGCTACACCATGTTGGCCTGCTCCAGTTTCAGCAATAATTCTGGTTTTGCCCAAGCGTTTCGCCATTAAAATCTGGCCAATGGTATTGTTGATTTTGTGCGCACCCGTGTGGTTTAAATCTTCTCTTTTAAGATAGATTTTAGCATTGTATTTTTCTGATAGACGTTTTGCAAAATAAAGCGGAGAAGGTCTCCCCACGTAATCTTTTAAAAGCTGATTGAATTCATTTTGAAAATCTGGTTCAGCCATTACTTTTAGGTAGTTTTGGCGTAACTCTTCTACATTTGGATATAGCATTTCTGGGATAAATGCGCCTCCAAATTCGCCATAATATCCTTTTTCATCTACATTATAATTCATTGTTTTTTTACCTTTAAGTTTATTAATGAATTCTCTTAATATCGAGGTGTTTTTTGATCCAGGTTCGCTTTCAAACTTACTGTTTACATCAATGGCGTAGCAGTATTTTGAAGCAGAACTTTCTTTAAAATTTTTAATATCGTCTAGCTGATCTAAACCTATGCCTCCACTTAAAAAGAAGGGTTTTGTTGAAGGATAGCCATTTAAAAGACTCCAATCAAAAGTATAGCCGTTTCCTCCCGGTAATTTACCTTTGGTATCGAACAAATAATAATCACAAACATTTTCATATTCCTGCAACACTTCAAAATTAAATCCATCTAGAATCGAAAACACCTTAATGAGTTCGATAGGTCTTTTTACTAAACTTGTAGAACGAAGAATACTGCAAAAGTACGGTGATTCTTCTCCATGAAGTTGAACTGCATCTAGCTTGAATTCATTAACTTTTTCAACGATGGTGCCTATTTCAGCATTTACAAAAACCCCAACTTTTTTTATATCTTCTGAAATCTCGGGTATTTTGGTGTCAAAATGACGCGGTGTATCTTCATAAAAAATAAATCCAAGATAATCAGGTTGCAATGACGCAACTTGCCTGATATTATCTTCGTATTTCATTCCACAAACTTTCAGTTTCATCTGTATCAATTTTATTGTTTTTTATAGGTCAGATGTAATTCGCCTTTAAACATTTTGGTGTGTATTACCATTTAGTTAGATGGCTCATTTCATAGTTCTAATTCTTTTATAAATGTAGTTGCACTTTCCCCAGGATTATCTGTTTTCATAAAGTTTTCACCAATTAAAAACCCTTGGTATCCGTAAGGTTGTAATTCTTTAATGGCTTCAATATTACTAATACCACTTTCAGAAACTTTTACAAAGTCATCTGGAATAATAGCGCTTAAACTTTTACTGGTCTCTAAACTAACTTCAAACGTTTTTAAGTTTCTATTATTTACACCCAACATATCCAGACTTGGCACTACAGATTTATGTAGTTCTTCTTCATTATGTACTTCTAAAAGCACATTCAAATTTAAGCTTTGGGCGAATTCTGAGAACTTTTTTATTTCACCTCTTGATAGAATAGCAGCAATGAGTAAAATAACATCTGCACCATATGATTTGGCCTCAAGAATTTGATATTCATCAATAATAAATTCTTTTCTGAGTAAAGGTAAATTGCAGGTGGCTCTAGCGGTCAATAAATCATCCAAGGAACCACCAAAATATTTACCATCTGTTAAGATTGACATGCCACAAACACCAGCATCTTCATAGCCTTTGGCTACATCTTGAACATTCAGTCCATTATTAATAACAGATTTGGATGGTGAACGACGTTTATGTTCTGCAATAATACCTGTTTTGCTATTTTTTAGATTGTTAGCTAAAGAAATAGTTGGTCTACTAAATAAAACAGATTGTTCTAGTTGTGAAACTGGAATTAAGTTTTTTCTTAGTGCAACCTCTTTTCGTTTATCTAGCGTTATTTTATCTAGTATATTCATATTTTTCTTTTATATTCATTTTGTCTTGATACAAAACGAACCAAAAAATCAAATCAATCTGAGGAAATTGCTAAAGCACCATTCGCTTCCGAAAGTCCATGCTTGAAGCTACGCTTCGCACTTCCGTTTCTTCACTCATTATTTCTGCAGATTGATGATTCCGATTGCATCGGAACTCAGGACTTGACTTTCTGTTATTTTCATTTTTAAATTTTAAATATTGTTTTTTTACTGCTTACTGCGACTGTCAATTGAACACTGTTATCTGCTCAACTCTATCAATTTATCTAAACTCGCTTTTGCCTTTCCTGAGACTAATGATTCTTTGGCCATTTCAAAACCTTCCTGATGTGAAATTTGTTTGGCAGTTGAAATCGCTAATCCTGCATTGGCGCAAACTACATTGTTTTGTGCATCGGTGCCATTTCCAGTAATAATATCGACGAATATTTTGGCTGCATCTTCAACCGTATTACCACCAAAAATAGCTTCTTGCTTTATCGTTTGAAGTCCTAAATCTTCTGGAGAAAACAGTTTTTCTGAATGATTGGAGATGATTTTAGCTTTTCCAGTCAATGAAATTTCGTCGTAACCATCTAATGCATAAACAATACTATAATTCATATCTGTATTCTGATAAATGAAACTATAGAGACGCAACAGTTCTAAACTAAAAACACCTAAGGATTGATGCTTTGGAAATGATGGATTTACCATAGGACCCAACATGTTAAAGAATGTTTTAACACCAAGTTCTCTTCTAATAGGAGCAACATTTTTCATGGCAGGATGAAACATTGGTGCGTGCAAAATACAAATACCTGCTTTATCTAAACAACGTCTTAAAAAGGACTCGTCATTAGAAAATTTAACGCCAAGGTTTTCCATAACGTTCGAAGAACCCGATGTAGAAGACACGCCATAATTACCATGTTTTGATACGTTAACTCCAGCACCTGCAGTAATAAATGAGGATAGAGTAGATATGTTAAACGTATTTTTACCATCACCACCTGTACCAACAATGTCAATAGCATCAAAGTTTTTCAAATCAACTGAAACACAAAGTTCTAAAAGTGCATTTCTGAATCCAGTTAATTCTTCAATAGTAATACTTCGCATCATATACACCGAAAGAAAACATGCAATTTGACTAGGGTTGTACATATCTTTTGATATGTTTACAATCACCTGTTTTGCCTCTTCCGATGAGATGGTTTCGTGGTTGATGAGTCTGTTTAAAATGTCTTTCATTTTTGTCCTTGACTAATTATTTACCCAATTCTCTAAAATTTTTTTACCATGAGGAGTTAGAACAGATTCGGGATGGTATTGCACACCTCTTACATCATATTCTTTATGTCTTAAAGACATTACTTGTCCATTAGCATCAAAGGAAGTGGCTTCCAAACTATCTGGTAAATCAGGGCTTACTACCCAAGAGTGATAACGACCAACCTCAATGTCTTTATTTAAATCGTTAAAGATATATTCGTCGTCAACACTAATAGTAACATTTGTAGCTACTCCGTGATAAACATCATCAAGATTAACAAGCGATCCTCCAAAAACTTCGCCAATAGCTTGTTGCCCTAAACACACTCCAAAAATACTTTTAGTAGATGCGTATTTTTTAATAATTGGTTTCAGCAATCCCGCCTCGTCAGGTATTCCTGGACCAGGAGATAATACAATTTTTTCAAAAGGTTCAACATCTTCCAATGTTAATTTATCGTTTCTTACAACGGTAACATCACAATTTAAATCTTCTAAATAGTGAACCAAGTTGTAAGTAAAACTGTCGTAATTGTCTATAACTAGTATTTTCTTCATAATTAAATATCTTCCGCTAGTTGAATAGCTTTAGTTAACGCGCCTAATTTATTATAAACCTCTTGTAATTCGTCTTCTTTATTCGACTTGGAAACCAAACCAGCGCCAGCTTGCCAAAACAATTTGTAATCTTTACTCAAAAAGGTTCGAATCATAATGGCGTGGTTAAAGTTGCCTTCAAAATCCATAAAGCCTATAGCACCGCCATAAAAGGCTCTGCTTGTTTTTTCGTAATCTTCAATAAGTTGCATAGCTCTATGTTTTGGTGCACCACTTAAAGTACCCGCAGGAAACGTATCTGCAACCACCTGCATGGTTGAGGTTGTATCATGTTTTTGTCCAGTAACTTTACTCACCAAATGAATAACGTGCGAAAAGAACTGAACTTCGCGGTATGTTTCTACTTTGACTTTGCTTCCATGTCGGCTTAAATCGTTTCTAGCTAAATCTACTAGCATTACGTGTTCTGCATTTTCCTTGTCGTCATTTTTCAATTTTTCAGCAAGAACTTCATCCTTTTCGTAATCACCGGTTCTTTTGTAAGTTCCTGCTATAGGGTGAATTTCGGCTAACCCATCATCTACAATAAGTTGAGCCTCTGGTGAACTTCCAAAAATCTTAAAATCTCCATAGTCAAAATAGAATAGGTAAGGAGAGGGGTTTATACTTCTTAGGGCACGATAGATATTAAAATCGTCGCCTGTAAATTCTTGAGAAAAACGTCTCGATAATACTAACTGAAAAACATCACCTCGTTGGCAATGTTTTTTTGCTATTTCTACGTGTTCCTTAAACTCCTCATCGGTTAAGTTGGATTGTATATCGCCTTTCGAGTTGAAATCAAAAGAAGCAAAATTTTGGACATTAATTAGCTTATCAATTTCATCAATATTATTCTCAACACCTTCATAACAATGGGCAAAAATATAGGCTTCGCTTTTAAAGTGATTAATAGCTATAATATTTTGATAAACAGCATAATACATGTCAGGAATTACTACAGAATTATCTTTTTTTTCTATTTCTATGTCTTCAAAATAGCGAATCGCGTCATAAGCAGTGTAGCCGAAAATACCATTGTTGATGAACTTGAAGTTTTCTTCAGAAGATACATCAAATCGTTTAGTGAAGTTATAGATTTCTTCAACTACATCAACGTTAGAATCTATGTTAATTGCACTTGAACTTCCATCAGGAAAAATCTCCGAAATTATTTCATTTTCAACCTTAATAGTTGCTATTGGGTTGAAACATATATATGAAAAGTTTTTATGATTCCTATGGTAATCACCACTTTCTAACAAGATGCTATTTGGGTATTTATCTCTAATCTTATAATATACCGTTACAGGTGTAATAGTATCTGTTAAGATGCGTTTGTGATGTGTATGTAAACGAAATTTTTCCATTTTTTCAAAGAAAAAGGCTTGTCGTGAATGACAAGCCTTTTTTGATATTTTAAGTTTAAATATACTAGGTTTTACTTCACGAATTTTAGTTTCGAAAGCACCACCACCAAGTATTATTTAAATTTTTGTTCATTTATTTTCTTTTGAATGCCAAATATAAAAATGAAAATAGAATTACACAATGCTTTACTAGATTTTTTAAACAAAAAACTACCACTGTAAATGGTAGTTTTAGAATGATTATTAGGTGTGAGAGACTAGGGAGCGTTTGCTATTAACCTAAGTTTACCCAGTAATCTAATCAACTCGATAGCCTCCTTTTTTGAAAGTTGGCTAGTTATTTCCACCTCTTTGTCGTCAATCAGTGTGTCGATGTCATTCAAGAAGTTTAATCCCTCGGTTGTTATGCGTATATCTATTTTTCTTCTATTTACAGTATCCGTACTTTTTTTTACTAAATTCTTTTCGACGAGCTTGTCTATCAGTCTTGTGGTATTACTCATCTTATTAATCATTCTGTCTTGCACCGTTCCAAGGTTTACGGGCTTGCCTTGTTGTCCTCTTAAAATCCTCAAAACATTAAATTGTTGAGAGGAAATATCGAAGGGTTTTAAAACTCTATTTAGTGTTCCATTTATTACCCCATAAGTGTAAAGTACATTAACTATTATACTTTTGGATAAAGGAATTTTAGCGTCTATTTTTAAAACTTCTTCAATTTTCAAAATTAACATTTGTATATACAAATGTAGCTAAAATAAACTTTGTTTAATATCTGTTTTTTAAATATTTGTTAAACGATATTTATCTCAGGAAGTAATGTTTATTTTTAAATAAACTTTTTTGAATGAAATTAAATTGTGCTTTATTGGTAATGCTGATGTTTTTCTCTTGCAAAGAGAAAGTTTCAGAAAAAACAGCTAATGTTAGTATTGGGAATGAAGAAATAGCCCTAGCCCAATCTGAAGTAAGTTTAGAAGTTTATGATTTTGACGGATTTCAAAAGTTTTTAAATTTTCAAGACGATAAAGTACACGTTATTAATTTTTGGGCAACCTGGTGCGGTCCATGTGTGAAAGAATTGCCTTATTTTGAAAAATTGAATACAGAGTATAAGGACGACGTTGAAGTAGTATTGGTAAGTTTGGATTTTCCGCATGTTTATGATTCTAAACTTAAACCCTTCATTAAAAAGAAAGGTTTGCAAAGTAAGGTTATTGCATTAAATGCACCTAATGAAAATGAATGGATTAATGCCATTGATCCTTCATGGTCTGGATCAATACCTGCCACAATAATTTTCAATAAGGACAAAAGTAAATTTTACGAGAAGTCCTTTACTTTCGAAGAATTAGAGAAAGAAGTAAAACAATTAAATAACTAAAACATGAAAAAAATATTGAAACTGACACCTATTATGGTGTTGTTAATTTTTGCAAGTGCTTTTACAGCTAAAGAATCTATTGAAAGCGGAGGATATGATATTGGAGATGTAGTTGAGGATTTCTCTTTAAAAAACATTAATGGAAATATGGTCTCTCTGGCCGACTACAAAGATGCTAAAGGTTTTATACTTGCATTTACTTGCAATACATGTCCGTTTGCCATTGCTTATGAAGATAGAATTATAGCATTGGACAAAAAGTATGCTACCAAAGGTTACCCAGTTATTGCGATAAACCCAAACAACCCTGATGTAAAACCTGGTGATGATTTTAAAGCAATGCAACAAAGAGCAAAAGAAAAGGGTTTTACATTTCCTTATTTAGTGGATGAAGGACAAAAAGTGTATCCTAAATTTGGAGCTACTAAAACACCACATAACTATGTACTGCAGAAAACAAGTAAGGGGTTAGTTGTTAAATATATTGGTGCAATAGACGATAGTTCTAGAAATCCAGATGCCGTATCAGAAACATATCTTGAAGATGCGGTTGATGCCCTTTTAAACGGTGAAGAAATAAAAGTTAAGAAAACTAAAGCCATAGGTTGTACTATTAAGGTGTAACTGTAATGGTATAAATTCAAAAATCCGAGGCGTAATACTTCGGATTTTTTTTCGTCTATAACTTCGAGAAATTTTAAATTTGCAGAAATAACGATAATAATGGAAAATTTAACACAAGAAGAGTGGGTTGAGCAATTAGAAAATGATCATAACGCTATAGTACTAGATGTAAGAACGGACGATGAAGTTGCTGATGGCATAATTCCAAATGCAATTCATTTAGATATATACAAAGGACAAGAGTTTCTAGATGCACTAGATGAGCTTGATAAGACTAAAAGTTATTATGTTTATTGTCGTTCGGGAAATCGTAGCGGTCAAGCCTGCCAAATAATGGAAGAGCTGGGTTTTGAAAAGGCTTACAATTTGGAAGGTGGTATGTTACAATGGACTGGAGATGTTGTGGATTTTGAAAAATAATTATTTCACACGTCATTATCTACTTTTAGTACTAATAAGTGTTCTTTTAGGTTGCAACTCTACATCAGATGGTTCAGTCGTTTTAAATATTGAAGAGTTCCAAAAGAAAATTGAAAATAATAACGTTCAGTTGGTAGATGTTAGAACTCCAGAAGAATTTAAAACAGGACATATTCAAAACGCCCTCAACATAAACTACTTTTCCGATAATTTTGAGGATAGCCTAAAATTACTAGATGTTAATCGCCCTGTGTATATATACTGTAAATCTGGCAAACGTAGCTCAAAAAGTGTAGCTGCTTTTAAAGCTGTTGGTTTTGATAGTATATATCAGCTGCAAGATGGGTTTTTAAATTGGACCGATCATCATTTGAAAGAGTAAAAGGATCGATTTCTTACTTCGAATACTTAGTAAAAGAAGCGTTCAACTTCTTTTTAGGCACTTTGGCTTTTTTATTTTATCCGATTATCTTCTTTTTATAGTTTTGAAAAAAATTTAATTGAAACTGTTTTAAAGCGGTAAAAAGATAATTTTCCTTTCATAAAATTATAAATATGGAAAACGGGCTACTTATTATAGGATTAATAGCGCTATTGTTTTTATGTATGTATGGTTATGCGTACGGTACAGTGGCTGCTGAAAAGGCAAAAGCTAAGAAAGAACAACAAGAATTAGAGCGTCTTGAAGCAATCAAGCAAGAGGAACGCGCACAAAGAAGAAAAGCGCACAATGAAAAACTTGAGAAGTTGAGAAAGCGCAGTGAAGAGATTAGATTGGAATTAAATAGACTAGAAAAAGTAAATTTTACAAGCGCTACTACAGACCAACTTAAGGTTGAAAAGATGAAAGAGCAAATTCAGTCTAAGCAACAAGCGAGTTAATAATATTAAAATATGAATATACAAAGCACTTCATTTCGAAGTGCTTTTTTATGTTTATCAAAGAGAGTTAGTGTTGTTTTGTTGAATAAGAAGTATATTTCTACACACTATCAAACTATCTAGTTATGCGTCAAAAAACAATAATTGTACTGTTTTACTTTCTAGCGTTTTTTTCTTGTAAAACTGAAACAAATCCTGAAGATAATTCTGAATCAATAAAAGAGTCTGTATCTTCATTTCAAGCTCTAAAAACATCGGATTCTATTAACATTGATGGGTTAATGAATGAAGAGATATGGGGTATGGCACAGGTTGCTGGCTTTGATTATTTTTATAATGATGAAAAGCCTTCTGATAAACAAAAATCAACATTTAGAGCACTTTGGAATGACGAAAGTTTATTCTTTTTTTACGAGTTTGAAGATAAATATTTAACCGCACGCGAAACGAAACGAGACGGGTTGCCTTTTTTGGACGACTGTGCCGAGGTATTTCTTATCCCGGTACCAGAGGCGTTAGATACGCATTTCTGTTTCGAAATTAATTTGAATAAAGCTGCCAACGATATTATTTATTTCAATAATTACTACAAGGAAAATCACGTAGGTTTTAAACCATTTAATCCAGAATATAAGATAGAAATTAATTACAAAGGCACTATAAATAATAATTCTGATATTGATGAAGGTTGGACCATGGAGCTGGAAATTCCTATTTCAGTTTTCGGGTTTCTTGCAGATTTTGAACCAGTTAAAACTGGAAATAAATGGATGTTTTTGGCTTTAAGACAGGAGCGTAATGAAGTAGAAGGTGAGCGTCGGGTGACATCAACTATTTTTCCTTTTCAAGACTATAAAAAAGATTTCCATCAACCCGAAGAGTTTGGTTATTTAGAGTTTGTAGACAAGTAAATAATTTTCTTAGCAAATTAGAACAGAATTTGTTGACTTTTTGTTCAGTACTTTACTTAAGCACATTGACCATTTGTTCTGAATTTATACACATTTGTAATTCCTTTTGCACTAATAAATAAGCAATTTTACTTCACTCCCCTAACAGGCAATTCAACCAAACCTAAACTAAAAATATTCGTGAGAATAATTAATGTATCTATAGTAACTATTTTTATTCTTTTCAATAGTTGTTCAAAAGGAAGCTCTTTCTGTAATATTAAAGATTTTGGGGCCATAGGAGATGGTAAAACCAATAATACCATTGCAATTCAACAAGCCATTAATGCATGTCATGATTCGGGTGGCGGAGAAGTGATGATTTCGGGAGGAGATTTTGTGACAGGTACTATTATTTTGAAAGATAATGTTACACTTAATATTGACAAAAGTGCCTCTTTAATTGGTAGTGAGAATCCAGAAGATTATCAAAATATAGATTCTTTTATTGATGCTACAGGGCAGTTAAGAGGTAAGTGTTTGATCGGGGCTATCGATGCCAAACATATTGGATTAATAGGAGGAGGAATAATTGATGGAAGAGGACAAACATTTCACCAAAAAAAATTACGGCATGCCTTGAATGAAAAAGGTTATGAAAAAAACACTATTAATAAGCTAGTGGCTAACCGACCTTTCTTAATTCGTTTTGTAAGAAGTGAGGCTATAAAAATGGAAGGTTTATTGCTTAAAAATCCTGCCGCATGGACTTGTCATTTTTTTCAATGTAATGATATTCAGGTTGATAAATTAGAGATTTTTAGTCACGCTAATAAGAACAACGATGGTATTGATATAGATTCTAGCTATGACGTTAGTATAACAAACTGTAATATAAATAGCGGTGATGATGCTATATGTTTAAAAACAACCAGTCCTAAACCTACATATAATGTAAATGTTGCCGATTGTATTTTAAAAAGTGATTGGGGTGCTTTAAAATTTGGAACCGAATCTATGGGAGACATGTACAACGTTGATATTCGTAGATGCAAAATTAATAATACGAAAGGTGGAGGTATAAAAATTTTAAGTGTAGATGGTGCTAATATTTCAAATGTTACCATTGATAGTATAGACATGAAAAAGGTGGATACACCAATTTTTATTCGTTTAGGAGAGCGGTTACGAACGTATAGAGATGCAGAAAAGCAAACAGTTGGTTCTGTAAATAATATTAATATTTCAAATATTACAGCAACTACTATGGAAACTGATAGTTCTAGAGTAAACCCACCAACTGGAATTTTTATTACCGGAACACCCAAACATAAAATAGGTAAACTTAATTTAAAAAATATTCATATTACATTACCAGGAGACGGCAAGTTAGAACATAAAACTGTTAATGTCCCCGAGGATGAGATACGCTATCCAGAATTTAAGCTTTTCGGTGTTTTACCTTCCTACGGACTAATGGCGAGACATGTTGAAGAACTAAATTTTAATGAATATAGTTTTAAGACAGTGAGACCTGACGAACGCGACGAGATTCTATATTCTAGCGTTGATAATTTTAACAATTAGTAAAAGCATGCTCAAAAGAAGTAGAATATTGTTCCTATTAATACTAGGCTCTCACTTTGTTTATGCTCAAGAATTGCCTTTTGGATTTCCTAAGACAGATAGGGCAAAAGAAATCTTAAATCAAGGATGGAAATTTCATTTGGGCGATCCCGAAGCTCAAAATTACACTGTAGATTTAGATGACTCTAAATGGGAAACCGTAAATGTACCCCATACTCTAAAATTAACCTCACTTACTTTAGATGGATTACAAGATGAAAAAACACAACTAGTATTCCATAGAAACGTTGGCTGGTATAGAAAAACAATTCCAGTTAGCAATTCAAATAGAAAAGTGTTTCTAGAGTTTGAAGGGGTCCATCAGGTAACGGACTTATGGGTGAATGGAAAACACGTTGGGCAACATGTTGTTGGGGGCTACACACCCTTTCATTTTGATATTACCAATTTTGTTGAAAAAGGAAAAGATAACCAAATCACCATTTTAGCAGATAACAGAAGAAATGAAATGGTACCTCCTGATCCTGGTCCGTTTGATTATGTCAAATTTAGTGGGCTTTATAGAGATGTTTATCTCGTTGAAACCAATCCTTTACATGTCACATTCAATTGGGAAACTATAAATTCTGGTGTAAATATCACAACGCCAACAATCGATGTTATCAATAAGAACGCTGTAATTTCCATTAAGACTTCTGTTAAAAATGAAGCGGAAAAATCGGTAAAATGTCAACTACTTACGAGAGTCATTGATAAAGACGGGCTTGTTGTTCTAAAATTAATTGAAGATGCTAATATTTTGTCTGGACAAGAATATCAATTCAATCAAATTGGTAGTTTAGAAGATGATGTGCATTTCTGGGGTATCGACAATCCTTATTTATATAGGGTAAACAGTGTTGTTGTGGTGGATGGAAAGGAATTGGATTTTGTGGAAAATAAAATAGGATTAAGGAAATTTGAATTAGATCCTGTTCGTGGTTTTGTTTTGAATAACGAGCCTATAGAATTAATAGGAGCCAATCGCCATCAGCAATACCCATATTTAGGCGATGCCGTTCCAAATTCGCTACATTATAAGGACATGCTTCAGTTTAAAGAATACGGTTGGAACATTATGAGAACCGCTCACTATCCTCAAGATGATGCGCTCATCGATGCGTGTGATGAGTTAGGGATTTTAGTCTACGAAGAAGTCCCGACTTGGATTTCGATTTCAGATGAAAACCTTTGGTGGGAAAACTTGGAAAAAGCAGGTAGAACCATGGTACGTAACCACAGAAACCATCCGTCTATAGTGATGTGGGGTGGTGGTGTAAACCATAGAGGGTACGTTCCACAGGTTCACAATACAATGAAGCAAGAAGATCCTTCTCGCTTAACGGCATCACAAAATTCGCGTTGGACGGGATGGCAAACTTCTGGACTAACAGATATTAATGCCAATATGATGTATGGTTCAGTCCTTTGGGATAGAAGTGAACCTATTTTTGCCATGGAAGGTGAACGCGGCGCCCATGCTGTGGCGCCTTTTAAAAATGACCCGCTGATGTTAGGGTTAATTTCATGGACTGCCCATGCTTACTACACCTTTCATCCAACACATTCAAGGGCTAATGATAAAAGAGACCGCACAAGGGCTGGTATGATGACCATTTTTAGAGACCCAAGACCGTATTTAGAATGGTATAAATCCGAAATGTTAGAATCTCCTTTTGTTGATATTAAAGAAGAGTGGATTCCAGATTCAAAAGAAATTACGGTATACAGTAATGCAGATGAAATTGAATTGTCATTAAATGGAGATGTCATTAAACGCATTAAACCAAGTCAAGATATCATTTATAAAGGATTAGACCATCCACCGTTTCACTTTAAAAATATAAATTTTAAGTCAGGAAAATTAATAGCTAAGGGCTACTTTAAAAATGGTGAAACTAAAGAAGTTTCAAAACTAACCCCAGAAAAAGCATGTTCAATACAGTTGAATTTAGATACCAACGGTAGACAATTTGTTGCTGATGGTTCTGATATTCTGGTTGCTTACGCCACCGTGGTTGATAAAAATGGAACACCTGTTCCTAATACCAACCACTTAATTAAATTTACTATTAAAGGAGACGCTTCTGTTATTGGAGATAGTAGTGATATAAATGCAAATCCTATGTTCACCGAATATGGAGTTGCTCCAGCTTTAATTAGAGCTGGTAATACTGTTGGGGAAATTACAGTTATAGCTAAATGTAAAGGTTTAAAATCCCATAGCGCAACAGTTTCTATAGTGCCTTGTAACAATAACATGATACAAAAAAATGCCCTAGCAATTTATGATTTTAAAAAGGAACGTGTTGACCTGGGTGCTTCAGATCAATTAGTGCAATTTGATTGGCAACCTTGGTATGGTTCTGAGAATAAGATTAACACCTATAACTTTGCAAATTTTGAAGGGAGTTCTGCTAAAATAACTACAGGTTCTAATGACGGTGTTATACGTTGGTTGGGTGAAATGAACGTTATTGGAAAATACAATTACGCGTATGGCGAAGGCGCTTTAGGAATAGATGAAAAAGGCATTAATCTAGTTTTTGAAAACTTACCAAAAGGCTCTTATAAATTAACCACATGGCACCATGCCCCAAGTAGCAATTCAGACTCAATGGATCCTAATAAGGAGAAACTAAAGTCGGTTACCATTCACAAACTACCTTACGAAAAGGAAATTATAATCTCTTCGGAATCTTTCATTGTTGATAAAAAAGTAGAGGTAAATGTTACCGAAGGCAAGCAAATGCAATGGAAAGATCCAGGTATGGGTATTTTAGAATTCACTTCAGACGGACAAAATCCAGTAATTATTAATTTTAATGGTAAAGAAAGCAAAGGTATTTGGCTAAATGCTTTTGAACTCAGCGAATGGAAGTAAATTAAACTAATTTAAAAATGAAAAAATTTATCATCATTCTTGGTTTTCTTTGTGCTTCGAGTTCTTATTGTCAGAATGTTTATCAGACAGATAATCACAGACTGATCATTTTAGCAGATATGGGTAACGAGCCGGATGAAATGCAACAGATGATACATATGATTACCTGTTCCAATGAATTTGATATTGAAGGATTAATTGCCGTGACAGGTAAATTTATTAGACCAGGTTCTCATCTTGGAGAATACAATTGGGTTACGCACCCCGAATTATATATTGATATTATTGAAGCTTACGCAAAAGTGTTACCAAATTTAAAATTACATGCTACAGGTTGGCCAGAACCAGATTACCTGAAGTCTGTTGTAGTTGCTGGTCAAAAAGGATATGGTATAGAGGATGTTTTTGAGGGTAACTCAAGTGTAGGTTCAGAGCTAATAATTAAAGCGGTAGAAAAAGATGATAGAAGACCAATTTGGGTTGTGGTCAATGCAGGGTCTAATACTTTGGCACAAGCCATTGTAGATTACAAGGCGAACCATTCTAAACAGGAATTGAATGATTTTATTGCGAAACTGCGCGTATTTGAAAATGGAGCTCAAGATAATGCCGGGGCTTGGATTTGTCATAATTTTCCAAAAATTCATTGGATACGAAGTAATTATCAAACTTATGCTTATGGTGGGCCCAGTAGAAAAAATGTAGGTCCAAACTACTGGCAACCATTTGAAACTTCAACTGAAGGTCAATTAAATTGGCTCAAGGAGAATGTCATGAACAGTCACGGAGCTTTAGGTGATATTTATCCTGAACGTCGTTTTCACGCATGGGGAGATGGCGTTGTTAATTTTATGGAAGGTGGCGGAACCATACCTTGGATGGGATTGATTAATAAAGGCCTTTTTGATATCAATGAACCGTCTTGGGGTGGTTGGGGCGGTCGTTTCACTAAGGAAAAAATGCCTGATTTTTGGTCAAGACATAAAGATATTAAGGAAGATGAAACGAAAGTAGCACCATTTTATACCTATCGCGAAGTGAGCGATTATTGGGTAGATCCCAAAGATCATAAAATATACAGCAATAACTATGTACCTATATGGCGTTGGCGAGAGGCCATGTATAATGATCAAATTTGTAGAATGGATTGGTGTGTAAAACCTTTTAAGGAGGCGAATCATCATCCTGTTGCTGTTTTTAATGGAGATGTCTCCAATACTATTATTAGGGGCAACGCGAATACAGGAGAAATCATTGACTTAGATGCATCTAAGTCTTATGATCCTGATGATGATCAATTAATTTATAACTGGTGGATTTATAAAGAACCTGGAACTTACTCAGGTAATGTTCTTATTGAAAACAACATCAAATCTAAGGCAAAATTACATATTCCAACTGGTGCGATGGGAAGTCAAATTCATCTTATTTTAGAGGTGAAAGATGATAATAAAATAGCTCCGTTATTTGACTACAGGCGTATTGTGATTGATGTGGATAATGTGATTACCGACCAATAAATTATTTCAAATTGAACAGAATGATATTGAAGCTTGGGGGTATTATGGTTTGTATTTGGCGGAAAAGCTTCGAGGTGGTACTTTTTTGGAGACTTACAGGAAATCAGGAAAAGAAGGTGCACAATTTAAAGCAATTTTACATTTAGAAAAAGCACTAGAACATTGGAAAGATTTAACAGATGCGATGGAACGTTATAACCTTTCTGTACTTCCAAATCAATTTGACCAACAATTTTCATGGCGCAAGCACATTAAAGATGCAGAGCAAGATATTTGGATTGCTAAAGAATAAAACTATGATCATGTCAACCCGAACTTGTTTCAGGGCCTCATAAGATTCTGAAATAAATTCAGAATGACAGACTACTTTTTCTGCACATAAACCACCCAATCCAAATCTTGATCTTTTGGTGGTAATCCTAATGATTGCTTGTTACCACCAGAAATCGTTTTAACTTTTCCTTTTTGAAGTTTGCCACCTTTTCTTGGGTTATACCACATCACAGAATATTCACCTGAATTATCTTTCAAATCTAGATTAGATTCGCCCCCATTCTTTAAGAAAACAACATAGGTTTCACCTTCATTGGCAAGCACATAATCACCTTTTGAAGAAATTAAACTATCATTGGATACCATTTTTTCAACAGGTACATTGTTATCCTTAAAAAAGTCCAAACAAATTTTCCCTTGTTCCCAAAATAGATCTCTGGAACGATAGTCCTGACAGGTTAAATCTGAATGCGGATGCGCATAACCAAAATACCATTCCGTACCCCAAGCACCAGCCATCATCGCACCCCAAAGTCCATTTTTTCTAGCATCATTATGTTCTGGGTCTTCATCATCTGGTAAAAGCGAGTGTTGTGCGTCTCCAGGTTCGTCGCAAGCCACTGCCCAAGTTTTGCCTTCGGCTTCAGCCTCATTAAAAATTCTTAATACGCTACCATGAACATTTCTAAAATCTGGTTTGTTAGTTTGTAAAGATGCACCAGTAAACTTGCTGTTTTTTCCATAAATACCCGTATACCAATTCCCATTATGAATTACAATATGGCGATTATAGGGATCTATATTAGAAACATATTCGGCCAAGGTCAATCGACCTTGAACATCCACAGGAAAGGTTCTAATATTTTTTTGCCAATCGCCAGTTTCTTCGCATAAATTCCAGTTTAACGCCAAATGGTGACCGAAGCGAGCCATTAGTTCGCGATAATATAGTTTGGTGTAAAGTCCAGTACCGCCATTGTCTAACAAGCCTTGGTTTTCAGCTTCTAAAGTTTTAAAATGTAAAAACATACCCAGTTTATCGGCATGCTCGAAAACCATCTCCCATTGATCCAGTTTAGATACATCAAATCGATCATAAGTACTGTAATCGACATAAGGAAATACGTTTTTATCATCGCCTTGAATGTTCATTGTGATAAATGAAAATACATTCATTCCTTTTGATGCTAAATAGTTAACGGCGCCAATAATATCTTTACCTTTTCCATCTTTCCATGTTGGGTCGCCTTCATTCCAATCTTGTTCATGAGCTTCCCAACTTTTAACTAAGTCGTCTTTAAAACTATCATTATGAAACGTACCGTCAAACTCTTCATAAGCTAAAAAGTTCTCGGGAGCATCAGCTCCGCATTTTAGAAAATACTCACCATTACCGGCAAACTTTAAATAGCGCTTACCAACATATTCCAATCGTCCTTTTGCGCGCATATCTCTGCCAGTTTTATCAGTAGGAGCGATGGTAAATTCGCCTTCACTCTTATCCATAAAACCAGCGGATTTAAGTTTTTTAGATTCTCTAACAGCAGCCCACTTATCTTTTACAAAACGCACTTTGTACGTCCAGTCCCCAATTTCGTCTGGTGCAAAATGCACTTTCCAAATATTACCTGAAGTAGCACTTGTATTGGCTGCATTGCCATCTGCAGCGAAATAACCAGGAATCTTATAAGATTTGCCAGAAACATTATGACTAAATGTAACGTCTAGTTTATAATTTAGAAAAGGATTGTTAGTATCACTTTCTGAGGATTCAGGTCCTTGAAACTCTAAAGTTACTTTATGCCATTCTTTTAATTCACCTTTAATTGTAGTATTTGACTCTTGTGAAAAAGAGGCAAGGGTGGTGAAAAGCAATAATAATATAGAAAGTCGTCGGTTTATAATTGAATGGAAGTTCTTCATAATAGAATTATTTTTTAGCAGGTGAAAGTTAATAGTATTATTTGTGTTTTGTATACAAAACACAAAATTAATTTTTCTGTTTAAGAAAGGTGTTGTAAAATGGAGTTAGTTTATTGATACAATTCTTCCATCGTCCAATACGAGTCTCTTTCACCAATGCGGTTTTTAATGTTTTTTAAGCGCCATTCAAGAATAGGCGGGGCGTCGTTAAGTTCGGTTCTTATGTATGTTAGTACGCTAGCGAGCCATTCATCATCTTGATATTTCATACCCACCATAACTCCAGAATACTCCTTTCCATCAATTGGTCCTGTTAATCCGTTAAGTAGAATTTTTGCAGTAATTTCTTGATCTCCTTTAATTCTTGGAGACCCGATTAAAGAAGGCGCCAAATCGCCAATGCCTTTTCCATCCTTACCATGGCATGCTGCGCATATACTCTGGTAATTTTTATAGCCTTCAATTATTGCTTTTTTAACCTTACTATTTTGTAATACATGCTTTTTCTTTAGTTGCTCCAATACAGGTGGTACATCTTTTAAGGCTTCTGTCCCAACGAAAGAAATAACTTCATTATTCATATGTTTTTCTACAACCTCTTTTATTACAGCTTTAGTTTCGGTTGTTTTATACGTAGAAAATGAATTGACCAGTTGCAAAGGTATTTCAATGTTATTATCATCTTTTAAATCTATAATAGCTTTTAAAATTGTTTTATTGTCTTCCTTTAAAAAGGGTTCTCCTAATCTTATGGCAGCTTGTTTTACTCTTGGGTCCTCATCTTTTAAGCTCTTTAAAATAATCTCCTCATCTATTGCGTCTAAACCCTCTAAAGTCCAGAGCGCATGTAGTCTTCCTAGAGCATTATCCTCAGATGTAACCATCTTCTTCAATCTGGGAAGAATAGATGTATCCTGTTTTAAAATGATTAGCTTTTGCGCATTTATTCTATACCATCCATTGGCATGACTTAAATAGGGTATTAGTTCTTCTGAAGATTTATCTAGAAGCTTAACTGGTTTTGAAGGCTGTATTTCATTATGGACAATTCTATAAATTCTGCCCTTGCCAATATTTTTGTCTAACCCCATCTCTTCAATAACTGGTCTTAAAAAACTGCCTTTTCTTGTCCAATTACCTTCTTGAATTATGCCGCGATACATATCCACTACATACAAACAACCATCTGGACCAGTTTTCATGTCTACTGGTCTAAAATTAGCATCTGTAGAGGCTAAAAACTCGGTATCGCCATACTTATTAGTTAAAACAGTTTTACCATTGATACGTTCTACTTTTGCTCTTCGTATCAATCGCCCAACAGGTTCTGGTATAAACAGATCACCATACATGGGCAATTTGTCTCCTAAGAATATGGCTTGACCAGAGCTAGCTGTAAAGTGGTTTAATGTGCCATCTTCTCTCAAACGTTTAAAACCGCCTTGAACATCAGGAGTTCCAATAATGGGCCATACTGAATCAAAGCTTTTTTCTTTTTGTCCTTCTAACTCTAAATTGCCATAAGTAGGATGTCTTTGAAAGCCGAGTGCTGGATTTTCACCACCAGCACTAGAGTAATACATTTGTCCAGTTTCATCTTGTGTTAGGCCCCATTGTCCGTCTGGCGCATCAAGCATGGTATCTGTTTCAATCTTGTTATGTGTAAATCTATAGCGCACGGAACCTTTAGATAAATACATATAGTTATCAATATTCCACAGTATACTTGCCGTTTGGTGCTCTAGGTTACCGTTATCTCTTTTAGGAATATCTAAAAGTTTAATTTTTTCATCGGCAACGTTATCGCCATTGGTATCGCGATAGCTCCAGATATGCCTGTTAAATGTTTCTCCAACAAGAACTCTGTCATCCAGAGGCATAATAATTCTCGGTAAAATTAGGCTATCAATAAAGATCGTACTTTTATCCATTTTTCCATCGCCATTTGTATCTTCAAGTACAGAAATTCTACTCCAAGGTTCATTTTCATCAGTTGCGTCCACATCTTGCATGTAGGTTAGCATTTCGGCAACATATAGTTTTCCATTAGCATCCCATTCCATTACAACAGGTTCATTTATCATGGGTTCGCTGGCCACTAGCTCAATACTATAACCTTCTGGCAAATACATAGTTTTTAAGCTTTCCTCTGGAGATAAAAAATCAACCTTTGGAATTTTGACCAAAGGTGGTTTTTTATAAATAACATCTGTATAAAGTTTTATATGTGCTTTATCGTTTCCGCAAGAAAAAAAACAAGCGATTAAAACTATAAGAGCAATTGATGCTAAAAAATGGTTGGTTTTCATCATTTAAAAAGGTGTTTGAGACTTCTTGAGATTTAATGATTTTTTTCGAGCTTCTTGCAATCGGTTCTCTTCTTTAATAACATTTTCTGGATGCGGATCGAACCATTGCGGATCCATGTTTTTTGAATCCCAAACTTTATAGGCTCCATTCAATTCAGCAACAATTTCCGGGTAGTTCTCTGCAATATCGTTGCGCTCATAACTGTCGGCTTCTAAATCAAAAAGCAATAATTTATCTTTATAAGCACTTTTATAAAGTTTGTATTTTCCTTTTCTAACACCATACTCAAATCCTCCCACAGAACGCCAGAATAACATATCATGAGGCGCTTCATCCAATTCATTTTTAATGTACGGCAATAAATTTTTACCTTCTAGTTGTGGTTCATTTGTAATGTCTCCACCAGCGGCAGCAAGAAAAGTAGGGAATAGGTCTAGGGCAATAATAGGATTGTCATAAATTTGTTCTGCCTTTATAGCTTCAGGCCATCTCATGAAAAATGGAACTTTTATTCCGCCTTCAAAAATTTGGCCTTTATGCCCACGATAAGGTCTATTGTCGGCATATGTGGCTCTTCCTCCATTATCACTTAAATAAACAATAATAGTATTGTCTTTAATATTATTGGCAACCAATGTCGAATCAATTTTCCCCATACAATGGTCTACTCCGTTTACCAGCGCACCATAAACACTTCTGCCAGCATATTCAATATGTTTGGTGCTTTCCAAATATTGTTTTGTAGCATGGTCAGGCGCATGAGGTGCATTATAAGCTAAATACATAAAAAACGGTTTTTCGTCTTTTTTAGTAATAAAGTTAATAGCTTCTTGCGTGAAATCATTTGTTAAATACGTCAATTCTTCCTCTGGAACAGGAGTGCCATTTCTGTACACCATATGAGACGGATCTTTAGGAATACCCCAGTAGTTCATACCGCCACCAGGGAAACCAAACCAATGATCAAAACCTTGTTCTGTTGGATAGAGATTTGGGTGATCGCCTAAATGCCATTTTCCAATAGCACTCGTGCGGTATCCTTGTTCCTTGAGAGCTTCGGAGATCATCTTTTCTGAAAGAGGCGTGCCGACAGTATCGTCATTATCTTCTTTATAGGGCATATTACAATCATGTCCAAAACGTGCTTGATACCTTCCGGTCATGATACCTGCTCTTGACGGACTGCAATAAGGATGTGTAACATATCCGTTAGAAAAAACAACTCCTTCATTGGCCATCCGATCTAAATTAGGCGTTGGAATATCGGTACAACCATTAAAACCTACATCTGCCCAACCTTGATCATCGGTTAGTACCAATATGATATTTGGTTTTGATGTTGGCCGTTCTTTTGTGGCAGAATTGTCTGCGGATAGTGCTTCGTTTTGTTTGCAAGAAACGATGCTGCCTAAAAGCACAAGGAAAATAAATACTCTCATCTTAAGAAAGAAGTTTAGTTTGTTCAATGCAATTTAATAATTTATAAATCTATTCTGAACTTTCTGGTTCATACCACATACAGATATAATCATTTGTATTGTAAATTGCTAAGTGAGTGATTAGTAATTACAATAGAGAATTGAAAAACAGAAGCGTGTCTTTAATATGAACTTGCCAGTACTCCCATTCATGAGCACCTTCAAATTCTTCATAAATGTGTGAAATGTTGTTGGCTTCTAGTGACTTATGTAACGCCCTGTTATGTTCTATGAGTAAATCGTCTTTACCGCAATCAAAGCGTAAGGGCAATAAAGTGTTCCTGTTATTTAAAATAGATTTTAAAACAGAAACCTCGTCTAAACTGATATCTGGATAAAGGTGTTGAGGCTCTTCAACAAAAAGAGGCATTTGATCTATATGCGTAATTGAAGAATGCCCTGAAATACCACTAAAAAGATTAGAATATTTTGCTCCTAAATGGAGTGCTCCATAACCTCCCATGGATAGCCCTGAAATAAAGAATTTAGAGTTTTGGGATGTTGCATCAATGTTTTCCAATATTACATGACGCACATCATCTACAATCCATTGCTCAAAGTTTTTTTGATTATGCGGTAAATAAGCTGAACCGTCGCCCCATAAACCATCAGAAGGCATAGCAATAATAAAAGGTGAAATCTCTTTGGAATTAATCATTTTATCTGCAGTAAAATGAACACCAGCTTTATGCGCCCAAATCCAAGCACTGCCGTAAACTCCATGCATCAAAATAATAACTGGTAAATCTTGTACATCTTCAACTTTTGGCACATAAACACAAATATCACCGCGACCTTGTAGGTTATGAGTTTTTACAGTAATAAACCTAAGGTTGTTACTTTCGAACTCAGGATTGGATATTTCAGTTGTTCGGAATTTAGACGACATTTTATTTCTCTAGTTTCTTATTCATCTTAATTAAAGAGGCAACCATTACAGAAATCTTTATTTGATTGTAATTGAATTATTTGTTGCTGAAAAATCTTCACTCCTTACTTTTATTGTAATTGCACCTTTGTCAATCGCTTTCACAAAAACGACTAATTTTCCTTTATAAAAGTCACGTTTCGGATTTGTCAACTTTTGTAGGTTAGTTGGATCCCCATTTCCAGAAGCCAAGAACTTCCCTGCACCTGAAACCTCAATATTTAGCAACTTATCATAGTGAGGTTGCCAGTTTCCGTTTTCATCGGTAATTGTGATTCTATAAACAGCAACCTCACCTTCTTGGATATCTGTTACTTCAGGTGTTATTGTGATTTTCGATGCTGGTTTAGCGGTTGTATAGCGCAACGTTTCTTGTTGTCTTCCTTTTGTATCATAAGCTATAATTTTTATTTCACCTGGTTGGTATTCTATACCTTCCCAAATAATAGCATAGGCCTTCAACAATCCAAAAGAAGGCCCGCCCGAACCGTGGGTGTCAAAACTTGTATTTTGAAATAAAGAAGGATCTAACTTAGCTGGCATTTTCGTGCCTTTGCTTACGCCATTTATAAACAGTTCAGCTTTTGGATAATTAGTATAACAAACCACAGGGAATACCCTTCCTTTTTCAGCAGGGTCGGACCAATGAGGGAACGCATGTAATGTTTTCACTTCTGGATTCCAACGCGCTTTGTATTGGTAAAATTTGTCTTTTTCTATCCCGACAAAATCAACTGGAGCAAAATAAGAACTTCGTGATTGCGCAAAATGATACGGTGATGGTTCACCTAAATAGTCATAGCCTGTCCAAACAAATTCCCCGTAAACAAATTCATTAATATCTTGCGCTGCAAATTCTTTATAAGCAGGATACCCCCAGCGAACCCCTGTAGTCTCATAATTTCCAGGATATCCGTCTTCATAGGTAAAAGTGTTTGTAGATAAACCTCTTTTATCTCTTAAAGAATCAAAAACTACTGGAAACCTGTAGGTATCTCTTAAACTTACCATACCTCCAGTTTCGCTCGCATAAAATTTTAAGTTTGGATATTTTTCGCGGAAAATATGGTAAGATCCTGGTTTGTAATTAAAACCTGCTACGTCTACCTTAAAAGCCATTCCATTGGGTATGGCGTTTATAGGATTATTGAATCCGCAGGTTGTAGCTCGGGTGGTATCAACTTTTTTAACAATAGCATTTAAATAACCAGTAATATTATTTGGGTCGTTTCTATATTGCTCTAAAATTTCGTTGCCAATACTCCACATAATGACTGATGGATGGTTGCGATCTCTTAAAACCATTTCAGTTAAATCAGTTTCCGCCCATTGATCAAAATCTCTAGAATAGCCGTTGGTTACCTTTCCAATTTGCCACTCGTCAAAGACTTCATCAATGGCCAACAATCCTAACTCATCACAAATATCCAATGCTTCAGGTGCTGGTGGATTATGAGAAAAACGAATTGCATTTACGCCCATTTCCTTCATTTTTAGCATTTGTCTTCTAAATAAATTAGGATAAAACGCCGCTCCAGTTGGTCCTAAATCATGATGCATGTTGACTCCCTTAAAACGTGTTTTCTTTCCGTTTAAGTAAAAACCATCCAACTCAAAAGCTAAGGATCTAATTCCGAAAGGTGTTATTGCTACATCGCTTTCTTTTCTATTAGTGATTATTGTACTTTTTAAAGTATAGAGATAAGGATCTTCAAGAGACCAAAGTGTGATGTTTTTCTTTTTTAGGGTCAGATCCGCAATCGCAATTTTTGTGGTGGATGCATTTATGTCTTGAATATTTGAAGCAACTATTTCGCCTTCAGTATTAAGAATTTCGTTTTTTAAAGAAACTTGTCCTTCGCCTTTGATAGTAATTTCCGCATGAACAACCGCTTTTCCTTTTTCAACAACCGGAGTGGTTACATAAGTGCCCCAGATGGGAATGTGATTTTTTTCTTTTTGAATAAGGCTTACTTTTCTATATAAACCAGCTCCAGGGTACCATCGGGATTGACTGTTGAAATTTTCTAATCGCACAGCAATTACATTATCACCTTTTTTGATAAAGGGACTGATGTCAAAATGAAATGACACATATCCATTAGGGCGATTACCAACATATTGCCCATTTACATATACTTTTGCATGACTCATAGCGCCATCAAATAGCAAGTCGTAAACTTTACTAGTGTCTTCAATATTAAAATGCGTTCTATACCATCCTACACCGGTATAAGGTAAAGCACCAGAACGCCCACAACGAAATTTGGCTTCCCTTTCACCATCTTGAACTACCATTGTTAATTGAATATCATTGCCAAAATCGAATTCTCCTTCTGCAGCCCAATCGTGAGGAACCTCTACAGTTCTCCAATTAGAATCATCAAATGATGATTGAAAAGAGGCGCCATTGTCGTATTGTGTAAAATGCCACTCTTTTAGTAATTCAATTTTTCTAGATTGCCCATGTACATAAGTTATTAAAAATATAAACGCAATTAAAATTGTTTTAAATAGTCCTTTACTCATTAGTTGTGGAATAAGTTGGTTGTGTTTTTTATTAAAATGTGATGACTCCTTTTGCATTTTTTCCGCTTAACATATCATCAAAGGCTTGCTGTAAATTATCTAGAGTATAGTTGTTTGTTATCATTTCGTCTAGCATTAAATCACCCTTATCATACAGTGCTTCTAGTTTAGGGAAATCCACTTCTGGTCTTGCTGCACCATATAAGGGATTAATATAAGTTTTATCCCATTCAAATAAACGCATATCGATAGTAATTTCTTCTTCAATACCACTTACTTGAACAGCGGTACCAGCATTTCTAATCATTGCTAAAGGTGCAGCGCCTAAAGCAGGAACAGCTGTACATTCGAAAGCAAAATCTGCGCCACGACCACCAGTCATTGTTTTTACTTGTTCAGAAGCTTGCATTAACCCTTTGTCATTTTTGTCTGCTAAAAGAGTATCTGTAGCTCCAAATTCCTTAGCTAGTTTTAAACGATTCTTGTTAATATCTATTGCAATAATTTTTGCTGCTCCAGAAATTCTTGCCGCTTGAATTACATTTAATCCAACACCTCCAGTACCTAAAACAACTACAGAACTTCCCATGGTTACTTTACCTGAATTAAACACCGATCCGCAACCTGTCATTACTCCGCAACAAATTATGGAAGCGGATTCAAAAGATAATTTATTACTCGTTTTTTTAACACAAGCAGATGAACGCACTAGAGCGTACTCTGATAAAGTACCGATATTAAATGAGCGTTCAATAGGCTCGCCGTTCCATGTAGTGCCTTCTATTGCTACATGACCCCCAGGTAATTTACCTGCATGATTTGCAATTACTGGCGAATTGGTTTCACAAATATGTTGGTTGCCCTCTTGACATTGAAAACATGTGTAACAAGGTGTTGCCCAATTTAAAATAACATGATCGCCCACTTTTATATTCTCTACACCTTCGCCAACAGCCTCAACTATGCCTGCTCCTTCATGACCTAAAACAATAGGCATGCCCCAGGTTAAAGAATCATGATCTGTATGGCACAATCCCGAAGCTTTCATTTTTACTAAAACTTCATCTTTTTTGGGCTGTTTTACTTCGATAGTTTCAATAGTGAATTTGCCGTCTCCTATTGAAATTGCGGCTTTACATGTTATAGACATTATCATTACTTTTTAGAATGCAAGCAAAAGTATCAGATAGGAAAATTACTTTATTTATGTATCATGTAAAAGTATTACTCTAAACTAACAATGGTAATTTATAGTCATGCCTTGAATAGAATGAACCCAAAGATTTTTAAATTTTGAACATTTGTTTCAGTTATTTGAACATAAGGATTAGACAAATTAACTTTAATAAAAGAACTTTGTAAATAGAATTGGCGATATAATTAATTGGTCATTAAATATATTCCAAAGTTTAGCTCGAGTGAGTCTTATATAACTTTATATAGGTGCTTAACTTGAGTAATATTAAGTGTTTATAGTAATGCAGAAGTAACAAAAGAAATTTTGTTAATTTTGAGTTAGTTAGTTTTTAGTAGAAAAAAGCGAGTTTCACCAAACTCGCTTTTTTATTGTCTTTTTGAAGAAGCCCTCACTATAAGTTGTGGTTGTAAAATAACTTTATTTAAAGTTACTGTTTCGTCTGGGTTTGCAATTCTGTTTAGAAAAGTTTGAGCTGCCAGTTCTCCAATTCTTTCGCTATGCTGTTCAATTGTGGTAATAGCAGGTGAAACAAATTCTGAAAAAGGTTCATTACTAAATCCCACTAAAGCGATCTCATCAGGAATTTTTATATTTTGTTGTTTCATAACCTCCAAAGCGCCTAAAGCTGCATAATCTCCAGCAACATACAAGCCATCAGGTTTATTGGCCAGTCCTAAAAGTTTTTTCATGATTTCTCTACCGTCATTTTGTCTCAAATTACATTCATAAATCAAATCGTTTTCAAAAGGAAGATTATGTTTCTGTAAAGCATCTATATAGCCTTTTATTCTATTTTTATAGATGCGTGTATGGCTATAACCACCTATATGGGCAATTCGTTTACAGCCTTGTTCCACTAAATGATCAATAACCAGATGACTACTTTGGTAATCATCAATTCCAATATAATCTACATTTAAGTCGTTTTCACCTCTATCAAATAGAATAAGTGGAATACCTTTTCTTTTTACCTTATTATAGTAATCTAACTTTATTGTCTCATTGGCCATAGAGGCAATAATGCCATCAACTTGTGTAAAAAGAAGCGCTTCAATGTTTTTGCACTCTTTATTATAAGACTCGTTGGATTGGGTGATAATAACGTTGTATCCCTTTTTATTTAAAACGTCTTCAATTTTTTCGATAATCGACGAAAAAAAATTACTATTCGCTTTTGGAATAATAACACCAACTAAATTGCTCTTCCCTTTTCTTAGAGCAGTAGCTATATGATTAGGTTGATAGTTGATGTTTTCGGCAACTTGCAATACAGCCTCTCTGGTTTTTTTACTTATTCGAGGGTGATTATTGAGTGCTTTTGAAACAGCTGAAGGACTAATACCTAAAACATTGGCTATATCTTTTATTGTAGATTTTTTTGTCTGTGCCAATTTTTTATATACTTTTGTTCCAACGTTTGAACAAATATAGTATTTTTTATTAAGTTCAATTATAAAGCCAACTAAAAGCAACTTCAGTAATATTCCTTAACGTTACTTGACTTCATATAATTTAAGATTTCAATTAAATAGGATAACTACGCTCTTCTTTTTGGTTTTTTTATTTGTTACAACGTTTGAACAGTTAAAAATGTTTTAAATGAAATATATAGTTTGTGAGAAACCAGGTGAGTTTTTATTAAAGGAAAAAGATGCACCGATAAGAAAATCAGGAGAAGCTTTATTACAGATTAATAAGGTTGGCATTTGTGGAACAGATTTACATGCCTATGGTGGCAATCAAGCGTTTTTTACCTATCCAAGAATTTTGGGGCACGAGTTAGCTTCTGAAGTAATTGAAATAGATGATAATCCGCAAGGTATTGTTGCCGGGGATAAGGTGGTTATTATGCCATACATAAGTTGTGGTAAATGTATTGCTTGCCGAAATGGAAAAACAAATTGTTGTACTAATATTACAGTATTGGGTGTTCATGGTGATGGTGGTATGCAAGAACAGATTGCTGTTCCTTCTAACATATTGTTAAAAGCGAACAATTTATCGAATGATGAAATGGCAATCGTAGAGCCCTTAGCAATTGGGGCACATGCAGTAAGACGAGCGGCTCTTAAAGCAGATGAATTTGTTGTGGTTGTTGGATGTGGACCAATTGGTATTGGTATTATGAAGTTGGCTCAAATTGAAGGTGCAAAGGTTATCGCAATAGATATGAATGAAGAGCGGTTGGCCTATGCTAAGGAGAAAATTGGTGTAGACTACGTGGTAAAAGCTGGTGAGAGTGCCGTTAAGGAGGTTGAAGCTATAACTAATGGAGAACTGTCAACTGCCGTTTTTGATGCCTCTGGAAATAAATATGCATTGGAAGCTTGTCCCGATTATATGGCACACGGTGGTCGTTTTGTATTGGTTGGTTTATCTAAAGGAGAATTAACTTATGTGCATCCAAAAATTCATGCCAAGGAAATGACATTAATGTGCAGTAGGAATGCAACCACTGAGGATTTTGAGCACGTGATTAGTGTGTTAGATCAATTTCCAACAGAATCGTTCATTACACATAATGTGCCTTACACTGAGATGATAGAGAACTTTGATAGTTGGTTAAACCCAGAAACAGGTGTAATTAAAGCAACTGTAGATTTTAAACTTTAATAGAAACGAAAATAACTGAATTTAATTAAATAGAGCAATGGCAAAAGTAGTAACATTTGGAGAGATCATGTTAAGATTGGCTCCACACGGATTTTTGAGATTTTCACAATCTACCTCATTCGATGTGATTTACGGTGGTGGAGAAAGTAATGTAGCAGTATCACTAGCAAATTATGGGGTTCCTGTAGATTTTGTAACACGTTTACCTAAAAATGATATTGGTGAATGTGCCCTAATGGAAATGCGTAAAAGGGGAGTTGGTACTGATAAAATCATTTATGGTGGAGATCGTTTAGGAATCTACTTCTTAGAAACAGGTGCCGTAAACCGCGGAAGTAAAGTGGTTTATGATAGAGCGCATTCTGCTCTTGCAGAAATTGAAGCTGGTATGGTAGATTGGGATGCAGCGTTTGAAGGTGCAACATGGTTTCACTGGACAGGAATTACACCTGCCGTTTCTCAAGGTGCTGCAGATGCTTGTTTAGAGGCTGTTAAAGTAGCAAGTGCTAAAGGTTTGACTATTTCAACAGATTTAAATTACCGTCAAAAACTTTGGAAATATTGTGATGAAGCACATAGAGAAGAGGTTATGACAGAATTAACATCTTACTGTGATATCATTTTAGGTAACGAAGAAGATGCCGAAAAGCATTTTGGTATTAAGCCTGAGGGGTTAGATATTACAACTCAAGGAGAGCATGTAAAAGGAGCAGCTTTCTTATCTGTTTGTGATCAAATGTTGAAGAAATTCCCAAGAGCTAAAAAAGTAATTACCACATTAAGAGGATCTATTTCTGCATCCCATAATACATGGGCGGGCGTTTTATATGATGGAACGACGTTATTTGAGTCGCCGCAATACCAAATTACCGATATCGTTGATCGTGTAGGTGGTGGAGATTCTTTCATGGGTGGTTTGATTTATGGTTTAATTGAGTACGAAGGAGACGATCAAAAAGCCCTAAATTTTGCGGTGGCAGCTTCATGTTTAAAGCATACTATTAAGGGAGACGCTAACCTGTCAACTATTGATGAGGTTAAAAAGCTTATGAGTGGTGATGCTTCTGGTAGAGTAGCAAGATAATATATTAGTGTAATTGTTTAATCGTTGAGTTGTGTATTCGATTCAACGATTAAACAAATAACACATAAACATTTTTTAAAATGGCACAATTTTCAAGATTAGAAGTCGCAGCAGCAATGAAAGAAACAGGGATGATTCCTTTGTTTTTTAATCAAGATATAGAATTAAGTAAAAAAGTATTAAAAGCTTGTTATGATGGCGGGGCTCGATTAATGGAGTTTACCGCGCGTGGTGATTTTGCTCATGAAGTTTTTGGAGAACTAACAAAATACGCCATTGCGGAACTACCTGGAATGATTATGGGTGTAGGCTCGGTAACTGATGCAGGACAAGCGTCATTATATATGTCTTTGGGTGCAAATTTTGTTGTAACGCCTGTTTTAAGAGAAGATATTGCAATTGCTTGTAACCGAAAAAAAGTATTATGGTCTCCTGGATGTGGTACATTAACCGAAATCACTAGAGCTGAGGAATTAGGTTGTGAAATCGTAAAGTTATTCCCAGGTGATATTTACGGACCTCAATTTATAAAAGGTATTAAAGGACCGCAACCTTGGACATCAATAATGCCAACAGGAGGTGTTTCTCCAACAGAAGAAAACCTTAAAGCATGGTTCGATGCTGGAGTGACCTGTGTGGGTATGGGTTCAAAATTAATTTCAAAAGAAATTATAGCAAATAAGGATTATGCTAAGCTAGAGCAAGATGTGAAGAATGCGCTTGCCATAGTGAAAGCAGTTAGAAAATAAAAGAGATATGTCTGAGAGTTACGTTCAAATTGATCCGAAAGATAATGTTATCGTTGCTATTACACCTCTAAAAGAAGGCTTGGTGGTCGAGGTAGCTGGTAAAGAGATTGTTTTAAAAGAAAAAATCAAGCAGAAGCATAAATTTACCTTACAGGATTTTGAGGTAGGTGACGAAATTTATATGTATGGTGTTTTAATTGGTAAGGCTACACAACCCATTCCAGAAGGTTGCGCGATTACTACCGAAAATGTAAAACATGCCTCTGCAGAATTTCAAGAAACCAAAGAGACCTACACTTGGACGGCTCCAGATATTTCAAATTTTGAAGGTAGAACTTTTAATGGTTATTATAGAGAAGATGGTAAAGTCGGTACAGCCAATTATTGGTTAGTAATACCACTTACGTTTTGTGAAAATAGGAATGTTGATGTACTTGAAGGAGCACTTTCCGAAAAATTGGGTTATGAAACCAAAAAAGATTTTGCTGTAGATACCGATGCTTTAATTCAACAATATAAGTCAGGAGCTTCTAACGATGATATTTTGAACACCCCAATTATCACAACTAAAGAGGAAATGTCTAAAAATAGAGTGTTTCCAAATGTTGATGGTATAAAGTTTTTGAAACATGATGGAGGTTGTGGTGGTATTCGTCAAGATTCCGAAGTGCTTTGTAAATTATTGGCAGGTTATATTTCAAATCCTAATGTTGCTGGTGCAACGGTTTTTAGCCTGGGTTGCCAGAATGCTCAAATTAGTATGTTACAAGATGCTATTGATGCCATCGCACCAAATAACACCAAGCCAGTTCATTATTTAGAACAACAAAGAAGTTCAAGTGAAAGATCTTTAATCGAAGAAGCTGTAAAACACACGTTTTTAGGTTTAGTTGAAGCCAATAAGCTTACAAGAAAACCTGCGCCACTAAGCAAGTTAGTGCTTGGTTTAGAGTGTGGTGGTTCTGATGGGTTCTCTGGAATATCTGCAAACCCTGCTTTGGGTTACGCGTCGGATTTATTAGTAGCTTTAGGAGGTTCTCCAGTATTGTCTGAGTTTCCAGAGTTGAATGGTGTAGAACAAGAATTGATAAATAGATGTGTTACGGATGTGGACTCGAAGAAATTCTATAATCTTATGCGTTCTTATTCTGCGGCAGCGGTAGCGGTAGGTTCTGGTTTTGAAAACAATCCATCTCCGGGAAATATTAAGGACGGTTTGATTACGGATGCTATGAAATCTGCAGGAGCTGCTAAAAAAGGAGGAACATCTCCAGTAGTCGAGGTACTAGATTACACCGAGCAAGTCACAAAACCAGGGTTGAATTTATTATGCACGCCAGGTAATGATGTAGAGTCCACTACAGGTTTAGTAGGTTCTGGTTGTAATGTGGTTGTGTTTACAACAGGATTGGGAACACCAACAGGAAACCCAGTAGCACCTGTGTTAAAAATGTCAAGTAATACCAATTTGTTTGAACGTATGAACGATATTATAGATATAAATGCAGGAACGGTAATTAGTGGGGAAGACACAATTGCATCCATGGGAGAAAAAATACTAGATCATATTATCAGAGTAGCAAGTGGAGAAACGCCATCAAAAGCTGTACTTCATGGCAACAACGATTTTATTCCTTGGAAACGTGGAGTTTCACTATAAAGTTATATTACCTGCAAGGTTTTTCTAACCTTGTGGGTTTTTCGAATTAAACAATATTTATAAAGACCTGTAAGATTTTTAAAACCTGACAGGTATAAAAAGAATTAACTAATGCAAGAACTAAACAGAACAAATAATTCAGTAAACACCTATACTGAGCGTATCGTGCAATTTGGAGAAGGTAACTTTTTAAGAGCCTTTGCCAATTGGATGATTCATGAAATGAATAAACAAGCAAATTTTGACGGTGGTGTGGTAGCCATTCAACCTATAAATCAGGGCTTAATAAAAATGTTGAATGATCAAGATGGCTTGTATACGTTGTACCTAAACGGTATTAAAAACGGTGAGGCGATTAGTGAGCATGAAATTATTGATTGTATTCAAAGAGGTATCAATCCTTACCAAAATTACAATGCATATTTGGCCTTAGCCGATAATCCTAGTTTACGCTTCGCTATCTCCAATACTACCGAAGCAGGTATTGCTTACAACGAAAATGATAGATTGAATGATGCGCCACCAAGTAGCTTTCCTGCAAAATTAACGTCTTTGTTACATAAGCGTTTTCAATACTTTGAAGGCGCTTCAGATAAGGGTTTAATTATTATTCCTTGCGAATTGATTGATAGAAATGGCGATAATCTTAAGAAAATCATCTTACAATATGCTGAAGATTGGAGTTTAGGTGAAGACTTTGTGGAATGGATAAAAGAGGACAATATTTTCTGTAATACGTTAGTTGACCGAATTGTTCCAGGATATCCAAGAGACAAAATGGATGCCATCACCAAAGAATTGGGTTACAAAGATAATTTGGTGGTTGAAGGCGAGCAATTCCATTTATGGGTTATTGAAGGACCTGAAACTGTAAAAGAAGAAATTCCTGCTGAGGCTTGCGGATTGAATATTGTATTCACAGATAATATGGAACCTTATAGAACTCGTAAGGTAAGAATTCTAAACGGTGCGCACACGTCTCTGGTGCCAGTTGGTTATTTATACGGTATCGATAGAGTAAGAGAATCTTTAGAAGATGAGGTTGTTGGCGGTTTCTTAAGAGATGCCATTTTTGAAGAAATTTGTCCAACTTTAGATTTACCAGAGGATGAGTTAAATCAGTTTGCAAATGATGTTATTGATAGATTTAGAAATCCGTATTTGGAGCATGCTTTAATAAGTATTTCATTAAACTCAACCTCAAAATACAAAACAAGAGTATTACCCTCAGTTTTAGAATATATTAAAAGAAAAGGCGAATTGCCACAACGTTTATTGTTCTCCTTAGCTGCTTTGATCGCATTTTACAAAGGAGATAGAAACGGTGAAGACATTCCTTTAAAGGACGATCAATCTGCATTAGACTTTTTTGAGACGCAATGGGCAACAGGAGATATTGCGGCAGTTGCTAAGACTACACTCGAAAACACCGATTTCTGGGGACAAGATTTAACACAATATGATGGTTTATTAGAAGCTGTATCTCAAAATTTAGAGGATATAGTTTCAAATGGAATGGAATCTGCTCTACAAAATTTTGTAAAGTAAATTATGATAATAGATTCGCATCAACATTTCTGGAATTACGAACCCGTAAAGCATGCTTGGATAGACGATGAAATGTCCGTTATACGCCGCGACTTTTTGCCATCGGATTTAAAAGAGGTTTACAACGAAAACGGAATAGATGGTTGTGTTGCAGTTCAGGCAGACCAAACACTGGAAGAAACAGATTTCTTAATTCAACTTTCAAAAGAAAATAGTTTTATACAAGGTGTTGTTGGATGGGTGGATTTACGAGACGATTCAATTGAATCAGTATTAGAGCAATATGCTGATGTTAAAGTTTTAAAAGGATTTCGTCATGTAGTTCAAGGAGAACCAGATCATAATTTTTTATTGAGACCAGATTTTTCAAAAGGCATTTCTGCACTAGAGAAGTATAATTTCACCTATGATATTCTGGTGTTTCCGCATCAATTGGGAGCGACTTTGGAATTTGTAAAACGTTTTCCTAATCAAAAATTTGTGATTGACCATATGGCGAAACCTTATATAAAATATGGTTTTTATGATGGTTGGGCTGCTTTAATGAGAGAAATTGGTAAATGTGAAAATGTACAGTGTAAAATTTCTGGAATGATCACGGAAGCTGATTACAAAACATGGTCGCCAGCGCAACTAAATCCATATATGGATTTAGTGCTTAAGGCCTTTGGAGCAGGTCGAGTAATGTTTGGTTCCGATTGGCCAGTATGTCTAGTAGCAGGAAACTATAAACAAGTAAAAACAATAGTAACAGATTTTATCTCGGAATTGTCCACAAATGAGCAAGACGCCATTATGGGTAAAAATGCAGTTCAGTTTTACAATCTTTAAAAATAAACTTTATGGATTTAGGATTAAAAGGAAAAATAGTTGTTGTAACAGGATCAGCGGGTATTAAGGGTAGCATAGGAGAAACAATAGTGCAGCATTTAGCAGCAGAAGGTGCAATTCCTGTAATTGTAGACAGAAACGCCAGAGGTTTTGGTTACGCTGAGGAACTTCAAAATAAAGGTATAGATTCTATTTTTATCCAAACAGATTTATCGGATTACAAACAAATAGAAGCCGCAGCTAAAACTATAGAAGAAAAATATGGTCGTGTAGATGCATTAATTAATAACGTTGGCGTTAATGATGGTGCAGGTTTAGATAGTTCTATGGAAGATTTTATGTATTCCTTAAAGTTGAATATGGTAAGTTTCTTTGCTATGACAAAATACTGCTTACCTATGATCAAAAAAGCAAAAGGTAATATTTTAAACATTGGCTCTAAAGTAGCATTAACAGGTCAAGGTGGAACATCTGGTTATGCAGCCTCAAAAGGAGGTGTTTTTGGGTTGACTAGAGAGTGGGCAGTAGACTTGATTAAAGAAGGCATTCGCTCTAATGCCATTGTAATTGCAGAAAGTTGGACACCAGCTTATGATAACTGGATAAAAACTTTGGACAACGGCAAGGAAAAATTAAAGTCAATAGTAAAGAAAATTCCTTTAGAAAATAGAATGACAACACCAGCTGAAATAGCGGACCAGTGTTTATTTACAATATCAGAGAAATCGTCGCATACCACGGGTCAGTTTATTACTGTGGATGGTGGTTATGTTAATTTAGATAGATCTTTATTGACAGAATAAAACACATATGTTATGTAATAAAAGACAAAATGAGCATCACGTTGATTTTGTCTTTTTTATTTTGCATTTGCTAAAAACTAACCCAACTAATAATTATGAGTACATCAAAAAAAATACCTGTTGTTAGAAAGGAATTATTGTTTCCTTTTATAATAATAACATCTCTTTTTGCCCTTTGGGGAATAGCCAACGATTTAACAAATCCGATGGTGTCAGCTTTTAAGAAAGTTATGCCCGAGCTATCGAACGTTCAAGCGTCATTAGTACAATTTGCATTTTATTTTGGATATTTTTTTATGGCACTTCCAGCCGCTTTATTTATTAGAAAATTTAGTTACAAGTCTGGAATTATATTAGGATTATGTCTTTATGCTATTGGTGCTTTCTTGTTTTATCCTGCTGCAGCCAACGAGGAGTTTAATTTCTTCCTAATTTCATTATGGGTTATAACCTGTGGACTAGCATTTTTGGAGACCACATCTAATCCGTTAATTTTAGCTTTAGGTGATAGTGAAACGGCAACGCAGAGGTTAAATTTGGCGCAGGCATTCAATCCAATAGGGTCCCTTACGGGTATGATTATTGCACAAGTGTTTGTTATAGGTGCGTTACGTTCTGATGACTACACAGAAGAAGCTTACAACGCCTTAACAGGAGAAGAACTTGCGGCAATTCGTGAAAATGATTTAGGTGTAATTAGTGTACCATATATAGCTCTAGGTGTTTTAGTTTTAGTGATTATGGGGATAATTATAGCTACAAAAATGCCTAAAACAGCCGAGGAGGATAAAATGTCTTTATCAGAGTCTTTTAAAAAACTATTTGCTAATGGTAACTATTTGCAAGGAGTTTTAAGTCAGGCGTTTTATGTGGGAGCCCAAATTATGTGTTGGACTTACATTTTCCAATATGTAGATAATATAAATGATACTTATGGTACTGAGTATACAGCAACCTATTTTAATATTGCTGCCATGATTTCATTTTTAATAGGTCGTTGGATTGGTACAGCTTTAATGAAAAAAGTAAACCCTTCAAGGCTTTTAATGCTCTTCGGTATCGGTGGAGTAATTATGTGTGCAGGAGCTATACTGTTCTCTGGATTGGTGGGACTTCTTTGTTTAGTAGGCATCTCGGTATTCATGTCCATAATGTTCCCAACAATTTACGGAATTGCGCTTAAGGATATGGGTGATGAGGCTAAAATAGGTTCTGCAGGATTGGTTATGGCTATTGTTGGAGGAGCTCTAATGCCAGTTGCTCAAGGTGCAATTTTAGACTGGGGAGGAGATGGTTTTAATGATGTTAGTGTGTTAGGTTTTATCCCAGAGGTTAACTTTTCATTTATATTACCATTAATCTGTTTAGCCGTTGTAGCTTTATATGGATATAGTAGTTTCAAAAGAAATTTAAAAAACATATAATGACAAAACGATATTGCTACGCCTGTGATTTAAAAGACGACTCAAAATTGATTGAAGAGTATAAAGCATATCATGCTGAAGGTAAAGCATGGCCAGAAATAACCAAAAGTATAAAGGATGCTGGTATTATAGATATGCAAATTTACCTTACAGGAAATCGTATGTTTATGATTATGGAAGTTGACGACACTTTCGATCCTGAGAAAAAGGCAGAAATGGATGCTAACAACCCTAAAGTACAAGAATGGGAAGACCTGATGTGGGATTATCAACAAGAACTACCATGGGCCGCAAAAGGAGAAAAATGGATTCCATTGGATAAAATATTCCAGCTAAAGTAGAATTTTATTATTTGATTATATAGCACGAGGCACTTATTGCAAGTTTATTAAGCAATAGGTGCTTTTTAATTTTAGAACTATGAAACAGTATACTTTTATTTTATGTTTGATATGGCTTTTTAATGTACAATCACAAAATTATAATGTGAAGCGATTCGGAGCGGTAAACGACGGATTGACATTGAACACTAAAGCTATTCAAAGCGCTATAGATACCTGTGCTAAAAATGGTGGAGGAAAGGTAGAGCTAATAGGTGGTGGCAAATACTTAACAGGAACAATTTATTTGAAAAGTAATGTAACATTACATGTCGGAAATGGTACTGTGTTATTGGGAAGTCCTAATTACGAAGATTACACTACAGATACCCACAAGAATATGTATAAAAATGAACCGCATATGAATCGCTGCCTAATTTTTGCTAAAGGAGCAAAATCAATTGCTATTGAAGGATATGGTACTATTGATGGTAATGGATATCGTTCTAATTTTTCAAAAGGTCGTCCAATGCTAATTCGGTTTTTAAATTGTGAAGATATCCATGTAAATGATATAACACTTCTTAATCCTGCTGCTTGGACCTCAGCTTGGTTGTACTGCAATAATATTAGTGTTAATGGGATAACCATTAAAAGTAGGGTGAACAATAATGGTGATGGGTTAGATTTTGATGGTTGCACTAATGTTAGAGTTACTAATAGTAATTTTGATAATAGCGATGATAGTATTTGTTTACAAGCATCTAGACCAAATAAACCTTGTAAAAATATCACAATAAGTAATTGTGTATTCAGCACGAAGTGGGGTGGAATGCGTATTGGATTATTGTCTAGAGGCAATATAGAATCTGTTGCGGTAACAAACTGTGTGTTTAGAGATATTCAGGACTCTGGACTTAAAATTCAGCAAAATGAAGGCGGTGAAATGAAAAACATGGTGTTTTCTAATTTAGTAATGGAAAATGTTCCAAGACCAATATTTATGACGTTTTGCCAGCAGCGCGCGTCGGTAGAAACTCCAGAAGGGGAATATGAACCATTAAATCGCATGCATAATTTTTTATTCAGTAATATAGTAGTTGATAATTCTAAAGGTGATAAAAACTCAGCGTTTTTTTTAACAGGCTTCCCAAATCATTATATTGAAGATGTAACAATCAAGGATGTTCAGTTTGTAATTTCTGGTGGCGGTACAAAAGAAGATGCTGATAAAATAGTAAAGGAGTACACTTTGGATGTGCTTAAAGGATGGTGGCCAGAGTTTGGTAAAGTAGGAACGCTGCCTTCATGTGGAATCTATGCGAGGCATATTGATGGACTTACATTGGAGAATATAACGATAAAAGCAATAAACAAGGATGCCCGTGTGCCTGTAATGATTGACGATGTGAAACATTATTCAATTAATAGCATAAAATATAATTACGAAAATTTTAAGCTTTAAATATCTTTCATTACGTTCGCCCAAAGGTTATTTTTATATAATTGTATGGAGAGATCAAATAATTTCTTAGCTTTATTCGTGTTACCAAGACCTTTATTACCTAAAGCTTCAAGATAATAAGCATAAGAATTGATTTTATTATTTGTTGCCGATGTTTCCTCTACAGCTACAAGTGTGTTTTGAGAACCTTCTTCACGTAAAGACTGAGCGATTTCAATTAAATTTTCAAGGAGATTTTGAGCTTTTTCATGTTCTCCTAGTTTTTTTAGAGACTCTGCCTGAAAGTAAATTAGATCGTGCATTCGACGCGAATTTTTGGAATCAACACTTTTTTGATAACATTCTCTCGCTTTTTTTATCTTATTCATTTTGGTATATACCTCACCTTTAAAATAATGAATTAATGCATTTTTTTCATCATGAGTCGGTTTTCCTACTTCAAGGTTTTCAGGATATTGCATTGCTAAATCCAAATGTTTTAGGGCAATTAGATATTCTTTGGAGTTATTTAGTTTTAGAGCTTTTAATACGTTTGCATCCACATAGTTCCAATATATTTCTCTGCCACCTTCCCAGGTTCTAAAATGATGCTTAGAAAGAAAGTCTAGAGCTTTATCATAAGATCCATCGAGGTTATAAAGTTGTACCAATGCTTTTGGAGCGTGAACATCTTTTTTTATAGTCTCTAGGTTATCCTCTAGTATTTGTAAACATTTTTTATAATCCACATCACTTTCGTCGAAATACTTTGATAATTCAGCATACCATAGTGAAATTTCATTTTGTTGTTTTATAGCTTCTGAAATATAATCAATCGCAGAACTTATATCTTTTTTATGGTGATATGAGCCAAAAGCAATATTTCTTATAGCCATTGAAATTGAGTCATCTAAATCAATAGCTTTTTTCCAAGCTTCCATAGCCTCATCTGGTCTAGAGTCATACAAAAGATTCCCCAGTAAATAATAAGATCGAGCATTTTTAGGTTGTATTCTAATTGCATTTTTTAAAATATATTCTGTTTCTTCTCTATATGGAAAGCAGTAGTCTAATGATAATGATTTAGAATTGTTTAAAGTTTCGATCGCCTGAATATCATTCTCAATATTAGATTGACAATAAGCTAAATAATATAGAACGAGAGGATTTTGTATATCCTTCAAAGATGAAAGTAATTGAACCGCATCATCATATAACCCCGCGTTGATATACTGAGTGGCGATTTCCAAATAGTTATTATCAACATCTTGCATGTTTTTGTGCCATTTTTCTATTGAAGTATGTCCTTCTAACAGTGCTTTTTCATATAATGCTGCAAAATTTAATGGATCATAATCTAATAAGGCCTTAATTAACAATTTGGCTTTGCTAGTCATGTTCTTTTTTCTCAATAGGGCACTATAAAGTACCGTTACTCTGCCATCTCTGGTGTTTGTAGAATAGGCTTCTTCTATGTATTCCAAAGCTTTTTCAAAATTACCGCTGTTGCTCTCTAATTGCGCCAGTTGAAAGTTTCCTGCCGAAAACCATTGGTAGTACCAGGTGGCTCTTGCAAAATTTTTATATGCCCGTTCGATGTCTCCCAAACCTTTGTAAACAACTCCTAAGTAATAATAAAGTTCGCCTTCTTTGGGCTGGTAATATTTTATTTTCAATTTATCAGATGCTGTTCGTAAATAACTTAGTGCTTCAGAGTATCTGGTTTGGTTTACTCTTCTTACGCCTAAAGCGATATTAACTCGGTAATCATCTGGAGATAATTCAAGAGCCTTCAAGTAGTAGTCGTCTGCGTTCTTTCCTGGTCTATTGAATTGTTCTATGAATCTGCCTGTGAGATAAAGGTCTTCAATGGTATTTATTTCAGAAGGTTTTTTAATTGATGGCTGAGGTTCGGGCAAATCGGGATTCTGATGCTTATAAGGTGTGTATGACACTAATTCATTTCCATTTTTATCAAAAAGAATAACTTGAAGTTTATACTCATCTAGGGCTTGTTTTGATTTGTATATTGAGGTAAACGGTTTTTCTGGACTTATGGTACTTGTCCCTTCAGCAATGACAATATTTTGATATTTAAGTTGATATTTAGTGTTTTCAAATTCCTGGGTTGTATTGAAGCCATAGAAAACGGTTTTACTATCTCTCATTTGAAGAGTAACTGATGCGTCAATAGTTGCGTTTTTTACAATTTCAATGTCTCTTATTGGATACCAATAGTTTTTTGCGTCTTTAACCGAGTGTGGAAGCATCCAACTGTAATCTGGTTGGTTGTTCGAAAATGTTCCAGTCATTAACTCCACATATGCTTTTCCGTCATCTGTTAGTTTTCTACGGGCATTCTGACCTTGTAAACCGGGACCAAATTGCCATAGTTTAGAGGCGTTATTTTCATAGGGGTCTCCAACATGGATTGTTCCGGCATTTACTCCATAGTCATAACCTCCAATAAACCCTTCTTTGATATCCCACATAAAAAAAGAAACAGGATTGGGGTGATTTTTCCACCAAGTTAAATCTACACCTTCAGGATAACTCGTTCTACCATAATTTTCGGTTTTATTGGATACAGGCCATTGAATAAAGCTGCTGTTATTATGAAACACGCCTATTTCTTGGCTTGGAGGCCAAAACGTTCTAAAATTTTTGTTAGCTGTAATAGCCACATTGGCCCAGAATAAAAAAGCTTTTGTTTTTGTACTTGTGTTATTTATGCGGTATAATACTTCAATGTACGACTTACCCGGGTAAAGTGTTATGCCTATAGAACCTTTGGCATCAATGGTTTTTTCAGTTTCGCCAATCCAAACAGTGGCACTACCATTATCGTTTTTTACTAATCTATAATCACTTGGTAGCATTGTTGTTGTGCGGTGATGATGAGGAAAACACCATTCAATTCCACCAGAAACCCATGCTCCTAAGGTTCCTATTAAATCAGGTTTAATAACACTATTGGTATGAAACATTTCATGTCCGTTGGTTTTATCAATGGCAGAAAATAAACGTCCTCCAAATGCTGGTAGCACCTTTATTTTTACATACTTATTTTCTAGATAAACCATTTTATAGTTTACCTTCGATAATGTTTCCCCCAATTTAGTTTGAGAAGGGTAGGGGTACACTTTTCCTTGAGCTCCCTGAACACTTCTTCCAGTATAAAATATTGGACTAGTCTCCTCTTTTCCCCATTTGTAGGTTTTAATAATTTCGTTGCCTTCGTATATTTTTACTTGTGCATATGAAATTGAAATGAAAATAGAACTAAAAAGAATGCAGAATAAATGGAAAAGGGTTTTCATGTTATAAAGTTTAGTGGTTTTTTAAAGATACTAAAAAAGACAGTTCAAACTTTATTATTAAATTTTCTTACATAATAGTAAAGCAGTACTAATTAGATTTTTGACATTTTAGCAAGCTACCAAAACATTAGAGCATACAACAAGAAATATAAAATCCTGTAATTAGCGAAATAGGTCAATTACCTGTAAAATTGATTACTCCTTCCATCTAAAATTATACTCTCCTTTCTGAAATATCATAAAATTATAGGAGAAATATTAAGTTTAAAATCTTGCTAAATTTTTGAATGCAATAACTCACGTATAAAATATTAGTTCAATGGTGAAAAAAATAAAACAAAAAAGGGCTTATCTTTTCAGTATAAACCCTTTTTAATTATGCTAAATATTTCTCTTTATGGTCTACTTGTTAATTTAAACAAGGTCAAATCATCCATGTAAAAACGTACTGAGTCGGTGTTATCGTTTAAGCCTCTTATCATATAACTAACTTCGCCATCGGCAGAGAAAGTTGCAATCTCAGAACTATAAAACCATTGACCTATTGGTGTGTCATTAGTAAAGGCAATATTATCTCCTATTCCCCAATTTGTACCAGGTCTCCAGTACATTCTAATGTTAGCCTCTGCTGTTAAAGTACTTAGACTTTCTACATAAAACCACGCTCCCATTTCATAATTAAAGCCTTTTTCAGCGGTGAAGTTAATGTTATCGACAACTGCACCATCTCCATCAACATTGACGTTTCCTATGATCATACCACCTTGTGGTGATAATTCAATTAGCATACTTTTATCGCCTGTGTGTGCTCTATCAAAAGATATACTTCTAGCGTATTCTTCCCAGCGACCACCCCAACCTAGGTATCTCCAGTTATCTTCAATAACGGTTTCAAAAGAATAATCAACATCACTATCGGGGAGTAAATTTGTTTTAATAAAATCAGTCAAGATTGCATCTGTGATCGCTTCGGAAGCTACTAGATCTAACGTAGTTAGTGCTCCAGGAGTATAAGATACTTTTACTATATCATCGTTATACATTATTTCGTTTATTATTTCGATAATTACAACGTTACCTTCATCTGGATCTACCGAAACATTTGAAATTTCGGGTATAATTGTAGTTCCCGTATTAGTTTCGATGGCCACTGAGAAATCCTCTGTTGCAACAGTTGCTGGATCAATTTCTCTACTAAATTCTAATCCAATTTTGGTTTGAGTTTCATATTCATAAACTCGATCCAGAGTAACTGGTTCCGTAGAAGGAATCACCTTTATAAAGTTTTTTATATAAATAGTATCGGAGTCTGTTGGCCTCGTTCTAGCTGCTATAAACTGTAAATCCCAGGTGCCTAGTTTGGTATATCTCACATCGCTTTCTGCATCAGGTTCATCAACAACTTCTAAAAATTCAGTTTTAGCTCCTGGTAGGAGCCATCTGAAATTAGTCGGGCTACCTGCACTGTTTTGTGTAATGCGAACAAATTTACTTGCTACAATTTCGTTTTCCGCATTATCAGATAAAGATAATGGTGCACCTGTGGAACCATCCTCATTAATATAGTTCATTTGGAAACTGGCCTCTACAGCACCAAGAACGGTAACTACAATTGTAGTATCAAGTTCCCTAGTTTGTAAAGGTTCCGTGCTATCTTCATTTGGATATACATTTCCTTTGAAAGTTTGATTTAGTAGAACATCGAACACGCCTGATTTTGTAAACGTACCTTTAACTACATCTTTATTTGATGTGTTGCCAGTTTCACCCCCAATTACAGCAGCATCTGCAGGAAATGTCCATAATCTATTTTCTACGCCTCGTGATAAATCACCGAAATCAATATGCTCACCAATATTAATGGTGTTTTCAAAATTCATTTCAGATGTTACAATCACCCTGTGATTTGGTTCAACTAATTGTATCGATTCATCTTCATTACAGCCTAAAAGCAACAATGAAAAAATGAATATAAATTCTAAATATTTTAAATTTTTCATGATGTGCAAATTTTTAATCATTAAGTTTTCCATTCGTTTGTACTTCTCCATTTGGGATAGGGAAGTAATTATGCTGCGATGGATTATAATTTTCTGCCGCAATAACAAAATCAGGTCTTATTCTTTCTACTATAAAAAGTGGTTCTACGCCGCTGCCAGAAGTGTCTAGGTTGTTTTGCCTCCATACTTCGTCTGCACGCAAATCTGTAAATACTTCCTGTACAATCCCCCAGCGTACTAGATCTTTCCATCTGTGGCCTTCAAAGCACAATTCAATAGCTCTTTCAACACGTTGTAAATGTGTAAGAACCGTTTCTTTACTAGGTGTTACCATGGGATGATCACCATTTACTTGCTTGCTTATGTGAAACTGAGGGAACATACCACCATTCATATCCATATATTGCTGCAAAGTATATACGCCAGCACGACTTCTAACCATATCAATATATTGAATTGCCGTATTAAAGTCGTTGTTAGCATTCAAGACGGCTTCTGCATACATCAAAAGTACATCTGCATATCTTATATGTCTGAAGTTAATCCCAGATCTACTCAAAGGTGGTTCTGCTTCTAAGTGATACCAGTTGGAATGCTTTTTTACATAGGCACTTTGTCCAAATCCCCATCCTCTAGGTTCGCCTTGAGGAAGCTGATAGTATAAACCTTCAAAATTTCTAGGAGCAATAGTACTACTCATTCTTCTAGACTGTAGGTTATCGTCGTTAATAGGGTTGTCTGGGTCTACCTCATCATTAACCAACATTTCATGTAGATTATATGATGCAAGTACAGTATTAAAAGCTCCAAAATTAAGTTGGCCAACAGCTGTAGCCAATGTAGTCGCCTCAGCTCCTGATTCGAAGCTATTATCGTCTACGGCTGCACCCGGCACCCCCGCTGCAATGTCAGAAGAATAATTTACCTCAAAAATAGATTCTTCATTAAATTCATTGGTATGCCAAAAATTGTCTTCGATATTAGCTGTTAAAGAATATATACCAGAATCAATCACATCTTTAAATAAAGATACGGCTTGCCCCCAGTTCTGCTCAAACAAATAAACCTTACCTAATAAGCTTGTAGCTGCTCCCCAAGTTGCTCTACCAACATTTTTAGAATCCCAAGTTTGTGGAAGATTTTCCATTGCAAACTGTAAATCTGGTTTGATAATAATAGATGTAATGTCTTCAATGCTCGAGAAAGGTTTTTCAAATTCTTCTTCTGAGGTTGCTACCTGTTCATGAATCATTCCTCCTCCATAAGTGTGTGCCAACTGAAAATAAAAGAATGCACGTAAGAATCTAGCCTGTCCTTCAATTTCTTTTTGGGCATTTCCATTAAAAATACTTGGATCAGCTTCTTGTGTATATTGAATAACCTGATTGGCTCGAAAAATCCCGATATAAAGTTCATCCCATTTGTTAGTGACGTGATAAATACCATCATTGAAGGTTAGGTTTCTAAAGGCATTGGGACGATACCAAGATTCTGTTCCAGCTATATCGCCTAACACAAATTCATGTTGTAATAAACCACCACTTACACTTTGAAATTGTAACGCACCATAAGTAGCAATAAGAGCCGCGTTAAATTGCTGTTCGCTTTTCCAAAAGGTATCGGGTGTAATTGCATTCGGGTTTTGTTCTTCAAGAAAAGTACCCTCGCTGCAACTACTAAAGATCAGAATAGCTAATTGACTTAGCTTTAAAATGTTGTTTTGTATTGTTTTCATATCTAATTTTTTAAAAACTTAATTGAGCCCCTAACATGAATTGTCTTGTAACAGGATAGCTCCCTGCATCTACACCTCTTGTAAAAATACCGTCACCACCTACTTCTGGATCGTATCCAGTGTAGTTTGTAAATGTGAACGGGTTTAAAGAGTTTAAATACACCCTTATTTTATCAATGCCAATATCCTCTTTGGTGTTTGGTATAGTATATCCAATGGATAAAGTTCTTATTCTTAAATAAGTACCATCTTCTAAGAAAAAATCTGAAGCAGCTCTAACATTACTGTGAAACGCATTTTGCCTAAATGTAGGAATATCAGAAGTCGGATTCTGTGGGCTCCACATATTGATCAGGTCTCGGTGTCTACCTCCGCTGTAAGCGTATAGCTTAGCCCCGTTATAAACTTCAGCTCCGTATGAAAAATAACTTTGAACTGATAAATCCCAATTTTTATAGTTAAGATTTAAATTAAGGCCAGCTTCAAATTCAGGTTGACCAGAACCAGAATAAGCTCTATCATTATCATCAATTTTACCATCGTTATTGACATCTTTATATCGCATATCCCCCAGCTGAGGAGTACTAACACTAGCTAAGTCTAGCTGGTTATATTCATCTAATTCTTCTTGTGTTTTAATTACCCCATCATTTTGAAATAAGAAGAATGCCCCAGCCTCGTACCCAACGGCTAAAAATGTTGTAAACTCTGTATTCTCACCTCTAGATGTAACAGGTCTTCCGTTTGCAAAACCTCTTTCTATTCCATTAAGATTTGTAACTTCATTTATGTTTTTGGTAAACGTACCAGATACATCAAATTTAAAATCTGAACCAATTTGACCCTTGTATGCGGCTGAAATCTCAATACCTTTATTTGTCATATCACCTGCATTAACCAAAACCGTATTAAATTCTCCAATAGCTCGAGGTTGGGCAGTTCCAGTTGAACGAGGTAGGGGTTGATCAATAAGCATATCTTGCTTATTGTTTTCATATAAATCCGCAGTAATATTTAATTTGTTATTAAATAGTGCTATATCAATACCAATATTTTTGGAGACTTGAGTTTCCCATTGTATATCTTCATTTACGTATTGTCTTTGTGTTAAGCCAAAATTTAAGTCTTCTTCAACTCCTAAAGGATAGTTAACACCGGCATTAATAACCGCTATAGCAGGATATCCTCCAATACCTTGAAACCCTAATTCTGCCCAACTTCCCCTAACTTTCAATGAGTTAATAGCGCCTACATTAAACCAATTTTCCTCATGGATATTCCATCCAGCTGAAAACCCAGGAAATGTACCATATCTATTTTCTTCTGTAAACAAAGATGAGCCATCTCGTCTTACACTTGCAGATAATAAGTACTTGCCGTCATAATTATATTGTAACCTTGCTAATTTTCCTGTTAGTGTTCTTCTAAAATTTGTTCCTGTCGGACGAATTCCTTCTGAACCTGCGGATAACACTTGAATATCATTACTAGCATCATCACCAAATTGTACAGCTACTCCAATATTACGATTAGTCTGTCTTTCATAAGATGCTACAGCAAGTAAGTTGAAATTATGCTTGTCAAAACTTTTTTGATAGTTAAGAATATGTTCTATCGTTTCGCGCTTGTTAAAAATATAACTTTCCTGAAGTCTTGCATTAGGGGTGGAGGCCGTAGCGTTAAATACCCCTGTTCTGCTAAAAGCTAGATACTGAGGCTGAAAAAATTTTCTAAAAAAATTCCACTCATTTCTACCAATATTTAACTTATATTTTAAGCCATCAAAGATTTCATATTCCAAGTTAAGAGCTATGTTATTGCTTTTAACCTCTCTCTCATCTACGTTTTCAAGTTGTCTAGATAAGAAACCATAAAATATTTCATTATCAACATCAAGTTCAAAACTGTTTTCACCCACACTTGGAATCTCTGAAAGGGGTCTGCTCCAAGGTGTTTGTCCAATACCGTATTCATATAAAGCGAAAGGTTCTTGAGACCTATTTTCTGTCGTTAAAGCCATTGTAGCAAAAGCTTTGAATTTACCTTTTGTGAACTGCCCAGTAATACGATTGGTAAGCCTATCAAAACCGGAGTTTAGTAAAACACCGTCTTGTTTAAAGTAGTTAGTATTGAAGTTAAAAGTCAAACCTTCAGCACCACCTGATATATTTAAATCTATGTTTTGTATTAATGCGTTATCCTGTTGCACATCAACTACAAAATCCGAATCAAAGTCTAATGCATTAGGGTTGAAAAAGAAGGTTAATGGCTCGGTTCCTAGTTGTTCTGTTGTAACTTCTAAATTATAAAGTTGCTCTGTAGTATTCATTAAAGGCGTACCAGAAGTGATATTTTGAATTCCTGTATACGTATTCAAATCTACCTTCATTTTACCTGCTTTACCCTTTTTGGTGGTAATAAGGATGACACCACCTGCCGCTCTAACACCATAAATGGATGCAGATGCTCCATCTTTTAAAATATCTATGGACTCTATTTGTTCTGGAGCTATATTTGGATTTCCATCCTGCGGGATATTATCAACAACATAAAGAGGTCCTCCACCATTTATGGATACTACACCTCTTATTTGGACATTTGCCGCTTCTCCAGGTCTACCACTTGCCGCCTGAATATTTACACCTGCAACTTTACCTTGAATTGCAGCTCCAATATCTGATACAGGGGTTTGCAGTAGGTCTTCTGCTTTTACCTGAGCAACAGCACCAGTGACTTCTTTCTTCTTTTGGGTACCATAGCCTACTACTATTACTTCATCAAGTTCTGATAAATCCGTTTCTAAGGTCACATTAATAACATTTCTGTTGTTTATAGAAATGTCTTTTGTTTTAAATCCTACATAACTAAATTCTAATACTGCTGATGGATTGGTACTTATTTCGTAATTTCCATCAAAATCAGTGGTCGTTCCGTTAGTAGTCCCTTTAACAATAACATTAACACCTGGTAAGGGTATACCATCACCTGTAACTGATCCTTTAATAGAAATATTTTGGGCATAAAAATTTTGGAGTCCAAATAAGAGTAAAGTAAAAGTAAAGTACTTTACCCTTGTAATCATACAAAAGTTTAATTTCATTATCTAAATTAGTTTAAGTTTTCAAGCCGAAATATATAGCTGAAGGTTAAGAAAACTTTAACACTAAACTTTATTTGAACTAAACATTATTGTATTTGATTGGTTTTTGACTTAATTAAAACTAACTTATATGATTTAGTTTGCTGTTTTTTAGGTATTTACTAAAAAGAATTGATAAACTCCTCCAAATTGTCATTGCGGTTTAAACCTAGTTTTTTTCTTAGTCTGTGTCGTGAAGTATGTACACTTTCAACCGATATACCTAATAACTTTGCCATATCCTTACTTGGAAAGTTAAGTTTAACTAACGCACAAATTTTTAAATCTGTTTGTTTTAAATGAGGAAATTTTGTTTTTAACTGTTCGTAAAAACTTTGATTTATAGTTGTGAATCTAGCTTCAAATTCAGACCAATTACTTTGTGGGGTACCTTGAATAGATTTGAGTATGCGTTTAATAATATTAACATCAAGATTATCTTTTTGTTTTTCTAATCTCGATTTAATGCTTGCTATGAACTCATCTTTTTCAATAAGTCTTAATGCAGATTCAGTTAATTCTTTATTTTTTAATTCAAGAACAGCTCTATGTCTTTTTAAGCGCTCTTTTTGCCGCTCTTTTATTATGAGTTTTTCGTTTTTATGCCTGTTTCGTATGTTTCTTATGGTGAGGAAACTAAATACGATTATAAAAATTATGGAGACAACCAAAATTATGGTTTGTAGCATCCATATTCTATCTTCCTGTTCTAACTCTTTTATCCGTTGTTGTCTTGCTAGATCTTCTTGTCGCTTTTTTTCAATTCTATATTTGTCTTTTATTTCAAAAAGATGCTGATTATTTTGAATACTGTAAAGTTTGTCGCTGAGTTCTTTTGCCTTATTTTGAAATTCGATGGCTTTTTGAAATTTCTCATTTTTCAAATAAAGATCATGAAGTTCTTCGTAAACAAATAGCCTAAAATCTAAATGGCTTTTGTACTTTTTAGATATTTCCAAAGACTTAAGGAAATAGTCTTCACTTTCTTGGAGATAACCGTATCCTTTATAGGAATCTGCGAGTAGTGCATATGCAATTACTAGATATGACGGATCGTTCTTTTCAAAATAATTAATCGCCTTTTTTAAATGAGTAATGCCTTTTTCAAATTGTCCATTTTTAACCGCTAAATAACCTAATTCAGCATTAGCATGAAAATTTTCGGTACGATCCGCTTCACCTATTTTATTATTTATAAGATATAGACTATCCAAATAAATTCTTGCTTTCTTGTAGTCCTTATTTAAGCGATAAAATGAAGCAATGGCATAGTAGTTTTCAAATAGATAACCAATATTTAATTCTTTATTTTCTACTAATTTTTTTCTAAGATTTAAGGATTTGAAGAGATATTTTTGAGCCTCTTGTTTTCTCTTGTAAAAACTATATAACCAGCCTAATCCAACATAAATTTGTGCAGTAGAAATCGAATCCTCAGATTCATTGGCAAGCAAGAGTGCTTTCCAATAGCCATCATAAGCTTTACCATAATTTAGTGTGTGTGAATAAAGAAATGACGCACCTGTCAGGAATTGAATAGCCTTTAAAGTGTCTTTTTCTTTAAGGCTTTTTTCGTGTCCTTTTTCAAGATAGTAAATGGCACTATCTTGATTTTTAAATCTTAATCTGTTCGCTTTTACAAGCAAACTATCTTTATTTAGATTAATCTGAGAAAAGCCATTGCCACAAAAAGAGCAAAAAAGCGTAACTAGAATTAAAAGAGGTCTTTTATTCAATTTTATTAATGTCAAGTTAATTAGTATAGTAGCAAATGCAAGTTAGATAAAAAAATGGAATAAGACAACTAAACAAAAATATCTAGTTAACTTATTAAAAATCTATAAATCAATTAAATATATTTTAGTTGTATCTCTATAACTTTACTAATTTTATTTTTAGACATAAATTTATGCCTTAAAAATTTCGATGTCTTTGTCTTTTTGTTTAGTTGTTTTTGAGTAAAATACACATGTTTTTTTGGCATTACGGTAGTAGATTTACTGTTCAACTTAAAATTAAGGCATGAAAAGAAATTTTGTTATTCTGGTATTATTATTTGGGACTTTAGCGACAAAGGCTCAAGTTAATATAGACGTGAATTTAAATGTGAAACACAAAACGGGAGATGTAGAAACTTTTGATCGTCAGAAGTTCGTCAATTTCCATAGTACAGTGAACCAAAACAACTGGAATACTGGGAATGCTATGAATAATGTCATCGAAGATTTCTTAAGAAATAAAGATGTTCATATCGGCAGAAATACAGGCGCCATTTCTTGGCATCTAAGAAATAATATTACCGAAGATCCTGCACGACCTGGATTTGCTAATCCTGCTAGTATAGCGACCTTTGGTCAGCAGAATAGAAATAGTTATGCGTCCTGGACATGGGCTCACCAGTACGAAGATCAAGATGATCAAATACTTTGTGCTCAGATTCACCCATTTTATCCAGACGGTAAAACTACTAATAAAGGCTGGGCGTTTTCTCAAACAAATACTTCTGAAGCACCTATAGGAACTGCTTCAGGTGAGTTTTTGGCATTATATATTAAGGAGTTTTATGGTACAGGTGGTATAAATGGAAAGCCTAAACCTAATTTTATAGAAATAACAAATGAGCCTTTATGGGATTTAGTAACTACTGCAGATCAACCTCACGACTTAACAGAAGTTTTTACATTTCATAAAACAGTTGCCCAAGAGATTCATAAAATTCATGATGATGTTCAGGTAGGTGGTTATTGCGCCGCTTTTCCTGATTTTGATAAGAATAATTTTCAAAGATGGCATGAAAGGGATAAACATTTCATGGATGTAGCAGGAGAGGAAATGGATTTTTGGACAATACATCTTTATGATTTTCCAGTTTTTGGACGAAAGGCTAAATACCGAAAAGGCTGTAATATGGAGGCTACAATGGATATGTTAGAACAGTATAGCATGCTTAAGTTTAATACGGTAAAGCCTTTGATGATCTCAGAATACAATGCTCAAACCCATGATTATCTTGGTCAAGGTCATGTGCCCTATGCTTACTGGCTTAAGTTGAAGTCTTCTGTCTCAATGATGATGCAATTTATGGAGCGAGCAGATAAAATTAATTATGCTATGCCATTTTTTATGCTCAAGGCAGAATGGCAATATAATGCTAGTGTTGGTCCAACTTCGGTGCATGGTTCTCGCATGATGCGTAGAGCAAATGAACCTGAAAGTTATACGGGAGACTTTATTTATACTGAAGCCATATTACTTTATGATCTTTTGAAGGATATTAACGGTACGCGCACGGATGCTGTAAGCGATAATATGGATATTATGGTAGATAGCTATGTTGATGGTAATAAGACATATGTGCTAATAAATAACCTTGATTTTGTAGCCCATCAGTTGGACTTGGAGCTTTTAGGTGTAACCGAACAACCTACTGATATAGAAGTTCGTCATTTGAGACTTAACGGAACAAGTGATGCGTCGTTACCAGTCTTAGATGTTAACAGTTTTTCTACGTTTGATAACGATTTAACAATAGCACCTGAGGGAACTTATCTTCGCAGTTTTACTTTTCCATCCGCCATAGAATTAATAGAATTAAATGAGCAATCTGAGGAAACAAAGTATTATGCCGATTCTTATCTTAAAGAAATATCGACTAATACGGCTTCGGTTTTCAAAATTGATGGTGTAAATCTTGCAGATGAAGGGGAGGCAATACTGAGGGTAGGTGTTGGTAGAAATCACGGTTTGTCATTATCTCCAACTCTTATGTTTAATGGAACCGCTATTGAAATTCCAGAAAATTTCCGTGGTGATGACCAAGCAGATCGTGATAATTTCTTTGGAGTATTGGAGATACCTGTACCATATGATATTTTACAGCAAAATAATATTATTGAGATTTCATTTTCTGATACTGGTGGCTATGTGAGTACTGTAACCATGCAGGTATTTAATTTTAGTTCTGATATTCGTGCAATTGCCCCTTCAAGATTTACATTAAGTAATTATAGAATTAAAGGTGTTGATGCTTCATGTTTAAGTGAAAACAACGGTATGATTGATATAGTAACAGAAGTTTCTTCTAACTATCAAGCTTCTATAACAGGTAGTGGCTTCAATGAAAGTTTTAGTTTTAGCAATAATCTAACTGTTGAAAATCTAGTTCCAGGAACATATACGGTTATTATTTCAATACCAGATTTTCCAGATTACAGTGTTGAGTTTACGGTAGATATTGGGGAGCCAGAGGCTTTAAGCGTATTTTCTAAAATAAGCGATTCCAAAAGTACAGTGTCTTTGGATTTGAGTGGAAGCGACAACTATATAATTACAATTAATGATAACGAGATCTTTACGGCGTCAAATGAAATTACGCTTCAATTGAATGAAGGTGTTAATAATTTGAAGGTTAAGACGGATAAGGATTGCCAGGGTGTATATGAAGAAACGCTTTTTATAAATAAATCCTTCTTCTTATATCCAAATCCAGTAGAAAGTGAACTTTCTATTAGTGTCTCTGATAATTTGCTTAATACAACAGCATCTGTTTACAATGTGTTGGGAACTTTAATAAAATTGAAACAAATAACCTCAAGAAACGACTTTTTTGATGTGAGCAGTTTTGAAAAAGGTGTTTACATTGTTGTATTTGAAAAAGATGAAACACAATTAGGGTTTGAAAAATTTGTTGTAAAGTAAAAAGAAAGTTAAAATGAAAAACATAAAATATATATACATAGTAATCGTTATAACCAGCATTATGTTGTCCTGCGGCGGGAGTGATGGTGCGCCTGCTGAGGTGCAAGACCCTACAAAGGCCATTCTGCTATTTCCAAATAATAATGAAGAATGTACCGCTGGCGTTGTAACATCAAACGTATTAGCGAACTTAACATTTGATTGGATGGCGGCGGATAATGCGACGTCTTATACTTTAGTTGTGAAGAACTTAGTTTCAAATACTGAAAATGAATACTCATCAAACACTAATGAGCGAGTGGTGAGTTTAGAAAGAGGAACTCCATATTCTTGGTATGTGATATCAAAAGCAAGTGGAACATCAGTTACAGCAACTTCCGACACTTGGAAATTTTATTTATCAGGTCCAGGTGTTGAAAATTATGCCCCTTTTCCAGCTGATTTAAAAAGTCCCTCGCATGGTTCAAGTATTTCAGAAACATCGATAACGATGACTTGGGAGGGTGAAGATGTTGACGGAGATCTTAAAGAATTTGACATCTATTTGGATACCAATTCAGCCCCCTCCACAAAGATGATAACGACAACCGATAACAAATTGGAGAACCAAGCAGTCAATGCTGGTACAACGTATTATTGGAAAGTGGTTTCTCATGACAATTATGGTAATACATCCACTTCGCAAGTGTTTAGCTTTACTACAATTTAGGTATTGTTGCTGGTAATACGTTATTGTCTATATTTAAATTATGTAATTGTACCAAATCATTTAAAAAGAGAAATAATAAAAAAGGGAAGTTCTGTAGAACCTCCCTTTTTTCAGTTGAAAGTTTAGTTTAATCACCCCAGTGTTCATCAATTACTTTTTGAATATGCGGGAAGTTTTTATCGGTTTCGTTTAAATCTTCTCTAAGTTTTATTAATTGCGTTTTCAAATCGGTAATCACATTTTTATAAGCTGGATCTGAATAGGCGTTATTCATTTCTTTTGGATCTTTCTTTAAATCGTAAAACTCCCAGGCCACAGGTGTATGATTTGTAAAGTCATTACCCCAGCTTTTTTTATTGTATTCTGCGTTTGGATCATCAGTGTCAACCCAATATTTTCCATAGAAGAAGATCAACTTATAGTCTTTTGTTCTAATACCAAAATGCGCTGGATTTTGATGTCTGTGTGCCATATGCATCCAATAGCGATAGTATGTAGATTTTTGCCAGTTCTCAGGTTCTTCTCCTGTTTCCAGAATCTGTTTAAAGCTTTTTCCTTGCATGTAATCTGGAGTAGTGCCGCCTGCTAACTCAATCATCGTTGGAGCGAAATCAGTATTATTAATAATAGCGTCTGTTCTTATGCCAGATTTTATACCTTCAGGATATCTTACAAAAAATGGCATGCGCATAGATTCATCATACATCCAACGTTTATCTATATAGTCGTGTTCTCCAAGCATAAAGCCTTGATCTCCGGTGTAAATAATAATAGTATTTTCTAACAGGTTCTCAGCTTCTAAGTAATCCATCAGACGTTTTACATTGTCATCAACACCTTTTACACATCGTAAGTAACGTTTTAGGTAATATTGATAAACGGTGCTAGTATGTGCTCTATCAGCCTCACTTAGTTCCCATTTTACATATTCTTCTGGTTTTATATCTTTTTGATTTCTGTACTGTCTATGAATGGAGCTATCTTTATAGATGTTCATAGCTTGATTTCTAATTAAATTTCTATGCGAAACTGAAGAACCAATAATTCGTGTTAACGAATCGTTTTTACCCCTTGTAGCAATAGAACCATTATTACCATTATCATACATGCTTTCTGGTTCTGGAATAAAAGTGTTCTCTAAATAGCTGTCATATCTTGGCGCGTTTTCAAAATCATCATGCGGTGCTTTAAAGTGATGCATTAAAAAGAACGGTTTGTTAGGGTCTCTTTTATTTTTTAACCAGTCTAAAGTAATGTCTGTAATTTTATCTGAAGAGTGACCTTCCGTTTTTACAATATTTTTAGGCCAAGGTTTGTCGCCTCTCACTCTAAATGTAGGATTGAAATATTTTCCTTGAACTGGTAATACTTGATAAAAATCGAAAGCAGCTGGTTCTTTATGTAAATGCCATTTCCCTACAATGGCAGTTTGATAGCCAAGTGCTTTCATTTCCTTCGGTAAGTATTGATTTTCGGGTGCAAGATCCCCTTCTAAATCTAAAACACCATTGGCTTGAGCTCGCTGACCAGTAATTATTGCGGCTCTACTGGGCACACATATAGAATTGTTTACAAAACAATTTTCAAAAATCACCCCTTCATTGGCAATTTTATCTAGAGTGGGTGTGGGGTTTAAAGATGCTAATCTGCTGCCGTAAATACCAAATCCTTGCGTGGTATGGTCATCGGCCATAATATAAATTATGTTGGGTTTACTGGCTGGTTTTTCTTCAGTTTCTTTTTTGCATGAAAATGAAAAGATTACAGCAAAAAGACATATGCCTTTAAAGATTTTAAGTTTTAGTTGCATGAGAATATAGTTATCAAAATAGTTGATTGTTTCAAAATTTAAAAGTAAATAATTCTCATTCCATAAAAAATAAAGTGCGGCTTTTTATGGGTAACAAATGAGCTAAATAGATAATTAACTACGGTTCAACTATAATACTTGGAAGCTTATCTGTTGGGTATGAAGTTATGTCATCATCAGTAATTTTGGTTTTCCAAGCATAAACGGTCTTTAAGTTGTTTAAGGAAGAAAGGACGTCTAAGCTTTGTTTGGAAATATTGGTGCCGTAAACATTTATACTCGACAAATTGTTAAGATTTTTAAGTTTTGCTATGCCGTTGTCACTTATCGGATTTCTATTGATAACTAGTTTCTGCAAGTTTTTGAATGACCCGATAGTTTCCAAATTTGAATCGGATAATTCGTTGTCTTCTATATAGAGCCAGATAATATTGTCCTTAATCTTAGATAACTTATCAACTTTAGTTTGCAAGTTGGCATCTCCCATGTGCATGTTATACTTAGGTAATACAACTTCATAAATATGAGAATCGAATACCAACTCTCTCAAGGTGAATCCCTCTTTCATAATATCTTGAAGCACATCCTCGGATATTTTTGAAGCACTAGGTAAAGCTACTTCTCCTTTTTTTGTTCCGCCTTCAAGCCCTAACATATTTGAAGCAACATTCAATAAGGATTCAGGAGTTTCAAGATCCCCCATTTTTGTACTAAAGTTACCTTCTGCATTGTCAATCCAATATTGTAAAATAGCTATTTCTTCTTCGGTTAATGGTGTTTTACCATCTGGTGGCATAAAATCTTCATGTTCTGGATCTAGTAAAACTCTCTTTATCATTTCAGATTGTGACGAATTACCAGCAACTATGGCTGAACCAGATTTCCCACCTTTAAAAATGGACAATGAATCTTGAAAAGACAACCCGCCTTTTTGTTTGCTTTCGTTATGACAGCTTGCACATTTGTTATCTAGAATGGGTTCTGCTAAATGCGCAAATATAACTGCGTCTTCAATTTTATCAACTTTAACTAATTCTTTTTTTTCTTTGTTAGAAAAAGGCAGATATTTAGTTAGATAGTCGCTACCATGAGTAAGATTACCTCCGTAATGTCCTGTTATGCTTATTAAAATAACAATAAGTGTAAGGGCTGAAATATTTGCCTTGATTCTTACTTTCTTCTTGATTTTAATCTTTTCAGTTCTGATTAAACACGCAATTAAAGTTATGCCTGTAGTGATAACTCCAAACCAGAAATGATTGTCTAGCATTCCCTCTTCATAATCACCACTTAGCGAAAGCATGTAACCCAACACACAGGCCACAAAGGCACTCAAAAACCCTAAAAGCAAAGCTAAAGGAATAGCCGCGGTGATTGCCTTGTACTTTTTCTGCCTTCCTAAAATTTCTAAGACAAAGGCAAACAACAAAAAACCTATAGGCAAATGAACAATAAGTGGGTGGAATCTCCCTAAAAAGAGGACGAAATCTGGTGCTTCACTCATAAGATAGTGCTAAGTATTTTAAATACGGGTTAGTTTGTAAGGTGCGGAATGATTAGCATTCCATTGGCATATGTAAACATTTTTGTCTTCGTCAATACACACATCATGCCCATGTAAAATTGGTTTTTCATCAATTTGATATGACTTTTGAAGCACTCCATCTTCATAAATTGGTTCTGTACCACCTGGATTTGAGACTACTTTATCTCCTTCCATAATGGTAACAAAACCTGTATGGTCTTTCCAATTTGTTTTTCCAACTTTTGGTTGCGACCAACATACGCCGGCGTACAAATTATTATCGTCAAACACTGCTCTACAAACCGACATGTTTGACATTTTTATTGTTTTTACATATTTGCCATCAAGGGTATAATATTTGAAACACTGCTGAGAACGAGAAGTTGCCACTACCATAGGGTTTCCTTTTTCTCTGTAATCGATGGCTACACCATGAGCACTTACAAGTTTGTAATTTGGATCTGGATTATCACTGCCTCCCCAATGGCGAATGTATCTTCCGTTAGCGTCGTATTGAATAATGTAACTCATTCCGTAACCATCGGCCACATAAATATCTCCATTAGGACCAATAGCGGTTTCGGTAGGACAGAAATCTTCTCCAGGTTTATAGACGCCAATTGTTTGAGGATGACCAATGTCAAAAATTACTTTTCCATCAACAGTGGTTTTAGAAACACGACCGTTATGTTTCACCATTTTATTATTTTTTCCCAATGCCCACCCAGAATCAGTAATGTAGAGCATGTCTTCACCTCCTTCATCATGCAACGTTAATCCATGGCCTCCCTGGTATGCGGTTCCCCAATAATCTAGTAGTTTTCCAGATTTATCAAATATTAAAATATTGTTTTGCGGGTGATCTCCAACCATAATAAGTCGCCCTTTGCTATCCATCACCATTTCATGGCAATTTAACAAAGGGACTCTAGTAGAACTCATTTGCGCCCAATTTTTAGTAAGCTTATACTTGTAATCACCATGCCCAAGTATAGTGTCGGTTTCATTTAGCAGGTGGTTGGCGCTTTTGTTTTTGGTGATAATTGAAGCTCCAAAAGTTGGTGTTGAAGCAGCGATTGCAGCACTGGCAAGTCCTGTTTTCTTAAGGAAGTTCCTTCTTGTAGACATAGTTTAGTTGTTAGGTTAATAAGTCTTTAACTACATGACCGTGTACATCAGTTAGTCTGTAGCGTCTACCTTGGTGTTTAAATGTTAAACGCTCATGGTCAATACCTAGTAAATGTAGTAAAGTAGCGTGAAAATCATGTACATGAACAGGATCTTTAGTTACGTTATAGCTAAAGTCGTCAGTTTCACCATAGGAAAAACCAGGTTTTACTCCAGCCCCAGCCATCCACATGGTGAAAGCTTTTGGATGATGATCTCTACCGTAATTTGTTTTGGTTAATTGTCCTTGAGAATACACGGTTCTACCAAATTCGCCACCCCAAATAACAAGTGTGTCATCTAGCATACCACGTTGCTTTAAATCTTTTAATAATGCGGCTGTAGCTTTATCTGTTTGTCTTGCTTTGTTTTTAACACCGCCTGGACAACTGATATGCTGATCCCAACCTTGGTGGTACAATTGCACAAATTTCACACCTTTTTCCAAAAGTTTTCTTGCCATTAAACAGTTAGCGGCATAGGTGCCTGCATCTTTACTGTCTTTTCCGTACATCTCGAATATATGCTCTGGTTCGTCCGAGGTATCAGTGACTTCTGGAATAGACGTTTGCATTCTAAAAGCCATTTCATACTGGGTCATTCTTGCTTGAATTTCAGGGTCGCCATAGGCATCATGTTGAATAGAATTTAGTTTGTCCAAATAGTCCAACATTTTTTTGCGATCATTTCCATCGTAATTGTCTGGGTTGTTCAGGTAAAGAACAGGGTCCTTTCCAGATCTAAATTGCACACCTTGATGTTCTGTTGGTAAAAATCCATTACCCCATAAACCTGCTTTTAGAGGCTGACCTTTTCCGTTTTTTGAAATTAAAGTGATAAATGTAGGAAGGTTATCATTATCAGAGCCTAACCCATAACTCAACCAAGAGCCTATCGAAGGTCGCCCAGGCAATTGGTGTCCTGTTTGCATAAAAGTAACAGCAGGAGTGTGATTGATTTGATCGGTTTGCATAGATTTAATAAAGCAGATATCATCAACCATTTCAGATAAATGAGGCATTAATTCACTTACCCAGGCGCGAGATTCACCATGTTGCTTAAAATTAAATAATGATGGTGCAATTGGTAACGTGCTTTGGCTTCCGCTCATACCAGTAAGTCGTTGCCCTTGCATAACAGATTCTGGTAAATCTTTCCCAAACATATCTACCAATTTTGGCTTGTAATCAAATAGGTCTAACTGAGATGGGCCACCACTTTGAAATAAATAAATAATGCGCTTTGCCTTTGGTAAATGATGCGGTAACCCTAATTTATTTCTAGTGAAGGCATCAACAGAATTACTCGAATTTCCTATAGAGGCCCAAGCCTTTTCTGAGTTTAATAGGCTTCCTAAGGCGATAGCGCCCAATCCTAAAGAGGTCTTCTTTAAAAAATGCCTTCTATCTATTTGTTTTTCTACCTTTTGGAAGTCTTTGTTATTAGATCTTAAAGTATCGTGATGATCGCACATGATATACTTGTTTTATCGTTTTGTTATAAAAGCATCAGAATTTATAATCGTTGATGCTACTACTGCATTTGCCGCTACTAAAGCAATGTCGTCATTAGGGTCTATTTTATCCTCCCCAATGCTAATCCAACCTTGCGCTTTAGCTTTATTTTGTTTGAATTTTTCTAATTCAGAGTTTTGTAAGTGACTAAGAATAGCCAATTCATCTTGTTTTATAGTTCTTCCGGTAAGCTTTTTATAAGTTTTAGAAATTCCTTCACCTATACTATCATACTCTGTCATATTTTTGCCTAATACTCTTGCTGCCTCGATAAATGTGGGATCGTTGAGTAGAACTAATGCTTGTAAAGGAGTATTTGTTTCTTGTCTTCGTGTAGTACAAAGATCTCGTGATGGAACATCAAATGTTGAAATTGTTGGGTGAGGTACAGCACGTTTCCATATAGTGTACATACTTCTTCTGTATAGTTCTTCACCTTCACCTTGAGGATATGTGTCTCCTGTAACACGCCATAATCCAGGAGGTTGATAAGGATGTACACTTTCTCCACCAATAGTTTCATTTAATAAACCAGATGCGTATAATACATTGTCTCTAAGCATTTCACCAGATAAACGCTTGGACGGACCTCTAGCCAAGAGCCTATTTTCACCATCTATTTCCATTAATTCTTCGCTGGCTATACTACTTTGTTGGTAGGTATTAGAAAGCATGATTAGTTTGTGAAGTGCCTTTACATCCCATCCAGATTCAATAAATTGTATCGCTAACCAATCCAAAAGTTTTGGGTGTGATGGTAATTCACCTTGATTACCAAAATCTTCAGCTGTTTTCACAATGCCAGTGCCAAATATATTTTGCCAGTAACGATTTACTGTTACTCGAGCTGTTAAAGGGTTATCCGGATGTGTTATCCATTTTGCTAGCCCAATTCTGTTTTTCTCGAATTCTTCAGGAAAAGCAAATATTTCTTCGGGTGTATTGGGGAAAACAGAATCGGTAGGAGAATCGTATTGTCCTCTATCTAATATGTATGCTTGTCTTGGTTCTGGCGTTTCCTTCATTATCATAATTTGCTTTACCTTATCGGTACTATCAGCCAAAACCAATCTTTCTTTTTCTAATTTATCTAAGAGCCTATTGTAAGGCTTGGAATTGACAGATAAATAATAGTTTGAGAGCATCTGTTTTTCGTTACCAGTTAAGCTAGAAGGGGATTTTTGCTTAATTGCATCTAATAATTCAGAATTTGAAATCTGCATCACCTCAATTTCGGTAAGTTCTTTTTCAAAAACCATTAAATTGTCAACTACGGCACCTCTTATACCTTTGCCTCGCCAAACAGCACCAATTCGTAAACCAGGTTCTATAATAGGGCTGTTTTCATATAATTGTAATCCGTGAAAAATGATGTCTTTATACAAATTGTCAAAAACTGTTTTGGTTTTGAGCTTTTTTCCATCCGTGTAAATGGAAACACCATTTGCTTTACTAGTACCGTCATAGGTCATAGTTAACTGCACCCATTTTTCTTTAGGTACATTTTCTAAAGATTCTACAACAATAGCGTTATCTGGCCATACGTGAGCTAATAGTACTTCTAATTTATTGTCTTTTAATTTTAAGTGATATCCCCTAAAACAATGTAATTCAGGACTGTTCATTTTATGAAAAATAACGCCAGTTTCTAAATCTTCAGGAATAAAAACATCAATAGCAATAGAGAAGGCCTCCGCTCTTTGATAAATACCCATTTTATCAAGATCTAACCATGTGTCGCCATCCATATAAAGGCCTTTGCCATTAGCACCTTTTTTGAAAACTGCAGGTTCATTTTTCGCAAACTGTTGACGCATTTGCACTTTATGTTTACCATTGCCGCCAACAGCATTTATTAATTTTTCATTATCAAAATTGAATTCTGCCACTAGTTTACTGGGTTTTCTGGCCGAGGGAATAGATTTATATTCTTCATTAGAAATCCAGTTTTCTGCCTTTTTATTTTCTGTAACTATTGTGTTTTCTAAAGCACTCTCAGTGTCATCAACTAACGTTTCTAAATAAGCCAAAACTTTTTCCTGCTCGTCCGTAGGCATCATCATTGCAGGTACTGGAGTTGCATTATCCCAAGAAATTAAACCTGTTTCATCAACATTATTAAAGAAACTAAACATTTCATAATAATTTTTCTGTGAAATAGGATCATACTTATGGTCGTGACATTTAGCACATTCCATGGTTAAGCCTAAAAATCCTTGACCCATAACATGTGACCTATCTGCCACATATTCTACACGAAATTCTTCATCAATAATTCCACCCTCCATATTTTGAGGGTGAAGCCTATTAAACGTAGTGGCTAGTTTTTGCTCTCTTGTTGCGTTGGGAAGCATATCACCAGCAATTTGCCATAGAATGAATTTATCATAAGACATATTCTCGTTGAAAGATTCGATCACCCAATCTCGCCATGGTGAAACGTCTCTGTATCTATCAACGCTATAACCATGGGTGTCAGCATATCGTGCTAGATCCATCCAATCTAAAGCGCGCTGTTCACCATATTTTTCTGAAGCTAATAATCTGTCTATTTGCTTTTCGAAAGCGTTTGGAGAATCATCCTTTAAAAATGCATCAATTTCCTCAAGAGTTGGCTGTAAACCTGTTAAGTCTAATGAAGCTCTTCTAAGTAAAGTTTCTTTATCCGCTTTCTTGGATAATGTTAAATTCATTGGTTCAAGCTTAGCCAAGACGAAGTTATCAATAGGGTTGACTGCTTGAGCCTTGTTCTTGATTTTGGGGATTTCATGAGATTCGGGTTTAATAAAAGCCCAATGATCCTTATACTCTGCGCCATCTTCAATCCACTTTACTAAAACCGCTTTTTCATAATCACTTAAAGTCAGATGCGATTCCTTTTCAGGCATGATTAAACTAGGATCCTCGGTCATGATGCGATGAAAAAATTCACTCTTCTCAAGATTTCCTGGTTTAATGGCTACTTTACCTGGGTTTTCGGGCAATTCAGCATAAGCAGCTTCTGCAGAATGTAATTGAAGTCCTGCTTTTATATTACCCGCATCAGGTCCGTGACATAAGTAACATTTGTCCGAAAGGATAGGTTTTACATGTTGGTTGAAATCAAGTTGTTTTGGTAATTTTTCGTATTCCACATAAACAGGCTCAGGTAGATTAGGTCCACCACAAGCGCATAATATTACCATCCCAATTAAAAGGAAATAAAATCTCATACCGTAATTTAACTTTAATGTCTGCTATTGAGGCAAAGTTATATGTAAAGTTTAAAAAAATCTTGTTGAAATCAGACTTAAAAATATACATTTCCGATACGAATTCATATTTTAGTATTTTGTATTAATTATTTTTACCAATGCGAGTTATTAATTATGAATGAATTGATTCAGTCTATTAGATTAAGTTTACTCCATGCTGGGTATGATAAACTTGATAATAATTGGAATTATAAAAATGTAATTAGTCCTTTTGTTCGATTATTTTTGATTACAAAGGGTAATGCGGTGCTTAATTTCACAAATCAGACATTCAATTTAAGTCCTGGTAATTTATATCTTATTCCAAGTTACCTGTATAATAGCTATCGGTGTGACACTTATCATGAGCAATATTATGTAGGTTTTTTTGAAGAAATACAACTAGGAACTTCTATTTTCAATGTCAAACAGTTTAATTGTCAAGTGGCCGCTTCTCAAAATGATTACGATCTTTTTAAACGATTATTAGAAATTCATCCAAATAAAAAGGTAACCGATTCTAACCCTAAAACCTATATTAACAATAGACCTTTTGAGTTTAATATAGGTGAAGGTTTAGCCCTGAATTATGATATTGAAACACAAGGTATTTTATCTATTTTACTGTCTAGGTTTTTGAACAATACAAATGTGATTAACGAGACCAATGCGTTTGAGGGTGATTTAAATAAAGTTCTAATTTATATATCTAAACATTTACAAGAGCCCTTGTCTATTAAATTTTTAGCTGCCTATTGTAATGTAAGTCCAGACCATTTCACAAGAAGCTTTAATTCAAAATTTGGGATAACCCCCAATAAATATATTCAGATAAAACGCATTGAACGTGCCCAAGTGTTATTGTTGACAACGAAAGATTCCTTGGAGAAAATAGCCTTGGATGTTGGGATGCCAAATATGTCCTACTTTTCTAGAAAATTTAAGGAAATGATAGGGGTTGGCCCAGGAGCTTTCAGGAAAAACCAATTTAAAAAGCGTAATATCTAATGATTAATCAATTTCAATCCCTAAATCTAGATTTACTTCATGTAGGTTATGCCGAGTTGGATCATAATTGGAATTTTGATAATGTCGTTAGTCCATTTTCTAGGCTATACTTAATTACAGAAGGTGAAGCATTTGTGTATTACAGAAATACCAAACTAAAATTAAAATCGGGGCATTTATACCTCATCCCTAGTTTTACTTATAGTAGCTATAAATGTGAAACATATCATAACCAATATTATTTAAGCTTTTTTGAAACACTGGGAAAGGATATGTCAATTTATAATGCAGTACATTTTGATTATGAAGTACAGGCTTCAGAACTCGATAAAGTTTACTTTGACCGTTTGTTAGAATTACATCCGAAAAGGGATTTAAAAAACAACAACCCTGAAAAGTATGATAACTATCCAGCTTTGATGGAGATTACAAAACGAAATGAAAATATTTCAGCAGATAAGCTTTTGGAAACACAAGGTATTTTGAAAGTTTTGTTGTCTCGATTTATTGTGGGAAAAGCTGAATCTACTGATAAAAGAAAAATTAAACTTAATGGGATTTTACATTATATTTCTGAGCACCTTCATGAAAATATTAGTGTAAGTCAGTTGGCAAACTTTTGCCATTTAAGTACAGATCATTTTTCGAGAAGTTTTGAGGCTTCTTTTGGTATAAGACCTAATAAATATATTCAGTTAAGACGTGTAGAACGCGCGCAAGCATTACTTGTGACGACTAATCATTCTTTGAGAGAAATAGCACAAGTTGTAGGTTTTGGAAATGTATCTTACTTTTCTAGAACTTTTAAGGATATTAGCAATAAAACACCAAATCAATTTAGATCGGATAATAAAACTAACTAGTGTATTTATTATGAATGTGAGTAATATCTAAAGTGTCATTCATTTGTTTTTGAAGTTCCAATAAGTCTTTAAACAAATCTTGTATAGTTTTAAGATAAGCAGGATTAGTAGAAAGATCATTCATTTCTTCAGGATCATTTTTCAGATCAAATAGAAGTGTCTTTTCAATATCAGGATATACTATTAACTTAAAACCATTTTTTCTAATCATTCGTTGTTTGTCTCTATAGCCATTGTAAATGGCTTCGTACCCACTTTTTTTTCTTTTGCCAGTTGCTAAATCCAGAACACTATTAAAGAACACGTACTCAGGTTTTTCTACACCAGCCAGTTCTAAACTTGTTGCCATAGCGTCTTGTAAATAGATGTCTTCTGTAATTTTTTGATTTTTCGGAATATCTGGGCCAACAATCATAAAGGGAGCACGAATACTGTGGTCAAATTGCGACTGCTTACCTAACAATCCATGTTTGCCCATTGCTAAGCCATGATCCGCGGTAAAAATAATATAGGTATTGTCCATTTTACCTGTTGCTTCAAGTCTGTCTAAAATTTTTCCAATTTGAACATCTAAATGTGTAATTATAGCATAATATTCCTGAATATGCTTTTTAGTAGCATATTCAGTTCTTGGGAAAGGCGCTAGCGCTTCATCTCTAACATTTCTACCTGAGGCCATACCATTTCTATAGGGGTAAACAGGTAGCCAGCTTTCTGGTAAGCTAATATTTTCAACAGGGTATTTGTCTATGAATTCTTGAGGCGCTTGTCGCGGATCATGCGGTGCATTGAACGCTAAATACATGAAAAACGGACTTTCACTTTTTTCTGCTTGTTCAATAAAACTTAAAGCATCATCTTTCAAAACCTCACTCCAATGTTTACCACCTTCCCAAAAACCACCAAATTTCATATCGGTTGGTGACCAAGTCGTGTCATTTTCATTTAGCGGCCTGTTGTAGCCTACAGGCATAAAACCTGCTGGATCCGCATCAGTATCAACAATTTCTTTAAACTTTTTCACCATTTTACCATGTTCCCATGCATCATTTGGCATTCCTGGGCGAATATGTCTTACATTTTGAAAAACGCTATCTGCTTTTGCATCCACATGCCATTTTCCAGTCATATAGGTGTCATAGCCTGCACTTTCCATTAATTTCCCCCAAGTTTTATCAAACTCTTTATTTTGAGACCAATTTTTTCTGAATGCGTTCACATCCCAAACGCTACGCCCCGAAATTATCATTGCCCTTGAGGCAGCACAAATTGCACCGCTCCAAGCTCCCATATTATAGGCATGTGTAAAAGTTGTCCCATTATTTACCAATCTATCTAAATTGGGTGTTTCAATTGCTTCATTACCTAATGCGTTTATGGCAGAATAGGTCATGTCATCGGCAAAAATGAAAACTACATTGGGTTTATTTAGGCTGTCAATGTCTTTTTTACAGCCTAAAACAAGTAGGATGACTGCAATTGAAATAATGAGTTTAGTGTTTTGCATGTTGGTTTAATGTGACTTCAAATTTAAACTTACTTTCAAATTTTATTGTACATATATGGTTTATAAAACATAACAAATGTATGGTAACTAATTTAGATGTTTACTTCAATATTTGTATTTTGTGCTTATAAGGACATGGAATGAAGATGAAATTTTTAACTATATTATTCTTTACAATTTTTATAGAATTTGGTTTTAGTCAAATGGAAGAAATTGTGCTTTGGGAAGATTTTATGCCAAATGCAAAACAGTCAGATGAGAGGGAAATAATAGACAAGTTAGATATTATTAAAATTTCAAAAGTACAAACACCTACACTAAAACCATTTTTAGTACCTGAAAGAATGGCTACAGGTAAAGCCGTTATAATTTGTCCAGGTGGAGGTTATGGCATGTTGGCTTACGATTGGGAAGGTACCGAAATTGCCAAATGGTTTAATGCAAGAGGTATCTCAGCTTTTGTTTTAAAATATAGATTGCCAAATTCCAAGTCTATCTTAAAACGATACGAGGCTCCTTTACAAGATGCCCAAAGAGCAATAAGGATTATAAGATGCAATGCAAAAAAATGGGCTATTAATAAAGAGCAAATTGGTGTGATAGGATTTTCAGCAGGAGGGCATCTTGCAGCTACCTTGGGAACACAATTTGATTATGAGATTTATGAAAAGGATAATAAGATTGATCTTGAAAGCGCAAAACCAAATTTTATGATGCTCATTTACCCAGTTATATCTATGCAATTTCCAATAACTCACCAAGGTTCAAGATTAAATTTATTAGGTGATAATCCAAATCAAGCATTAATTGATCAATTTTCAAATGAGTTACATGTCAACTCCAATACCCCAAAAACATTTATTGTGCATTCTACAGATGATAAAGCTGTTCCTGTAGAAAATAGTTTAGCTTTTTATAAAGCACTAAAAAAAGCTGATGTTGAAGTAGAAATGCATATCTATGCAAAAGGAGGTCACGGTTATGGCTTAGCAACTGGAACACCGCATTTGAGTACTTGGACAGACCGACTTGCACAGTGGTTGAACAATTTTTAAATTTACTCTCCAAATCCTTCATTTTGAAACACCTATTTTTCATCATATTATTCTCCTTTACCACTTGCAATGTTTTTAGTCAAGAAGAGATTTCAACAAGGTTTATTGAAAGTGGAAGTTTAAGGCAAGACCCTATCTCTAATTCTAAAGTTTTAGCTCAGTTTAAAAGCAATCAAAAATGCAAGGTTTTAGAATATTCAGGACAAAATTTTTATCAAATTCAATATGACGACATCATTGGTTATGTTGGAGATCAATTTCTTGATATTACCGAGGATATGATGGATTTGTTCTATGATTATGAGGAGCGCGAAATGCAAAAGCTAATACAAGAGGAGGAAAATAGAAAAAGAAAAATCCAAAACATAATAGATCAAAAGCAACAAAAAATAAATGATTCTATCGCTAAAGTTGAAGCTGAAGCACAACGATTAAAAGAAATACAAGAGGCAGAAGAACAAAAACGTTTAGAGTCCATTGCTTTAAAGCGTAAACAAGACTCTATTGCTAAGGTAGAAGCTAAAGCGCAAAGATTAAAGGAGTTGCAAGAGGAAGAGGAACGAAAGCGTCTAGCTGTTATTGCTTTAAAAAGTAAACAAGATTCTATTGCTAAGGTAGAAGCTAAAGCGCAAAGATTAAAGGAGTTGCAAGAGGAAGAGGAACGAAAGCGTCTAGCTGCTATTGCTTTAAAAAGTAAACAAGATTCTATTGCTAAGGTAGAAGCTAAAGCGCAAAGATTAAAAGATTTACAAGAGGAAGAGGAACGAAAACGTCTAGCGGCAATTGCTTTGAAACGCAGACAAGATTCTATTGTTCAAGCAGAAGCAGAAGCGAAAAGATTAAAAGAGTTACAAGAGAAAGAGGAACGAAAGCGTCTAGCAGCTATTGCTTTGAAACGCAAACAAGATTCTATAGCAGAGGTAGAAGCTGAAGTTAAAAGATTAAAGGCGTTGCAAGAGGAAGAGGAACGAAAACGTTTACAGACCATTGCTTTAAAACGTAAACAAGATTCTATTGCTAAAGTAGTAGCAGAAGCGCAAAGATTAAAAGCGCTGCAAGAGGAAGAAGAACGAAAACGTTTAGCGGCCATTGCTTTAAGAAGTAAGCAGGATTCTATTGCTAAGGCTAAAGCCATGGCGCAAACGCTAGATGTTTCTCAAAACACTGAAGAAGAGGAGCAAAAGGGAATGATATCTAAAGTTGATCGAAACCCTAAAAGTTCAATGACTATTCAAGAAGCCAATACAAAATTACTGCATCTGCAAAATGAAGAGGCAAACTTAAAAGTTATGGCTTTAAGTGCTCAGGATAAGCAAGATTCTATTACCTCAATTGTATGGTCCTTGAATAATGTATTACAGAATAAAAAAGATGAAGAAAGTAAAAGGGTAAACGCTTATAAACTTAAGAAAAAAGAAGATTCTATTGCTAATAAGAAGGCAGAGGAAGCTGGGTTTTTTGTGGTTAGAAAAGATGAAAATCGCAAAAGGCTCGATGCACTCAATACAAAACAGCGTCAAGAGTACATATCAAGTACTACAGATTTAGAAAAAAGATTGGAATTTCTAAGCAGACAAAAAAGGCGTTTAAGATATGAAGGCATGCAAGCAGAGCGTAAACAAGACTCCATTTTAGTATCTATCGAGCAATTGGAAGCTTTTTTGAGTACTCAAAAAGCACATAATGGCAATAACAAATTAAACCCTGTGTCTACTCAAAATGAAAGTAACTTAAATAGTAATAAGATTAAAAAGCCTACTTCAAGTAATACTCAATTAAACGTTACAAACAATACCAATTATGATGATAAATGTAGCTACAAAGTTGATAAGTTTGATAGGTATTACAATATCAGAACTGTTCATACAGAGTCTTATCGTATTGCGGAAGGTTTAACGGCGGAATTATATAAAAAAGGTAATCAGTCTGAAGTATTTTTTAGTTTTAACCAGGATGTAGGATGTGCAATTAATAATACAGAAACAAAATCAACCGTTACGGTTATATTAGAAAATAATAAAAAGATTATTTTTTATCACAATACATCAAAGGAATGTAGCCCATTTTTACTAAAGAGTAATTTATCACAGAGCGAAATTTCTAACCTTCAGCAATCTCCTGTAAAATCCGTAACAATTGTAGGGGATAAGAATATGGCTGAAATTTTTGATATTTCGTATCCTAAATTCTTTATCGATAGATTGAAATGTATAGAATAGCTAAAAAAAATCAACCTCAACATTTAAATGTTGAAGTTGATTGAGTTTTTGAAAACTATTTTTTTAATCCAGAATTACTGGAACTCCTGATGCTTCCAATGCAGCTTCTAATTTGTTTACTTCACTTATAAAAGTTGAAATATTAGGAGCTACTCTGCTAAAAAGAGTTTTAGCCATTTCCAAACTTTTTATATGTGTCTTCGTAGGTCCGTAAGTTGTGCTAAAGCCTCTTTGAGCAACGGATAACCTTGAAGAAATAGATTGCACATCCTTTTCTCTAATTTCCTTTTTAGACGCATTACCATTAAGGGATACTTTTAACTTGTTCATTATGGTAAATAAATCATTCACAGTTTTATCAATAGCACCAGGTTGTGTCTGAGCATATACTAATGCTTTTTTATAAGCTTCTAGTTTTTTACTTGACTTATTAAATTCATTCAACGTTTTTTCAAATGTTACTTTAAAATTTTTGAGGTCTTCAACATAATTATTTAATTGATTTGCTACTGGATTATCCAAAACATTCTCTCTAATGCGAACAACTTCAAAAGTTTGAGGAGCGGATAGTTCTTCTAGTTCTCCGTTTATTTTTGAAAACATTGAAACAGAATAAGTGCCTTCGTCTGCGAATAAATTATAGTAATAATCAGTTGGTTTGTCAGATATTCTATTAATATTTAATGAGGTGCGGTTGGGTATTTTTAAATTCCAAGCAACCCTATTGAATCCTTTTTTATAAGGTACGTTAATTCTTGTGATGAAGTTTCCAGTTTCATCTTTCACAACTAAAATGATGGATGCGCCGTCTTCATTTTTTTCTTCATCTAAAGCAGACCATCCTGGGAACGGAATATCTTTATTCTCTTTCTTTAATTGTTTTTCATATTTCTGACGTTTCGCTTTTTTACTTTGAAATCCTTCAGGTATATAGTATGTAAATACAGCCCCATATTCAGGGTTTTTTGCGGTAAAATAGGATGCTCCTTGACTAGAAGTACCGCTGCTTACAGGTTTGTATTGTAAAGCTTTTCTAGGTTTGAACAATGTTGTTTTTGAAAAAGAATCTTCACTTAGATTTCTTAAAGGACTATAGTCGTCCAAAATATAAAAACCTCTTCCAAAGGAAGCTGCTACTAAATCATTTTCTCTTTTTTGAATTGCCAAGTCTCTAAATGAAATAGTCGGTAGGCCTTGGGAGAATTTTGTCCATTTACCTCCCTGATCAAGGGAAACATAAATGCCATACTCGGTGGCCAGAAACATTAAGTTTGGATCTACATGATCTTGAACTATACGCCAAACTAAAGTGTTTTTTGGTAAGCCATTTGTAATTGATGTCCAAGTTTTTCCTCCGTTTGTGGTCTTCAATAAGTAAGGTTTGTAATCTCCAAACTTATGATTGTCTAGTGCTACATAGGCAATATTTACATCATGTAGGTCAGCTTTAATATCATTAACAAAAGCTGTGGAAGGCACGTTTGGCAAGCTTCCAACCATTAATTTTGTCCAAGAACTCCCGCCATTTGTAGTATATTGAATAATACCATCATCTGTTCCCGCATACAATACATTTTCATCTATGGGAGATTCTGCTAAGGAGGTTATCGTATTATAGGTGGACATAGCATACACATCCCAAGCGGCATCCCAACTTTGCTGTTTACCCATAATTGGTAAAGTAAGACGCTCTTCATTTTTGGTTAAATCTTTTGAGATTGGTGTCCAACTATCACCTCTATCATCAGATCTCCAAACACGTTGTGTTCCAAAATATAAACGTTTAGGGTCGTGGCTACTTACTAAAATTGGAGAGTCCCAATTATTACGTTCATAAGGTTCATCAATACCTTCTTGGGGTCTAATAAACGTAGCTTCTCCAGTAGTTCTGTCTATTCTGTTTAAATAGCCCTGTTGTGATTGAGCATACATTATATTTGGATTCCCAGGTTCTGTTGCTGGTTGGTGCCCGTCGCCACCTAACACAACAAACCAATCTGCATTTGTAATACCATTTGTTTTGAAAGTTCTTGAAGGCCCTCCTTGTGAGTTGTTGTCCTGAGTACCCCCATAAACGTAGTAGAAGGGTTCCGCATCATCAACCGCTACTTTGTAAAATTGCGTAAGTGGTAAATTATTAACATACCTCCAGGTTTTTGAATTATCAAAAGATTCATAAATACCGCCATCAGTACCGATCAACATATAGTTAGGATCGTCATGTTTAAATGTTAAAGAATGATTGTCAGAGTGTTTGTCTTTTTCATTCATGGTGTAGAATGTCTTCCCGCCATCTTCTGAAACCTGCACGCGAACGTCCATTAAATACAGTTTATCAAAAACATGAGGCGATGCCACAAGTTCTTGATAATAGTGAGGTCCTGTTCCACCAGAAACTGTATTTGACATTTTTGTCCAACTTCCTCCTTGATTATCAGATCTGTAAATAGCACCTTTACGTCGTTGCAGTTCTATAGCGGCATAAACAACGTCTGGATTTAGGGGAGAAATGGCTAAACCAATTTTTCCCATGTCACCTTTAGGCAATCCGGTGGTGAGCTTATCCCACGTTTCACCACCATCTGTACTTTTATGAAGTGCTGTTCCTGGGCCTCCACCCATATAGGCAGCAACATTTCTATGACGCTGCCATGTGGCTGCGTAAAGTATATTTTCATTTCTTGGATCCATTACAATATCTGTAACACCTGTCCATTCATTATCACTCAAAACTAATTTCCAAGTATCACCACCATCTGTAGATTTATACAAACCGCGTTCGCCTCCTGAGCTCCAAAGTGGACCCTGAGAAGCTACCCAAATCTCGTCGGAGTTTTTGGGGTTTACTATAATTTTTGAAATATGTTCAGATTTTTTCAAACCTTTGTCTTTCCAAGTTTTTCCTTCGTCGTAGCTTACATATATACCATGACCAATGCCAATATGTCTTCCTCCAACGTTTTCACCAGTACCTAGCCATAAAACATTAGGATTATTAGGGTCGAGCGTTAAACATCCAGTGGAATAGAAGGGTTGTTTGTCTGTAAGTGGCGTCCAAGTTGTTCCAGCATTTTCAGTTTTCCATACACCACCAGAGCCAACGGCAACGTACCATACATTTTGGTTATCAGGATGAATTACTATATCCGCTATTCTTCCAGACATAAATGCAGGACCGATACTTCTAAATTTTAATCCTGATAGTGTAGAGTTCTTTTTTGTCTCTGTTTTCTTTTGCGCATTAAGGTTTACATAAAAGAGAAAACAAAAAAAGATTAGGGTGATTGTGGTTTTTAAGTTAGTCATATTACAGTTTTTCATCAAATTTAAATATTGAATTACTGAAATGTCAATATTTTAATAAAACAATAACATTTGAAATATGAATTTAGGAATAATACAATAATATGTCAGTTTTTTGTGTTAACTGTATTTAAAAACCATTGTTTAAATGAAGTTCATAAAAAAAAGCCTTAGAAGTATTTTGTCTTCTAAGGCTTAAATATAAATTATGTTAAAATTTTCTACTGCTTAATTAGTTTAAAAACGTTGGAAGCGTTATCACCCTTTGCTTTTAAAAAGTATAGACCGTTAGCTATTTCTAAATTAAGTTCAAGATTAGAAATGCCTTTCACGAAATGAGAACTTATTGTTTTGCCTTGAATATCAACAATATCAATAGTTGAATAATCATGGGCAGGATTAAGTTCAATATTTAGTCTATCAGAAAAAGGATTTGGGTATGCTGTAATTTTATTATTTAAATCCTCGAAATCTTCTGTGGAAAGTTGAAAATTAGAATCTACTTGAACATTATCTTGTTGTATAACTTGAATATTACCGTTCCAAGGTGTACCGTTCACCCTAATCATCGCTCTCCAATAATAGTTATTTCCGTTTCCTGGAAGAGAATTTAGGTTGAGTACAAAATCTCTAGTATGTGTTCCCGCAGGAAGGTTGTTCACTCTAATTGCTCCTACGTTCCAACTGTTTCTTCTAAATTGAAGCAAAATATCTCTGTTTTTAGAGGATGTATATCTTATTCTAACCGTATTACTGGTTTGATAAACAGGGTCTGGAAAATCAATAAACTCAATCGTATTAAGAGATTTATCAACAGTAACCGAGAAACTGCTTAGCGACTCTCTAATAGTTGTATCTCCAGCGGCATTCATTAAAGATGTCTTAATTAAAAAAGATTTTCCCCAAAGTAAAGGGGCGTTTAAGTCAAGTGTTAAACTAGTTTGATCGGTACCCGCAGCAACTTGAGTGGTAGTACTTTTTATTACTGTACCATTAGTCTCTGTAAGTTCTACCTTTATCATTCTAGCTTCAATGGTTTCGTAAGCAATAGTCAGGGGTATTTCTGTAGCACTATCGTCAAACGTTGTGAAAGGGTTGGCAATGGATACTTCTTCTCCAGTAGGATTTTCATCTTCACCACCGCAAGTATTAGTTTCGGCAATTAGCGCTATTGCTGCCGCAAGGTCGTCGTTGGCAATGTCTTTATTTAAAATAATGCGGTCAACTTGAAAACCGTGAGATCGACCACTCATATTCATAGTGTAATTTCCAGCTGATGGAAATACAACGGTTACCTGATACGATGTGTGACTAATATCTGCCGCCCCGTTTAAGGTGAAGTTACCATCAGTATCGCTGCGTCCTACAAATTTTATAAAACTCGTCATTGTACCGTTAGCTCTACCTATATCATCAGAGAAATATATCCAAGCGTCATTACCCAAGTCGCCACCAGCTTCCTCGGCGGGTTGTCTCATAGTCCACTTTAGACTATAGGTACCAGGGTTATTAATTTTGAAGGTATAGGAGATATTATTTGCAGAATTTACATTTTGATAAGAATTTGGTCCATCATAATACAAGTATTTCCCTCCAGAGGCTTTTTCGGCATCATCACCTATTTTCCAAGCACCATTTAAACTGAAACGTTCTGCCTCAAACACCAAAAGTCCATCAACTTCCTCAGGATCACAATCCGTACTCGTTTGCGCAATCGTTTTACAAGTAGTTAAAATTAAAATAGCACAAGCTATTTTTAGTAATTGTCTTTTCATAATTTTTTTAGTTTTAGTTAATTGATAAATTTATAAGGCGTTTAACATAATTGTTGCGCACAAATTTTTTTTCAACGGTCTACGAAATTACAAATACACTTGTTTTCTCGGTTTAGAAATTACTTTACAATAACTATACTAATTGCTGTTTTTCCTTTAAATAAAGAGTTTGTGTTGTCCGTGATTTCCTTTCGTCTGTATATTTTGCCGTTAATAGAAATGTCTTAAAAGCGACATTTTAGTTTATACAATTCTTAGGTAAAGGTCAATAATTAATCCTTTTTAGGTTCTACTAAGAAATTATTTAAATAATATAAACAAGAAAGAAAATAAAACCTCAAAAAATTGAAAAACAATAAGTTGAGGTTTTAAAAAGTGGAGTCGGAGAGAATCGAACTCTCGTCCAAACAAGTAACCAAAGGGCTTTCTACACGTTTAGTCTATTCTTGGGTTTTAGATTATAAGCTGGTTAAAGACAACCCACTTACAACTTAGCTTCTAAATCTCGAAGACGCATCAAAGCGCTACGCCATCTTAGTTAATATTTACGATGCCTCTAAAAAGAACGCCATTAACCAAGGCTTTCTGGAGACATTTAGCTTGTACACCTTGTGTACCTAGGCTAATCCTACTATAATTCAGATTATGCAGCTAAAGCGTAGTTATTCTCGCCGTTTAAAATTTGGTCTAGCCTTTTACGTGTTTCAATGCCATTACACGACGTGCTTACCGTTCAATTAATCTCGCTGTCAAAACCAGTCGACCCCAGTATTAATTGTCACTTCGAGTGATTTTCATTTTTATTGAAAATCGTATCGAGAAGTTGGGCGTTACCCATTTTTGCTTTTAATGGCAAAAATGCGTCAGGCTTTCGGCAGTCGCTCTCTGCGAGGAGCTTCAACAAATGCCTCAATCCCTAACGCGGATGGCAAATTTACCAAAATCTTTGCTAATCATGCCAAATCCAACTAATTTAGAACAAAAATTATTCCAATCGTTTCAATTGGCAGTTTAAGGTCTCAGCAGACGATTAAACGCATCAACAATTAAACACATCAACAATAAATATGAAGTTTGCCATTATAAGAGAACGCAAAAACCCACCAGATCGTCGCGTGGTATTTTCACCAACCAAATTAGTCGAGGCTAAAGAAAAATTCCCTGAAGCTGAGTTTAAAGTGGAGTCGTCAGATATTCGTGTGTTTCCAGATGAAGCATATTCAGGAAAAGGTTTTGAAGTTACCAAAGATGTGTCAGATTGCGATGTGATGATTGGCGTAAAAGAAGTGCCCATTGAAGCTTTAATTCCAAATAAGAAATACTTTTTCTTTTCTCATACTATAAAAAAGCAACCTTATAACAGAACCTTATTACAGGCAATACTTGAGAAAAATATCGAATTGTATGACCATGAGACTATTGTAAACGACAAAGGATTTCGATTAATTGGATTTGGAAGATATGCCGGAATTGTTGGAGCATACAACGGATTTAGAGCATGGGGCTTAAAATACTATACTTGGAATTTACCAAAGGCAGGCCCACTACCAAATCAAGCAGCTTTAATTGAAGAGTTGCATAAAATTAGTCTTCCAAATATCAAAATATTATTGACGGGTAGTGGAAAGGTAGCCAAAGGTGCTCAAGAAATGTTAGATGCGATGCACATTAAATCGGTTTCTACTGAAGATTATTTAAATAAATATTTTGATGAACCTGTGTATTGTAAAATTGATGTCTTGGATTACAACAAACGCCTCGACGGAACAGAAGTTAACGATGTGTTTGATTTTTTCAATCACCCAGAAAAATACGAATCTAGCTTTATGCGATTTGCCAAAGTAACGGACTACTACATTGCAGGACATTTTTATGGTGACGGCGCACCGTATTTATATACCAGAAATGATGTAAAATCTGGTGATTTTAATATCAAGGTAGTAGCTGACATCAGTTGTGATGTTGATGGACCAGTGGCAACGACCCTTAGAGCATCAACCATTGCAGATCCTATTTATGGCTACGACCCAGAAACAGAATCTGAAATAGATTTTAAAGATGATAGGGCAATTACAGTTATGGCAGTCGATAACCTCCCATGCGAACTGCCTCAAGATGCCAGCGAAGGCTTTGGTGAAATGTTTCTAGAACATGTTATTCCAGCATTTTTTGATAATGATAGAAACAGCATTCTAGAACGCGCAAAAATTACGAAAAACGGAAAGTTAACAGTATCTTTTAGTTACTTACAAGCCTATGTGGATGGTTTAGAATAAAACCCTTAAACTTCTATTTTACTATTTTCTTAACGGTTTTTCCGTCTTGGGTACTTATTTCTAATAAATATATTCCGGATGATAAGGACGATGCATCAATCGATAGTCTTCTACTTGAATTAAATTTTTGATTCAAAATTACACTTCCAGAAACGCTTACAAGTTTAAGGTTGATACCTCCCAAAACCGAACTGTAATTTCTTCCTAAATCAATAGTGATTTTGTCGTTAACTGGGTTTGGATAAACTCTTATGTTATCTAAACTTTCATCAATAGCATTGGTCGATAAGCTATTATCTGTTGTAAAGGAGTTTTCGTCAAGGTCTGATCCTGCATTAAACACTCTATTTCTTTCAGTGGCTGTTGCACCTTCATAAGCGCCAATTGCAGGGTCAGAATCAGTAGTAATACCAGCTATAAAAGTACCTCCGTTGTTATAGGATGAGGAACTTTTTAATCTGAAATCATCACTGGCTAAGTCTTGAAAATGGCTTGTTGGATTTGTTGGTAGTTGGTTGTTTTCAAGTTCAATACCATAACTTAAGGGCGCTACCGCAGCCTGAGTTGCAAACGTAGATAAGTCTGAAGAGGCAACATTGGGAGCGTTTTTGGCATTAATCTCATTTACTTTACCTGGTACCAAAATATTATTTTTTAAGTCTAGATCACGAACATGTCCTCCAGCATGGTTCCAAAACGTCAAGAAGTAATCGTAGTTCCAAAACGTATTATTGTAATAATTGATGGGTCTTGTAAGATCTCTATTTCTCGGGCCTAAGTACATTACTTGTCCTTTACTTTGGGTGGGTTGAGGTTGTCCATTACTTTGCAATCGTTTACTAGTGTAGGTATCGCCTTTAAGGTTGTATACCAAATTATGATGAGCTGTGTAGTTCTCGACGTCCTCAATATAAAAACCAACTACTTTTTGTCTTTTATAATTAGGACTTGTATCATAGGCAGGTATACCATCCATATCATGCAGTTTATTGTATGCAAAAACACTTCCTTGTAAATTTAAAGCAGCACTTTTTCCCGTACTAGTGTACATTATAGAACCCGCATCTTCACCCATTTCCATGGCTTTAAAAAAGTCGTTATCAATAATTTCGGCATATACAGATTCTGTAGTTCTTATATGGAATCTAGACGCTCTACCAAATGTATTTTTAGTGATTTTTGTATTATTTCCATTATTTTCAAGAGCTACTGTAAATTGTCCCATCCAACCAATATCTTCAATAATACAGTTGTTGATTTCGGTATTGTCCGATCCTTTTAAAATAATAATTCCGCTACCCCAAGTATGACCGATATAGGAACTTTCGAAGGTGGTGTTGTCTGAATTATTTAAAACAATGCCTTCTCTAAAAACACCATAATTTTGTCTAAAATGATATGGTAGCGTGTAAGTAAATGTGCACTTGTTAACGTTCAAATTATTTGAATTAACTACATCCATCGTTGCAGCTTTAACATGAATATTTTCAAGAGTAACATTATTAGCCCTAATACGTAAAGCATATTCACGCTTTTTAACTTCAAAAGTTTTATTATTCATGGTACCGCCTTCTGGCATATAATAAAGGGTGTTTTCCAGTCTTTTAAAAAACCATTCACCTGGATAGTCAAGAACAGAAAGATCTAAAATATAACCAAAACCTTCGGGTTGCGAATAAGCACCGCTTTGTCCCCATTTATTCCCTTGGGTTTGTCTAGAAGTGAAAGAAACTGTTCTATCTCCAGTTTTTGTAACATTACCTCCCGCTTGAGAATAGCACCAAATATTGTTTCTTAGTTTACCAATAAACCCTCTAATAATAGCCTCATTTGTAAATGAACTTGCAGGTATAATTGGTGTGCCTTCATGATCAGAAAAAGTAACTGTACCTGCCTGATTGGTTCCTGAAGGTTTGCTGGCATTCAATAAAATAGCAAAACCACTTTGCGGATTCAAAGGATCTAACATTTCAGGATTACTTCCAACGATGTAATCTGTAGTTGTTGTAATATTATTAGGATATCTCGCAATTTGCTGCATTTTCCCATCAACGAACAGCTGGGTAAACCCAGTTTGAACCTCATTTCTGTTCAATGTCATTTTATATATACCGCCACCATCAGAAGTCCATGCACTTGCATTAACAATATCCGCTCCAGATATAGTGACTTTGTCATTTTCAAAAGGTTTTATGGTAACATTACCTACATTCACAGTAACCGTTTCTCTGTAGGTGCCTTTGTGAACAATAATCACGTCACCTGAGTTAACAAGATTATTACTAAAAAGATAATTAATAGTCCTGTAAGGGTTGGCGCTCGAACCTCTTCCTGTTAAAGCATTAACGCCATCAATGGAAACATGAATGTCAATTGCAAATACTTGTGATGTCATTAAAAAAAGAATCGAAATGATTACCAGTAAAGTGTTTGAATGAAAAGTAATTTTTGCTTTCATAGAATAGAATTTTGAGTAAAATTAAATTGCTAATTCTATGATAATAGCTACAAATCCCTAAAAAAAGAACACTTCTTGATGAAAAAGGTATAAAAGTACTCCTACTTTAACTATACAAATATTATACAAAAGAGGAGATGACTTATGAATATGTATTATCGATTAGTTGATTTGTTTTGAGGTTGAGAAATATCAATCTTAAGTTCTTAAGTTATTAAATACCCAAAACCCTAAATTCAAAAAGGCACCAAATAATAAGGTAAACAACCAAGCTTCAGGATGCGAAAAAGGTTATGCTACTATTGAAAAAATATCTTCAAATAAATACTTTGGGTTGCTTAAAATTTCCCATGAGTTATAGCGTAAAAATCTACCTAGATAAACTCCAAAAGCAGATAGAACCAGTAAAGGTGGAATTAGGAATGAAACAACTTTTCTTTTGAGATAATGTCTTAAAGTTGTCATCATATCCAAAAAGGAAAAGTAGAAGAGTAGTAATCCGGTAAATGCAAAAGCGATTACTATTAAAATATCCAACCAAATTAGTTTTATTTCACTTATTCTTAAATGAATTAAATCTGTTATTATGTAAGGTGCATTTGGTAAAAAAAGCAGCCAAACCCCAAACCAAAACACCAACCACAATTTGTTGACTCTGGGGAGGTTCACCAAATATGTGGTTATAGTATAGGGAATGACTGCTAAAAACAAATTCCAAACTAAAAACAAATAAAAGAAGGAATCTGCAAGTTTAATTCGTATCGTCAACAGTTTGATACTAAAGGTTATACACAAGCTTAGAATGGAAACTATTTTAAAACGTTTTATAAAAAGGTCTTTTATATTATTCATCTGAAATAAGCATTATATCTATTAATAAAAATGTGCTAATACCCAAAAGGTAGGCTGCGATATCTGTAAGTTGAAATGTGCTTCCTAAAAGTAATTTAGCAGTAAAGCTATGTTCCATACCAAGTAGGCTAAGTATATTAAGTAGTTGGAGCAACTCGATACATAGGGCAAAAAGAAATACGATTATTGCTAGCTTTACAGCATTAACATTTATAAAACTTTTAAAAAAGCAATAGATTAGAATAACCACCAGAAAATCGCCAACAGTATGACGGATGAATCCAGTTTTTAGGAAAATAGTGATTAGGGCTTCTATTATGAAAAGCATTATTGTTAGAAATAAATAGATTTTGTTTAACCTCATCAGATTTTAATTTTAGGCCCGAGGTACTTCGGTTTCACATCAAAAAGAATATCTAAAGTGGCTTTAGTTCTGGCTAAGTATTCTCTAAGTTTCGTTTTTAAACCATAGCTCCCTTTCATGTCTTTTGCATTAAAGGCTATAGCATTTATATCATAATGCCTCGCTAGGAATAAGGCGCGTTCATTATGAAACTTTTGGGATATAATAGTGAATTGTGATAGACCAAAGACTTTTTTAGCTCTTACTACCGAATCTAGAGTTCTAAAACCTGCATAATCTAAATAGATTTTATTTTCAGGAATACCTCTTTTGATAAGATCGTTTTTAAAATCGGACGGTTCATCATAGCCTTTTCTTCCATTATCACCACTTACTAAAATGTATTTTATTTTTCCAGATTTGTAGAGTAAAACGGTAGCTTCTATTCTGTACTTGTAATAAAGGTTGATGTTTCCGTGTTTGGTATATTTGCCTGCACCTAGAACGAGACCAACTCTATTAGTCTCTAAATCATCAGTATTATCAAAAATGAAGGGTTTCGCCTTATGAGTTATTACCAAGTCAACTATTAATAGAGCCACTATCACAATGATACCCAGTTTTATGAGTTTTTTAAAGAGCTTCATTTAATTCTGTTTTAGGTGATTTGATAATCCAACTCCAAGATTTTAGCAACGTAAAAAAGGCGGAGGATATAAATGCTACGATAGTTGTGTCGAAATTAGATGTTAGTATAACCAGGAAACAAACTCCAAAAAGTGCAACAGCATAAAATGGAAAACAGTTGTTATATATCGTTTTAAAAGCAGTTTTTTCATTTTTAGCCCAGTAGAATGGAGCAATAGTTAAACAGATGGTAAACATACAGCACAAAAAAATCGGAATTAGGGATAGGAACATGTAAGGAATGGCATCAAGAGGTAATTCTATTTCTGTTAGAATAATACTCCAAAAGATAACAAAGGATAATGCGGTAGACTTTAATAGCGTTGAAGGTGTATCCATGATTATTTAATTCTGTAAGTGTCAAATTGAGATTCCTGCCATGAGTTATCCTTCAGTTTTAGTACGTAGGTTTTATATTTTTGTTCTATGGCTAAGGTTTGTTCTAGTTCTAAATCATTTTCATCTAGATAATTTTTAAGAATAAAGGTGTTGTTGTTTGATAGTTCAATCAGGTAATTGAAATCCATAGATTTAGCATAATTCAAATTGTATGTTGTGATTAAGCTGTCCCAGTTTAAAGCGCACGATACTATTAGTATAGCGAAAGCCGTTACGGTATTAATTCTGAATAAATACCATAAGTTTTTCAGGTGTTTTACCTTAATAAAAGTGGTTGTTAAGCCAATAACGGTAAGTAATAAGTAAACCAAAACACCAATGCGCTTGTAGGTTAATCCAAAGTTGTAGATGTACATAATATCCTTTATAACAATGTTTATAACAAGAACTGCATTAAGTAGCATCCAAGTATAGGCTACCAGCTTTAGATTTTTATTCTTATTGTAGAAGTTCAAATCCCCTCGAAAGAAATATAAGATGATAATAATGGCAATAATAATGGAGGCTATCAATGCATTTATGCCATTGTGAACTTGACTGGAAAGTTCAGGTGCGCTTGAATTGACAGAGTTGATTAAGTAGCTAACATCTGTAATTAGAAAAAGAACGATTAGAAAATTAAGAGCCGTTATTAAAACAAAACCAAGTTGATGCTCTTTTTTTAAATACTCATTTTCAAAATGAGCTTTAAGGAACAAGCTATTCCCTATTTGCAAATCTTTTGTAGTAGCGGGGTTTACAATAACAGGTTTAGAAATGTTGTAAAATAAATAGTAACCACAAAAAGCTACTAAAACCCATTGCAAGTTGATAAAAGAAAAATCAATACTATTGATTAAATCACTAAACATGGGGTTGCCATTTTTATATAATGCGATAAAAATGATAAGGACTATTAAAGGAATTCCAATAAGTTTTGTGAGGTGCAAGTAGTCTATCTTTTTTTTTGGCTCCACTTTTTGCGTTGCTTCATGAATATCAAAATTTCTATGAAAGAAACCTGCAATGAATGAGTACAAACCATTGAGCCAATTCACATAAATGGATGAGTTTTGTGTTGATACTTGACCAACAAGTGTAACAAATGCGATGGCATTAGCTACAATAGCCAAAGCGTTGTTGTATGCAAATATTGAAATTGCCGAAATTGTATAAAGTAGTGTGTATGCAATAGTTGTTTTTTGAAGAAATGCCTTTTTATTGTGAATTAATAGAACGATTATAGAAAATAGACTAAATACCGAAAGATTTAAGCCAATACTTTGTTTATGAAAAAGCGTGCTGAATAAAAGGGCTCCAATAATTAATAAAATATGTTTCATTTGTTTTTAGTTTTAAAGTATTTGAAATAGTAAATTATGTGAGTTGTATGATTAAGATGTTTTTGATTAGTTTCTTTAATATATCTTCAATGATTACCTAGATTTGAATTGCCCTAGCGTTAATTGCGTAGCGAATAATTAGATGTTCCTCTTTTATCATTTTTTCTGACCTAGAATACTCCGTAAATACAGATTTGTAGAAACGTTGCAACGGAAATCCACCATGTTTTAAAACCTTCCAGTGATAAAGCCAAACCATACAAGTTGTTCCAGTCATTAAAATTCTATGAAAATATCTACTGAAAATTTTATTTAGCGAAGACTTGGTTTTGTAAAATTGCCCTAATGTGTAAGACTGAAAATTTATGTGCATCTCTTCATCTAAAAGAATTTGATTACATATTGCTTTTAATGTTTTTGAATTGCTACACTCTTTAAGGGCTATGTAATACACTGAAGCAATTATTTCAGCGGTTAAGAGTACGATAATCGAATTTTCAAGAGAAGCTAATTTTCTTAAACCTCTAAAAACATCATCAATCCAATGGCTTTTAATTCTGGATATATTATTAGTTTTCATTAGTTTAGAAAGGACTAGTGCGTGCTTTTGTTCTTCTTTAATAAATAACTTTATAGTCTCCAAGTAAGTTTGGTCACCAATTTTTTTAGCAAATGCAATGAGATGTTTACCTTCTGAGTTTTCTCCCTTTTGAAATTGCTGAATTGAGCTACTAATAATTCTAATTTCATGAGGAGTTAATTTTTCTTCTCCATCCCAAAAAATATCGTCAAAGTGATTTTCATTGTTTTTAAAGTAGTTCAACCAGTATTGAAATTTATTTTGCGGTGGTATTTGTTGTTGTGTTTTCATGTTAAATTTAAAGTACTTTGAATTTCAAAGTAAATTGATAAAAAATTTTATTTCTGTTTATTTATTATAGCTTCAAGAGCATCTATGTGTTTTTTAAATGCTGCTCTACCCAATTTAGTAGTAGAGTAGCGGGTATTAGGTTTTCGTCCAATAAATTGTTTTTCTACTTTTATATATTCTGCCTTTTCCAAGGCTTTTGTATGGCTTGCCAAATTGCCGTCTGTGGCACCCAAAAGTTCTTTCAACATATTAAAATCTGCATACTCATTCACCATAAGGACGGACATGATGCCTAATCTAATCCGGTGGTCAAATAACTTATTTATGTTGTTTATGATACTCATACTATTTCCTGCGAAAGCAGGAATCTATTATATTTTTTATTCACAAAATAATATCCAATAACCAAAACATAACACTGGCAAAAGAGATAACAATCTTAATAGCTTATTGGATGAGTGCCTTTTTATAAATTTATAGATAACAAAACTCACCAATATTGGAGTTCCAAAAACTATCAAATAAAACAAAGCAACCACCAAATAAAATGCAATATTTTCCAAATTTTAGATTAGATATTTATAAGTTTTTCAACACTAATACTGCAAACTTCCTACTGATTAGCATCATACTTAAAATGCATCCATGTGCCGTAGATAATGTGCATAATGCCAAATCCTATTACCCACAGCCAGAAACCGTAACCGGGTTTCCATGCACCAATTAAGCCCAATATAATTTCAACATATCCTAAATATTGAATATCACCAATACTATATTTTGAAGCGTTTACCAGTGCTAATCCATAAAAAATCAACATCAAACCTCCAGATTGCCCATATTTCATTTGACTCAAGATGATTAAAATATATAAACCTCCAACCAGCAATGGCACTAAAAAGTTAAACACTAAACGACGTGATGTACTATCCCAAATTTTAGCGCCATTTTTCTTTGCTTTTCTCGTTGTTAGAAATATACCAGTTAAGGCACTTAAAAATGCTATCATAAAAAGTATAAAGAGGCAAGTTTCGAAAACCCAACCATCCAAAGTTAGTCTGCCATAGCTAAAATCAATAACAAGCCAGTAGGCTACGGCGGCACCAATTAAAGCGTAAACCCCCGCCAAAATTCCAGATAGTCCACTCAGCGAAATAAAACGTGAGGATTTGTTCATCATGTTTTTTATTTCACTAATGTCTTTGAGATAGTCTTTCGATTCCATTTTAAAGTACTTTGAAATACAAAGTAAAACTATTTTTATGAATAATACAAACCTTTCGTCTCAATTAATAGCCAACTGCTCCGCCGTCAGGACGAGAACTGTCAGAGGCACCTACAATTATCTTTTCGTCAGGTATTATGGTTATGCCCATTAATGCCCCTAAGGCATATCTTTCTTGTAAACTATGCCCCATGGTTTGAAGCGCTTTTTTGGTATCAGGAGAAATTTTGTTTTTTTCGTAGTAAATTGTATTTGGTAACCATTGGTGATGGATTTTTACAGCCTCTATTGCCTCCTTTATTGGCATTTTAAATTCAAGAACGTTTAAAATAGTTTGAAATACTGTGTTAATTATGGTTCTCCCACCAGGGCTACCAATTATTAAGTAAGGCTTTCCATCTTTTGAAACTATAGTAGGTGTCATACTTGAAAGCATTCTTTTTTCAGGTTTTATAATATTTGGTTTTGTACCAATATAACCCTTAGAATTTGTTACACCTGGCATTGCATTAAAGTCGCCCATTTCATTATTAAAAATAAAACCTAGCTCAGGATCACCTATTTTAACACCGTAGTTATATTCTAACGTATAGGTTAGTGATACAGCGTTACCGTCTTTATCTACAACAGAAAAATGAGTAGTGCTTTTCCCATCATAGGGATGTCCAAAAGAAACAGAGTCGCTTATTGACGCTTTTTGCATATCAATAGTACTGAAACGTTTATGAGCGTGTTTTTTTGAGATAAGCCTCTCTAATGGCATGTCAATATTAAAATCAGGGTCGCCTAAATATTGAGCACGATCTGCGTAGGCTCTTCTCATGGCTTCGACTAAAACATGCACGTAAGCGGTTGAATTGAATTCAATTTTACTCCAGTCTACTAATTCCATGATATTCATCATTTGAATTAAACTCACACCGCCGGAGCTTGGTGGTGGCATGGAATAAATATCAAAACCCTTGTAGTTTCCCTTTATTGGTTTACGCTCAATAGCTTCGTAGTATTCTAAATCTTTCATGGTAATTATTCCACCGTTTTTTTTCATGAACCTCTCAATCTTTTCTGCAACTTCACCTTTGTAAAAACCATCTCTTCCATCATCCCGTATGGCTTTAAGTGTATTAGCCAAGGCTGGCTGCTTCCATAAACTTCCGGGTTGCGTTATTTCACCAAATTGATCATCAAAATATGAAGCTATAAAAGGGTGTTTTGAACTGTGTTTTTTAAACGATTTAGCTTGAAAATATAAAGACCATATAAATTCAAAACCATTTTCAGCTTGATCGATAGCGGGTTGTATAATATCTTTCCAAGGTAGTTTGCCATATTTTTGATGCGCCATAAACAAACCAGCAACTGTCCCAGGTACACCAACAGCAAGCAGACTATCATGATTACTGTTGTTAATAATCTTACCTTCATCATCTAAAAACATATCTATTTTAGCGGCAAAGGGAGCTTTTTCTCTAAAGTCTATGGTCGTGGCTTCTCCTTCAGAATTCATGTATACTAAGAATCCACCACCTCCAATATTTCCTGCACTTGGGTGGGTTACTGCTAGGGAAAATGCCGTAGCTACGGCAGCGTCAATGGCATTACCTCCCTTTTTTAGGATGGCAACGCCTGTTTGGGAGGAGAGCTTGTTTGCCGAAACTACCATGCCATTTCTAGCGTAAGTTTGTGAATTCCCTTTAGTAGAGTATAGACAAATTAAAAGAACTATAGTTAGAATGTTATTTTTCAATTTTATTGTATTTATTGTCAGCTGAAAATACTAACTATTTTTAATATATTTCACAAAACTATTTTTATGAATCCTGCTGAAGCATACATATTAAAACAAGAGGAACCCTATAAAACGATATTGCTCCAATTGCAATCTATTATAGAAGCTGTTGTGCCAAATTCTGAAATATTGTACAAATGGAAAATTCCTTTCTTTTATAATGATGGTATCCCTATTTGTTTTTTGAATCATTCTAAGAATTATGTGGATTTAGCCTTTTGGCATTTTAATCAAATGGATAAATACACTGAATATTTTGTGGATGCGGGAAGAAAGTCCTTAAGGTCTCTTCGATACAAATCTGTTGATGAAATTAATGATGAAATAATTGTTTATGTGCTTGAAAAACAACTGGAAATAAACACAAATCCTTTCAAATTAATTTTAAAGCCTAAAATGAAGTAACCAATTTTCTAATTTCTACTAATCGGGTTAATAAACCCTCTAGATTATCTAGGTGCAGCATATTGGCACCATCACTTTTGGCATTGGCAGGGTCAAAATGTGTTTCAATAAATAACCCATCCACATGGTTTACAACTCCAGCACGAGCAACGGTTTCGATCATATCTGGTCTTCCTCCAGTAACTCCCGCAGATTGATTAGGCTGCTGTAAAGAGTGTGTCACATCTAAAACCGTTGGTGCAAATTGGCGCATTGTGGGGATGCCTCGGAAATCCACAATCATATCCTGATATCCAAACATCGTACCTCTATCTGTTATCCACGCTTTATTGCTACCAGAATCTTTCACTTTTTGTACGGCATGTTTCATAGCTTCAGGACTCATAAATTGTCCTTTTTTCAAGTTCACCACTTTGCCAGTTTTTGCCGCAGCTACAACCAAATCAGTTTGTCTTACTAAAAATGCAGGAATTTGAAGTACATCAACATATTCCGCTGCTTTTTCAGCATCAGAAACTTCATGAATATCTGTTACTGTGGGAATATCAAAAGTATTAGATACTTTCTGAAGTATTTTCAAGGCTTTTTCATCACCAATTCCAGTAAAGCTATCAATTCTACTTCGGTTTGCTTTCTTAAAACTTCCTTTAAAAATATAGGGTATTTCTAGTTTTTCAGTAATAGAAACTACCTTTTCGGCTATACGCAATGCCATATCTTCACCTTCGATAGCACAGGGGCCACACAACAAAAAAAAGTTATTAGAGGCTGTCTGCTTTAGCTTAGGAATTTCACTAAGAGTCATAAACGATTGTGTTTGTTGAATAAAGGCGTAAAGATAATGCTTTATGAACATAAATAAACGTAACTTTGCACGCTTAAAAATAGAGATAGGAATGGATGCCATTAAAAACATAGCCATCATCGCACACGTAGATCATGGGAAAACTACCTTAGTAGATAAAATTATGTACCATTGCCAATTATTTCGCGAGAATGAAAATACAGGCGATTTGATTTTGGATAATAATGATTTGGAACGTGAACGTGGAATTACCATAACATCAAAAAACGTATCGGTAACTTATAAAGGAACAAAAATTAATATTATTGATACCCCTGGTCATGCCGATTTTGGTGGAGAGGTAGAGCGTGTTTTAAATATGGCTGATGGTGTACTTTTATTGGTAGATGCTTTTGAAGGGCCAATGCCACAGACGCGTTTTGTATTACAAAAAGCAATTGATTTAGGGTTAAAACCATGCGTAGTTGTTAATAAGGTAGATAAAGAGAATTGTACACCTGACGAGGTACACGAAAAGGTGTTTGATTTAATGTTTGAATTGGGTGCAGAAGAATGGCAATTAGATTTTCCTACGGTATACGGTTCTGCTAAAAACAATTGGATGAGTGAAGATTGGCAAAAACCTACTGAGAATATCGAACCACTTCTAAATATGGTTTTAGAGCACATTCCTTCTCCTAAAATAGATGAGGGTACAACACAAATGCTTATTACTTCTTTAGATTTTTCATCTTTTACAGGAAGAATTGCTATTGGTCGTTTAACGCGAGGTGGATTGAAAGCTGGACAGAATATTTCTTTGGTAAAACGTGATGGAAGTATTGTAAAGTCTAGAATTAAAGAGTTACACATATTTGATGGTTTAGGGCGCAAAAAAGTTGATGAGGTAAAAGCTGGAGATATTTGTGCAATTGTTGGCCTAGAAGGATTTGAAATAGGGGATACAGTAGCCGATTTTGAAAACCCTGAAGGACTTAAAACCATTGCGATTGATGAGCCAACTATGAGTATGCTCTTCACCATTAACGATTCTCCTTTCTTCGGAAAAGATGGCAAATATGTAACTTCAAGACATATTAAGGAACGTTTAACCAAAGAATTAGAGAAAAATTTAGCTTTAAGAGTTGAAGATACTGATAGTGCAGATAAGTTTATGGTATTTGGTAGAGGCGTATTGCATTTATCAGTTTTAATTGAAACAATGCGTCGTGAAGGATACGAGTTGCAAATTGGTCAACCGCAAGTAATTATAAAGGAAATTGATGGTGTAAAATGTGAACCGTTTGAAGAAATGACTATCGATTTGCCTGAGCATGTTTCTGGTAAGGCCATTGAAATGGTAACCATGAGAAAAGGAGAAATGCTAAGTATGGAAGCTAAAGGAGACAGGATGGTTTGCGAATTTATGATTCCATCAAGAGGCATTATTGGTTTAAGAAATCAGTTGTTAACGGCTACAGCAGGAGAAGCCATTATGGCTCATAGATTCAAGGAATACCAACCCATTAAAGGAGGAATTCCAGAGCGTTTAAATGGATCTTTAGTTTCTATGGAAAATGGTACTGCAATTCCATATTCAATAGATAAATTGCAAGAAAGAGGGAAGTTTTTTATTGACCCTGGAGAAGATATTTACGAGGGGCAGGTTATTGGTGAAAATTCCCGTGGAGACGATATGACGGTTAATGTTACCAAAACTAAAAAATTAAGCAACGTACGTTCTGCCGGGGCAGATGATAAAGCTAAAATTGTGCCTGCTATTAAGTTTTCTTTGGAAGAAGCTTTGGAGTATATTCAAAAAGATGAATATGTTGAGGTAACTCCAAATCATTTAAGATTAAGAAAGATTTTGTTAACTGAAGTAGAGCGTAAACGGAACAAAAGTATTTAATGCTTTTTGGAGAAACATATGTGGAGTGGCTCGGTTATATGGCTATGGCTACTGTATTGGTTTCTTTTTTAATGAAATCCATTATTAAATTAAGAATAGTAAACGGAATAGGGGCATTGTTATTTATAGCTTATGGGTTTTTATTGCAACCAGTTTCCAAACCCATTATCATCACCAATGTTGCTATTCTAGTTATAAATATTCTTCATGTTTTAAAAAAATCGTGATTTTATTAATTCCGTTAACAATAATTAACGTTTGATTCGTTTTGTATATTTGAAAGGTGAATTACCAAACCAAAGTATAGTTTAAATTCTTGCTCTTTTGATAAGCCTCATTAAATATATAAATAACAAAGTTTTAATTAAGATTGCATCTTTAAAATCTGCCGCTGTTTTTACTAGGATTATCGCAGGTTTATTAACTTCAAAAGCAATCGCTGTTATTATCGGGGCGGAAGGACTAGCTTTAATAGGAAACCTCAGAAGTTTTGTTGCATCTGCACAAACCTTTGCGACAATAGGGTTTTATAAAGGTGTAGTTAAATATGTAAATGATTTTAAAGACGATCTTGAGAAATTAAGTAAAACACTTTCCACAGTGTATTACGTCGGGTTTTTTACAACCATAATTGTTGCGCTTTTCTGCTATTTTCAAGCGGAGTACATCAATAGTCTTATTTTTCCAACGTACAACAACTACGTTTATGTTATAAAGATATTCGCTATAGTGCTACCCTTTTATGCACTTAATATGTTTACCTTTTCCATAATGAATGGGTTTTCTAAGTACAAAATCCTAATTATCATTAATATTATTGGTCAAATACTAAGTTTATGTGTTGCGCTTTTATTGATTTATCTAAAGAAGTTGGACGGTGCTCTAATATCGGTGGCAATATCAGAATCGCTTATATTTTTAATCACATTAGTAGGTATTATAAATAGGAAAAGTTTAATTCCTCTTTTAAACGTAGAGCATGTTAGTTTTTCATATTTTAAAAAGTTAAGCAGCTATTCTGGAATGGCATTATTTTCGGCTGTTGTTTTACCGTTGGTTATCCTATCAATTCGATCTTACATTATTGATACAATTGGGTATAAGGATGCAGGATTTTGGGAGGCGATGTTGCGGATATCTAAATATTATTTAATGATGGTAAGCTCTCTTTTAGGGCTTTATATTATACCTCGTTTCTCAGAAATAAATGATATAAAGGAGTTTAAGAAAGAAGTTTTTTCACTTTATAAAAAAATAGTACCGTATTTCGCTATTGGGCTGATAACGATTTATCTATTAAGATCATTTGTAGTTTGGGTTATTTTTTCAGAGGAGTTCCAACCTGTTGAAGATTTATTTATGTGGCAATTATTAGGTGATTTTGTAAAGATGCTTTCTATGATTATTTCATATCAATTTTTAGCTAAAAAAATGTTTTGGCATTATATAATTACTGAGGCCTTTTTGGTAGTTATGCTGTATATTACAAGCATCTATTTTATCAAGTTATATGGGGTTGAAGGCGCTGTAATGGGTCACTTTGTAAGCCATTTAATGTACTATGGTGTTATTTTATTAATTTTTGGAAGCTCACTATTTGGAGTGGATAGTGGAGATATAAAAGATTCTTAATTAACAGTATTTAGACGATGTAATAATGAATTATTAAGGTGTGTATAAAGTTGAAAAATACAGTTACAAATATTATGATTTATGGAACGGTTTCGTAAAACAATCTAAAAACGCCACCTTCTTATTCCATAGAGATTTTATGGAATATCATTCTGATAGGTTTGAAGATTTTTCGGTGCTTATTTTTGAGGACGATGCATTGAAAGCTATTCTTCCAGCTAATAGGGTTGAAGATACTTTGTATTCTCATCAAGGGTTGACTTATGGAGGAATATATACCCGTTTAGGGATATCAAAAGAAGAAGTAAAACTTATATTAGAAAGGCTTGTTTGCTATTTAAAATTAAAAGGTTTAAAACAATTAATTTTTAAGAAATTACCAGCTTTTTATGTAAATGAAAAAGAATTCTCATGGCGATTACTTGAAGAGGATTTTGGTTTGAAGCAGATAAATCAACAAAAGTGTTTAGCCATTGATTATGCTGATAACAAAATACATAAAACCAAGTTAAAGCATTATAGAAAAGCGGTAAAATTAGGATTGAGAATTGAAAAAACGTACGATTTTAGTGTGTTTTGGAAGGAGGTTTTAACCCCAAGATTGGAAACGAAGCATAAGGTGAAACCAGTGCACAATTTACATGAAATTAGTTATTTAAGTGAAAAATTTCCAGAAAATATAATTCAGTTTAACGCTTATTTCAATGAAAAGCTACTTGCGGGCATCACAATTTTTGACAAAGGAAAAGTTGTGAAATCGCAATATGGTGCTACTACAGATTTAGGCGAAAAGTATTATGCTATGGATTTTTTGTTTGTTCATTTGATTGAGTATTACCAGAAGATCGGAAAGAAATATTTTTCAATGGGTACAGTTACAGAGAATAATGAGCTAGGTTATAATAAAGGCTTGCTAAGACAAAAAATAGAATTAGGTTGTAAGGAATTTCCATTCACCTACTTTCAAATTGATATAAATGATTAAATTTTTAGATTTAAAGGCTGTAAACCAAAAATATAAAACTGAGTTCCAAGAGGCTTTTGACGCTTTTTTAGATAGTGGAAATTACATTTTAGGTGATCAGGTAGAGCGGTTTCAAAATAATTTTTCTAGGTATTGTGGGACAAAGTATTGTGTGGGTGTCGGGAATGGCTTGGATGCTTTAACAATAATTTTTAAAGCTTTAATTGGCTTGAAAAAATTAAAGGCGGGAGATGAAGTAATGGTTCCGGCAAATACATTTATAGCAAGTATTCTAGCAGTAATTAATTCAAACCTAAAACCAGTTTTTGTAGAGCCAAATGAAGAGACGTTTAATATGTGCCCTATTGAGTTAGAAAAAAAAATTACTAATAACACTAAAGCAATATTAGTTGTGCATCTTTATGGGCAATTAGCAGATATTGTACAAATTAATACTATTGCCAAAAAGTATAATTTATTTGTAGTTGAGGATGCAGCTCAAGCCCATGGTGCTGTCTCTAAAACTGGAAAAAAAGCTGGATCTATGTCGGATGCTGCTGCATTTAGTTTTTATCCTACAAAAAACTTAGGGGCTATGGGAGATGCGGGAGCAATAGTAACAAATAATACTCAATTGGCTACCTATATAAAATCATTTCATAACTATGGGGTTTCAAATAAGTATATTAATAAATTGATAGGTGTAAATAGTCGTATGGACGAATTACAGGCAAGTTTTTTAAATATTAAATTAAAAGATCTTGATGCTGATAATGATAAAAGGCGCGTTATAGCTAAACAATATTTAAAAGAGATCAAGAACCCCAAAATAAAGTTGCCTTATTATGATTTAACCGAAAATCATGTGTTTTATATTTTTCCAATAAGGGTCGATGATAGGACTGATTTTATAAATTATCTTGTTCGTAACATGATAGGATATTTAATTCATTACCCCATACCTCCTCATCAACAAGAATCACTAAAAAATTATAATACACTAAAACTTCCAATTACAGAATCTATTCATAAAACTATTATAAGTATTCCAATAAGTCCAACAATGACAGAAGATGAGGTTAAGACTGTTATCAATGTTCTCAATATTTATTAGAATAGCATATTGATTAAGGTCTTACAATAAATATATTAGGCAAGTTGATAAATTTAAGTCGTATTATAAAAATGAACCAGCTTTTGAAGATGACCTCTTTAAATGCCTTTGTTATTATAATACGTCTAATAATTTCTGTATTTGTGCAAAGATTATTAGCAATTACTTTAGGGGAAAATGGTATAGCTAAGATTGGACAATTGCGTAATTTACTTGAAATGCTAAGAAGTACATCTTCATTAGGCGTATTTAATGGTGTTGTAAAGTATACTTCAGAAAACGAAAAGAATAATAGTCAATTAACAAAGTTATTTTCTTCAGCATTAATACTTGGAATAATAGGATCTATACTTTCATGTATTACATTATTAATTACGGCTGAAGAGGTTTCAATAGGCCTCTTTCATGATGTTAAATTCTCAAATTTGATAAGGTTTTTAGCATTTATTCCTCCTGCAATAGCATTGAATAAGATTTTTTATGGATTAATTAATGGGTTTTCAGATTACAAGAATTTTGCAAAAATAGAACTAATAACCTATGTGTTTTCTGTTTTTCTATTACTGTTAGGGCTATTGTGTTTTAGTTTAAAGGGCGTACTGTTTTCAATAATACTCTCTCCTTTGGTTAGCTTAATTGTAGTAATTTTTCTTTGTCATAAAAGATTTAAAGAACACATCAAAATTAATGAACAAAGCATTGATTGTTCATTTGTAAAACCGCTTTTAGCTTTTACTTTGATGTCTTTTGTTTCAACAGTAATTTTAAATTTTATAGAACTGGATGTAAGAACAATGATCATAAATAAGATTAATATAGATGAGGCAGGGTATTGGACAGCAATGAGTTTTATATCCAAGAATTACATGGTGTTTTCATCGAGTATATTTACCTTATATGTCATACCTAAATTTGCTAAAATAGAAACATCTTCGGCCTTTAAAAAGGAAGTTTTTAATATTTATAAAACTATTTTACCCTTATTTGGTATTGGTATGATTTGTATTTTTCTTTTTAGAAATTTTATAATAAGTTTAATTTATCCAAACTTTGAGGGTTTAGAAAAATTCTTTAAATGGCAATTATTAGGAGATTTTGTAAGGTTAACAACTTTAGTGATTTCTCATCAGTTTTTAGCAAAAAAAATGATTTGGAGTTTTTTAAGTACGGAGATAATATCATTGGGACTTTTTTACGGTTTGTCAAAATATTTTATTGGTTTATATGGGGCAGAAGGAGTTGTTATAGCTCATTTTTATAGGTACATAATTTATTTTTTTGTAGTTATATTCTTTGTATGGTCTTATTTTAAAAATAAGGAGAACCCATAAAAGTATTGGAACTAATCAATATAATCCTTGATATGGCCACTATAGTTAAAATGTGTCGTTCCAATAGTGAACTAAAACTTTAATTATTTTTAAATAAAACTATATTTGAACTGTAAGTTGAAATTAATAAAAGACTGTTGAATTGAATACTTTAGACAAGGTAAAGGAAATAAAAATACCAAATGTGCATGAGGTAAGAGGTAACCTTGCAGTTATAGATAATGACTCTATTCCTTTTTCTTTGCGGCGAATTTATTATCTATATGATGTGCCAAGTGGTGCTTTTAGAGGAGGTCATGCACATTTAGAGCAAGAATCCATAATAATAGCCTTAAGTGGTAGTTTTGAAGTTTTGGTTGATGATGGCGTTGAAAAAAAGAAAATTATGATGAACAGGCCTAATATAGGTTTGTATATTCCTACGAATATTTGGAGAGAAATTGAAAACTTTTCGTCGGGTGCTGTTTGTTTAGTAATAGCCTCTACACCTTTTAATGAAAAAGAATACATTAGAAATTATAATGATTTTTTAGCGCTGAAAGGCTAGTTTTTCCAGCAATCTATGTACTGCTCTGCCACTTTTTTATAATCATGATACTCAATTATAAAAGCTCTAGCATTTTTTCCTATTTCAATAATTGTTTTTGGGTTTTCTATTAAATTTGAAAGATTGTCTACAATAGTATTCATATCTGGAATGGTATGTATACCTATCGTTTTGTCAATATCATAGTGTTTAATAAACTCATCACTAAAACCTGAAAAAACAACCTTACCCTTAGCCATAGCCTCAAGCGCATTGTACCCTTGGTCATAGGCGTAAACTTGGTCAAGCAGAATGTGACTATCATTGTATAGAGAAATATACTCTTTGTATGGAACGTTTTCAACTTCACTTATTATAACCCTATCACCATATTTTTCTTTTATCACTTTTAGGGCTTTTTGAAAATAATCGTTTCCTTTTTTTAGGTAATTTTCTTGATTTATACCATGAAAAATCTTAATTTTTTCTTCAGTTTTAAGTGGAATATATTCCAGTTTGTCAATGTTGACGGGAAAAGGAATTAAGTGTTTTGCTTTAGTATGTTTTTTATAAGCCATATAATAATCCATGTCTGCGGGTATATAGGCTTTTATATTTTTTAGCACAAACTTGCTTAAGTTTTGATAGGGTTTTGTTAAATAAGCTAGACTATACTGAAAGTTTTTTTTTAAACTAGGGTCTATTAAATAAGGAGTTAGTGTATGATGTTTAAGATTGGTGTTTAATATATAGTTTATGTACACCACATCATTACCACATGCGGAAACAAAGACATTTTTATTGTGTTTAAAAATAAATTTAAGGAGAAATTTATCAAGGTAAGGTGAAGATTTTATGGGATACTCATTTATTAATTGTACAAAATCGAAACCTTTTAGTTGATCTTTACTTCTTAAAAATAAAATAGCAACTTCAAAACATGCAACATCAAAATTGGTAAACCGGTAAATGACTTGTCGAAAGAAATTGGGGATATACCGTTTAAAAAAAATTGGCTCAAACGAAATATCCACGGGCAAATCTTTAAAACCATCTCTTCTGCCCGCAAGCACAACTTTATGCCCCAAGAGTTCTAGTCCGCTTTTTAAGCTATTGTGAAAGTTACTATATTCGCCTAATAGCAAAATTGTCATTTTCTTATTTTTAAAGTGTGAAATTAATTTATTTGATCTATGCCTCAAAATACAAATAAGAAAGTTTGTTTAATAGTTGATTGTTTGACAGGAGGGGGTGCCGAAAGAACTGCTGCAAAACTATCAATTAAATTATCTGATTTAGGATATCAAGTAAGTATTATTTCAGTAAGAGACGAGGTAACCTACCACTTTAAAGGAAAACTTTTTAATTTAGGTGAAAGAGATTCTAAAATAAAACCTTTAAAACAGTTCGTTAAACTTTTTAGGTTCAAAAAGGCGTATAAGGAAGCAAGTGCAGATATTTATATAGATTTTAGGATGCGAGATCGTCGCCTTATGGAATGGCTATTGCACAAATTTGTTTTTGATATTCGTAAAATGGCCATGGCAATACGGAGTTATAATATTGATTATCACATGCCAAAGTCTACTTTTTTCTACAACCAATATGCTAAATCAAAGGCTATTCTGGTTGTTTCTAAACAAATAACACATAGGATGCTTAATTTCCCTAATTTAGTTTATATACCTAATTTTTACTCTAAAAATAGTATGCCAACTGACTCCATAAAAAGAGTTATGAATACAACACCTTTCATATTGGCCGTTGGTAGATTAGATAATGCTGTAAAACAATTTGATAAATTAATTTTGTCCTACAAGAACTCAAAATTACTAACCGAAGGGCTAAAATTATTAATTATCGGAGAAGGAAAAGATAGAAAATATCTTGAGAATCTAATAGAGGAAAATAATTTAACGGAAAACGTTAAGCTTCTTGGTTTTATTGATAACCCTTTTGAGTACTTGGCAAATGCAAAATTTTTGATTTTATGTAGTAAGTTTGAAGGTTTTCCAAATGCAATTTTGGAATCTCTTGGGATAGGTACACCCGTTGTAGCTTTTAATTGTAAATCCGGACCTTCTGAAATGGTGGTTAACGAATATAATGGTATATTGGTTGAGGATCAGAATTTTGAAGCCTTAAAAACTGCGATGAATACAATGGTTTCCAATCAAAAACTCTATGAATATTGTAAATCCAATACTAAAAAATCTGTTGAAAAATTTTCTGAAGAAACGATAATAAAAAAATGGGTACAATTAATTGAAGCTTAAATTATTCAATTGGAAAATGTTGTTACTCTAAAGTTGTATTTTAATAATAGTTGCTTAATACTTCTGATGACTTTCAGTAATGCTATTGGGCATTTTAATAAAATTTTCTGTTTGCGACTAAGATTATTTATGTTTAAGTGTTTCGTAAAAGTTGAGAACTTTTCATAATCTTTATCCAGTTTACTTTCAATGGCGTACATATACCTATAAAAGTCTAAATACTTTTTTAAAGAATCATTGTTGCCATATTGTCTTTCAAGTTGATCCAAATCCGGAAGAGTTTTATTCTTTATGCCAATTTTTGTTATTTGATCGGGTACGTCACAAAGTATTGTAGATAATGGAGTGTATTTGTAAGCAAGATGGTGTTTCGTGAAATTACGAATGTAAAAATCGATATCTTCAGAGTAGTTGATAGATTCATCAAATAACGTTATATCTTCAAGATTTCTTTTAAATGCAATACTACTTTGGCAAAGAATAAGTTGAAAAAGATTAGCTTTAAAAAAATCATCGATAACAAATTCCGTATTCTTAAGAGAAGGGTTTATGTTTTTCTTTGGGGTGATTAAAGTATTGTCATCATATTTTTCGTAATAATCGGTTCCATAGAAGGACGCTTCTGGGAAATTTAAATACAGTTGCCAGATAGATTGTAAGAAATCTTTGTGCCATATATCGTCAGCATCAAGCAATGCAATAATAGTTCCTTTAGCTAAAGAAATTCCTTTATTTCTAGTGGCAGATAAACCACTGTTTTTTTGATTTACAAGTGTGAAGTTTTTGAAATTTTGTAAAACAGCTTGTGCTTTTTCTTCACTTTTATCGGTAGAGCCATCGTTCACTATAATGATTTCAAAATCCGAGAAAGATTGGTTAAGAACACTTTCTAAGGTAGATTTTATATAGTGTTCTTTATTGTAAAGAGGAATAATTATCGAAAAAGCAGGTGTCATTCGCTTTCATTGTTTTTTAAAAGAGAACAAAAATAACCCAATCTATAGATATCGAAAAGTACGAGAGAAGGCGTTTTTGATTTTAGATTTTTTTCCAAAAGTGAACCAAACTTTGAAAAGAATAAAGTGCCTATACCTAAAAGCCCCATTTTTTTCAGCTTAAAAGCAGTTCTACTTATCAATGTGTCTTTGGGCTTAACAAGTTGTTTTTTTATAAATAAATCTAATGCATCTATGGCTTTTATGGATTTTTCAATAAATATTTCGCTTGTGTCTAAACCTAGATGATAAACAGGATTGTCAATATGCAGTAGCTTTATTTTTTTTTTCTTTGCTTCTACCGCAAAAAGTGTGTCCTCATGCCTTAAGTTTGGAATATCTTCATTAAAGGTAGAGGTGTTAAAAATTGATTTCTTTATTAGAAAATTTAAGGATAAGAAAGATATATATGGCTTTAAATTTCTTTTTTCAACTGGTAGTGCTTCTCTTTTCAAACCATACTTCCACCTTAATAGTTCCTTGGTCTTTGGCGGATTTGGCAAATAACGAATACCTCCATAAACTATCTCAAAATCAGTATTTAAATATTTTAAATAATTACTTATAAAATCACTTTTTATAGGTATAGTATCAACGTCTAAAAACAAGAGATTGCTGAATTTAGCAGTTGAAGCTAATTTATTTCTTATTGCACTTCTGCCTATATTTTTTTCTAACTTCTGATAGATACAGTTATTAATTTCATTTAAGCTTTCGTTTTCTTCAAAAACTTGATTTGAACAGTCGTCAACAACTAATATCTCATAATCTATTTCTTCGGAAATACATTGTTTATTAAGCTCTTTAACAAGAGGTGAGGCATCATAATTGTATGTGGGGATTAAAATAGATAACATATTTATCCTTTTCGCTGCACAACCTCATAAACCTGATTCTCATCACATTTTAAAGTCTTACTTGGATACTTTAAAAGCAGTGCATAATCGTGAGTAGCCATAAGAATAGTATTGCCATTTTTGTTGATGTCTTGAAGCACTTTCATAACTTCTACACTAGTTTGAGGATCAAGGTTACCTGTAGGCTCATCGGCTAAAATAAGTTCAGGTTCGTTTAATAAAGCTCTTGCAATAGCAACACGTTGTTGTTCACCACCAGATAATTCATGTGGGAATTTAAAGCCTTTGGTTTTCATACCCACCTTGTCGAGTACTTCTTCAACTCGGGTATTCATCTTATCTTTGTCTTTCCAACCTGTTGCTTTTAAAACAAAAAGCAGATTATCATTAACGGTTCTATCAATAAGTAATTTAAAATCCTGAAAAACAACACCCAATTTTCTTCGTAAAAAAGGGATGTCTTTTTCTTTCAAAGTTTTTAAATCATAATCAACTATAAAACCTTCACCGTCATTTAATGGTAAATCGCCATAGAGCGTTTTCATAAAACTACTTTTGCCGGTACCAGTTTTACCAATTAAGTATACAAACTCGCCTTTGTTTATTTCAACATTAACACCGGAAAGCACCAAGTTTTCACCTTGGTAAATTGAAGCATCTTTAAGTTGTAAAATGGTTTCAGACATGTAAAACGTATTTCAGAATACAAGTTTAAAGTTTAAAGTTCAACGGCGCAAACCAATAACAATATTTCTATAGTTTTATTGTTTTCCAGTCGTCATTTTAAATACCAATTTCATTCAAATTTTAACATTTAATAAGTCCGTTTATAATTCTAGCACGATTGTTGCGTTATAGCTTTGATATTAAATTATCTTTGAATTTCATCAAACAAAAACCAAACACCTAATGAAGCTAAAACATAGTATTTTTATACTTGTATGTTGCGTTACAATACAAGTTTTTTCACAGGCATCGGCGGTTTACACCAATAGTTTAGCAGATTATCAAAAGGCACTAAGTCTCTATAATAATCAGCAATATTTAGCAGCACAATCTCTGTTTTCTCAAGTTAGAAAATCTACAGAAAAAGAAGGTCTAAAAGGCGAATGTACGTATTACATTGCTAACTGTGCAGTGCGCTTGAATCAGCAAAATGCAGATCAATTAATCAATGATTTTGTTGATGAATACCCTATGAGTACAAAGCGAAATACGGCGTTTGTAGATGTTGCCGATTACTATTTTACCAATGGAAAGTATGCCTATGCTAGAAAGTGGTATAACAGGGTTGATGAGAATGCTTTATCGCGAAAAGAGCGTCAAAAATTTTATTTCAATAATGGTTATACAGCTTTTGTAACCAAACAATATAAGGATGCGAAAAAGTATTTGGGTAGAGTAGAGAACTCACAAGAATATGGCTCTCAAGCAAAATACTATATCGGATTTATGGCGTATGAAGGTGATGATTACGATAGGGCCAATGAGTATTTTGAACAAGTTGAAGACCAAGAACGCTACAAAGAGAAACTCTCGTATTATCAAGCAGATTTAAACTTCAAACTTGGAAAATTTGAAAAAGCCATTGAATTGGCAAAAGCTAGATTAGATTCTAGTGACGAAGATGAAGTTTCAGAATTATCTAAGATTATTGGCGAGAGCTATTTCAATTTAGAACAATACGCAGAGGCTATTCCATATCTACAAGCCTACAAAGGAAAAAAGGGCAAACGTGATAGAAATGCAAAATGGAATAATACCGATTTTTACCAATTGGGTTATGCGCATTATAAACAAGGTGATTATGAAAGTGCCATTTCAGAATTCAATAAGATAATTGGAGGAAACAATAGTATCGCTCAAAATGCCTATTATCATTTAGGTGAAAGCTACATCAATTTAGATAAAAAACAGGAGGCGTTAAATGCCTTTAGAAATGCATCACAAATGGATTTTGATTTAAAAATTCAGGAAGATGCTTGGTTAAACTACGCAAAAATAAGTTACGAAATTGGGAATCCGTATCAGTCCGTACCACAGGTGTTGGCAGGCTATTTAGATAAGTATCCTAAAACGCAATACAAAGAGGAAATAGAAACACTTTTGATAGATTCTTATATCACTTCAAAAAATTATGAAGAAGCGCTGAATCTTTTGGAAAAGAAAAAGAGTTTTGAAAACAAAAAGGCGTATCAAAAAGTCACGTTTTACCGAGGACTGGAATTATATAATGAAAATCAATATTTAGAGGCTGAAAATCTGTTTGATAAATCTTTAGGAGAATCTATTGACGGAACATTTACAGCTAGAGCAACTTTTTGGAAGGCAGAAGCAGATTATAACTTAACAAATTACGAAGACGCTTTGGTGGGATTTAAGCAGTTTATCCAGCAAGCAACTGGAATGGATGTTCCTGAGCAAAACAATATCGATTACAATTTGGCTTATACTTACTTTAAGTTGAAGAATTACGATCAGGCTACTAATTATTTCAATCAATTTATTTCTAAACGGAGCGATGATAAAGTAAGATTGAATGACGCTTATTTGAGACTAGGTGATGGTTATTTTGTGTCAAGTAAATACAATCAAGCCATCAATGCTTATGGGAAAGCCATTAAAATGAATGAAGTAGAATCCGATTATGCATTCTTCCAAAAGGCTATTAGTACAGGTTATGCTGGTAATCCTTCAAAAAAGATAAAAGAATTGGAAACGTTTATTGGTGAATATCCTAAATCAAAACTGCGAGACGATGCATTGTATGAGTTAGGAAACTCTTATGTAAAAGCCAATGAAACCGATAAAGCAATGGCGCGATATGACAAGCTGAATTCAGAATATAGAATGAGTTCATTCGTGCCCAAATCGTTGTTGCGCGAAGGGTTGATTCATTACAATGCCAGCGAAAATGAAGCAGCTTTAAGAAAGTTTAAAAATGTAGCAAGTAAATATCCTGGAACACCTGAGGCGGTTCAAGCAGTGTCTACTGCTCGATTAATTTATATTGATTTAGGACGTGTAAATGAATATGCGGCTTGGGTAAAACAATTGGATTATGTTGAGGTTACAGATGCCGATTTAGATAACACTAGCTACCAAGCAGCCGAAAAGCAATATTTAGAAGGTAATACTGATGAAGCAATCAAGCAGTTTAATAACTATTTAAATAGTTTCCCTAACGGAATTCACAGCTTACAATCGAATTTCTATTTAGGGCAGTTGTATTATAAAAAGAACTTAATTGCCAATGCAGCACCGCATTACAAATTTGTGGTAGAAGCATCCCAAAGTGAGTTCACAGAGGAAGCTTTATCTAGATTATCTCAATATCACCTAGAAAATAAAAATTGGAATGAAGCCATTCCTTTATTACAACGTTTGGAAGAAGAAGCAAACTTCCCGCAGAATGTAATATTTGCACAATCTAACTTAATGAAAGCCAATTATCAATTAGAGGATTATGATAATGCTGTGGCTTATGCTGAAAAGGTGTTGAAAAGCTCAAAAATTGATAATAAAATTAAAAGTGATGCCCATATCATTATCGCGCGTTCTGCAATAAATACAGGTGATGAAGCCAAAGCAAAAGTAGCTTATAAAAATGTCCAAAAAGTAGCAACTGGTGAAACTGCAGCAGAGGCGTTGTATTATGACGCTTACTTTAAGAACAAGGACGGTAAGTACAAATCATCTAATATAGCTGCTCAAAAATTAGCCAAGGATTATTCTGGTTATAAATATTACGGTGCTAAAGGTTTAGTGGTTATGGCGAAAAACTTTTATGCTCTAGATGATGCGTATCAAGCCACTTATATTTTAGAGAGTGTAATCGAAAACTTTGGTCAGTTTGATGATGTTGTAGACGAAGCACAAACGGAACTAAAACGTATAAAACGAGAAGAGGCTAAAACAAATTCATCAATTGTACCTCAAGATTAATTTTCATCAATTATAAACTTGCCCTGAGCGCAGTCGAAGGGTCAAAAATCAAAAAGACATGCGAAAGCACATTCAATATAGTTTCATTCTAATCGTAACGCTAAGTGTTTCTGTTTCATTTGCTCAAAAAAAGAAAAATGACACCATAAATACGGGAGTTATAGATGTTGTAAAACCTTACACACCTTCAATTTCTGATGCTTTTAAGGTGAAGGAAGTACCGTCTGTAGAGAACGATTCTGCTATTCAGAAAAAAGAGATTAAGTACAATATTTTTTCATTTCCAGTGGCTTCGACTTTTACCCCAGCAAAAGGAAAAGCTGCCACTGTTGAAAAAGCAAAACCTGTTAAATTATTTGATAATTATGCCACTTTAGGAGTTGGTACGTATACAACCTTTTTAGGTGAAGTGTATTTAAATCACGCCATTAGCAGAACTGAAAGTGTAGGCGGTTATTTTAGCCACCATTCTTCTGGTGGTGGTATTGAAGGTGTTCAGTTTGATGATAATTTTTCAAACACAAAATTGAATGCCAACTATTCGTCGCAGTTGCGAGATTTATCATGGACGGTTGAAGCTGGTTTTCAAAATCAGATTTACAATTGGTATGGTGTACCAACTTCTCAAATCACTCAGGCGCAAACTGACGCGATAGATGTAAGACATTCATTTACCAATGCACATTTTGGTGGAGACATTAATTTTGAAGATACGTATATCAATTCTGGAAGTTTCTTTTTTAGACGTTTTGATGATAATCAAGGTTCGGGCGAAAATAGATTTGTTGCCAAAGCCACCATCGATATTCCAGTAAATGGAGAAGAAGTCTCAACCGATTTTACATTTGATTATTTAGGCGGGACCTTTGATAGAAGTTATAATGCCTCTAACGAATTAAAGTACGGCAATTTTATTGTTGGTGTATCGCCGTCATACCAATTAAAACAGGATGATTTAACGGTGAACTTGGGCGTGTCTCTTAACTATTTAAATGATAGGGAATCAGGAGATAATACAATCTATATATATCCCAATGTTACCGCAACCTATAGGCTAGTTAATGATGTATTGATTGCCTTTGGAGGTATTGAAGGAGGCTTAATTCAGAATTCCTATCATGGATTTGCTTCAGAAAATCCTTTTGTATCACCAACATTATTCATCATGCCTACAGACGAGCAATACAACGCCTACGTTGGTTTAAAAGGGAAATTGTCCAGCAATATGAGCTATAGCGTTAACGGATTGTATAAAGCAGATAGAAACCGCGCATTATTTAGAAATAACGAGATTACCTTGATGACAGATCAACCGTATTCTTATGGCAATTCCTACGGCATTGTGTATGATGATGTGTCCACCTTTGGTGTAGCTGGAGAGTTGAATGTAGACGTCAACAGAAACTTTACTTTGGGTATTAAGGCAGAATATTTCACCTACAATACGGATGACGAAGCCGAAGCTTGGAATTTACCAGATATTGTAGGCTCTCTATTTTTAGATTACCAAATCAACGAACATTGGTTTGCAGGGGCAAATTTAATTTACACGGGCGAACGTAAAGACCAGTTCTTTTTAAATGATGGTGTAACGGCAACAACGCCATTTACGGTGACTTTAGAAAGCTTTTTTGATGCCAATGCCCATTTAGGCTATCACATCAACGATCAAATTTCGGTATTTGCTAAAGCCAATAATATAGCGAATAACGAATACCAACGTTGGCAAAATTTCCCAGTACAAGGTATTCAGTTTTTAGCAGGTGCTACTTTTAAGTTTGATTTTTGACGACATACAATTTTGGAGATAAGTGTAATATCATTATTGAAATTTGGTGAGAAAGAACATATTGAAAGCCTTTTTAAAAAAGGGGAAATATATATGAACACTATTAAGTGGTTCAAAGAGTATGAAAAGAAAGGGGTTGGTGATATTTATGAAGGTGCATTTGAGGTAATGAATTATAAGGACGCAACACTAACACTACATTTACCTGAAAAACCAATAATTCTTAAGAATTCAAGCCTCCAACTTAGAAGGCATCGTGAAGGGCATTCGGGTAACATTTATTCTACATATGCTATATCTAACTTACTATTAAGAAGAAAAGCAATTCATAGAGTAGATAAAAGGATGTCTCAGTTTGGAAGTCATTGTTTGATTATAAAAGACGTTAATAGATTCATTAATTCTATTAGAGATAAACTGACAGAAATAGGTATAGAAAGTTCTCATGGTATTGTCAGATATAAAAATTTAAAAATTAATAATCATAACTTGTCTTTATTTCATAAAACGCATATGTTAAGCTATCAGAAAGAACATAGAATTATTGCTTGGACAAAAGATAATCATCCGTTAAAGTTTGAAATTGGTTCCTTAGAAGAATATTCAGAATTGCACTCCACTCATTCGATAATTGAAAATTTGACCGTAGATTATAAGCCAAGACATGAAGAGAAGTATTTCAGTTGCGGCGAATATTTGTTATAAGATAGAAGTTCACATTCTAATCCAAAAACCAAAATCTACCGTATATTTCATAAATCGTTTATTATGAAAATACTCAATTCAAATAATTTAAAGTTATTTTTATTATTACCAGTTTTTTGTCTCACAATAGTCTCCTGCTCAAGTGATGATGATTTGTCTGCAATAATTACTGTAAATGAAGGACCAACCAACGATATTGGTGGTGATTTTATGGGTAATGGTGGTGATGGTTCAAGAACAATAAGCTGGACGAATAGTTTGTCTACAGCAGATTATAATGCTGACATTACCGCGACATCTTCTGGTGTTTTTCAAATAGTTGTGGCAGATGCTAATGGTGCTGTAGTACTCGATAAATCTTTAAACGGAAATACAGAGCCAGATAGTATTGATGGGGTAACCAGTGCAGGAGAACCTGGACTGTGGACGGTAACAATTACCTTAACGTCATTTAAAGGTGATGGAAGTTATTCCTTAAGCGCTGGTGACTAGTACAATCTAGCCAAATAATCAAAATGCTTCCCTTCCAAGACCAAATCACAGTGCCACCCAACAGATTCACAGGCTAGTCTTAAAGTTTCAAAATCTAAGTACAACCATTTCATAGGGATTTCTTTTTCAGCTTTATAGCTAATAAAATAATCTAATTCACCATAATAATTGGCGTTAGTATCCATCCAAAACCCACCATCGTCATCTTCATACATATATTTTATATCGGAAGAATCAATTAAGATTTGTCCATTAGGATTTAGCAACGATTTTAAATGTTTTAAGTATTTGGCGGTCTGTTGCAATTCTTGAAAAATGCCTGTACCATTCATCAAAAGGAGTAAGGTGTCAAAAGTTGCGGTTTCATTTAAGATATCCAAAACTTCAGCACGTAAAACCCCTCTTTTCTTTGACACTTCAATGGCGCCTTTGGAAATATCAATCGCTTTTACTTCCAGTCCTTTTTCCTGCAAATACAAACTATGGTTGCCCGCACCACATCCCACATCTAAAACCTTTCCTTTAGCCAGTTTTAAGGCGGTTTGTTCTAATTCTGGCATTTCAGAATATGAGCGAAACAAATAGGGAAGAGGCAATATATCTTCAGAAGAAATATTGGTAGACGTAATTATATCTTCGGAATACTTTCCGTTGTAATAATCTAGTAAGGCTTTTCCAAAAATATCCTTCATTTCAATTACTTTTGCCCTATGCAAGACTTCATAAACAATCTTCCAAAGCTCGCCAAAGATAAACATAACGAGAACAAAAAATTCTTTCAGAAATTAAAAAGAAAAGCGCCAAAAGATCTGGATTACGTGATGCAAGACTTGCACGATGAAGAATTTGAGCGTACCGATTGTTTGGAATGTGCCAATTGTTGCAAGACGACAGGGCCTTTATTCACCGATAAGGATATTGAACGAATCTCAAAGTTCTTCAAATTAAGGCCACAACAATTTATTACGCAATACTTAAGAATTGATGAGGATAACGATTATGTGTTACAAACTGTACCATGTACGTTTTTAGGAGCAGACAATTATTGTTCTATTTACGATGTTCGTCCAAAGGCGTGCAGAGAGTTTCCGCACACTGATAGAAAAAAGTTTCAGCAAATATCAAACTTAACCCTTAAAAATGTGGCTATTTGTCCCGCGGCTTTTAATATTGTTGAGGCAATGAAGGAACGCGTAAAAGTTTAGTTCGTAGTCTCAGTCATCGGTCTTCTGTCATATTACTTTGCGCCTTATCGCCTTTGCAAGAAATATTACTTTTGGCTATCTTTAAGAGAAAATTCTGTTTTGGAAAACCTACTAAACTACTTTGAAACCATACCATCCCAGCACAGGGCACTAATTATCGTGGGAGGCTTAACCTTCTTTTGGTTGTTGGAAGGTATCATGCCCTTATTTGGAAAGCCATATAAAAAGTGGAAGCACGCAGTTCCCAATATTTTTTTCACTCTCACTACAATTTTGGTTAATCTACCATTAGCGTTTTTATTATTAAAATCCTCAGATTGGGTGGCTGATAATAATTTTGGAATTTTAAATTGGTTACCTGAAATGTCCTTATGGTTATATGCGATAATAGGATTGCTTTTGATGGATTTTGTTGGAGCCTACTTACCACATTTAATTGAGCATAAAGCAAAACCATTGTGGATGGTGCATTTGGTGCACCATACCGACCATAATGTAGATACTACAACTGCAAATCGTCATCACCCGTTAGAAAGTGTCATTCGTTATGTTTTTACTCTAATTGGCGTTTTTGTCATTGGTGCGCCCATAGCTATAGTCATGTTATACCAATCCATGTCGGTTGTGGCAACACAGTTCAATCACGCAAATATTAAATTACCAAAGAGGTTGGATGATATTTTGAGTTACGTTATCGTCTCCCCAGACATGCATAAAGTCCACCACCATTATCGCTTGCCCTATACCGATTCTAACTATGGAAATATTTTTTCAGTTTGGGATAGGTTATGTGGCACCTTCATGAAATTAGATCCTGATAAAATTGTGTATGGTGTAGATGTGTTCCCTGATGAAAAGAAGAATGGACATATAGTTGAATTGTTGAAACAACCTTTTCAGAAATATGAAAAACCTACGATGTCTTCAGATGAGTAAGATTAAATTGCTAATTCTCTTCTTATACGTTTTATTTATGAACTGTGATTTCAAAAAATCAATTGACATTCAAGGACACCGTGGATGCCGTGGTTTAATGCCTGAAAATACTATTGAAGCTTTTGATAAAGCCATAGATTTAGGCGTGCACACTTTGGAGTTAGATGTTGTGGTTTCAAAAGACAATATTGTAGTAGTATCTCATGAACCTTTTATGAACCATGAAATTTGTTTGACACCTGCTGGAAATGAAATTGATGAAACAAAAGAGAAGGCATACAATTTATATCAAATGACTTTTGATAGTATAAAGCAATTTGATTGTGGGTCAAAAGTACATCCAAAATTTCCCGATCAACAAAAATTAGAAACGTATAAACCTACTTTAGATGAAGTGTTAAAAGTATCAAAATCCAAAAACCCAGAGATAAAGTTCAATATTGAATTAAAAGCAAAACCTAAATATGATGATATTTACACGCCGAAACCAGCTACTTTCTTAACATTAGTGCTAAACGTTTTAGAAAAGAATAATGTTTTAGAACAAACTAATTTGCAGAGTTTTGATTTGCGCATTTTAGAAGAAATTAAAAAGCAATCCCCAGACATGGCAGTGGCGTTGTTGGTTGAGGAAGATGAAATTATTCAGGATAAACTGTCTCAATTAAGTTATTCACCTGAAATTATTAGTCCGTTTTACAGAATTCTTAATTCAGAAACCGTAAAAAATCTTCAATCTGAAAATTTTAAGGTTATTCCTTGGACAGTAAACGAAATAGACGATTTAGAGCTAATGATAGCTTTTGAAGTTGACGGCATTATCACAGACTATCCGGATCGATTAATTGAACTTTTAGAGTAATCTTCTCATTTTGAACACAGCGAAAAATTATAGAATTAGGTATGTTAAAGTTTAATGAGACATTGAATTAAGTTCAGCAAATCAAAAGGCTACATTAATCATACAATAAATATTTTCGTCTTACTTTTTTAAAAGCTTCCAAATCATCCTGCCATGTTGTTTTAATATCTGCTTCGAGCATGCCAGCTTCAATCTGTTTTTGAAGTTGTGTTGTACCTGCGTGTTTAGTAAAATTATCGGTATTAAAGAATTTCGATTTGTCGGTTGAGTTTTGGTAGGCTTTAATAATCCATTTTAAAGTCATTTTTCCAAAAATTTTATCATTGCTTAAATCTTCACCGAAACAAAGCTTCCCCTTATGTTTTGGGTATTTAGCACCAAAATTAGCTTCGGGAGTGTAGGTAAACTTCATAGTTTCAGTATCTAGAAATGGCGCGCCATAACGCTGAAATTGAAATTCTGTACCACGACCAGCATTAATATTTGTACCTTCAAATAGTCCCAAACTTGGATAAAGTGTAATAGATTTATCATTTGGTAAATTTGGAGATGGCCTAATTGGTAAGCTATAGAGGGTACTATGTATGTAATTTTTAACAGGTACAATCATGATTTTACATTGCAAACTATCTGCTAACCATTTTTCACCATTAACCATAGTTGCATATTCCGCTATCGTCATACCATGCACTAATGGTATTGGGTGCATCCCTAAAAAGCTTTTATGTTCTATTTTCAAAGTAGGGCCGTCAACATAATATCCGTTAGGATTTGGGCGATCCAGAATCAAAACAGGAATTTTAGCTTCTGCACAAGCTTCCATAACATTATGAAGCGTAGAGATATAAGTATAAAATCGAACACCAACATCTTGAATATCAAAAACCAGAATATCCAAACCTTTTAAAGAATCTTGTGTGGGTTTTCTATATTTTCCATGAAGTGAGATAATCGGTAAATTAGTCTTCCTATCTATATCATCCTCAACATGCTCGCCCGCATCCGCCTTTCCTCTAAAACCATGTTCAGGAGTAAATACTTTCTTTATGTTGATATTCAAACTCAAAAGAGAATCTACCAAATGTATGTAGCTTCGGTCTTCTTTCTTCTGTCCTCCGTCAGTAAATATCACCGAGGTCTGATTCGCCACAACCCCAACTCGTTTGTCTTTCAAGAGAGATAAATACAAATCCGTCTGATTAGCCCCAACAATAATCTCTTTGTCATACTGAACTTGATGCTGCATCTTATTATTTTGCTCTTCATCCAACATCAGTCGCCCGTCTCCTGTCTGTCGCCCATTCCCACAAGAAATCAATATTAAAACAAATAATAAAACTGTATTTTTGAAACTGGTAAAAAACATAAATGAGAATTGAATTACGAGTATTTTATAGCTAAACGCATTATCGGTAGTAAAGCATATAAAAGTAGTATTTCGGCACCAATAATAAAAATTGGTATTGCCGCCATTGCTATTGGTCTGCTAGTGATGATGATTGCAATTGCGACGGGTATTGGTCTCCAAGAGAAAATACGGGATAAGGTAGTAGCTTTTAACGGTCACGCTACTATTACAAACTACGATAGTAATGCTTCGCAAGAAACTCTAGTTCCTATTTCTTTAAATAAGGAGACAGAATCATTTTATCCTGAATTTAAATCAGTTGAAGGAGTGAACCACATTCAAGCTGTGGCTTCAAAATTTGGAGTAATTCGCACCGAATTCGAGTTTGAAGGTGCCATTTTAAAAGGTGTGGGAGCTGATTATAATTGGAAATATTTTGAAGAGTTTTTAGTTGAGGGGCGTCTCCCAAAATTTGAAAAAAAATGGAGTGAAGAAGTTTTAATTTCAAAATATTTGGCAGATCGTTTAGGATTTAAACTGAATGATAAATTCCAAATGTACTTTTTGAAAGATGATACCGAAAAACCACCAAACGTTATCAGTTTTCAAATTGTTGGAATTTACAGTTCGGGATTTCAAGATTTTGATGCCCAATACTTAATTGGGAATTTAAGACACATTCAACGTATCAATAAATGGAACGAAAACCAAATTGGAAATTTTGAAGTGTTTATTGACGATTATGATGATATTGAGCGCATGAGTATCGAAATCTATCAAAACACACCTTCAACATTAAATTCTTCGACGATAAACGAAAAGTTTTATTCTATTGTTGAATGGGTGAAAATTTTTGATAAAAACATCTATGGTATTATTGGTATTATGATTTTAGTGGCTGGTATCAATATGATTACCGCTCTATTGGTTTTAATCTTGGAACGTACTCAAATGATAGGCATTCTAAAAGCTTTGGGGAGCTCCAATTGGAGTATTCGAAAACTGTTTTTATATAACGCCTCTTATCTAATTGTTTTAGGTTTGTTTTGGGGAAATGTATTAGGGTTAGGGTTTTTGTTTGCGCAGAAACATTTTAAGTTATTTCCATTGGATCCAAGTGTCTATTACGTTACCGAAGCTCCAGTATATATTAATTGGACTTATATTTTAGGCCTTAATATTGGTACTTTAGTATTATGTTTGTTGATGCTTTTAATACCGTCTTACATTATTACCAAGATTTCTCCTGTAAAGGCAATTCGGTTTGAATAATTATAGTCTAATACTTTTCTTTTATTGAGATCTCAAAATCGAAAATCGAGATTAGTTTTGATAGATTAAATAAAACTAATTTGTTTTTGTTCTATGAAGTACATTATTTAATATACCCATAGCAACGTAAAGCACAGGAGAAATTAGTAATTCTTGGATGGTGTGAGCGAATTGTTTAGCTGGTCTTCCTATATCTAGAATAAACCAATCAAATAGCCCCATTGAAGTAATTATTATTAAACCTCCAATATGGACTAGGTGCCAAATTTTTGACATCCATGAGTCTTCCAGTTTCCCAAGATGGAAGGTTCCGATAAAATAAACAACAATTGTTGTTCCAAATCGTATAAGGTGAAATGTTAATTTTGGGAGTTCCATCCAACTTTGATCCTCTGTTATAAAGAAAAGATAGTACCATGAGTAAATGGCTAGAATGAAAATTAGTCCGAAAATAAAACGAACTTTATCTGATTTATAAAGCTTCATTTTTAAAAGAAAGTTTTCGCGAGTACACAATCCACATTAAAAATGTAGTACCATAGACAACGATTTTGAAAACATAATGGTGTGCAAACTCAAAATATTCTGTAGAATTTTCGTTTATGTAAATAAGACCACAACATCTCAAAATATTAACTATATCAATAATGATAACTCCAATTATTATGTATTTTACTTTACGCCAAAAGCTTGAGGGCATACATATTATGAAACCAATATAGAGGATAAATAACTCTAAAGCATTACACTCATCTGCAATAGATAGTGAGACTTCATTGTTATGAATAATTAGCATTGTGCTATCTGATTCTACAAAAGTTCCTCCATCTTCAATTGCGTCTCTCTCTGCCGCAAAACCAGACATTCCAATGTTGTTTAAAACAAATACCGATGCATCTGCCACATGCGTGGTTAAGGGATAATCTAGGAGTTTTGAGTCTAACAGAAAGAAGCTATAGATTAGTTTCCAGCCTATAAAAAACAATAAGGCCTTTCCTAGGAAAAGCCTTATAGGTTTTGGAATATCCTTTAAAAAGGACTTCAATGATTCCATTAATTTTACTTACGTAACTTTCTTACCCCAAAAGCAGCAGCCCCAAGAACTAATATTCCTAAACCGCCATCAATTGGCACTTTAGGGCAGTTATTTCTTCTGCTCCTTCTGCGACGTGCACGCTTTTTTCTTTTCTTTCTTTTCTTCTTCGCCCATGAGAAATAACTTGTAGTTACAGTTAGCATAGTTGAGGAAGTAGCAGCTGTTGCAGTTGCAGCGCTAACATTGCTTGAGAAAGTAAAAGCTAAAGCAATTAAGAAAACCTTAAATTACGTTAAGTACTCTAGTAGTGCTTTTTTTCATTGTGTGTAAATTTAATTGGCAAAATTAATAGCAAGTCAAAATTACTTCAAAATCAAATTCAATGTTGCGATTCTATTAATTTTTCGATATAGTAGGATGTTTTTACCATAAACGACAAGAGCTCTTTTAATCGTCGATAAATATGACAAGTAATCGAATTTTAGTGAATGGATATTATGTTGATTTTACCGTTTATCTGTTTCTTCTGTAAGGTAATTGTACAATCATCTTATTCTGATAATATCTATTCACCTAAAAACGGATATCGATAATCTGTTGGTGTAACAAAGGTTTCCTTTATCATTCTAGGAGATACCCATCGTAATAAATTCTGTGCACTACCTGCTTTATCATTTGTTCCAGAAGCTCTTGCACCACCAAATGGTTGTTGACCCACTACCGCTCCTGTTGGCTTATCGTTTATGTAAAAGTTGCCAGCACTATTTTGCAGAGTCTCTGTTGCTTCAGTAATAGCGTATCGGTCTTTTGCTAAAACAGCACCTGTTAATGCATATTCACTGGTTTCATCTACAAGTTTCAATGTTTCTGAATAAGCGTTGTCTTCATAAACATAAATTGTTATTATTGGCCCAAACAACTCAGTACACATAGTGGTATATTTTGGATTAGTAGTTACCAAAACAGTAGGCTCAATAAAGTAGCCTTTGCTCTTATCATAACCACCACCGATAAGAACTTCTACATCATTATCTGCTTGGGCTTGATCAATATACTTAGTCAATTTATCGAAAGAACCTTCGTGAATTACAGCTGTAATAAAGTTGCTCATATCTTCTGGTGAGCCCATTTTAAAGGATTTTACATCTTCAACAACAAAATGCTTAACATCATTCCAAATACTTTTTGGGATATAAGCTCTTGACGCTGCACTACATTTTTGACCTTGGAACTCAAAAGCACCACGCGAAATAGCAGTAGCCACTTGCTTTGGGTTTGCGGATTTATGGGCAATAATGAAATCCTTTCCACCAGTTTCTCCAACAATTCGTGGATAGGTTTTATAATTATGTATATTATTACCTATTTGTTTCCAAAGTTCTTTAAATACAAAAGTAGAACCTGTAAAGTGTAATCCAGAAAAATCGGGGCTAGCCAATACGGTATTTGTAATCATTACAGGGTCGCCAAAAACAACATTAATAACTCCTGGTGGGACGCCCGCTTCCTCAAATATATCCATTATCACTTTAGCAGAGTATACTTGACTATCGCTAGGTTTCCAAACCACAACATTACCCATAAGTGCCATACAAGCTGGAAGATTCCCTGCAATTGCCGTAAAGTTAAAAGGGGTAACGGCATAGGTAAACCCTTCTAGTGGGCGATATTCTATACGATTCCAGGCGTCACTTGTGCTTTCAGGTTGCTCCATGTAAATATCAGTCATAAACTGAACGTTGAATCGCAAAAAATCAACTAGCTCACAAGCCGCATCAATTTCAGCTTGATGAATTGTTTTAGATTGTGCAATCATAGTTGCTGCATTGATTTTAGCGCGATAAGGACCCGCAACCAATTCTGCAGCTTTTAAGAATATACCGGCTCTTTGTTCCCATGGAATTTGACTCCATGTTTTTCTAGCTTCCAAAGCCGTGTAAATGGCATCATCCATATGTTTTTGTTCAGCCAGATGATAGGTGCCTACAACATGTTGATGATCGTGTGGTGGTGACATGGTTCTGGTATTTCCAGTCGAAACATATTCTCCATTAATATATAGTGGTACATCAACTTTGCTGTTAAACATTGTTTTGTACGCCTCTAAAACTGCCTTTCGTTCTGGTGTTCCTGGAGCGTAAGATTTAACAGGTTCGTTAACTGCAACAGGAACATTAAAAAAGCCTTTTCCCATGATTTATTCGTTTTCGTTAAAAAATTTTCAGTGAATCGGCTACAAATTTAAGAATTATTAAATTACAAAATATCACCTATTGTATTTAAATTAACGTAAAATTTTATAGTTAAGTGTCTATTTTTATTATGAATTTGAATGTGATGCATAGATTTAGATTTTATTTATTTTTTGTAAGTTGGTACTTCCATTAGAGACTACTATTTTCATGTGTACCGTAACCATTGTTCCTACGGGAAAAACTAATTTTATTTTAACCTCAAATCGTGATGAAGCACCAAGTCGCGTTTCTTTAATTCCTGAGTTTTATAGTATTAATGATACTGAAGTTTTATTTCCTATGGATGAACTATCTGGAGGTACTTGGATTGGGATAAGCGAAAAAAATCGTGTGATTTGTGTGTTGAATGGCGCTTTTGAAATTCATGAACGAAAAGCGTCCTACAGACGAAGTAGAGGCATGGTGGCCAAAGATTTTATGGTTGCTGATGATATTATAGACGCTGTAAGTCAATATAATTTTGAAGGTATTGAACCTTTTACAATTGTAATTGCTGATTGGAATGATGGTTTAAAATTCTTCGAATTAGTTTGGGATGAAAAACTCATACATTTTACTGAATTGCCTTTAGAACCGAAAATTTGGTCGTCTTCTACGTTGTATGATCAATCAATGAGAGCAGAACGGTTAAAATGGTTTGAAGCATTTGAAACCGAGAATCTACTGAACAAGGAGACGATAGAGCAGTTTCATAAATCTGCTGGATCAGGTAATTTGGATTATGGCGTCGTCATGGATAGAGGTTTTGTTAAAACCACAAGCATTACACAAATTGAAAAGAACGGTACCACAATAGAAATGCATTACGAGAATCTTTTAAAAGGCGAGCAAACTTCTAAATCCTTTAAATTTCCACAACCTGTTAATGGCTAATACAGGGCTTATAATAACCATGGCATATCCTGAAACTATTGTTATGGTAGCAGATGAATGGTATTCGCCTTTTTTAAGGTATTTAGGCGTGGGAAAGAAAAATTATCTACGTGCTGGTCATGCGGCTTTGGTATTAATTGATAAATCTACAGGTGTTTTAGAATACCATGATTTTGGGCGGTATATCACTCCCGAACCCAATGGGCGCGTGCGCGGAAAGGATACAGATAATGAATTGGATTTTCCGTTGCTTGCTATTATAGAGAATGACAAAATCACCAATCTAGATGAAATTCTGGAATTTTTAGGAACGCATCCCAAACTTACCCATGGTGATGGTAAATTAGTGGCTTCCATTTGTAATGCTGTGGATTATCAAAAAGCCCGGGAACATATCACTAAAATGCAAAACAAACATTTTATTAGGTACGCAGCATTTATAAAAGATGCCTGTAATTGTGCCCGTTTTGTAACCGATAGTTTAATTGCTTCTGTTACCGACAAGAAGGTTAAAAGAGCTCTCGTAAAATCAAAGTGGTTTACGCCTAGTACTGTCGGTAATGTCTTGCTTGTCGATACCGAAAACTATGTTTATGAAGTTTCTGAAAGAGGAGAGATTTCAGAATTTAAAGGGTCTCAAAAAAGTGAAAATGTGCGCTATTTTTTAGACAAGCTTAAAGACCATAAAGTTAACCTTGTTGGGACTTTAGAGCCTAAACATAATGATGAAAAAGCAGAGCATGCCCAATGGCTTTCCGGAATTGCTGCTGGTGCCTGGTTTGAGTTGTATGAAACAGAAAAGTCTATGGAATATCGGTTTAGGCGCATTTCACCTTATGGAAATATAGATTGTGATGCACTTTTTACAGTTGAAGATGATGCTTTTAATTATGATTTACCTTATGAGTTTGTGCAGTATTCTAACTGTAAATTTTTTCATGTGAAGCAGGGAGATAGGGTGTTTCGGTTTGATAGGATTGAAAATTTACTTTAGTTCTTCATACTCCTTTAAAGGAAACACATTTTTCACCCATCTTTTTAGATATTCTTCTGGGCCTATTTCATTAAATATTTTAACCAGTATATTTCTGATTTGGTTAATGTATTTCGGAATAGAAGTTTTGCCCTCAATTATTAATTCGTAATCACTTTGAGTATTGTAAGTCTCTATTTCTTTATAGTATCTGAATTCGTAGTTAATTTGGTTATTACTACTCTTTTTTAGAATTAAAGCATACTCACCAGGTTCTTCAATAAATAAAATGGAAATATATTCTTTTTCTCTAATTTCAATTGCTGATTTGGCTAAAGCTTTTAGAGGATCTAAAGTTTCTAATAAATTGGAGACTGTAAATGAATATTCTTCGTGTTCATTGCAGATTTTTCCAATAGCCCATCCATTATTTTTTATTTCGTACGAGATTTTCAGCATGGTGATACTAATTGTTAAGATATCAAAATATTCAATAATTCATTTTTTCCACGTTAGGGATTGAACGGCATGTTTGAAATCCCCGACGTAGGAGGGATTGAGTAGTGAAAGCCCGACCCGAGCTCTATAGTTTCATGAAACGTTCATGACTTTCATCGAGGGTAACGCCCTAATTAATAGCAAACGGTGCGCTCAACTTAAATGTTGGAATGGTAACCTTAAATTTTTTGGTGGTTGTGAAATTTACCATTTTGTAGTGCCCTTGCATTGCACCAAGTGGAGAGGTGAGTAAGCAGCCAGATGTATATGTATGAGATTCACCAGGTTTTAAAACAGGTTTTTGCCCTATAACGCCTTCGCCTGTTACGGTTTCAATGTTGTTTAAAGCGTCCAAAATCTCCCAATGCCGCGCATAAAGTTGCACGGAGTCCTTACTTTGGTTTTCGATGGTTACAGTATAGCCAAATGCATATTGGATTTTATAATTTTTATAAAATGACCCTTCAAAGTTGGTGTCTACCGAAATTTTTATGCCCTTTGTTATCTGTTGAACCATGCTATTGTTTGATATACAATGCTTTTGCAGTGCTAAAATAGGGATTTTAGTGGTTTAATTTTTGAAAAAATAGTTAAAACCTGATTAATTGGTAATATTTGTCGACGAAACCTCATTAAACCCAATGATTCTGTCGTATCGCGCGCCTAAATCGCGGTAGTATACAAGTACTTTGTAATTGTTTTCGGTTTGCCAAAAGTTGCCACTAATGCGTCCTTCGTCCAGCGAGCCATCAGCATTTACAACAACATATTTATAATTGTAGAACCCTTGTTTTAAAATAAAGTCTGTTTCGTATCTGTTATTTTGTGGGTTGAATATCATTTTGTTATACTCGTCAAGAGCATAATTATTATAGTTGCCATATACATAAAGGCTTTCGCCATTGGTTAACTCAGGATATTCTAGAGAAAAGTGTACCTGAACGTAATCTGCTTCAATAGATACATCATCGCGGTCTATAGCTGTAATTTTGAATTGGCCGTTGATATCCGGATTATACGTGTAAGGTAATCTTGCTCTTGGAACATCCGTAAACAAATAACTATGATAAATATCGTTCAACTCAATGTATTGTACTCCCATAGCTGCGGCGCGTACATCTTTAGTTTCGAAAAATAGATATTCATTTCCGCCAGGGAAAGCTGTCTCGTTGACATATCTGTAAATTAATTTATTGCCAATGGTATATTGTGGTTTAATATTGCCAATGGCCGTATTTAAGTTTCTATTTTGAATTATAAGTGCTTTTATGGTCTGAAGTGGGTTGTTAATTTGAGAATTTGTAGATATTTCTATATCTACAGTTTGCATGTAGTCAATAGTTTGTACATCTCTGGAGCGTTTTATGCTTATTCCAGGAATAACAAGATCTTCATAAATCATCAGTTTTCGAGAGAAAACTAAATTGTCATCCCGATCAAAAACTGAAATTAAGTAATTACCAGAAACCTTCAATGCACGGGTTTGTGCATTTGGGATGGTAAGCCTGTAATGGGAATAAAGCTGAAATGTGTTAAACGAATTTCGATAATCTTGAATTCTAAAATTATCAACACCAAGTAGAAATTCTGTTCTTACTAAAACAGATTCTGTCCAATCATAATCATAGTGTTCAATTTTATAATAAAAATCGGGCTCATTGGTTACCAAAGCATCAAATTCCAAGTAGAATGTTTCGCCAAGTTTTAATATAGGCAGTTCACCTAAGTCGCTACTTGTACTTTTGAAGGTAATGGACTTGATGTAATCTGGCGGGTTAACTTCTTCTACTTGAGAATAAATAGATAAAGAACAACATACAGCAAGCAAAAAAAGACAAATTTTAGGGTACATAAAACACAATTTAGGTAAAGATAATCAAAAAACATACCGTCATCTAGAATTTTATTTAGAATGAATATAAATAAAAAACAGTCAGATTAATTACTCAATTAATTATCTTATTAATTCGTATTTTTGCACCGATTTTTTAGACAATTAAATTCTAATCAAAAATATATGTCAAAAGACATTCGCATTAAGAAAGGTCTAGATATTAAACTTAAAGGTGAAGCTGAAAAAACTACTGAAACAGCCGTTTTGAGTAACTTTTATGTTTTAAGACCAGAAGATTTCCACGGCGTTATTCCTAAATTAATTTCTAAAGTTGGCACAAAAGTAAAAGCAGGAGAACCTGTGTTTTACGATAAATCGAACGAGGATATAAAATTTGTTTCTCCAGTTTCTGGAGAAGTTATCGAGATTTCTCGCGGTGCTAAACGAAAAATTTTAGAAATAAAGATTCAAGCCGACAAAACACAAACATTTCAGGAAAATACAAAGTTAGATGTATCTAAAGCAAGTGCTGAAGATATTAAATCGCTTTTACTTTCATCGGGTTGTTGGCCATTTGTAAAGCAAAGACCTTACGACGTTATTGCCAATCCAAGTGCTTCTCCAAAAGCTATTTTTATTTCTGGTTATGCTAGTGCGCCATTAGCTGCAGATTTAGATTTCACCCTGCAAGGTAAAGATGCTGAGTTACAAGCTGCCGTAACAGCTTTAGGTAAATTGACTGATGGAAAGGTTCATGTTTCCGTAGAGAAAAACGCAAGTTCTCCTTTAGCAGGCTTATCCGGGGTTACTTTACATAAAGTTTCAGGGCCACATCCTTCTGGTAATGTGGGGACTTTGATTAATAAAATTGACCCAATTAACAAAGGTGAGGTAGTTTGGACGGTTAACGCTCAAGACCTTGTAATTATTGGCGAATTGTTATTGACGGGAAAGTTCAATGCAGAACGTATTGTTGCACTGGCTGGTTCAGAAATAAAAGCACCGCGTTACTTCGTTACTAAAATCGGTAGTGAAATCGCCACAATGGTTTATGATAAAGGTGTGGAAAAAGATGCCAATGCGCGAATTATTTCAGGAAATGTACTGAGCGGAAAAGAAATTCAGCCCGATGGACATTTAGATTATTACAGCAACATTATAAGCGTCATTCCAGAAGGTGATGATTATGAATTCTTTGGATGGAATAAGCCAATTTTTAATAAAATATCTACATCAAGAGCCTTTACGTTTTCTTGGTTAAATCCGAATAAGAAATACGATCTTAATACCAATACCAATGGTGAGCATCGTGCTTTTGTAACTACAGGAACTTACGAAGAAGTATTTCCTTTAGATATCTACCCAATGCAAATTCTTAAAGCTTGTATGTATCAAGATTTAGATGAAATGGAGGCATTAGGAATGTATGAGGTTGCTCCTGAGGATTTTGCGCTAACGGAATTTGTATGTGTTTCTAAACAACCACATCAAAAAATTATAAGGGAAGGTTTAGACTTAATGCTTAAAGAGATAGGATAATGGGTTTAAAAGAGAAATTACATAAGCTAAAATTGAAGTATGAAGGCAAGAAAATGGCTCCTGCTTTTAATGCAATTCATACGTTTTTATATCTGCCAAATGAAACCACGCATGGTGGCACACATATTAAAGCGGCAGACGATTTAAAGCGTACCATGAACACCGTTATTATGGCTTTAGTGCCATGTTTAATTTTTGGTATGTTCAATGCTGGTTATCAACACTATTTAGCATTAGGAGAGATTGATTCTGCCAAAGGGTTTTTAGGAGCTTCGTTTTGGACAATGGATAATTTTATTGTTGGTTTAACACAGGTTTTACCATTGGTTGTTGTGTCTTATGGTGTTGGTTTGGCAGTAGAATTTTTGTTTGCTGTTTTAAAAGGACATGAAGTAGAAGAGGGTTATTTAGTTACAGGAATGTTAGTTCCTCTTATTGTTCCTGTGGATATTCCACTGTGGATGCTTGCAGTAGCAGTGATATTCGGAGTTGTAATTGGTAAAGAAGTATTTGGTGGTACTGGGATGAATATCCTTAATCCTGCATTAACAATTAGAGCATTCTTATTCTTCGCATATCCAACTTGGATGTCTGGTGATAAAGTATGGGTGCACGGAGCTGTAGAACGCGATCAAATGATTGCTGCAGGAGAAAACTTAGATGCTATTTCTGGAGAGACTATCCTCGGTTCCTATGCTCAAAATAATGCAATAGTTTACGATTACTGGGATATGTTTTGGGGATTAATTCCAGGTTCCGTTGGAGAGACCTCAAAATTCTTAATCATAATCGGAGCGTTATTTCTAATATTTACTAAAGTAGGAAGTTGGAGAATTATTGTCTCTACTTTAATTGGTGCTTTAGTAATGGGCTTGATATTCAACGGTGTTGTTGATGCTGGTTGGATTGGAGAATCAAGTAAGTTCTATGGATTGATGAGTGTTCCATTCTGGCAACACCTAATTATAGGTAGTGTTTTATTTGGTGCTGTTTATATGGCTACTGATCCTGTTACTGCTTCACAAACAAATAAAGGAAAATGGATTTACGGTTTCCTAATTGGGTTTATTTCAATTATGATTCGTGTATTCAATCCTGCTTATCCTGAAGGCGTATTTTTAGCAATTTTATTAATGAATGTATTTGCACCAACTATTGATCATTACGTGGTTCAAGGTAACGTAAAGAAAAGAATGAAACGTTTAAAAGTTAAAACTGCTTAGTTATGGCAATGGATACAGATAAAAATTCGTATACAATTATATTCGCTGTTGCGATGGTAGTTGTTGTAGGCTCTTTGTTAGCGTTTACTGCGTCATCTTTAAAACCCAATATAACGGAAAATAAACGTTTAGAAAAACAGCAAAACATTCTTTACGCTATGGGTGTTAATGAGAATGATGAGAGTAGTGCAAATTTTGTTTCTACTGCTGACGCTCCTGAATTATTCAATAAATACATTAAAAAACAATTGGTAATTGAAGGAGGAAAAGTATCTGAAGATGACCAAGCTTATTTAATTGATGTTAAGAAAGAGCAATCTAATGCCAAAGCTGGATTAGAAAGAAAGTTGCCACTATTTGTTGGAGAAAAAGATGGTAAAACCTATTACATCGCTCCAATTAGAGGTAAAGGACTTTGGGATGCAATTTGGGCTTATGTTGCCATGGACGAAAACATGGTAGTGCAAGGGGCGTACTTTGACCATAAAGGTGAAACACCAGGTTTAGGTGCTAACATTAAGCAGCGTTTCTTTATGGATGATTTTATAGGAGAGCATTTAAAAGCCGATGGTAAATTCAAAGGAATTACTGTTGCCAAAGGAAATGCAGATCCTAAAAATGAAAATAAAACAGATAATGAAGTAGATGCAATTGCTGGAGCTACCATTACAGGTGATGGCGTTACGGCAATGATTAAAAGCGATTTAAAGCTTTATGTGTCTTATTTCGATAACCTAAAAAACAATTAATTTATGGGCTTACTTTCAAAAAAAGACACAAAGTTAATTACAGACCCATTAGCGGATAACAACCCAATTACCATTCAGGTTTTGGGTATATGTTCAGCATTGGCAATTACAGCAGAGTTAAAGGCATCTATTGTAATGTCAGTTTCGGTATTGTTTGTATTAGGTGTTGGTAATGTTGTTATCTCTCTAATGCGTAACATCATTCCTTCAAAAATTAGAATTATTGTTCAGTTAATTGTAGTTGCTGCATTAGTAATTATAGTAGACCAAGTATTGAAGGCTTTTGCTTATGAGTTGAGTAAGACGCTTTCGGTATTCGTTGGGTTAATTATCACCAACTGTATTATCATGGGACGTTTTGAAGCCTTTGCTTTAGGTAATGGTCCTTGGAGATCATTTTTGGATGGTATCGGCAATGCAGCTGGATATGGCGCGATATTGATTATCGTTGGATTCTTTAGAGAATTGTTAGGTTCTGGCACCTTATTAGGATTTAAAGTTTTAGGAGATCCAATTGAAAAAACAGGCTTGTATTCTATAGGATATGAAAACAATGGTTTTATGCTGTTATCACCAATGGCATTAATTGTTGTAGGCATTATAATTTGGGTACAACGTACAAGAAACAAAGCGTTAGTAGAAGATCATTAATAATTCAGAATAGATGGAACACGTAGAATTATTTTTTAAGTCGATATTTATAGATAACATGGTATTTGCCACTTTCTTAGGAATGTGTTCGTATCTAGCAGTATCTAAAAAGGTAAGTACAGCAGTTGGTTTAGGAGCAGCAGTAATATTTGTACTTGCCATTACAGTACCATTAAACTGGTTATTAGATCAGTATTTATTGCAACCTGGAGCTTTATCTTGGTTAGGAGCAGAGTATGCAGATTATGATTTAAGTTTCTTATCCTTCATCATGTTTATTGCAACTATTGCAACAATGGTACAGTTGGTAGAAATAGTAGTTGAGAAGTTTTCTCCTTCACTATATAATTCATTAGGTATCTTCTTACCACTAATCGCAGTAAACTGTGCAATTTTAGGAGGTTCATTATTCATGCAATCTCGTGAAATAGCTACATTAGGTTTGGCAACTACTTACGGAATTGGTTCTGGAATTGGTTGGTTTTTAGCAATTCTAGCTATTGCAGCCATTCGTGAGAAAATCAGATACTCAAGTGTGCCTCCAGCCTTAAGAGGATTGGGTATTACATTCATCATTACAGGTTTAATGGCGATTGGATTCATGAGTTTTGGTGGAATGTTAACTGGTGGAGATGATGAAGCAGGAAAAAAAGAGGAGCAAACGGTTCAAGTGCAAGATTCAGAAGAAAATAAAGTAGCTAACAACATAATAATAAATGAGTAATATGATATTAGCAGCCGGTACATTAGGAACAGTAGTAGCAACGGTAGCTGCATTTTTGGTAATTACCTTGTTGTTGGTAGCTTTACTATTATTTGTAAAGCAAAAATTATCACCATCTGGACCTGTAAAGATTACAATTAATGGTGAAAAAGAAATTGAAGTAGCTTCTGGAGGTACATTGCTATCTACTTTAGGTGGCAGTAAAATATTTTTACCTTCGGCTTGTGGCGGGGGTGGAACTTGTATTCAATGTGAATGTCACGTAAATTCTGGTGGAGGAGAAGCCTTACCAACTGAAACACCTCATTTCTCAAGAAAAGAATTACAACATGGTGCTCGTTTAGCATGTCAGGTTAAAGTGAAGCAGGATATGGATATTACCATTCCTGAAGAGGTATTTGGTATTAAGAAGTGGGAAGCAGTAGTAGTACGTAATTATAACGTAGCGTCATTTATCAAGGAATTTGTAGTTGAAATTCCAGAGGATATGGGATACAAAGCTGGAGGGTATATTCAAATTGAAATTCCTGAATGTGAAGTAAAATATTCAGATATTGATATTACAGCACACCCAGAGGAACACGAAACACCAGACAAGTTCAAAGCTGAATGGGATAAATTTGGACTTTGGCCATTAGTAATGAAAAATACCGAGACTGTTGAGCGTGCCTATTCTATGGCGTCTTATCCAGCTGAAGGTAGAGAAATCATGCTTAATGTACGTATTGCAACACCACCATGGGATCGTGCTAAAAACGGTTGGATGGATGTAAACCCTGGTGTGGCATCATCTTATATTTTTAATTTAAAGAAAGGTGATAAGTGTACTATTTCTGGCCCTTATGGTGAATTCTTTATTAATGAGTCTGAAAGCGAAATGTTATATGTAGGTGGTGGAGCTGGTATGGCACCAATGCGCTCTCACTTATACCACTTATTCAAAACATTAAAGACAGGAAGAAAAGTTACGTATTGGTATGGAGGACGTTCTAAACGTGAGTTATTCTACTTAGACCACTTCTACGATTTAGAAAAGAACTTTCCTAACTTCAAATTCTATTTAGCATTGTCTGAACCTTTAGAAGAAGATAACTGGAAAGTAAAAGAAGATATTGATGCTCCTGGAGATGGTTTTGTTGGATTTATTCATAATTGTGTAATTGATAATTATTTGAGTAAACACGAGTCTCCTGAGGATATCGAATTATATTTCTGTGGCCCACCATTAATGAACAAAGCAGTTCAAAAAATGGGAGAGGACTTTGGTATCCCAGATGAACACATCAGATTTGATGACTTTGGAGGATAGAAGATAATCCCCAATTATCGAAAAAGGATATACTGAATTAGCTCGGTATCTCATATAAAACTAAAGCCAACTCAATTGAGTTGGCTTTGTCATTTTTTAATATATACAATAATTAAGCTAAACTATATTTTGGTTTTTCATTTTCAACCTCAAATAATTTAGTATAATCCATCACATTTTTCACACCATCTAATTCGCATAATAAAGCAATTACTGCACTCAATCCATCAAATAGAATATCCTTATCCATTGGGTTTTCTGGTTTGCTATTCTTGTAATGCAAAGGCACCTTAAAACCACAGGCCTTTAAAAAGGTGTGTTCAATTTTGAGGAGTTCTAAAGGTGTGTATCCGTTAAACTTTCTGCCCAAGGTTTGATGCACTTTACCAACATAATTCAATACTAAAGACCCATGGCCATCGGATAAATGTTTCCAACTATCGGTATTATCTAAAATATTCCCAACGGCACACTGTTGGCAACATTCTGGGTTTAAAGTTTCATTATGAAAGGCTACATACAGCTTTTTAATTGCTGAGTCTAAACGTGAAGATTTATCCATAACATCAATTTTTCATTGAAGTTACTAAAATTATAAGGTTTTTGCACTGAAATTATTCTTAAAATTTAGCTGGACCTATACGAATAGTAGACTTAATTCGTTTTTGAAGTATGAAAAGACTATTGGCATTATTGATTGGGATTGTTATATTAATCACCATCTTTTTCAAAATTGAACCAGTACAACATACCGCCAATGCCATTATTTCAGAAATTAAACCTACAGGCCTTTTAAATAAGGATAGTTTAACTATTAAATCGCGGGTAAATCTTCCTGAAGGGTATTCAAGGGTAAAATATCCCAAAGGCTCATTTCAAGAATATTTAAGAAACTACAAACTAAAACCTTTTGGAACTAAAATTATCAATTACGATGATTCCGAATACTTTTGGCAGTTTGGTCACATTGGTATATTAGACATTCCTGTACCCAAAAATGGGTTACAACAGTGTGCCGATGCTTTAATTAGGATTCGAAGCGAATATTTATGGGATAACAACAGAAAGAATGTCATAGGTTTTAATTTTACAAGTGGAGATTATTGTTCCTGGAAAAAGTATGCCGAAGGTTACAGGCCGAAAATTAGAGGCAATAGCGTATCCTTTTCTAAAACAGCTTCCGTAGATCGTTCAAAAGAAAATTTTTATAAATACCTTAATTTGATATATATGTACTCCGGTACTTTGTCTTTATATAATGAACTTCCTAAAATTAATACAGTTAAGAATTTAAAGCTTGGAGATATGCTTATTAAAGGCGGATCACCAGGACATATTGTAATGATTTGTGATGAAGCGGTTAATTCTGAAGGCGATAAAATTTACTTGTTATTCCAAGGAAATACGCCCGCCCAAAGTGTGCATTTGGTTAAAAATTTGGAAGATTCTGATCTTTCTCCATGGTATCATCTGAAAAAAGACGCTGTAATTCCTGTATCTAACTACACGTTTTATGATTCTAAATTTGTCAGATTCAAGTAGGGTCTAGGTTTTTCTTCTTTTCACTATTAAAAATACTATAAGTATTGCAATCAAAGCGAAAGCAAAGTACCAAAACGTATTTGTAGAAGTGCTTAAATTTATTGGAGAAACATCACCAATTAGTACTAAGCCTGCCCAATAGTTGGGGGTAATAGTACGACCATCAGCCTCAGAAATATATTGAAGTTTTGCTTTTTGTAATGCTTTGTCTTTGGGCATGCCCTTTTTAATATTTTTAAGGAATAATTCTATGATTTCTGAGCTCGATTTTTCATCAATCTTCCAAAGACTGGTTAAAATGCTTTCGCTTCCAGCATAGTTGAATGCGTGGGCAAGAGATATCATACCTTCTCCAGCTTGATAGGTGGGTTTTCCGGTTTCACAAGCCGTTAAAATAGCAAGGTTTGAAGCAAGATTTTGATTATATATTTCAAACGTATAGAGTGAATTATCGTCTATAGTTAATGAGTCGGTGATGTTTTTAGCAAAAATCAAACGGGATAATTCAGGCGATACGTTATTGGATTCCGCATGCGTGCCAATGTGTATAATTTTGTGTTCTTTGGCCTCTTGAGTAAATACTTTTTTTGAAGCATTTTCATTAATAAATGAACTACCATCAAATAATTTTGAGTAAGTTTTCGCTATGTCTACTGAAAATGGCTGGGGTAGCAAGGTTAAATATGTTTTATCTAAGGTGATAGAATCTGAAATATTAATCTTGTATTTTTCCTTCATATCCGCGTTAAACTCTGGTGCAAATGCAATAAAGTCATTACTATAATTTACTACTGATTTGGTATTGTCTAGGAGATACAAGCTATAGTTGTACGAAATATTGTATTTACTTATTAAACTCAATTTCTGTAGGTCTGTAAAGGAAGTAATCTTGTCTTTTGTTAATACGTCGAAGCTTAAATTAAAGAGGATACCATCGGGAATTATTATAACGCTCTCAGTATTTATAACAGATTCAAAAGGTAGCCAAAGTGCATTGTACAAATAATTAATTGCTTTTATGGTAGACTTAAAATCAGAATCGTTGTTAGATATTTCTTGAATGTATTGTTCTATATTTTCTGGGTTCAATTGGTATAGTTTAGAGCTATGTTTTGAAATTACATACGCATATAGATTGTTGTTGTTAAAAATGTAACGCACTACTGTTGTATTATCAGGAATGGCTGTCTTAATTTCACCTAATGTCTGCTTGATGGTTTGGTAACGCATTTCATAGTATTTAGGATAATCTTGTTTTAATTCATTAAGAAAATTTTGCCATTTTTGATTTATATCTACAAAACGCTGAATTTTTAGGTCATTAATGTCGTTGTCATCGAGCAATAGCTCCAAGCTATCTTTTAACGTTTTTTCTCTAAGTATTATGTTATCAGGTACATTATGAAAATTCATATTGTCACGTATACTAAGTTTGGATCGTATTCGGTTGTAAAGAGAGGATTCGTGCATAGAAATTATATCATTCAAATACTCGTTTTCATTGGTCAAATTATATAACATCATACCAACCTCTGAAGTAAAATCTAAAAATGGTTTTGTTCTGGATAAAAATTCAGCTTTATCCTGACTTGAAGAATATCTAGCAGATGATGCGTTTAATGTACCCACCGCATCTCTTAAAGCATTGTAGATACTCTTAATTTCCTTCTGGTTATTGGAGTTGGAAAGTTTTAATCTTGCCTTATTCTTAAATAAAATAGGATTCAGCTCTAACGCTTTCCAATAGGACGAATCAATACTTTTGGCTAATTTGTTGTGTTTTATGAGTTCTAAAGTACGATCTGCCCAGTCTATCGAGGTATTGTAATTTTCTAGATTAAACTGCACTTCTGCCATAAGATCATTTGCTTTAATGATCTCTAAACTCTCACCTTTGCCTGTAAGTTTTATGGCATTTAAAACTTTGTTTGCTGCTTTCTCCGCTTCTTCAACATAACCATGTCTTGAATAAAATTTTGCGGCGTCTCTCAATTTTGTAAGTCGATCTGGACTGAAAGTATTTGGACTTACTTTTTGATATAAAGTTTCGCTTAATTGATAGGCTGCATGCGCATCTTCTACTTTGTTTAAACTTTCTAATATACTAGCTTTTGTGCCTATGGTATATGTCATATAGCCTGTATAATCTGTAGGTAAGTTTTTAAACTTTTGGTAAGATTCATCTATGAGCTCCAATGCTCTTAAACCATCGTTTGCAACCCATTTTCCCTGGGCTAGTTGATTGATGAATACAACTTGTTGAATGCTATTTGTTGGAAAAAAGATTTTCGCTTTTTCATAATTGTATTCAAATAATTGAAGCGCTCGATCAACCTGTCCTAGCTTTACATAATTACTACCCATATCATTAATGGTTGATAAGTAGTTGTACTTAATATTTTTTATACTAGGATGCGTTTCAGATGAATCAATGAAGATTTTATAATTTTTAATGGCACCTTGTTGTTTTTTTATTGATTCTGCGAAACGGCCTTTATTCATCAAAATAACAGCAGTATTACTTTCCAAGATAGCAGGGTAGTAATAACGCTCACCTAAGTCACCTTTTTTATCTTTTAAAGCATCAATACCTTTGTTATAATAATACAATGCGCTGTCCAATTTGTTTTCGCTTTGCATTAACACCCCTAGTATATTACTGGCACTATACACTAGTTTAGGACTTGCATTAGGGTTGTTCTCATTAATTTTGAAGGCTTCTAAACCATGTTGTTTTGCAAGGCTATAATTTGTCATAAAATAAGCTGTACTTGCTAATCCATACGCTCTATTAGACATTTTATTCAAACGGTCTTCTGAAGTTTTTTTAGCTTGCTCGAAACCCAATTGATTATAGTTGTAAGATTCCTGGAATAGGTTATTTTCAACGGTTAAGCTGGATATATCAGAATATACATTGTAAAGAACATCCGGACTCGAGGTGGCGTTTTTTAACTTTTCTGCGGCAGTTTTACTTTTGTTTAAAAAGTTTTTATCTCCTTTAAGTTGCGCTATACGTCCGTGAAAATAAACAAGTTTGGATAGTGAATCATATGCTTTAGCTTCAAAGTATAACTTCTCCTGATGTTTTAGTAATTCTTCGGCTTTAACTAGAGAATCATTGTTAATAAGGTCTTCTAAATATTCAATTGAGAAAGCAGTCTTGTTTTGTGAGGATAGATTAAGTGCCAAACATGCTAGAGCAACTGGAATCGTGGTTTTTACAAGTGAAGTTGCTACTTTCATATTAACCTAATTAATCTTTCAACTTTAAACGGATGTCCTTGCTTTTTTCAGCATTACTCAAACTAAGATTTTTCTTCGCTAGTTCTATGTTGCCCGTTTTAATGTAGGCAAGTCCCAGATATAAATAAGCCTCATCTAAGAATACAAAATTATCTTCTGCCTCAATAGATCTTTCTAAATAAGGAATTGCCTCAGCTTCACTTTTATTCGCTAAATGTGCAACGCCCAAAAAGTAATTGAGCGTATCATTTTCAGGCTTTTTTTCTGATAATAATTTCCATTTTTCTATGGCAATGTCATAATCTCCATATTTGTAACTTACCATACCATCGTAAAACTCAAAATTATCTGTGCTGCTCATGGTTGTGGGTAATCCAGGATCTGGCTTAAAATACTTAGCATAAAGTTTTTTGTTGGGAGAGCCACTAAAAAACCAAATGCCGCCAATAGCTATAATAATTGCCGCCGCCGCCGCTATTCTACTGTATCTTAAAAACCTAACTTTTTGTTTTGCTGTTGTTTGTGTTTTAGACTTCGGTATTTCGTTATGAAAATCGTCTAATTGTTCTTTTAAAGACTGGGCTTCAATGCCAAATAACATTGTTCTCACCTCTTCCACCTGAGCTTTAAAATCGTCATCAATAGCCATTAGACGCTCAAAATCATCAAGTTCCCGAGTGTTTAATTGGCCATTGAGATAGCTCTCGATGGTCTCCAATACTTCTTCTGATATGTTATTACTCTTATTCAAAGTTTAAGGTTTTGAGGCTAACACCACAGCTCTCAATTTCTGCATACATCTGTATTTTTTGTTTCTGGCTGTAGTTTCTTCAATTTGCAATGTTTCTGAAATTTCCTTTAGAGACTTCTTTTCAAAATAGAAGGTTTTTAAGAGCTGCTTACAGGGTTCTCCTAAATTCTCAAAAGCTGTCATGGCCATTTTCAATTTATGGTCTTCACTTTCAATATGTTCTTCTGTTTCATCCATATTTTTAGATGTACTTTCATCTAAAGTCTTAACATTTTTAAAAGATTTTGATCTTAAAATATCTGTCCATTTATTTTTCGATATTCGATAAATGTAACCTTGTAAAGCACTATCATTTAAAGGCGTAAACTTATTTTGTTTTATATGGATCCATACGGTTATAAACGTATCTTGAAAAATGTCCTTGGCATGTTCAATAGAACCACTGTTTTTTAAAACCATGGCTTCTACCTTTGGATAATTTACCGTGTAAACATGCTTTAAAACATCCGCTTTATTGGATTTTATGGCGTCAACAAGTTCTGACTGACTTAATAAGTGTAACGTTTTCCCCATGTATGAATAGCAGAAGGAAATATACAATTATTTCATTTTTCGTCAAATACATTACTATTAAGTGACTAATATATTAGTTGTTTAACATTTGTTAACTCACATTAGGATTATCAGGTGCAATATCAAATACATCAGGTACCCCATCACCATCTCTGTCTGAAAGTGATTCTCTATCTGGAAGTAATAGTTCAAAAGTTATTGGGAAAAATACATTCATTACTAAATTGTCAAATTCGTTAATTGGGCCAGCAGAAATTGAAATTGTTGCAGAACTTCCCAATGGAGTTGGTACAACAGCTACTGAAATAATGGCTCTTGTATTACCAAAACGAATAGCTCTATTACTTACGGTTCTTGTAATTCCGCCAAAATCAGCTGTTTGATTTGGTGTGGCACAATCTATTATTGGTGTGCCGTTAAAACCATATTCATTTACCAAAAGATCGTTAATAACAAATGCTCTAATTTGATCGATATTTGTAGTTGAAAATGATACGATTGGATAATACTTCCAAAGCACTTTGTTTTGAGCGTTGTTGTTTGATCTTCTCAGGTCCACACCAAATGCACTATTTGTTACAAAAACCTCTGTTGCGGTATACCCTTGAGGAAAATCAAAACTCATATTAAGGCTTGGCAATGAGTGCGTAAATCTTGTTTTAGGTTCTGGCATTATCGGTATGCTAGTGAAAGGAGCTGGAATTCCATTGGCTGCATCCCAATAAACCGCAGTTGGTCCAACAACATTAGGGCAACCTTCTCGCGAGGTAGCATTTGCAAAATTTACAGCATCATTATCCTCAGAACTACAGGATGAAACTATAAATACTAAAAGAGCTAATAGACTTTGTATTTTAAATATTTTCATAATAAAGGAATGTTATTAATGTTCTACTTCATTTACACATCGAAAGCTTTTTAAAATGTCATCACATTTTTTCTTTTCTTATTTTTGCAGTATGAGCAAACCCTTATCAAAACAAGAACTTCATAACTTAGCAATGAATCATGTTGGGAAAGATTTAGAACAACGTGGTTTTGAGTTTGTAGCTGTAAATAGTAAGCTTAAAAAGCACCCTCAGTTTGTTTGCATAGATAAAAATAGCCAGTACTATTTCGTAGTGGTTCGTGCAGTGTTGTTGCCAGATAATCCAAATAATTATGATGTAGTTTGGATGGAAGCCTTTAAAAAGCATGCGTTTGAAAAGGAAGCGAAAGTACTGTATGCAGGTGTTGGCTTAGGCAACCCCAAAGGTGATGATTTACCAGTATACTTGAATGAAGATTATCTTTTGGAGTACAACGGGATTCAATTTATCGAGAATAACCTGAACTAAATGAAATATTTAAACATCGTTTTTGTTCTGCTTTTGTTTACTGTTTCGTGCAAACACGATTCAAAAAAGAAAGCAACAGAAGCAAATAGTAACACCGTACTATCAGGTGCAGTATTTGGTACTTCCTATAAAGCCATTTATAATTCCGAAATTGATTATACTGTGCAATTTGATAGTTTGTTTGCTGTACTCAATAAGTCAATGTCCACTTATATTTTCGATTCTGATATTTCTAAATTGAATAGAAATAAAACCGTCACAGTTGATGATCATTTTAAAACTGTTTTTAACGCTGCCAAAACAATATATATTGATACTGAAGGTGTTTTTGATCCGACGATAGGTGATGTTGTAAATGCATGGCGTTTTGGGGCAGAAACCGATAAGTTTTTGACAGATGCAAAGGTTATAGATAGCTTAATGCGATATGTTGGTTTTGACAAAGTAGTAATAGAAAATAATGGTCTTGTTGAAAAACCAAAGGGGACTTATCTAGAGTTTAATGCTATTGCAAAAGGTTATGGTGTCGACGTCATCAGTGATTTTTTAGAAGAAAAAGGCATTACCAATTATCTAGTGGAAATTGGTGGTGAAATACGTGTTAAGGGCAAAAATGTTGAGAAGAATGCGCTATGGCGCATAGGGGTAGATGAACCCAGATTTGATGGTGGACAATCCGTTTACAAAATTATAAATATGGTAGACGAAGCTATGGCTACCTCTGGAACCTATCGTAAATTTAAGATAGATGAAGATGGAAAAAAATATGCACACATTATTGATACGAAAACAGGTTACCCATCAAAAACCAATATCTTAAGTGTTTCGGTAATTGCTGATAAATGTATGGTTGCCGATGGATACGCTACGGCGTTTCAGGCTATGGGAATTGATAATATGAAATTGTTTTTGAAAGAGCATCCAGAATTAAAGGTTTTTTTGATTTTTGAAAATGAAAAAATGGAGTTGGAAACTTTAGCATTAAATGGATTTCCAGTTAAATAGCGGTTTGTTAAAATACGAATGGTACAAAAAATTGAAATACCGCAACAATAAGTAATACTGCGATTATATTGATTATAATACCAACCCTAGCCATTTGGTGCACTTTAATGTAACCACTTGCAAAAACAATGGCATTTGGCGGTGTAGCCATAGGCAGCATAAATGCGCAACTACTTGCCATAGTTACAGGAATAAGTAAGTGAAGAATAGGGATTTCTAACCCGATAGCTATACCTGCCACAACAGGTGCTAATACCGCAATTAAAGCCACGTTACTCATTAATTCTGTCATAAAAAGCATAAGCAAAATAAGCAACGACGCTATAAGAATTACACTAACATTGGTACTAGCAATAGCCTCTGCCACAACTGCTACAATACCTGCCGAAGACATGCCTTTTGCTAATGCCAAACCACCACCGAATAGTATAAGAATGCCCCAAGCTAAGTTTCTCGTATCATCCCATTTTAAGATGAAATTACCTTTTTTCAAATTATGCGGAATAGCAAAAAGCGCAATCGCTCCTGTTATACTAATTAGTGTGTCAGATAGCTTAAACTGGGTAAAAACCGAATTAATAGTGCTTCTAAAAATCCAAAGAAATACCATTACGCTAAATACAATTAATACTTGTTTTTCTTTTGAAGAGACTTTACCAAGCTTTTTAATTTCTGAATCAATTAGATTATTTGAACTTATAAAATTTAGTCCCTTACATGGAAATAGCCATTTTACGAGAATGAAGTAGATTATAGTGATTAACACAATAGAAAAAGGTAAACCCAATAGCATCCATTTAAAAAATGACACCTCAATATTGTACTCATTTTCCAAAAGGCCAACCAAAACAGAGTTAGGCGGGGTGCCAATTATAGTTGCAATACCGCCAGCGTTGGCTGAAAATGCAATTCCTAGCATCACACTTAAAGCAAAATTTTTATCTTTTTGGGTAAAACCATCTTCATCATGTATTAATAATTTTATTACTGAAATAGCAATGGGCAACATTACCACTGTACTAGCTGTATTGCTTATCCACATACTCATAAAAGCAGTTGCGATCATAAATCCGAGAATTACATTATTAGGAGATGTTCCCGTTTTTTTGATAATATTTAGGGCAATTCTTTTGTGAAGATTTACTTTTTCTAAAGCAAGGGCAAGTACAAATCCACCAAAAAAGAGGAAAACAATTGGGCTACCATAGTTAGCGCCTACTTCTTCCATTGGCATAATATTAAATAATGGAAATAAAAGTAAAGGTAAAAGCGCCGTAACAGATATGGAAACAGCTTCGGTAATCCACCAAATAATCATCCATAAAGCAATAGCAATTACGATGTTGCCTTTTTCAGAAATAAATTCAAATGGCAATAGCCATACTGTAAAAAAGATAATAGGTCCAAGGGCAAGACCAATTTGTTTTGATAATGTTTGGTTCTTCAAATTTACAAGAGTAACAAAAGTATTTGAAGATAATAATATTTACGGAATATAGTTAGTTGTTTATTTTGATTTATAAACTACTGGGATAATTTCACCCTCGGCTAGACAATATTTTTCAATAAAATCTCTAGAGAGGTTTTTGGTGTAGTCTACTTCTTCAACAGTGAATCCAATGGAACGGAGTTTGTCAAAATAATCACGTCCATAAACTCTAACGTGATCGTATTGCCCAAAAATTTTAGCCCGTTCCTTTTTATCTGTTATTGTATCATCCTCAAAAGTAGTTGCTCTGTTTAAGTCTTGAGGGATTTGAAAAATGCCCCAACCATCTGGTTTCATAATCCTGAAAAGTTCTTGCATCGCTTTGATATCATCTGGAATATGCTCTAAAACATGATTACAAAGTATAACATCAAATTCATCATTTTTAAATGGAAGATTGCAAATATCTGCTTTCACATCTGCTAATGGTGAATTTAAATCGGTTGTTACATAATCCAAATTATCTAGAGTTTTAAAGCGTTTATAGAAAGCTTGCTCTGGGGCAAAGTGCAATACTTTAAGTTCTTCTCTGAAAAAAGTAGTTTCATTTTTTAGATATAACCAGAGCAATCGATGGCGTTCCAAGGACAATGTAGAGGGTGAAAGTACATTATTTCGTTGTGAGCCATAACCGTAAGGCAAAAACATTTTGAAACTTTTACCATCAATTGGGTCGGTGAAATTGTTTCCTTTAAGAAAAAAGGCTAAAATTGGCTTAACTAGGTAGCTAATTCGAATTAGTAAAGGTCTGGGAACTAAATTTAGAGCAACCTTAAAAAGCTTTTTCATCTTCTCTTTAAAGCGCCAACTCTTTTTTACGGAACTCCTGTTCCTCATCACTTTCAATACCTAAAGCTTCGTAGATATATGCGAACGTTGAGAGTAATTCTGGTTTACCATCTACTAGAGCAACATTATGCTCAAAGTGTGCAGAAGGTAGGTTATCTAAAGTAGTAATGGTCCATCCATCTCTATGCTGCTTAATGCGCTGAGTACCCATATTTATCATAGGCTCTATGGCAACCACCATTCCTTCGATAAATTTTTTGCCCCTACCTCTACGTCCATAATTAGGCATTTCAGGGTCTTCATGCATTTTTTTTCCTAGGCCATGACCGACTAATTCTCTTACCACACCATAACCATGAGACTCACAGTAATTTTGAATGGCATACCCTACATCCCCAACTCTATTATTAGCTTTAAACTCTTTGATGCCAATATATAGAGATTCTTTTGTTATTTTTAAAAGCTGTTCTACCTCTAGAGTAACTTCTCCAACGGGAAAAGTATAGGCATGGTCTCCGTAAAACCCATTTTTTAAAGCCCCACAATCAATAGAAATTATATCTCCTTCTACTAATGGATCACCATTAGGAATACCATGAACCACTTGGGAATTTGGACTCATGCAAAGCGTATTAGGAAAATCATATAATCCTAAAAAGCCAGGAATAGCTCCTTGATCTCTAATACACTCTTCTGCAATCTTGTCAAGCTGTAATGAAGTAACACCTGGTGTTATGGCTTTTGCTACTTCTCCTAACGTTTTAGAAACAATTAAAGCGCTTTCGCGCATTAACTCAATCTCTTCAGCTGTTTTTACTTTAATCATGATTTAAAAAAATCCAAGAAACTTTTTTGTTTTTTAGACGTTATTGGCTTAATAACTTCATTAGTTAACATCTGATATATTTCACCCCAACCTAGAAATCCTCCAATATTACGATCATCTATAAACACATCGGCATTTATCTTTCTACTCACTTCACCTGTAAATTGTTCTTCAGGAAAACTGTTATTTACAGCGTAAAACTTAATACCATTATCTTTACAAAAGTTAACTGCTTCATCGAGTTTATCCCCACATCTGTATGTCCAGAGTATTAAACGATGCCCATCCTCTTGCAATTTCTTAAGCGTTTCAAATGCAAATATTTTAGGTTCTCCTATTCTGGGGTAGGCATCTTCAACAATAGTGCCATCAAAATCAACAGCTATTATTAATGTTTCTGAAAATTTCATTGCTTTAAGATTTGGGGTTTATGCAAAGGTAATTCTTTTTTCCTATACGTTTATATCAAAGCGGATTGCGTCATTGCTTTTGGTTGTTCAACTCCTATTAATTTTAGTACGGTTGGAGCAATATCTCCTAGTATACCATCTTTTATTTCGGTTAAATCGTTATCAATTAAAATAATAGGGACAGGATTAGTGGTGTGCGCCGTATTTGGCGAACCATCTGGATTAACCATGGTTTCACAGTTACCATGATCTGCAATTAGTATAGTAGTGTAATCGTTTTCCAATGCCGTTGTAATAACTTCCTCTGCACATTTATCAACCGCTTCACAAGCTTTTATTGCGGCTTCCATAACACCAGTATGCCCAACCATATCTCCATTAGCAAAATTTAAACATACAAAATCTACTTCCCCTTTTTTAAGTTCTGGAATAAGAGCATCTTTCAGTTCAAAAGCACTCATTTCAGGTTTTAAATCATATGTGGCAACTTTTGGCGAGTTTCTGAGAATTCTTTGTTCTCCAGCAAAAGGTTCCTCTCTTCCTCCTGAAAAGAAAAACGTCACATGAGGATATTTCTCCGTTTCGGCAATTCTTATTTGAGTTTTATTGTTTTTTTCTAAAACCTCACCAAGAGTTTCACTTAAGTTTTCTTTATTGAAAATTACATTTACATTTTTGTATTCGTCGTTGTAATTTGTAAGTGTTACATAATGCAAATCTAAAGTGCTCATATCAAATTCTGGAAAATCCTTTTGCGAGAGTACTTCTGTTAATTCTCTTCCTCTGTCTGTTCTGAAATTAAAAAATACAATTACATCGCCGTTCTTAATTTTCGTAAGCGGCTCATTATTCTTATCAATGGCAATTATTGGTTTTATAAACTCATCAGTAATATCCTCAGAATATCCTTTTTCAATAGTCGCTATTATATCTTCGGAAGCATGTCCTTCAGCATTAACTAAAGCGTCGTATACTAGTTTAATGCGTTCCCAACGCTTATCTCTATCCATAGCATAGTAACGACCAGAAATTGTAGCAATTTTTGTGTTGGTATCTTTAATATAATCTTGTAAATCCTTAACAAAACCTGCTCCAGATTTTGGATCTACATCACGACCATCGGTAAAACCGTGTACATAAGATGCTTTAACTCCTGCTTCTTCAGCGGCATCTATTAAGCCTTTCAGGTGATTAATATGAGAGTGTACTCCGCCATTACTTAATAATCCTAAAAAGTGAACATCTTTATTATTCGTTTTAGCATAATCAAAGGCATCAACCAAAACCTGTTCTGTATTTAAGGTTTTATTTTCAACAGCTAAATTAATTTTAACCAAATCTTGATAAACAATACGGCCTGCACCCAAATTCATATGTCCAACCTCACTATTTCCCATTTGCCCTTCAGGTAATCCAACGTGTAAACCATCCGTTCGCAAAGAAGCGTTAGGGTATTTTGAATATAAACTATCAATAAAAGGCGTATTGGCGTTATCAATTGCAGAAACTTTGGGGTCTGGAGATTTTCCCCAGCCATCAAGTATCATTAAAATGGTTTTTTTGTTCATTATTCTAGGTTTGTTTTAGGGTGTAAAGATATTAATTTTAAAGGGATTGAACTGTATTAAGTCATTTTAAAAATGTTTAGTTTTTTGAATTCCACAACCAACAATTGGTTCTTAAAAAGTTGTGAAATAAACGTTAAAAAAGTGTTATTTAAGAAATTGTAGTGTAACAATTTAATTTTTTCATCGTCTCTTTAGCATAATCAAAAAACAAAATCATTAATCAAAATTCTTTCATCATGAAAAAAACAATCATTATTTCCGCAATCGCATTATGCGTTTCAGTTAGTACTATTAATGCTTCAACGTCTTTCGAGAACAATAACCCTCAAACGGTTCAAAAAATTACAGAGGTAAATCCTTTTTGTATTTCTATAGCCAAAGGAGACATTGAAACTGTTAAAAAGCTTATTAACCTAGGCGAGAATGTAAATGCGAAGTCTAATGGGTTAACACCTGCAATGTATGCTGCTAAGTACAATAGATGCGACATCTTAAAGCTTTTAATTTCTAATGGTGCCAAATTAAAAGTGAAATCAGACAAAGGTATGACTGCTTTGAAATACGCAGAAATACACAAAGCAGAAAATGCTGAAGCTGTTTTAAAAGAAGCTTTGTCAAAAAAGAAAAAATAATTAAGTATATGTAATTATTTTGAATTAGTCACGAAGAAAAGCCCTCAATCGAGGGCTTTTTTAGTTACTGATTTTTGTATTTCTCAATGGCTTCTTCAATTTTCTCTATACGATTATCGGGGTCAGGATGAGTGCTTTGGAATTCTGGAACTCTATTTGGGCCAGCAGCGGCTTTCAAAATTTTCATAACACCTATCATTTCTCTGGGGTTGTAACCGGCTTTAATCATAAATTTTACACCCAAATCATCACTTTCTAGTTCATCATCACGACCATTGGTTAATAAGGTTTGTTGACCAATGCCGCTTACCAATCCGCCCATATCGGCACCAACAGAACCCGCTGTGGCCAACCCCTGCCAATATTCACTTTCCGCAATTCGCTCTGCACTATGTCTACCCAAAACATGCCCTATTTCGTGGCCTAAAACACCAGCCAATTGATCCTCGTTTTCTAACTTAGAAAATAAGGCGTAGGTGATGAAGATTTGCCCACCGGGTAACGCAAATGCATTAATAGTTCTAGGATCATTCAACAAATGAAATTCGTATTTATAAGGTGTTTGTTTTGCGATGCTATTGTTTACAAGTTTATTGCCTACATTATCCACAAGCGTTTGATATTGGTTGTTAGGATGCAAACCACCATGTTGTTGCGCCATTTGAGGTGCGCTTTGTAATCCAATTGCAATTTCTTTGTCTGGGCTCATCGAAATTGTCTGCATTCTGCCAGTATAAGGATTCTCTTCTCTTTGGCTGCATCTTTTTAGAACAAAAAATATAGCAATAGCAGCACCTATTAGCAGTCGTATTTTAAAATTTCTTCCTCTCATTTTGATGGTTTTAGGGTTTTAAATTACAAAATTTCGGGTTACAATGTTTAGACTCTTATTTGCTTTTTAAGTCACCCTAATATGCTTCATTTTAGATTATAAATACTTATGCATCATATAATGTTTGCCGATTTCAGGAATTTCAAAAGGTACTCCCATAATTTTAAACCCGTTACGTTTATAAAAACTAACGGCAATTTCTCTTGCATTGCACCAAACCAAATTAACATGCTTTTGCTTTAAAATAGCTTCACCTTCGGAAATTAATATGGCGCCAAGGCCTTTACCTTGAAACGCTTTTAAAATGGCCATTCCTCGTAATTGGTATTGCGAAGGGGTTTGAAATGTTTTGTTTTCAGATGCCATTAAGCTGGTAACCCCTATTAAATCCTTTTTGTTGTAAAGTCCCAAATGAAAGGTGGTTTCAAGGTCATCACCTGAAAAAATACAAGTATCAATAGGTTTTCCAGTTCTTAAAACAGGATGTCTAACAACATGGGTAGTTTTTGCATCAATTAACTTTACGGTATAATTTTCTTTAGAATTCATTCATATCACTTTGAAAATATTTCAAACTTATTAAATTTAAGCAAATAGTTTTTTAATCTTAAGACATACGATGAAATATAGTTTTAAAATTATTGAGAAGCACTTGATAACCAGTATTGTGCCTTTAGTTGAAAAGTTGAATGATTATAGAATTTCAAAAGAAGAATTAGAGAGTCGATGTCTTGAAATGGTTGAGCAAAATTATGAATGTGCTGTTATTCTGGATAATGATACGATTATTGGGGTTTGCGGTATTTGGTATTGCACCAGGCATTATGCAGGAAAAAGTACTGAGGTAGATCATGTTTATATTGAAGAGGACTATCAAGGAAAAGGTTTGGGTAAGGCATTTTTTAAATGGATTTATGATCATGTAAAGGCAAAAGGTTATAAAACAGTGGAGTTAAATACTTATGTGTCAAATTATGCGTCTCATAAATTTTATATGAATGAGGGCTTCAAAATTTTAGGCTATCATTTTTTAAAGAAATTGTAAATATGTTTTGGAGAGTCTGGGAAGGATTATATATTTGCGCCCGCTAATGCGGGAGTAGCTCAGTTGGTAGAGCGTCAGCCTTCCAAGCTGAATGTCGCCGGTTCGAACCCGGTCTCCCGCTCAAAAGACTTCATTGAAAGATGAGGTCTTTTTTATATAATTTCATTCAGGTTTGCGCCACCATCTATTTCATATGGAGGTTTGTTATACTCAAAAATTCTGGCAGTTAAAAGGCCTTTAAGGGTGATGCTTTTGCCATTTACGTGCAGCCAGCTTCCCTCGCGTAGACCAATTACAGGTGGTGTGTTGTAATAATGAAACTCCTTAATTCTAGTTTCCCTAGTTTCTCCCATATGAGTGCTATTTGAATCGGGATCTAAATAATGCGGATTTATATTGAATGGTACAACGCCAAGAGCATTAAAACTTGGCGGGTAAACAATTGGCATATCATTGGTCGTTTTTATTGTGAGTCCGCAAATATTACTGCCAGCACTTGTGCCCAAATAAGGTGTACCGTTAAGGATTACATTTTTTAGTGTACTTACCAAATCGTTTTTGTAAAGGGCGTTTGTTAGCACAAAAGTATTTCCACCACCAACAAAAATACCTTCCGCATTTATAATAGCTTCTTTGGGATTTTCAAAAGTGTGAATACCTACAATATTTTTGTCAATTTTAGCAAACGCTTTTGCCGCTATTGTGGTGTAGGCATCATGAGAAATACCACTTGGTCTAGCATAGGGTATAAACAGAATAGTTTTGGCATTACTAAAAAAGGAGGAAAGTTCATTAAGTAAATATTCAAGATATCCACTACCATGAATAGTGGAGGTGCTGGCGATTAATATTTGTTTCATTCAATATGCTTTAAAGAATTAAAGCTAGTTAATTTTTTAACAATTATTAAGAAGGGCACATTTTATAAAATCACTTTTAAGTCGTATTTTTAATAAAAAGAAGCGTTGCTTTAGTTTTACTAATGTAACTTTAAGAAAAACCTAACCTATGAAAAAGTGTATTTACCTGTTACTACTTTCCTGTGCTCTCACTTTACAAGCTCAAGATATAAAAAGAACAAAAGTAGAAGGAAAGATTATAGTAGAGCATAGTGATATATCGGGAATAACCATTTTTAATGCCTCCGCAGATAACGGAACAATCACGGATGATAAAGGTGAATTCTCAATTGATGTTGCTGAAAATGATATTATTGAAGTAAGTGCTTTGCAATTTCAGAATTTAAGTTTTAAGGTAAATAAGGATATTGTTGATTCGAGAAACATGAAAATTTTCTTGATAGAGGAAGTCAATAAGCTTGATGAAATTATCATAAAAACGAAGGGGCTTTCAGGTTTTTTAAAAACGGATATAGAAGGGTCAGAGACGTTTAACCCCAAACTAGATGCTTTGTATTTTGGGGTGAAGCGTAGCAGTGAATATAATTTTGAAACAGATTATAAAACGCAGGTAACAAATTTGGGTGACGACATTCAACGCAATAAATTTTACAATGGATTAAATATTGTAAATGTGGTTGATCAGTTGTTATTGCCAGTATTTAGATCTGAAGCTAAAGAGAAAAAGGTAACCGATATACCTGAAGTACCAGCCGAAGCCATTAAATATTATTTTGCATCTGAATTTTTAGTGGACAATTTTAACATTCCAGAACACCGTGTTGAGGATTTTATCGCCTTTGTAGAATCTAAGGACTTCGATTACACACTACTAAACTATGGTAAAGAGTTAGAGTTTTTAGAACTCCTTAACCAAAAAAGTATCGAATTTTTGGAGAAGAAAAAGTAAAACACCTAGGCTATTAACAAAACTTTAATGGCGTTTTAAAATTTAATTAAGACAATCCTTGCGTTCTTTACAGTGTTAAAGCACTGTTTTTGAGGATACTTTTACTTTATTGCTTCTTTTTTGTAATTACCATTACTAGTGCTCAATCTGTTGTAATAACAGGAAAAGTAGAAAGTAATGTTGATGTTGAAAACATTCATGTCATTAACAAAACAGCACAAAAGTTTACCATAACTAATGCAAAAGGTGAATTTATAATTCCCGTAAACGTAAATGACACCATTAGCTTTTCTTCAGTACAGCACGAGCCTAAATATGTGGTGATTTCGCAAGCTATTTTTGAAATAGGAAAAATGACCGTTGTTTTGGTACAACAGGTTACTACTTTAAATCAGGTTACGGTTGGTAAAGTACTTTCTGGAAATTTAACTAAAGACATAGGTAGTGTTGAAGGTAAAGCACCCATTAATTTTTACGATGTGGGTATACCAGGATACAAAGGTAAACTCGCCACACAAAGTGAGCGCAGATTAGCAGAAGCAGGAGATTTTAAACCTAAAATGCTATTGGGAGCTTTAACGGGAGGTATTCCACTAAATCCCATTTTAAATGGTATTTCTGGAAGAACAAAAATACTTAAGCAACGGGTGCAGAACGAGCGAGACGATGCGCTTATCAATAAAATAAGAGAGGATTTTTCTGAAACCTTGTTTGAAATGAATGCTTTGGATGAGGAGTTTAGAATGGACTTTTTTTATTTCTGTGAGTTGGATGCACGTTTTTATGAAAAGTGTCATGGGAAATCAGATTTAGATATTCTTGAGTTTTTAAATGAGAAGCTTGTCCATTACAAGAAAAATCAACAGGAAAAGGAATAGATTATTGAAAATTGTTACTTGTAAAATGGCAGGAAAAAAGGGGTTTGAGAACCGAATTTGGCAAGTACGCACGCATTAGGGATTGCAGCGGAAAGCCCACAGCGAAGCCCTTGGGCGGAGCGAGGACTTGGAACGGAAAGCCCGACCCAAAGGGGAACGCCCAAATTTTAATACCCTCTCTAAAAGATAGTATTTTGTAAAAGGATTACACTTTTGGAATATTTTTTGAAACACAAAAACCGTAACTTTGAGCACCACAAAATGATTTATATGAAACTACTGAAAAGTATGCTATTTGTGATTTTGATGTTCGGATTGATTTCGATGCAGAACCTTCATAAATATTACATAAGTAATACACAAATTGAGTATGTTAAGGAAAAGAAGTCGGTACAGATTATTACAAGATTGTTTACCGATGATTTTGAAAATGTGTTGAAAGAACGTTATGATGATAACCTTATTATTGATGAAGATACGGAGCTGGTAGATGCTTATGTAGAGCGTTATTTACTAGAGAAATTCAAGATTAAAATAGACGGAAAAGAGCAAAAAATTGCATTTATAGGAAAGGTAGTTGATGTAGGAATTGTAAAATGCTATCTAGAAGTTGAAGGTGTAAAAAGTATTGACGCTTTTGAGATTACGAACCAAACACTATTCGATTTGTTTAGCGAGCAACAAAATATTGTGAAGCTAAATATTAATAAAAAAAAGAAGAGTTTTATTTTAACTAAGGAAAAAGATAAGGCAATGTTAAATTTTAACTAATTTAGAAGTCTTAACTCCTGTAAAACTCTTATTTTAGCAGCGTTTATCCAAAAAACGTAAAAAATTGTCACTAATCTTTTTAATTTATTAAAAAATCATAATTTCTTATGAAGCATTTTTTGTACTCTGTTTTAGCACTTACCTTTTTATCGCTTAACACCTATGCGCAGGAGGAGGAAGCAGCTACTCCCAGAAAAAAAGGACATACCAATACTAACAAGTTTAAGCAGTTGTATGATGAGTTTTCTACGCCCAACGTATATAGGGCCGCTTCTGGAGCTCCAGGACATGCGTATTATCAGCAACAAGCCGATTATAAAATGGATATTGTTCTAGATGATGAAAATGCGAAATTATCTGGTTTTGAAACTATTACATATACTAATAATTCTCCCGATGTATTAAAATACCTATGGGTACAATTAGATCAAAATATGAGAGCTAAAGATTCTCCATCTCCTTTAATTGAAGGTAGTGGCGTAGACCCGGTAATGTACCCAAGTCAATTTAGCAATAAATATTTGGAAGAACGTTTTGATGGTGGTTTTAATATTCAAGAGGTTAAGGAGGCGGATGGTACTCCATTAAAGCATATTATAAATCAAACCATGATGCGTATCGAACTACCAAAACCAATGGCGACAGGTGATAAATTCTCTTTTTCTATAAAATGGTGGTATAATATAAACAATCATGTTACAAAAAGAGGGCGCTCTGGCTATGAGTATTTTCCAAAAGATGGTAATCGTGCATACGTTATTGCGCAGTTTTTTCCTAGAATGGCGGTGTATAGTGATGTTGAAGGTTGGCAAAACTCCCAATTTTGGGGACGAGATGAATTTGCTTTAGTTTTTGGAGACTACGAGGTTAATATTACGGTGCCAGCAGACCATATTCTTGATGGTACAGGTGTTTTAATCAATAGAAAAGAGGTTTTTACTAAAACAATGATGGAACGTTACGAGCAAGCTAAAACCTCATTTGATGAACCCGTATTAATTGTAACCCAAGAAGAGGCTGAGGCAGCAGAGAAAAGCTTTTCAAAAGAAACAAAAACTTGGAAGTTAAAAGCTGAAAATGTACGTGATTTTGGTTTTGCTACATCAAGAAAATTCATTTGGGATATGATGGCGGTTAAGATTGGAGGTAAAGATGTTATGGCAGTTTCCATGTACCCAAAAGAAGGGAATCCACTTTGGGAAGATTGGTCTACCAAAGCTGTTGCCAGTACTTTAAAATCCTATTCTAGAATGACTTTTGACTATCCTTATCATAAAGCAATATCGGTACATGCGAAAAATCAAGGTATGGAATACCCAATGATTTGTTGGAACTACGGAAGACCAGATGAAGATGGTACTTACAGTTCGCGAGTAAGATACGGTATGATGGGAGTAATAATTCATGAAGTAGGGCATAACTTTTTTCCTATGATTGTTAACAGTGATGAGCGTCAATGGACATGGATGGACGAAGGTTTAAACAGTTTTGTGCAATATGTAGCTCAAGTTGATTTTGCAGAAGCTTATCCAGAAGCGTTGGCTGAGGGTGATACAGAGTTTCCACACCGAAGAGGTCCTGCTAAAAAGATTGTTCCATACATGAGTGGCGATCAAGATTACATTGCGCCAATTATGACTAAAGGATTAAATACTTATCAGTTTGGCAATAACGCGTACGGAAAGCCAGCAACAGCTTTAAATATATTACGTGAAACTGTTATGGGGCGTGATCTCTTTGATTATGCCTTTAAAGAATATGCTCATAGGTGGATGTTTAAGCATCCAACACCAGAAGATTTTTTTAGAACCATGGAAGATGCCTCGGCATTTGATTTAGATTGGTTTTGGAGAGGATGGTTTTACACTACGGATTGGGTTGATATCGGAATTAAAGATGTGAAAAAGTATTACGTTTCTTCTGAACCTAATGCCTACATGAGGGACTTAATGAAAGAAAGAGGGATCAAGAAAAAACAGCTGAGACCCCTAGTTTATATGGTTGAAGAAGGAAGTGAGGATTTTAAAAAGTCCATGAAGGATGCAGATCCTACTGAGGTAAAAACAGTAAAAGAATATGTAATGGATAATTTTTCTGCCGAAGAACGCCAAAACATAAAGACACCTAAATACTTTTACAATGTGACTTTTGAAAAACCAGGTGGTTTAGTGATGCCGATTATTGTGGAGTACACTTATGCCGACGGTTCTAAAAAAATGGAAAAGTATCCAGCGCAAATATGGAGACTAAATGATAGTGAGGTAAGCAAATCTATCGCATCTGATAAAGAAATTGTAAATATCGCTATAGATCCATACGAAGAAACTGCGGATATTGATACCGCAAACAACTCTTGGCCTAAAAAAGAAGAGAAAGGGGAGTTTGAAAACTTTAAACAAGGTATTAAAGGATAAAGATCAAAATCTATATAAAGCCTACACTGTGTACGCTTTTTTGCTTCTGATGTTTAACTAAATAAATTATTATCATATTTCAATTTCTATTAGTTTTATGTTGTTCCATTTTTTTCACACCTACAAAAAACAATAAATTTCATCATCTAATTAAAAACTAACAATGAAAAAAATCACTCACATCTGTTTTGCTTTTTTATTTATTATTTCAGGAGCCTTTGCTCAAGATCAAGAGAAAGTAAAACCTAAAGGGCATACCGATCAAAATAAGTTCCGTCAGCTAAAAGATGTACTTGCTACACCTAATGAGTCTAGAACAGCTTCTGGAGCACCAGGATATAAATATACCCAACAACAGGTAGATTATGTGATGGATATCCGTTTAGATGAGAATAAAAGTCAAATTTTTGGGGATGAAAAAATAACATACCATAACAACTCAAATGATTATCTAGACTATTTATGGGTGCAGTTGGATCAAAATATGCGTGCCAAGGATTCTAAAACTCCAGATATTAACACTGAATCGTTTGGAAATGGCGCGTATAATGGCCCAATTTCTTTCACAAGAAGACATTTAAGAGATCGTTTTGATGGTGGTTTTAATATAGAAGAGGTTAAGCGTGAAGATGGTTCAGATTTATCATATATGATCAACCAAACCATGATGCGTATAAATCTACCAAAACCTTTAGCTCCAGGCGAAATGTTTAAACTTCAAATAAAGTGGTGGTATAATGTTAATAACCATATTACAGATGGTGGAAGATCAGGATATGAAGCATTTCCAGATGGTAATAATACGTATGTAATTGCACAATTTTATCCAAGACTTTGTGTGTATGATAATGTGGAGGGATGGCAGAATATGCAATTTTGGGGACGTAGTGAGTTCGCTCTTGAGTTTGGAGATTTTGATGTGAAACTTACAGTGCCTGCAGATCATTTATTGGAAGCTACAGGTGAGCTGCAAAATCCCAAGGATGTTTTAACGAGACAGCAGTTAAAACGTTTTGAGGAAGCTAAGAAATCTTTTAAAGATCCTGTTTTTATAGTGACGCAAGAAGAAGCAGAAAAAGCTGAGAAGGAAAGAAGCAAAAAATTAAAAACATGGCACTTTAAAGCTAAAAATGTTAGAGACTTTGCCTTTGCAACTTCAAGAAAATTTATTTGGGATGCCATGGCGGTGGATATTAATGGTCGTTCAGTTATGGCTATCTCTCTATATTCAAAAGAAGGGAATCCGCTATGGGAGGAGCATTCCACTAGAGTAGTTGCCAATACTTTAGAAGAATATTCTAAACTTACCTTTGACTATCCCTATAATAAGGCAGTTTCAGTACATGCACAAATGGGGATGGAATACCCTATGATTTGCTTCAATTTTGGACGTCCTAAGCCTGATGGTACTTATTCCGAGAGGCTGAAAAGAGGTATGATTGGCGTTATTACACATGAGGTTGGGCATAACTTTTTTCCAATGATTGTAAATAGCGATGAACGCCAATGGACATGGATGGATGAGGGTTTAAATTCCTTTGTTGAAACGTTGGCATTATTAGATTACGACCCTAATTTCCAAACAGGTAATTTACCAAAAGATATTATTTCTTATATGGGTGGCAATCAAGATTACATATCGCCAATAATGTCTCAAGGAGACTATGTTTATAATTTTGGGCCTAATGCCTATACAAAACCAGCAGCGGCCCTATATTTATTAAGACAAACCGTTATGGGGCCTGAGTTGTTTGATTATGCGTTTAGAACCTATGCGAAACGTTGGATGTTTAAGCATCCTACACCGGCAGACTTTTTTAGAACTATGGAAGATGCTTCTGCTATGGATTTAGATTGGTACTGGAGAGGTTGGTTTTATACGACGGATTGGGTAGATATAGGTGTTAAAGGTGTTAAACAATATTACTTGACAGATACCCCGACAGAAACAGCAAAAGAAGCTGCGGAAAAAAGTAACCTTGATCTAGAGGAATATAAGGACAAACTTGTTTTTTACTCAGAGGTTGATGGTCTTGAAGTTCCAAAAGATGCTAAAAAAGTTTCAGATTTTGAATTTTTGAATAATCACTTAGAAAATTTAAGTGAAGCCGAAAAATCCAGATTAAAAGAGGTGCCCAATTATTTTTATGAAGTTACTTTTGAAAAACCAGGTGGATTGGTAATGCCTATAATTTTAGAATTAACCTATGAAGACGGCACAAAAGAACGCAAAAAATATCCAGCTCAAATATGGCGTCATAATGATAATGAAGTTAAAAAAGTCTTTAGAACCCAAAAAGCTATCACTGGTATTGTAATAGATCCAGATTTGGAAACGGCCGATATTGATACCTCCAATAATGCATGGCCAAAGAAAGTTGAGGAAAGTGAGTTCGAACAATTTAAAAATAAAGTGAAAGGATAATGTATTAAAAGCCGATTTTTAACAATCGGCTTTTTTTATGCTCTCAAAACAACTCACTATATTTGTGCTGTGATTCAACAAGCAACATTCTTATTCATAAGCGGCGCAGAAATAGCCTTAGTGCTATTTATTGCAGTAATGGTATTTGGTGCAGACAAACTTCCAGAAATTGCAAGAGGTTTGGGCAAAGGCATGCGCACCTTAAAAGATGCCACTAACGATATTAAGCATGAAATTACCAAAACAGCCGAAAATAATGGCATAGATACCACCATTACTAAGGATGTGAAAAAAGAAATTGATAAAGTTAAAGACGACCTAGAAGATTTCACAGGTTCTGTAAAACGCAAATTATAATTTCATTTAACTTCGAGTGATTCCGAAGTATGAGGAATCGTATCGAGAAGTTGGGCGTTACCCACAGGGGTCGGGCTTTCCGTTAAAAGTTTTGCCTCGATGCGCGCCTCGGCAAAAGCTACCACTGCAATCCCTAACGCGCTTATCTGCCAAAGTTAGTTTATTATCAAGAGTATGTTATTCTTGTATTGGTAAGGTGTCGCCTCACTATAATTTCCTACTAATAGTCAACCCATCACGAATAGGCAAAACAACAGTTTCCACACGTTTGTCTTCTTTAAGTAGCTTGTTATAAGCTATTAAAGCAGGGGTAGCGCTGTCTTCCTTTTTAAAAGTAGTATCTAAAACTTTTCCACTCCACAATACATTATCAGAAAGGATAATACCTCCAGCATTTAGTTTTTCAACTATTATCTTAAAGTATTTAGAATAATTATCCTTATCCGCATCAATAAAAACTAAATCAAACTTCAAATCTAATTCCGGAATAATATCTAGCGCATTACCTAAATGTTGATGTATTTGAAGGCCATATTCAGATAAATCAAAATATTTTCTTTGAAAATCAACCAATTCCTCATTAATATCAATGGTATGCAACTCACCATCAGTCTGCATGCCTTCTACTAAACACAATGCAGAATATCCTGTATATGTGCCAATTTCGAGAATGTTTTTAGGATTTACCAATTTAGAAATCATGCTTAAAAGTCTACCTTGATAATGCCCGCTCAACATGCGCGGTTGCAAAATTTTTTGGTAGGTTTCTCTTGTTAATTTTTGTAGTAGTTCCGGTTCATCTTCCGAATGCGTAACCACGTAATTATCTAATTCTTCTGGTATAAAGTGCATTAGTTCAAAATTCGATTCACTAACTCTTTTTTACTGTTTTCATCATCGCCAAATAACCATTGTAGCACATTATGTTCCCAAATGTCGTCATAGTCAGTCTCAGAAATAATGCTACGCTCAATGGCTAAATCTAAAAGTTTTCCAGGGTAAGAAGATTGTGGTTCACTTTCCATTTCACCTAAAGGATAAGGGTCGTCAAGTCCCATTAGCACTTGTTTTGCGCCGTGGTTTCTAATGAGGAGTTCTAATCCTCCAGTATCATGAACCAAAGTATCAAAAAATATATTTTTATGACCGACAGCCTTTCTCGGGTGGTGTTTGCCCTCGAATAAATCAGGTCTTCCATCAAATCCTTGGATGCGTCTTCCTAAATTGATTTGGGCCAACTGTCCACCATGAGCAAAACACGTACGCATATTCGGAAATTTGTCTTGATAGCCATTCAATGTTAAAAAATGATAGGCATCGGCACACTGCGCCAACATCCAAATTAAATGAAACCTCCAAGCAGTATTCTCAAGATTGATAAATTTTTCACCATCATATGGGTGAACTTCAACAGCTAAATTGTGTTTATCAGCCAGTTCGAACAAGGGCTCGTTTTCTTCATCAAAAATACAGCGCCACGTACCAATAGTATCCATGTAGTGGGTTGGTAGACATAAGAGGCGCATACCTAAAGTCTCAACACAGCGTTCAATTTCCCAACCAGCACTTCTAATAAAACCTGGATGTACTACAAAACCACAAGTGAATTTATCAGGATATTCGTGCTGAATTCTTGCATTAAAATCGTTTTGGAATCGTAAAGCTTTTTTCATTTCTTCAACACGCAAACCATTACCATAAAGTTGAGATAAGTTTAAAACCACTGCATGATCTAATTTGTTGTGTTCCATCCACTCCAGTTTTTCGTTTAAGAAAAAGCTGGAATCGGTAACAGGACGTTTCCATCCTTTTTGCAACATGAATTTCCGGTCTTTATCTACCCAAAAAATTCCCTTTTCACGCATGAATTCTGGTATTTCTTCAGGATAGGGCAATAGATGAGAATGACCGTTTATTCTTAGCTTACGTTTTTCTTTCATATGTCATACTGAGCGCAGTTGAAGCATCTCATTAAGTTTTTGTTTTTTATGTAACAGATTCTTCACTTCGTTCTGAATGACATTACTCAATCTTTACATTTTAAAGACTTCAATAATTACCTTTTATTCATTAGAAGTATCTTTCTTAATTTCATTGTTATACCTGTCAAAAATTTTGGGTAGATCCGTTTCAATATTCGCCAAAGTAAACTCCTCCTCGTATTCCAGACTGCCATTGTCTTCAGAATACCATTGCAATTTATCTTTTATTCCTTCAGGTCTTGGATATTCTATAACCAAACCAACTGTATTTGAACCACGTTGAGGCGAATGCGGAATTTTAGGCGGTAGTAGAAAGATGTCTCCTTCTTTTATATGTATGTCTTTTTTTTCGCCGTTTTCAATAACTTTTAAAATAATATCACCCTCAACTTGGTAAAAAAATTCAGGGGTTTCATTGTAATGATAATCCGTCCTGTCATTAGGACCTCCAACAACCATTACAATAAAATCACCATCTTCCCAAACTACTTTATTCCCTACTGGAGGCTTCAGTAGATGGCGGTGTTCTTCAATCCATGCTTTAAAATTAATAGGTGGATATAGTGTACTCATAAAAGGGACCCAATTAATTCCGCTTGAAGCGGAAAACTCAACGCGGGAAATTGAGTTTTAATTAAACTATATAAAGATAATATATCTTGCTGTAACTCTTCCTCTCTTTTTTGGGATGGCTTTTTACAAAGATTTAGTTCTTCCTCCATCCACGGGAATGTTTATGCCATTTATGTAACTTGCAGCTTCACTAGCAAGAAAAACAATAGCATTGGCTGTTTCTTCAGGTTGGGCAAAACGTTTCGCAGGTGTATAATTTTTCATTATTTCTGTCATTTCCTCAATGGAAGTGTCTTCCAATTTTGCTTTAATCTTTATGATTTCTGATAAGCGTTCTGTTTCGGTGAAACCAGGCAGCACATTATTTACAGTGATACCAAATCCTGCAACCTCAGTACTCAAGGTTTTACTCCAATTACCTACAGCACCTCTAATGGTGTTGCTCACTCCAAGTCTAGGTATGGGCTCTTTTACAGATGTTGAAATAACATTCACAATCCTCCCAAAGCCTTCTTCTTTCATAAAAGGTATTGTAGCCTGAGCTAATAGATGGCTGCATTTTACATGCATGGTAAAAGCATTTTCAAAAGCCTCTAAACTGGCGTTTATTATTTCACCACTTGCAGGTCCGCTAGTATTATTTATAACAATGTGGAAGCCATGATATTTTTCAATAAACTTAATAACTTGCTCTTGTAAATCTCTAGGGTTTAAAAAATCTGCAACAATATAATTGTGGTTTCTATGTTGAGGTAGTTCAGCTAAAACGGTTTTAAGCTTTTCTCTGTTTCTTGCCACAAGTGTTACGCTTACCCCTTCTTGGGCAAGGGCTATGGCTGTTGCTTTTCCTATGCCTTGAGTAGCACCACATACCAAAGCATTTTTATTATTTAAGTTAAGGTTCATATATAGGTTGATTTCTTTTTTAATTACCGTAAACCAGCAATTTTATCATCTTCTAAAATTGCAGCAGTTTCTGATTGTACTTTTTTCAAAATATCCTGAATATCATCTTCAAGTGAGATTTTTCCATCTGAAAGCATATTTAAAATAGCTTTATCCTGAGCCCTTCCTTTAAGCATAGCTTCGCGATAGCCAATATGTTCATTAAAGGTAACTAAACTATATTTAGATAAATAATCCTCTGGAAATGCTGCCTCCAAAGCCATTTCAATTTTTCGCTTTTCCTGAAAAATAGGATTAGCCACATGGTCTTTCATTTCATGAAAATTATCTATGGCCAAATCTGCAATGGCATCTGTGTCTTTCTTTCTCGTTTTCTCATATTCAGAAAATACGGTTTCCCAATCGCCTTCATGTTTATCTAAAATCGCATCAAATTCTACCACATCCTCAAAAGACGCATTCATACCTTGACCGTAAAAAGGAACAATCGCGTGAGCCGCATCTCCCATTAAAAGTGTATTACCCTTATAATGCCATGGTGAACATTTTATGGTGCCTAAAGGTGCTGTTGGATTGGTAAAGTAATCGTCTAAAAGGTTTGGCATTACCGCTAAAGCATCGGGGAACTCCTTTTGAAAGAATTCTAAAACACGCTCTTCATCAGTTAAATTATTGAAGTTGTAATCACCTTCGTCATAACTTAAAAAGAGTGTCACGGTAAAACTACCATCCAAATTTGGTAATGCAATCAACATAAAACTCCCACGAGGCCAAATATGAAGGGCATTTTTATGGATTTTGTAATCCCCATTTTCCTTTGGTAAAATAGTGAGCTCCTTGTAGCCGTGAGTTAGGTAGTTTTGCGAAAAACTAAACAGAAATGTTTTACCGAAATAATAGCTTTTTCGCAAAGCGGAACCTGCGCCGTCTGTAGCAATTATTACGTCTGCGTCCTCAACAAATTCGTCTTTGGTGTGATAATCTTTAAAAAGAGCAGTTGTGTTTTGAAAGTCTACCGATTTACATTTTTTATTGAAATAGATGTTGACGTTATCGTGTTTTTCTGCTTCATCTAGAAGTAGAGCATTCAGTCCTCCACGCGAAATAGAATTGATATACTCATAATCTCTTCCGCTATAATTGGATTGAAAAGTATTTCCATGCGCATCATGTATCATGCGCCCGTGCATCGGAATACACAATTGTTTTACTTTTTCTTCAATACCGACTAAATTCATACCCTTATTACCACGATCAGAAAACGCTAAGTTTATAGAACGACCAGCACTTATATCTACTTTTCGCAAATCTGGGCGCATTTCGTAAACATTAACGTTGTAACCGCGTTGTCCCAATCGTAAGGCCAGAAGGCTACCACAAAGTCCTGCTCCTATGATGAGTATGTTTTGAGTCGCAGCCCCATCTAAATCTTCCCCATGAGGGAAGACTTTCTTACTCTTGCTCTTAATTTTCTTTTCACTCATGGTTTGTCATCCTGAACTTGTTTCAGGATCTCATTTATTTTTAACTCGTTTCAGTTCCCTCTCCTTTGGAGAGGGTTAGGGAGAGGCCTATTTTTTTAACTAGTTTGTGCACATCTTCAAACGAATTATAAAGCGGTACAGGTGCGCAACGAATTACATCTGGCTCTCTCCAATCGCTAATCACACCTACTTCTGTTAATTTACGATGAAGCGATTTATCAGCATTTTTAACTTGTATTGACAACTGACAACCGCGTTCCTTGGGATTACTTGGTGTAATAATTCTAATGATGTCGTCACCCAATTCTTTCAATAAAAATTCAAAATATCCTGTTAATTTTTTAGATTTTTCCGCAAGTGCATCCATCCCAACTTGGGCAAATACATCTAAGGAGGCTTTAATAGCCGCCATGGATAAAATGGGAGGATTACTTAACTGCCAACCTTCAGCTCCAGGTAATTGATCAAACTCACCTCGCATGTTAAAACGCGTGTTTTTGTTATGGCTCCACCAACCAGCAAATCGGTTGAGGTCTTTTCGGTACGCATGCCGCTCGTGAACAAAACAGCCAGCTAAACTTCCAGGGCCTGAATTCAAATATTTATAGGTACACCAGGCAGCGAAATCTGCTCCTGAGTTATGTAAATTTAGTTGGACATTTCCAGCGCCATGTGCGCAATCAAACCCGACTATGCAACCATGTTGATGACCAAGTTTCGTAATACGTTTCAGGTCAAAAAACTGCCCAGTATAATAATTTACGCCACCAATCATGATTAAAGCAATTTCTTCACCTTGTTCATTTAAAATGTCTTCCAGCTCTTCATAACGTAACAGTTCTTCACCTTCTCTTGGTTTCCAAAGCACTAATCCCTCTTGGTGGTCATACCCATGATGGCGCAATTGCGACTCCACTGCATATTTGTCCGAAGGAAAAGCATCACTTTCAATCAATATTTTATAACGAGATGAAGTTGGTTGATAAAATGAAACCATCATAAAATGTAGGTTAGCTGTTAGCGTGTTCATCACCACCACTTCTATAGGTTTGGCACCAACAATATCGGCCATTTGTTCCGTCAGAAACTCGTGATATTTCAGCCATGGATTTTTGGCTTCAAAATGCCCTTCAACACCCAAATTAGCCCAATCTTCAAGTTCCTGATTTATATAGGATTTAGTCGTTTTTGGTTGTAATCCCAATGAATTACCCGTCATATAAATCACCTCATTTCCATGTTCATCTTTAGGAATATGAAATTGTTTTCGATAAGATTTTAAAGTATCATTTTGGTCTTGTTCTAAAGCATAATCAAGACCTAATTTATAATCGGACAATGGATTTTGTTTTCGGTTTCTAACAAAAATAAACAATATAACTTTAGAATTAAAGCTTAGAACTCTAGATGAAAAACGCACGGAAAATTTTGTATCTTTAAATGAAACTAAAAGCTATGGGGAAAATAAAAGAATATTCAAACGGAGAAACCACGGTGGTTTGGGAAGCTGAAAAGTGCATTCATTCTGCTATTTGTGCTAAAGGATTGCCAAAGGTGTTCCGACCACGATTACGGCCTTGGATTAAACTGGATGAAGCAGAAACGGAAGCCATCATAAATCAAGTAAAACAGTGTCCTTCGGGTGCTTTGAGTTACTATATGAATGATGAAAAGGATCAATCTTCGCAGACCATGGAAACTAAAGTAGAAGTGCTTGAAAATGGGCCACTTCTCGTTTATGGTACTTTAAATGTAGTGGCAAAGGATGGTTCTTCAGAAACAAAAAATAAAACAACGGCTTTTTGTAGATGTGGCGAGTCTGCTAATAAACCTTATTGCGATGGTGCACACGTGAAGGCTGAATTTAAAGGTTAATCAAAGAGTTTCTTAGAAAAGATAAAGCGCTTCAATATTAATATTGAAGCGCTTTGGATATATATAGACGCGTATGCGGAAAAAACTATTTATTGTATTTACGAATTTGGTCGTACTTTAGATGTTTTACTTACAACAATGAATCAACAAAATTCTTTTTTCGAAACCAATAAAGCTACTTGGAATGAAAAAGTAAAAGTGCATTCCCAAAGTGACATGTACGCTATGGAAGCTTTTAAAAAAGGAAAATCTTCTTTAATGCCTTACGAACTGGAGGCTTTGGGTGATGTTTCAGGGAAGTCGTTGTTGCATTTACAGTGCCATTTTGGGCAAGATACACTGAGTTGGAGTAGGCTAGGAGCGAAGTGTACTGGTGTGGATTTAAGCGATGAAGGTATCAAAGTTGCCAAACAATTAAATGAAGAATTAGGGCTGGATGCTGAATTTATATGCTGTAATGTTTTGGATACTTCAGAGTATGTAAAAGAACAATTTGATATTGTTTTTACAAGTTATGGTGTCATCGGTTGGTTGCCCGATTTAAAACCTTGGGGTAAGATGATTGCTGAACGTTTAAAATCTGGAGGAACTTTTTTTATGGCAGAATTTCACCCAATTGTTTGGATGTTTGATTATTTAGAGGAAAAACCAATTATGAAATATGGCTATATGCAAGACGAAGTAATTTATGAAGAATATGAAGGTACTTATGCAGATGAAGACTCAAAAATGGTAAGTAGAGAATATGGTTGGAATCACGGTTTGGGTGAAGTGGTTTCCGCCTTAACAGAAGCTGGTTTACGTATTGAATATTTAAAAGAATATGATGAAAGCCCTTATGATGTATTGCCAAATTTAATAAAGGCAGAGTCTGGAATGTATGTGACTAAAGATAAACTATATCCTTTGATTTTTTGTTTGAAGGCGGTGATGGTTTAGGGTTGGGTTTTTGGAATAGGAATGATTTGTTTTTATTTGTTATATACGCATGTTAGGCAAAGTTATTTTTAATTTCATTCTTTATTCGATTCGTAAAGGGCTACAAAGTCAGATTCTTTCAATATTCTAATGCTATGTCCATTAGTTTTCAATTCCTCGGCTTTTAGATGTTTCGAGCTTTTTTTCTTTCCCGAAAGTCTACTTATATCTTGGTCTCCAACTACTAAAAGTGTTGTTTTCTTTGAAACACTGTTCACAACTTTACATCCAATTTCAGATGCAAGTAGAGAAGCTTCTCTTCTTGGAATTTGAAGTGAACCTGTAAATACTAAAATTTCTCCGAATAGATTTCCATCTGGATTTCCGTCTTGAGAAATGGATTTGCTGTAAGTTTTGGCATTTGACAAAATAGGATTGTTAACTCTTACAAGCCAATCATCGATATTATTTTCTTTCTCCTTTATTGCAGAAATTAAAATGTGTGCTGATGCTTTTGCATCCTCTAAAGCATCGTGATGATTAAAAGAATAACCCAATTTTTTACAAACATTCGCAAGTCCATATCCTTTGTATGCGAATTCATTCCAACATCTTCGAGAAACTTTGGCTGTGTCAATCCATTTGTTTTGAATAGAAGGAAGTCCATATTTTGCGCAAGTTCGATTTATTGAAACTCGGTCGAAATGTGTGTGGCAAACACAAATATAATTTTCTAAATTTTGTTTTAGAAATTCGTATATCTCTGGGAATTTTGGACTTTCAACAACATCGTCTTCTGTGATATTGTGGATTGATTCATTCCAAAAGTCAAAGTAATCTTCTGGATTTAAAAAGCTTGACCATTCTTTTTTTATTTGACCATTTTCGTAAATAACAAATCCAATTTGGCAAATTGATGCCATATCAGAATTAGCTGTTTCAACGTCAATAGCCAAAAAGTCCATTAGAAAGGGTTTTTTAGTTTTTCCAAGTCCATTGTAAATGTTACTGTTACTCCGGTTTTGGAACAGGTCAAAACCATTTCCTCATCCATATTTATGTTCAAGTCTTCTCCACGAAGTGCTTGCCATTTGGCTATGTAATTCAGAGCTCCAATTTTTTCTTTTTTCTTTAAGGCTTTTTCCACTCCACCTTTATAACCAAGAACTGGTAATTCTCCTCTTTTAGCCTTTTCAGCCAATTCAGGTTCTTTGATAGCTAAAGCTCTACCAACTTCATAATTTTTAATCAAGCCTTTATCTTCTCGTCTCCAAGTTTCTTCCCAAGTCAAATTCTCTCTATCAGGTTCAGAAAAGCTTCTGTATATTCTTGTCATTGTTGTTGGTTTTAATTTTGCCTAACGGTCTCGGCTATGAGTAGTTGCGTGGGTTAGCACTTAACTTTGCAAGTACACACCAAACTGAAAATCCGCAAGGATTTTCAGAAGTAGGCGAGAACAAGCAATTACTTATAGCCATTGTTGTGTAACGTTTTTTTAGATTATTAATTTGTATTTTCCTTTTATTCTTGAATTGTAAAATTTGCCAAATGAATCCGCTTTTTTAAATTCATTCCAAAGTTCAATCGGTACATTCGTATGGATATATGTTCTTTTCTTTGTTGATAAAAGTAAAAATCCGTATTGTTTGTCACAAGAACGAAATTCAGCTCCTAAAATCCAAGAACTTTTGGAAGTGTTACAATTATCTAAAAGTCTAAAATCCGCTGATTTTATTTCTTTTAATGCAGATTCGTAAGTTGAAAAATCTGAGTTCAGTTCTTTACAATCTTGCCCTTGACAAGAGAAAGTCAAACCAAAGATTAAATAAGCAAATAAGCTCGTTCTTAAATTAAAAATATTTATCAAGAAATAATTCTGCATCTATATAACCGTGTTTTTTCGATAATTTTAAAATTTTCTTTGCCTTCGATTTGTACTTTTTCTTTCCAATTTCTTTCCATAAAGCGTAGTAAGAAACTCCAGCTATATATTCAAATTCGGCATCGTACCAACCCAATTTATTTGACCCTTCGTAGTAGTAAACACATTTTGAAAAATTTTTGGAATTATAAGCGTTAACTGCATTAGTTTTAGCTTGATTAAAAGCTCCAATAGTCCTTTGTCTCCTTTGTTCAGCTAACTGTCTGTTTTTCGCTGCTATTTCTGCATTTCTTTGCAAAGCATCACTTATTCCATCATTTTTAATTGGTTTTAGCTGTTTATAAGCTGCTCCGTTTTGCGAAAAACAAACAATACTAAATAAAAGTCCGAGTGTTAAAAGTATTTGTTTCATAGTCTAATATTATTCAAGTTTATATACTGTGGCAGAATAGTAATCAACTTTCATTATACATTCTGTTGAATATCCTGCATACCCAAAATACCCGTTAAACTTTACATAAAGATTGGTGTCTTTTATTTCGTAAAGGTCTCCATCTCCATCAGTCAATTCAATTTTATAGTCTCCTTTGTCAACTTTGGTTTTAACATAGATATATTCAATTTCATCGCCATCTTCATCTAAAGTTCCATAGTCTAATTCTACTTTTTTGTAAAAGTCATCAACTGTATAACTGTCCAAGTCTTCCAGATTTTGTCCGAATGAAAGATTTGAAATTATTACGAAAATCAGTAATGTAAGTAGTTTTTTCATATTTTTCGGGATTTTTGTCAAATGTTACACAACTCGTTATATAGTAACTTTTATCACTCATATCCTGTAAATATATCAGGATATGGTAAGTTTTTTGTCACTGTTATCCCGTAAAGATAATTCTTTTCATTTGTAAGAAAAAACAAAAAAACTCCAATAAGTTCCTGTTGGAGTTTTTGATTATTTTACTTTTAAAATCACTTCTAATTAATGACTTTCCTTTAATAATTCCTTTGGAAACTTAGCCTGAAAACGCTTTAACCGTGGAATGGATACATTTCTTATATAACCGTTATTTGGATGTAAACGTTCGTAATTTTGATGGTAATCCTCCGCCACCCAAAACTTTTGAAATGGATATACTTCTGCGGCAATTGTCGTGTCTAATTTTTTTGCTAGTGCTTCCTTTTTTTCTAAAATAATTTTTTTTTGGGCATCATTCTGATAAAAAATAATGGAGCGGTATTGCGAACCTTTGTCAGGTCCTTGTCCGTTAACTTGAGTGGGGTTTTGCGATGCAAAGTAGGCATCAACTAAAGTTTCAAAACTCACTACTTTTGGGTCGTAAATTACTTCTACAGCTTCTGCGTGCCCCGTTCTTCCTGTATTACTGGCTTGGTATGTTGGATTATCTGTGTATCCACCAGAATAACCATTAATTACTTCATCTACACCCTTAATACTCTCGTAAACCGCTTCTACACACCAAAAACAACCACTAGCAAAATACGCTTTCGCTTTTCCTTTTTTTATGGGAACTTCAACAGGTTTTGCATTTATAACATCTTCTTGTTTTTTGTTGGTTTGCGCAGCGTTTTGGCAACTAAAAGCTACTGTTATAACTAACAGGGTAATTAAATTTCTCATGTATTTTCTTTTTCTAATAGACGAGTAAAAGTACAAAACCTTAAATGGTAAAATGTGAAAGTTATTTTAATTGTTTGATGTTCATTTTGCCTTGATGCAAAACGAACCAAAAAATCATGTCAAGTCGAGGAATTTTTCTTCTTTGCAGAAGAAAACCGATTTGAAAACTCCGCGTCGAACTATTGTTCTCCTGCTCTCGGAGCTTTTCTGCATCTATTCTGCGTCTTGACGTTCAATTCTTCGAATTGATTCAGGTATCGACCTTTTAACTAATTTCTCAACATTTCATAGCTCCGAACTCTTTGCTGAAGTGCAAGAGTGGAATTCCTCCCCTTTGGGGAGGTTAGGAGGGGCTCGCGTTAGGGATTGAGGCATACATTCGACTTCGCTCAGTACAGGCCTGTTGAAGCTCCTCGACGCAGGAGAGAGCGACTGCCAAAAGCCCGACCCTTGAGGTAACGCCCAAATAGAATGGATAAAAAAAGCCCTCAAAAAAAAATTGAAGGCTCTACTTTATTTTATGTTTAGTTACTTACAATTTTGCAAATAACTTTTCCATTTTTTCTTTTTGCTCTTCGGCTAAAACGGCATCAACTAAGATTCTGCCACTGTGCTCATCTGTAATTACTTTTTTACGAGAAGCAATTTCTACTTGGATTTGTGGTGGAATTGTAAAGAAAGATCCTCCTGAAGCGCCTCTTTCAATAGGTACTACAGCTAAGCCGTTTTTAACGTTTTTACGAATACGTTCGTAAGCGGCAACCAATCTATCTTCTATTTGAGTTTTGTACTCTTCAGATTTGTCAAGTAAAGCCTGCTCTTCTTTTTCAGTTTCGGCCAAAATAGCATCTAACTCACCTTTTTTATGCTTTAGGTGCGTTTCGCGCTCCTTTAATTGATCTTTAGTGGCAGAAATAACTTCTTTCTTTTGCTCTATCTGCGCCTTAAATTCTTTAATGTGTTTTTCGGCTAACTGAATTTCTAACTCTTGAAATTCCACTTCCTTAGAAAGAGAGTTGAATTCTCTGTTATTTCTAACATTCTTTTGCTGTTCGCCGTACTTCTTTATGAGTGCTTTAGATTCTTCAATTAGGTTTTTTCTAGATGAAATATCGTTGTCAATTACAGCAAGGTCATTCACAAGTTTATCCAATCTAATATTTAATCCAGCAACTTCATCTTCTAAATCTCTTACTTCTAAAGGCAATTCTCCGCGAACGTTTCTAATTTCATCAATACGAGAATCTATAAGTTGTAAATCGTAAAGGGCTCTTAAACGCTCTTCTACACTAACTTCTTTCTTTTTAGCCATACTTTAAAAATACTTAACAGGATTGGTGTTTGTCTTCGATAAAATGATTGCAAAATTAGTAAATTTTTTCATAAGATGCTCTACTAAAAGGTTTTTTGTGAATTGCTCACTTTCGTAGTGCCCAACGTCCAAAAGAAGTATCTTATTTTCAGCCGAAAAAAAGTCGTGATACTTCAGGTCAGCGGTTATAAAAGCATCAGCACCAGAAGCTTTGGCGGCACCAATTGCAAAACTGCCAGAACCGCCTAATACCGCAACTTTTTTTATGGGCTTATCTAATAATGAGGAATGCCGTATACACCCAGAACTAAGCTTAGTTTTTATGTACGCCATAAAATCTTGTTCTGATAATGCGTTTTGTAGCTCGCCTACCATTCCCATACCAATGTGTTGATTTTTATTTTCTATAGTTACGATTTCATAAGCCACTTCTTCATAAGAATGCGTGTTGAAAAGCGTATGCAATATTTTAGACTCTAAATGTTTTGGGAAAATAGCAGTAATTTTTGTTTCAGCTTCGGTATGCATTTCACCCTTAGTTCCAATAGTTGGAGAGGTATTTTCATCACCTCTAAAGGTGCCATAACCTTCTGAATTAAAACTGCAATTACTATAGTTGCCTATACTTCCAGCGCCAGCATTAAACAGAGCAGTTCTTAATGTTTGGGCCTCAGCATTGGGAACGTAAGTTGTTAGCTTTTTTATTGTATTGGCTTGGGGAATAAGTATGTTTCTATTTTGAAGACCTAATGTTGCGCAAATCATACCGTTTACACCATTAAAAGCATTGTCTAAGGCGGTATGCATGCTATAAATGGCTATCTCATGTTGTATTGCTTTTATAACTACGCGCTCTACATACGTTTTTCCTGTTAACTTTTTTAAGCCTTTAAAAATAATTGGGTGAAAACTTATTATAAGATTGCATTTTTTGGCAATAGCTTCATCTACAACACTTTCTAAGGTGTCTAGCGTAACCAAAACGCCATTTACTTCTTTGGTTTTATCACCAACCAGAAGTCCAACATTGTCAAAATCTTCGGCATATGAAAGTGGCGCAAGTGTTTCTAGGTGATTTATGACGTCTTGAATAATCATAGTTGGCAAGGTTTAAATTCAAATATAAAATAATTACATTCGTTATGTGAATCTGCTGAGAAAAATATTATTTCCTTTTATACCTGTATATTGGATAATTACTTGGTTTAGAAATTTGCTATACGATTCGGGAATCAAAAGATCTACTTCATTTAATTTACCTATAATTTGTGTTGGGAATTTAAGTGTGGGTGGTACAGGTAAAACACCAATGATTGAATATTTGGTGAAGCTATTACAGGATAACTACAAAGTTGCTACGTTAAGTAGAGGTTACAAGCGAAAAACAAAAGGTTTTCAAGTGGCTTCTAAAACCACAAAAGTTGAGGATTTAGGAGATGAACCGTTTCAGTTTTATACCAAGTTTGGTGATACTATTCAAGTTGCAGTGGATAGTAATCGGGTTAATGGTGTTTCAAAGTTGACTAATTTGAAAGCTCCTCCTGAAATTATCCTTTTGGATGATGCGTTTCAACACCGAAAAATAAAAACAGGTTTCAACATTTTATTAACCACCTACACTAACCCATTTTTTAAAGATATCCTATTGCCGACTGGCGATTTACGTGAACCGCGAATGGGTTATAAACGTGCAAATGTTATAGTGGTAACTAAATGTCCTACTGATATTAGTGAAAGCGAAAAAGCTAAGTATATAAGTCGGATAAAGCCAATGCCTGGACAAAAGGTTTTTTTTAGTTCCATTTCATATTCAAATACAATTATTTCCTCTAGAGCAAAACGAAATTTGTCTGATTTAAACAATTTCACTTTGATTACAGGTATAGCTAATCCAGATACCTTGGTAAACTATTTAAAGATAGCGGGTAAACAATTTGAGCATATGTGTTTCCCAGATCATTATGAATTTGCTTCAGAAGACGTCAAGGATTTAGCCTCTAAACCTTCGATACTTACTACTGAAAAAGATTTTATGCGCTTAAAACAATACGAAGCTTTGGAAGATAAATTGTTCTACTTGCCAATTGAAGTTACAATTTCTGAAAGTGAAGTGTTTAACAAGGCGGTGTTAGACTTTGTAGCTTCTTTTTAAGCAGTAATGGACTTAGTTTTATTCTTAGATAAAGCATTAAAAAGTTTCTTCTCAAACTCTTCTTGTTTAAATGGTTTTGGAATAATATCTGTAAACCCAGCTTCTTCAAATACATGCATCTTATCCTCAATGGTGACTGCCGTAAGCGCAAAAATGGTTAATTCCTTATCAAAAGTTCTAACAATCTTGGTGGCTTCAATACCGCTGATACCTGGTATATGAATATCCATTAAGATGATATCGTACTTGTTACCTTTTATTTTGTCAACCGCAGCTTCTCCATTGTCTACTACTTCAGACGCAAGTCCCATTTTGGTCAATATCTTTTTGGTAATCATTTGGTTGATTTTGTTGTCTTCAACCACTAAAATTTTCACTGTACTTAAGTCGATTTCTGGTTTTTTATCAATTACCTCAGTAGTATCAGAATTTTTAGATTTTTCTTTAGATCCGTTGTATTCTAAAGGAATTTCAAAGAAAAAAGTGGTGCCTTTCCCTAATTCACTTTGTAAATAAATTTTACCTTTTAAAATATCAATCAAACCTTTTACAATGGATAATCCTAAACCGGTACCACCATATTTTCTATTGATTTGAATGGATCCTTGAGAGAAACTCTCAAACATGTTTTCTTGTTTCTCTTCAGAAATGCCAATACCATTATCCTCAACTTCAAAACGTAAATTATAAGTGTTATTTTCAATACCAATTTTGTAAACTCTAATCCATATGTCACCATCTTTAGTGAATTTAATCGAGTTCCCAATAAGGTTAATCAATATTTGAGAAATCTTAAGTTGGTCTGCCATAAAATTCTCAGGCAAGTCCTTATCATATTCGTAATGCAGCTTAACATTATTATCTAAGGCTGAATTGTTTAAGGCTAGAATAATATTATTTATTTTCTTTTTTAAGTTGAATGGTTCGGGTTCTATTTCAACTTTATTGGCTTCAATTTTATTAATTTGAAGAATATCATTAATAAAGGTTAACAAATAGTCTCCAGAAAATTTTAAGGATTTTAAATGTTGTATTTGTTCTGGTTTCGGATCTTCATCCAGCAACATATTACTTAACCCCGTAACTGCATAAAGTGGCGTTCTAAGCTCGTGCGTTACAGTAGATAAAAAGTTGGCTTTAGTTTTTGAGGCTAATTCGGCTTTTTCTTTTGCTATAATAAGTTCATTATTCTTCTTGTGAAGCATATTATTGGTTTTAAGCCTTATGTTGTTGTTCTTATATAATGATAGTGTTAATAATGACAGGATGGTGATTAAGGCTACACTCAAAATAGAAATTAGCGTACTTAAATCGTTTTTGCTTTTTTCCTCGTCAAGTTCCGCTTGCTGTTTTTTATTACTCTCCAATAAATCGTTATTCATGTATTCCGCTCGTTTTTCGGGTGAAAGATGCGCTCTTTTGACGTCTCTTAAAGAATCCGATAGCTTGATATGTTCTTTTAAATATTGGTTTGAAAGCTTAAAATTCTGGCTATTTTCATAGATATTACTTGAAACTAGGAGTCCTTCATTTTGAATAGCTTTAAATCCATTGGTTTCTGCTATCTTAAGTCCTTCTTGAGTAAAATCTAATGCTTTTGATGGTTCGTTTAGAAGATTATGCACTTTTCCTTGCTTAATAAGGGCTTTACTTAACGTTTCATTGAGTTCTTCATTCCTAGCTAATGCAATAGCTTGTTCAATAAGTTCTCTAGATTTACGATAATTTTTAAGTTCTATGTACGCGTTGCCTTCTGCCAGCAATGTTTCTGCTAATTCTGCATCCAAATCCTCTTCTTGAAACTTCGATTTTGCTGCACGATACGAATCTAAGGCTTGATACACGTCATCTTTTTTCATGTAAACATCACCAAAAGTCTTGAAAGATCTCCCCAGATTTTTGTTGTCGTTAATAATACGCTGCATCTCAACCGCTTTGTTCAGCGCTTGAATTGCCTCATCATCTTCTTCTAGGATAAGATGTAGCTGTCCTAATAAAGAATTAATGTAGCCAATACTTTTTTTATTATTAGAATTTTGAGCAATTTCTAGAGCATCATCAAGTGTTTTTTGGGCTTCAAAATAGTTGAAGTTGGCAATATCTTTCTGAGATTGCTCTATACGATAGTTAATGTTGTTTTGAATGATCTCAGGGTCATTCTCTAAAGTTTGAGAGAATGTTGAGATGGTTAATAGCATCAAAACAATACATATATATTGCTTTATTTGGGACATTTTAGATTCAATAGTTGGACAAATATAAATATTTATCCGACAAAATACATATTTTTTCCGATAAATTGCAATTTTATCTAATCTATATGTTTTTGTGCTTTATATGAGGAACGCACCAAAGCACTGCTCTCTACATGTCTAAATCCAAGATTCAATCCTATTTCTTTGTATTCTTCAAATTCATCAGGGGCGATAAATCGTTTTACGGGCAAGTGTTTTTTGCTAGGTTGCAAGTATTGACCAATAGTAACCACATCTACGTCATTATCTTTTAAATCGTGCAACGTAGCGATTACTTCCTCTCGGGTTTCACCTAAACCGAGCATAATGCCAGATTTCGTGCGTCGTTGACCTTGTTGTTTTAAATATTTTAAAACCTCCATGCTACGATCATATTTAGCTTGAATGCGTACTTCGCGTGTTAATCGTCTAACGGTTTCTATATTATGGGAAACAACTTCTGGAGCTACATTAATGATACGATCAATATGTCTTTCTATTCCCTGAAAATCCGGAATAAGAGTTTCTAGCGTGGTATTAGGATTCATCCGTCTAACGGCGTTTACAGTTTCGGCCCACATTATGCTGCCCATATCTTTCAAGTCGTCTCTATCAACACTTGTTAAAACAGCATGCTTTATACTCATTATTTTGATCGAACGCGCCACTTTCTCTGGTTCATCCCAATCCACTGTTTCAGGTCTTCCTGTTTTAACTCCACAAAAACCACAAGATCGGGTGCAAATATTTCCTAAAATCATAAATGTAGCCGTTCCTTCGCCCCAACATTCTCCCATATTTGGACAACTTCCGGAGGTACAAATCGTATTCAATTTGTACTTATCAACTAAACCTCTTAATTCGGTGTACTTCTTTCCAGTAGGTAGCTTTACGCGTAGCCATTTAGGTTTGGCTTGTCTTTCAGGTAGAACATTTGATATAGTCTCTTCTTGCATAGCTCAACTTTGAATTGCAAAGATAAGAAGTATTCTGTTAAAAGCTCCAGTCTAGAATGCTGAGATACCAAATACTAAACCCAATTAAAAAAGCAATTCCAAGCCAACTAAGAACATGTAATGCTTTGGATGGGCGCCAAGCTTTAGGGGTGTGCTTTCCAGAGATAAGTATATAATTAATAATAGCGTAAAAAGGTGCAGTGATAAAGGACAATATGGTTGCAATTTTAACCAACTTTCCCATTTCTGATCCAAGGAAAAGAAAAATATAAACGGTACCGAGGCATAATAAAATAATCCAAAACAAATACCCTGATTTAAAGGATTTGTCAAAAAGTAATTCCGTTGTTCGATCCATTGATCTTGGAGAAGCATCCAACGTAGTGAGTGTTGTGCTAAACATTGTTGTAAATGCGGCAATACCAATAATTATGTACGCCCAATTTCCTAAACTTGAGGTATACATATCAATTAATTGCCCTGCGAATACTCCGGCAGAACCACTAAAGCTTTCTCCGCTAGAAAACATAACCAGAGCCCCTAAAAGCACGAAACAGACCCCTAGAATTATGGTGCCTATGTAACCGATGTTAAAATCAAATAAAGCGTTACTTGGTACATAGGAAGATTGAGTTTTCTTTTTTTCAAGAGACCAAAGCGAATGCCATACAGAAACATCTAGAGGGGCTGGCATCCAACCCATAAATGCTATTAAAAAGGCGATTTCAATACTGCCTTTTGGCAATACTTGAACAAAGGAAAGCTCATGGTTATTTTTGTGAAAAGCCATTAAAACAGCCACAATTGTGCTAATAGATAACGTGATAATAATAATTTTAATTAAGTTATCTAACAACTTATACTTGCCTAACATTAATAGTGAAAAGCAGATGAGGAGAATAACTATAGACCAAATTTGAACGCTTGATATGGTCATGAATCCAATGTTGAAAGGTGAGAATTCATAAAACAGGGAAGAGGCAATACCCGCAGTTACAATCGTTACTGCCATTTGGATGACAAACATTGTTAAAAAAGTGAGTAAATAATATGTTATGATAGTGCCTTTCCCTAACTTGTAATAACCATCAAGTAAGCTTTCATTGGTTGCCGCAGCATATCTAGGGCCATATTGAAAAAATGGATATTTAAAGAGGTTAGCTAACAATAAGGCCCAAATCAATCCAAGCCCAAAATCTGCACCAGCTCTGGTAGACTGCACCAAATGCGAGACTCCAATGGCAGCGCCTGCAAATAGTAATCCAGGACCTAAATTTTTTAATTGCGAAATCATTTTTTGTTGGTAATAATTTCAGCAAGAAGCTTTTTTGCACGTAATAATTTAACTTTTACGTTATTTATTGGCTCATTTAATTCTTTCGAGATTTCTTTATAACTCAGTTCCTGAAAGTATCTTAAATTAATCACTTTTTGATAGTGAGGCTTTAGCTTTTTAATATCTCGTAGTAGTTTTGCTAAATTTTGTTCTGTGATTAATTTGTCTTCTATGGAGGGCGACTCATCTAAAACTTGGAATGCTTTTTTACTATCATTGGAGATAACTTGGGTAATTGAATTTTTTTCTTTTCTTACTAAATCAATATGGATATTTTTAGAAATAGTAATTAACCAAGTTTTAAACTTGTAGCTTTCATCAAAAGTATCGATTTTATCAAAAGCCCGAGAAAATGTTTGAATAGTAATATCCTCAGCATCATTTTCGTTTTGTACCCGTTTTAATTGGAATCCGTAAACATCATCCCAATATAAATCTAGCAAATAGTTGAATGCTTTTTGATCGTTTTCTTTGGCACGGGTTATGGCTAGTTCTACTTCCAATGCTTAGGTTTTGAAATTTTGTTTGTTATAAATATAGCCAATTGAAAAAGAATTAGAAAGATTTCCAAGAAGGGTATAAAGGCAATTAGGTCTTTTTCGTTTAACTTTTTAGCGCCTAAGCCATAAATATAATATTGAATTCCCAGTCTTATTACAATTAGAGAAAGCACATAAATAGGCATATGCCAAAGTACGAGTAGTATAATTGATAAAATCCAAAATAGAAAGTTCGTGATATAAAATGAAGCTAAAATAATTTTATGATGGCTCTTGTAATGCGAAACCGTAGATATATGTCTGCGTTTTTGCTTAAACCAATCCTTAAAAGTGCTTTTTGGAATTGACGTCGTAAAACTATTTTGTGAAAGACAAACAGCTGTGTTGGTTCTGTCTGCTGCTTGGTTAACAAATAAATCATCATCGCCAGAACGAATGTTCATATGATCCATAAAACCTCTAACTTTAAAAAAATGTTTCTTGGTGTAGGCCAAATTTCTTCCAACTCCCATATAAGGTATTCCAACTTTTGCCATAGAAAAATAGCTAATAGCAGTAATAATAGTTTCAAAACGGATTAGTTTATTCAGAAAAGATTTTTTCACTTTGGTGTATGCACCATACCCCAAAGTTATAGCTGTTTCGGTATTAAAATTAGACATCATTTCTGCAATCCAGTATGTTGAAACTGGTTTGCAATCGGCATCAGTAAATAGGAGGATATTGTGTTTTGAAGCCTTTATTCCAAGAGTTAAGGGGTATTTTTTATTTCCCCAGAAAACTTCAACAGGGGCAACGTTAACTATTTTGATATTATTATACTTTTTTGAGTAGGCTTCCATAACCTCAAGTGTATCATCATTTGAGGCATCATTAATCAGGACTATTTCAAAAGTTGGATAGTTTTGATTTAATATGAACGGTAAAAATTCTTTTAAATTTTTAGCTTCGTTTTTAGCACAAATTAAAACGGAAACAGGAAGTTGATGCCTTTTGTTTAAAGGTTTTGACCTATGAAAAGCTAAATTGCCAAATACAGAAATATAGAAAACTCCTTGAATGATAACAACTGCCGCAAAAATGTAGAAGGCAATATCAAGGACTACCATGAATTAGTTCGAATGTTGTGGTTCGTTACATTCGCTAAATTGATCTGGAGTTTTTCCACAAAAACCACAAGCTTCACCTTCCTGATTTAGCATAGGGTTTTGGCTTGCGCATGTACCCGCAAATTTTCCATCTTTCTTTGCCCAAATTTTTATGGCTATACCCGCTATTCCCAAGCCTAATAAAAGCAGAGTTATCAGTAGAAGTTTCATACGTAAATTTTGTGCAAAGATACATTTTTGTAAAAAAACCTGCTTAGGTTAATAAAAATAAAATATGTGTGTGACCTTTCTGTTTTACAGGTGTCTTAAAATCAATAAATTACAATTTGTATATCAAACCAATTAAATATCAACTATTATGAAAAAATTATTTGCAGAATTTTTCGGAACATTTTGGCTTGTTTTTGGAGGATGTGGTAGTGCAATTTTCGCAGCCGCCTTTCCAGAAGTAGGTATAGGGCTTTTAGGTGTTTCATTAGCCTTTGGTTTAACAGTTTTAACGATGGCTTATGCCGTGGGACATATTTCAGGTGGACATTTTAATCCGGCCGTGTCACTTGGACTATGGGCAGGAGGAAAGTTTGGGGGCAAAGAGATTATCGGGTATATTATTGCTCAAGTAATTGGTGCTGTTGTAGCTGCTGGAGCTTTATACTTAATCGTTTCAGGGAAATCAGATTTTACAGATATAGGTGGTTTTGCTGCAAATGGCTATGGCGATTTATCTCCAGGAGACTTTAGTATGATCTCGGTTTTAGTTGCTGAATTTCTGCTTACGTTGTTCTTCTTGTTAATAATTTTAGGCAGCACCAATGTTAGAGCGCCAAAAGGATTTGCACCAATTGCCATAGGGTTAGGGTTAACCTTAATTCATTTAATAAGTATTCCAATTTCCAACACATCGGTAAACCCAGCACGTTCTACAAGTCAGGCATTTTTTGCGGGAGAAGAATTTACAAGTCAGCTTTGGTTGTTTTGGGTAGCCCCAATTGCTGGAGCTATCGTAGCAGGAATTATACATAAAACCCTTTTTGATAAGGAATAAAGAAAATAACCCAATAATAAGAGTTATTTAATAGCAAGTAAAAAGCCTTTTTCACTATGAAAAAGGCTTTTTCAATTTTTTAAGGTTTTATTCGCGCACTATTGCAAACTAATTTCTGCAACAGAGTTTTCTAAAGAAGCTATGGTATTACCACCTTTCGGTTCAATAGTAATATTAAGTGCAACTGCGTTTTCAGCAAAAGGCATATATTTTTTGCTGTCATTTTCATTTAAAATACCTAAACTTACCATTCTACCCTGTAAATCTGCCCAAATTTGATAACATTGCTCCTCAGGTAATTGTGGTAATGATACCACATCTATCATAGATGTTTTTTCCTTTGGATTAATGTACGCCACAGTTTTTAAATCTTTTGCACGGTGGTTACCTTGCATAATGTACTTGTACGTCTCAGGATCGTTTATCCTTCTAAACTCTTCGAGTATTTCATTTACTTTTCTATTGTTCATCTCAATATCACTTCTCAAATCAAAAATCTCATCAACAATAGTCTGATTTTCTTCTTCTAATTTCTGATTTTGATTATAGAACAAATAAGTGCTTGCCGCAAAAACTAAAGCAGCAACACTTGCGGCAACCGAAAATTTATACCATTTTTTGTATTTGCTAACTTTCTGTAAAGCTATTACTGGTGCATCATCTAGTGCTTCTAAAACATTATCTAAAACACTTGCAGGAGCTTCAATGGCATTACTTTTTGCAACGATTTCTAAATTGTGTTGCATAGTGTTATAAGCATTTTCTACTTCAGGATATTTTGAAATATAAGCCTCAACCTGCTCCGTTTCAACAACGTTGGTTTCGCCTACCAGATATCTATCTAATAGGCCAGAACTTAAAAATGTAGTTATTTTCTCATTCATGACTTGTTTTATTGTGGATCGTAAATTTTTTTCAATTCTCGCAATCCAATTTTTAATCTTGATTTTATAGTGCCCAACGGTATATCAAGTTCTTCACTTGCTTCTTGTTGAGTCATTCCTTCAAAAAATAGTGCGTTTAACACTATTTGATACTTTTCATCCAAGGTGCCTAAGTGTTTTTTTATATCTAAAACATCTTGGTTTAAAGAGTTTGTCGTTACTTTATATACGGCAGAAGTTTCTATTTGGACTTCTTTCTCATTTTTCTTTTTTAAGGAGCGCGTTTTATCAATTGCCGTATTATAAGCAATTCTATACAACCACGTAAATAATTTTGCTTTAGATGCGTCATACTTTTTTGCATAACGCCAAACTTTTATAAATGTTTCTTGAAGTACATCTTGTGCCGTTTCTTCATCGGTAATTACCTTTCTAATTACACCGTAAAGCGCATCAGCATAGTTTTCATACAGTAGGGTAATCGCTTTTTTGTCGCTTTTCCTTAACAATTGCACTATTTCTTTTTCAATGCCAGAAATCAATGTGTTTTGGTTAGATTAGTTGTTATACAAATTGACATACTCAATTTCAAAGTTAGAAATTTATTTATACTAAAGAATATTAACTTCTGCTTCAATATGAATATCAAAAAGCCTTAAAACCGTTTTTTGAATTAATTGTGATAATTTTAAAATATCAGAACCTTTGGCACCTCCATAATTTACAAGCACCAAAGCTTGGTTTTTATGCACACCATAATTGCCAAAACATTTGCCTTTAAATCCTGCTTTTTCAATGAGCCAACCTGCAGGAACTTTCACTTCTTTCTCTGATATTGCGTAAGAAGGTATTTCATTAAAAAGCTCTTGCAACTTTTCAAATTTTGAAACTGAAATTACTGGATTTTTAAAGAAACTACCACTGTTTCCAATTTTCTTAGGGTTTGGAAGTTTGCTTTCTCTAATAGCAATTACCGCTTTGGAAATATCTTGAATTTTAGGGTTTACTATGTTTTGTGCAGCCAATTCAGATCTAATAGCACCATAATCTATTTGTAATTTGTGATTTTGCTTTGTTAATCTGAAAAGGACTGAAGTAATAACATATTTTCCTTTGGCTTCATTTTTGAAAATGGAGTTTCTGTAACCAAAATTGCATGCCGTATTTGTAAATGAAGTTGTTTCAGAAGTATCTACTTCAATAGCATCACAGGATACAAAAGTGTCTTTAAGCTCTACACCATATGCGCCTATGTTTTGGATAGGTGCCGTACCAACATTCCCTGGAATAAGTGATAAGTTCTCTAAACCACCATAATCATGTTTTAAGCACCACAAAACAAATTCATGCCAGTTTTCTCCGGCCTGCGCTCTTATATAAACATAGTTGTCATCTTCTTTTTCAACTGAAATACCTTTTAAATTGACATGAATAACAAGAGCGTTTTGATTTTGAGTGAGCAGCATATTACTGCCACCACCTAAAATTAATTTTTTAGGAAAATCATTCTGGGAAAGAACCTCTTTGAGTTCTGAAATATTGGAAATAGAAACAAAATGTTCTGCAAGTACATCAATACCAAACGTATTGTAGTCTTTAAGAGAAATATTTTGTTGTATATCTATCAATCTTTGTAAGCTTTCAGCGCTTCTTTTATAATGTTTACGGCTTTAATAAGGCGTTCCTTATTAAGTACGTATGCAATTCGTATTTGGTTCATTCCCAAACCTGGAGTGGAATAGAAACCACCAGCTGGAGCAACCATTACGGTCTCATTATCAACATGAAAAGACTCTAAAAGCCACTGTGCAAAATTATCGGTGTTTTTTACTGGAAGTTCTGCAATACAGTAAAAAGCACCTTTAGGAACTACTACTTTTATGCCTTCAATCTTTTGCAATTCGGCAATTAAAGTATTTCTACGTTCAATATAAACATTTTTCACATCTTCAAAATAGCTTTGAGGGGTACTTAAAGCAGCTTCACTCGCAATTTGAGCATATGTTGGAGGACTTAAACGTGCTTGCGCAAATTTTAAAACGGTATGCCTAATGGTTTCATTTCTTGTAACCAAACAACCAATTCTGGCACCACACATACTATATCTTTTTGAAACAGAATCTATCATTATGGTATGTTCATCCAATCCTTCTAATTCTAAGATAGAGTAGTGAGAATGCCCGTCGTAGGTAAACTCGCGATATACCTCATCTGAAATTAAGAATAAATCGTGTTTTTTCACAAGATTTGCCAGTTGCTTTATTTCCTCTTCAGAATACAAACATCCTGTTGGATTACCAGGATTACAAATCATGATAGCCTTGGTTCTTTCTGTAATAAGCTTTTCAAATTCTGAGATAGGTGGTAAGGTAAAATTGTCTTCAATACTTGATATAATGGGTTTTACCTTAACGCTGGCTGCAGTTGCAAAAGCAATATAATTCGCGTAAAACGGCTCGCAAATAATAACTTCATCATCAGGATCCATGATACTACCAAAAATAAAGGCAATGGCTTCACTGGCACCTGTGGTTACAATAATATCTTCATGAGATACAGTGATATTATGGTAGTCATAATACGCTGCAATTTTTTTTCTGTAGGTATCAGAACCCTCTGATCTTGAATAGGAAAGAATTTCAACAGTATTAGTTCTAACCGCCTCTAGCGCAACTTCTGGAGTTTTAATATCGGGTTGCCCAATATTTAAGTGATAGATATATTTACCTTCAGCCTTTGCTTTTTCAGCATAAGGAACAAGTTTCCTTATTGGCGACTCGGGCATATTTTGCCCTTTAGTTGAAATAGTTGGCATCAAAATTTAATTAGGGAGCAAAGTTGCAAAAAATAATCTTAAAATTATTTTAAAAAATCACTCTAAATTGAACGGAAGCCGCAAAGATTTGTAACTTCAAATACCAAACTATTGTTATGAAGAAGTTTTACTTTTTGTTTTTACTACTTTTTTGTTTTTTTAATTCTGTTATATCCCAAAACACGTTCATCCTTCAAAATAATAAAAGCAGCGACAAAATTCGTTTTAAATTAATTAATAATCTAATTGTATTTCCTGTTGAGGTAAACGGTGTTGAGTTATCTTTTTTACTAGATACCGGCGTAAGCAAAACGCTTATTTTTAACATTTTGAATATTTCAGATAGTCTAAAAATAAAACAGTCTGAAAGCTTTTTTTTAAGAGGTTTAGGAGGAGGAGGTACGATTGAGGCACTCAAGTCTGATCATAATTTTATCAGAATAGGTAACGCCATAAAAGTAGATCAAGAGTTGTATGCTATTTATGATAAATCTATCGATTTTGCGCCAAAGTTAGGAGTACCAATACATGGCATAATAGGAGCAGATTTATTGAAAGATTTTATTGTTGAAATTAATTATTCCAAAAAGTATTTTAAACTAAACATGCCTTATAAATATGAATACCAGCCATGTAGTAATTGTGAAACCTTCAATTTAGAATTTCACAACAACAAACCCTATATGTACGCTATTACTGAGATAGACAATACATCAATACCCGTTAAACTCTTAATTGATAGTGGCGGTAGTGATGCGTTATGGCTCTTTAAGGATGATGAAAAAGGTATTAAAGTGGGGCGTTATTTTGATGATTTCTTAGGTCATGGTTTAAATGGTAGCGTTTACGGAAAACGATCAAAAATTGATGGGTTTCAGCTAAAACATTTTAAACTGAAGCATGTGAATGTGGCGTTTCCTAATGAAAATTCCATCAATTTTAGCAAAATGTTAGAGGGAAGAAATGGGACTATATCGGGAGAAATTTTAAGACGGTTTACTATTATACTGGACTACGGAAGAGCCAAAATAACTCTTAAAAAGAATAGCAAGTTTAAAGAGAAATTTGATTATAACAAATCGGGTATGGTACTTGAATATAGTGGCTATCGCATGGTAAGGACAAATAAACCAAATTATACTGCTAACGATAAGAGTTCTTCTGATTTTAGAGGAATAAATACTATTGCCATAAATGACAATACAGAAATAAGTTTAAAACCCTCTTATGCCATTGTAGAACTGAGAGAGAATAGTCCTGCCGAAAGAGCCGGATTACAAATGCATGATGTTATTTTAAGTATAAATGGCAAAAGCACGAGTAATTACACGTTACAACAAGTAACCAAGTTTTTCTATGCAGAAAAAGATAAACTTATGCGGATAACCGTTGATAGAAAGGGTATAATTAAATCTTTTAGTTTTAAGCTAGAAGATCCCTTAAATAAAAAAACCTAGACGATTTGGTCTAGGTCTAGGTTTTATCAAATAAAAGTCTTCTTTTTTATTGCTCTACTAGACTTTTCGTTTTCTTTTCAAGCACATTATTTTTACTAGGATCAACAACTAACCCCTTAATTTTAAGAGCTACAGTTGGTGTATCCGCATTAGACATTACTGTGATTGTTTTTCTTATCGGGTTAACTCTGTTAGTGTCATATTTTACTTCAATTTCACCAGTCTTACCAGGCATAATAGGTTCTTCCGGTTTCTTTGGTATAGTACAACCACAGCTAGAATTTACTTTAGAAATGATTAAAGGTGCATCTCCAGTATTTGTAAATTCAAAAACTCTTACGCCGTCAGCACCTTTTTCTATGGTGCCATAATCTATGGTAGTTTCTTTAAATTCTATCTTAGCAACTTTGTCTTGCGCATTCAGCGAAAAACTAATTAACCCTACAAATAAAAGTGTAATTAAATGTTTCATCTTTTTGTAAAAATTGGTTATTCTTTATTTCAAACATAGGTACTTTTTCTACAACCTGCAAAAATAATAGACGAATTACTGTAATCTTAACATTTTGCTTTTATTCTACTAGCTTTCACAGAAAGAGAAATATAAGTACTTTTGCACATCAAAAGTCAAAAACCGTTCCAAAGTATGCAAATTCCGTCTCAATACGATGCTAGCAAGGTAGAAGATAAGTGGTATGATTACTGGATGAAACACAATTATTTTCATTCAACACCAGATGAAAGAGAGCCTTACACTATTGTAATTCCTCCGCCAAATGTTACTGGGGTTTTGCATATGGGACATATGCTGAACAATACCATACAAGATGTATTAATCCGTAGAGCTAGGTTACAAGGTAAAAATGCTTGTTGGGTACCAGGAACGGACCATGCCTCAATTGCTACCGAGGCTAAAGTAGTGGCTAAACTTAAGGAGCAAGGTATTGATAAAAATGACCTAAGCAGAGAAGAATTTTTGAAACACGCTTGGGATTGGACGCATGAGTATGGTGGAGTAATTTTAGAGCAGCTTAAAAAATTAGGGTGTTCTTGTGATTGGGATCGTACTAAGTTTACAATGGATGACGATATGTCAGAAGCGGTAATTAAAGTTTTTGTCAATTTGTACAACAAAGGCTTAATTTATCGCGGTTATCGTATGGTGAATTGGGATCCTGAGGCAAAAACCACTTTATCTGACGAAGAAGTAGAGTATGTGGATAAACAAGGTAAGTTATACCACGTTAATTATAAAATTGAAGGGTCTGATGAAGTTCTAACCATAGCTACAACAAGGCCAGAAACCATTTTAGGGGATACTGCGATCTGTATAAATCCCAAAGACGAGCGTCATTTTAATTTGAAGGGAAAAAAAGCTATTGTACCTATTGCTAATCGCGCGATTCCAATTATCGAAGATGACTATGTAGATGTTGAATTTGGTACTGGTTGCTTAAAAGTAACGCCTGCACATGATGAAAACGATAAGGTTCTAGGGGATAAACATAATCTTGAAGTTATCGATATCTTCAATGAAGATGCTACATTGAATAGCTATGGATTGCACTATAAAGGTCAAGATCGTTTTGCTGTTAGAAAAGCCATAGTTAAAGAACTTGATGAACTTGGATTGATTTCAAAAATTGAAGATCATAGTAATCGAGTTGGAATTTCTGAAAGAACAAAGGCCATTATTGAACCGAGATTAAGCGATCAATGGTTTTTAAAAATGGAAGATTTAGTGAAACCTGCAATTAAAGCAGTTTTACATGATGATGACATCAAGTTATTTCCAAAGAAATTCGAAAATACGTATCGCCATTGGATGGAAAATATTCGCGATTGGAATATTTCGCGTCAGTTACTGTGGGGGCAACAAATTCCTGCATATTACTATGGTGACGGGAAAGCCGATTTTGTTGTTGCTGAAAATATAGAGGAAGCCTTAAAATTAGCTCAAGAAAAGACTTCAAACGTCGAACTTCAAGCTTCTAACTTAAAACAGGATACAGATGCATTGGATACGTGGTTTTCTTCTTGGTTATGGCCTATGTCCGTTTTTGATGGTATTAGAAATCCAGAAAATGAGGAGATAAAATATTATTATCCAACAAACGATTTGGTGACAGGACCAGATATTTTATTCTTTTGGGTAGCACGTATGATTATTGCGGGTTATGAATTTAAAGATGAAAAACCTTTTGAAAATGTATATCTCACTGGATTGGTAAGAGATAAGCAACGCAGAAAGATGAGTAAATCTTTAGGAAACTCTCCAGATGCGTTGAAATTGATTTCTGAATATGGAGCCGATGGCGTTCGTGTTGGGTTGTTACTAAGTTCTGCTGCGGGTAATGATTTACTATTTGATGAAGCTTTATGTCAGCAAGGGAAAGCCTTTGGAAACAAAATTTGGAATGCATTTAGATTAGTACAAGGATGGGAAGTTGAAGCAAAAATACCGCAACCAGAAACTGCAAAAGTTGGTTTAGATTGGTATGAAGCTAAATTTCAAAAGGCATTAGTTGAAATTGAAGATCATTTTAGTAAGTATCGTTTGAGTGATGCGCTAATGACGATTTACAAATTGATCATGGACGATTTTTCGTCTTGGCTATTGGAAATTGTTAAACCTGCTTATCAAAAACCAATTGATGCTAAAACATACCAAGCTATAATTGCTGCTTTTGAAGAAAACTTAAAAGTATTGCATCCGTTTATGCCTTTCTTAACTGAGGAAATTTGGCAGTATATTGCTGAAAGAACTCCAGAAGAAGCTTTGATAGTCTCAAAATGGCCTAAGAAAACTGAGGTAAACACGTCTTTAATTTCGGGATTTGAATTTGCTTCGGAAGTTATTTCAGGCATTAGAAATATTAGAAAGCAAAAAAATATTGCTTTTAAAGATACTATCTCGTTTTCCGTGATCAATAATGAAAAGTCAACGCATACGTTTGACGCTGTAATTAAAAAGTTGGGGAATTTAGAACATATGGATTACGTAAAAGAAGCAGTAGAAGGTGCATTGACGTTCCGTGTAAAATCCAACGAGTATTTTATACCTATGTCTGGTGCTATTGATGTTGAAGCTGAAATTAAAAAGTTAACAGAAGAGTTGAACTATACAGAAGGCTTTCTAAAATCTGTTCAGAAAAAACTATCTAACGAGCGTTTTGTAAACAATGCACCTGAGCAAGTTGTGGCTAGTGAAAAGAAAAAAGAAGCAGATGCCTTGGCTAAGATTGAAACAATCAAAGCTAGTTTAGCTAGTTTGAATTAGTTTTTGTGTTTAGTTGCAACCAATTCTGCAATCTTACAAATTACTTCCGTAGCTTTAATCATGCTCTCAACAGGTACGTATTCATAGCGTCCATGAAAGTTATGGCCTCCAGCAAAAATATTAGGACAAGGCAACCCCATATAACTCAATTGAGACCCATCAGTACCGCCACGAATAGCTTTAATTAATGGTTCTACGTCTAAAGCTCTCATTGCCTCTTCGGCAATATCTACAATATGCATCACAGGTTCAATTTTTTCACGCATATTGAAATATTGGTCTTTTATTTCAACAACAATTACTTCATTTCCATATTGGGAATTTAGTTCGTTCACTAGTTTTTTCATTACTTCTTTACGGGCTTCAAAGTGACGCTTGTCGTGGTCTCTAATAATATATTGAAGTATTGTTTCTTCAACATCGCCCTCAATATCATGTAGATGAAAAAAGCCTTCATAGCCTTCCGTATGCTCTGGCGTCTCAAGTCGAGGTAAAGAATTAATGAACTCCGTAGCAATGTGCATAGAGTTTACCATTTTACCTTTGGCATATCCCGGATGCACAATTTTACCTTTTATTTTAATTACAGCACTGGCAGCATTAAAATTTTCATATTCCAATTCACCAATTTGGCTGCCGTCCATGGTGTAGGCCCAATCTGCGCCAAATTTTTCCACATCAAATTTATGAGCGCCTCTACCTATTTCTTCATCGGGTGTAAAACAAACCCTAATCTTTCCATGTTTTATCTCGGGATTATTAATAAGATATTCCATGGCTGAAACTATCTCGCAAATCCCCGCTTTATCGTCGGCTCCTAAAAGGGTAGTGCCATCTGTAGTAATTAAGGTTTGCCCGATATATAGTTTTAGATCTTCAAAATAATCAGGAGACAAAACGATATTTTGTTCTTTGTTTAAAAGAATGTCACCCCCATGATAGTTCTCAATAATTTGCGGCTTTACATTTGCTCCTGTGAAATCGGGTGAAGTATCAAAGTGTGAAATAAAACCAATGGTAGGTACATCATCTTGCATATTACTGGGTAAAGTCGCCATAATGTATGCATTCTCATCAATAGAGACCTCTTGCATACCAATGTGTTTAAGCTCTTCTGCAAGTTTGTTAGCCAAATCCCATTGTTTTTCGGTGCTAGGTGTGGTGCTAGAATTTGAATCAGATTCAGTATCAATGATTACGTAGCTAATAAAACGTTTTATAAGGTGTTCTTTTGAAATCATTCAATGTAATTTGATATTACAATTTACGACTATTTCCCAAGAAATTTAAGAACTTTGAATAAGGAGTTTCCATTTTTTATTTACAAGTTTTCGAACTATTTTTGCACAAATATTACAGATGTACAAAGCACTTTTAAGGCCTATATTTTTTGCTTTCGATCCAGAAAAAATTCATCATTTTACATTTAGTTTAATTAAAATCACTTCTAAAATTCCTGGATTATCAGCTTTATATAGAGGCTTATATCAAATAAATGATAAAAGACTTGAACGAGAGGTTTTTGGATTAAAATTTAAAAACCCTGTTGGGTTGGCAGCTGGTTTTGATAAAAATGCAGTATTGTACAATGAACTTGCCAATTTTGGTTTTGGTTTTATAGAAATTGGAACTGTAACACCCAAAGGACAAGCTGGAAATCCTAAAAAGCGTTTGTTCAGACTTAAAAGTGATAAAGGTATCATTAATAGAATGGGCTTTAATAATGAAGGTTTGGAGGCAGCGATTGAGCAATTGAAGAAAAATAAGGGCAAATTAATTATTGGAGGTAATATTGGTAAAAATACTGCGACACAACCAGAGGATTATACCAAAGATTATCTACAGTGTTTTAACGCTTTACATCCTTATGTTGATTATTTTGTGCTTAACGTAAGCTGTCCTAATGTGGGTAGTCATGCAAAATTGAATGACAAAGATTATCTAGAGGAACTTATTGGCGAAGTTCAAAAAGCCAATAAACGTTTTGAAATTGAAAAACCCATTGTTTTAAAAATTGCGCCAGATTTAAACGATGGCCAACTAGATGAAATTATAGAATTAGTAATCGATACCAAATTAGATGGAGTAATTGCTAGTAATACATCTACGGACAGAGCAGGACTAAAAGCGACAAAGGAAACTCTAGAAGCAATTGGAAATGGAGGTTTAAGCGGACAACCTATAAAAGCGAAAAGTACTAGAGTTATTAAATATCTTTCAGAGAAAAGTAATAAAGCATTTCCAATAATTGGTGTTGGCGGTATACATTCTGAAGTAGACGCACTGGAAAAACTAAATGCTGGAGCAGATTTGATACAAATTTACACAGGCTTTATTTATGAAGGCCCGTCAGTAGTTAAACGTATTAATAAAGCGATACTTTCTGCTTAAAACAAAAACTATTTAATAAATCTTTTTGTAACCTTAGTTTCGGCATTACTAAGTGTTAGAAAGTAGCTTCCTGAAGGTAGTTGACTTACGTTTATAGCGTCTTTGGTACTAAAACCTTGAAATAAGATTTGCCCAGAAAGATTAGTAATCTCAAATTGAAGCGTTTCATTAAGAAAAGTATCTCTTTGGATAAAGATTTGGCCATCTCTAACTGGGTTAGGATAGATTTTTACATTCTCTAAACCTTCAGTGGTAGTTGTACTAACTTCAACATGTTCAAAAATATCATCTTTTACGGTTAAATAGTACCCGTACATTCTTGCATACTGACCAGTTGTGAAATGATCTCTACAAGATTTTCTCGAATAAGACATTACATTTCCAGTATCGGGACTATAAAAATCGCCATTAGCATCTTTTAATCCTCCCGTATAATTACAATTACCGTCAACATTGTCGTCAGATAATCCAGGATCTGCAGGTGTATCACAAATACCATCACCTGTAGTATCACAGTTCTCTCCATTTACAAGTTCAGCAGTACCATTTCCATTTCCATGAGTGTGGACTAACGAAAAGAAATGACCAATTTCATGTGTCAAGGAAGATCCGTTAACCGCGCAGCTATTTTTCAAAATGATAATGTTTTTATTACTAAAACTATCCAAATTATAACCGCAAATACTGCTACCAGAACTATTTACAACTTCGTCTGCTAAATATACATTAAGTGTACCTTCCGAATAACTATCTAAAAGAACTTCTTCGTTACCTTTGGTTAAATGATTTAAACTATCGTCATCAATGAAGTCGATACCGCCAAAAGCATAAAAATTCACATAAACTTCTTCGAAAATGGCGTTGACTTCAGCCAAAGCGTTTTCAATACTTGATTTCCTTAGTCCACCATGACCATTGGAATCACGAATAACGTGAAATTTAACTGGAATAAGTTGTGTTTGAATTTTGGATTGAGCGGATTTAGAAGTTTGTGCATTAAAAAAAAGCTGCTCGTGTTTTTTTATTTCTTCCTTTTTAGATGGCGCTAACCCTTCAATTTTGTTGTAACCACTATTGGCACAGTAATCAAATAATTGACTTTGTGCGTCGACCTTGGTTAAATTCATTATTGCAAATACAATAATAAATGTATAGGTATATTGAAATATTTTCATTTTTGAGGCAAATATTGATGTAAAATTATAGATGTAAAGCCCCTTAGTCTAAAAAAAACGTTAAAACCCAAATTATAATCGTTTATCTCTGTACAATAGATTTTTATGCCAATAAAGAGTAGTTTTTTTCGATAAACTACTTAATTCTCGCGCCTTATAGTCGGTGTCATGTAGTGGATTTACCCATTATTTATGCGGATTATCCCATTTTTATATATTTATTGGCACACTATGGTTTGTTTAAACTTCACTAAATAGTAGTATTTTTATGCACTTTATGTTTTGAATTTTATGTCTAAACCGATAAAAATTATTGAATGCCCACGTGATGCTATGCAAGGAATAAAACGATTTATTCCAACGGAACAAAAAGTGCAGTATATTCAATCACTTTTAAGAGTAGGTTTTGATACCATAGATTTTGGGAGTTTTGTGTCGCCAAAAGCAATTCCACAAATGGTCGATACTGCTGAGGTTTTATCAAAGCTAGATTTAAGTAAAACTACAAGTAAGCTTTTGGCAATTATTGCAAATGTTAGGGGCGCTAATGATGCTAGTAAACATAAAGAAATAGATTATTTAGGATATCCATTTTCCATTTCAGAAAATTTCCAGATGCGGAATACACATAAGACCATTGCTCAATCTGTTGATGTGCTTTCTGAAATTATTGAAATAGCGGATACGTCAAGCAAAGAATTAGTTGTTTATGTTTCCATGGGCTTCGGAAATCCTTATGGGGATCCTTGGAATGTGGATATAGTAGGAGAGTGGACTGAGAAATTGGCTAGCATGGGTGTTCAAATTTTATCCTTAAGTGATACCGTGGGGAATTCTAACCCAGAAAGTATTGATTATTTATTTTCTAATTTAATTCCAAGATATCCGGATATAGAATTTGGTGCCCATTTACATACCACACCTTCTTCTTGGTTTGAAAAGGTAGATGCGGCCCATAATGCAGGATGTATCAGATTTGATGGCGCTATACAAGGTTTTGGTGGCTGCCCAATGGCAAAGGACGAACTCACTGGCAACATGCCAACCGAAAAACTATTATCTTATTTCACTTCAAAACAAAAAAACAATTTGAATGCCTTAAGTTTCGAGAGTGCCTACAACGAAGCTTCCAAGATTTTTAATCATTATCATTAATTAAGAAAGCACCAAAAAAATAATGATTTCTAACTTCAAAGAACTAAAAAGTAATAGCTAAAATCTAAATTCTAAGCCAGCATATGCTCCAAATGGATGTCCTGGACGTAAACCTGCCGGAACTCTGGATACTGCATATGTCTCATCTAAAAGGTTAATAATGTTTCCAGTAATACTTAAGTGGTTATTTATATGATATTTGCCCGAAAAATCTAATATAAAGTTTGATGTAACTCCATTTTCATCAGTTATTTTTTCATTACCCGCTGTAGTTCTAAACGCACCGTTAAAGCGTCCGTTTATATTAAGTTCAAATGATTTATGCTCAAGACCAATGGATGTATTAAATTGATGCTTCGCTATATAAGGCAATTCATCACCTTCCGTCACTTCTCCCCACAAATCATCATCACTACCAAAACTATTCAAAAATTCAGTATCAGTATATGTATAGCCTAATGTTAGCGGTAAACTAAACCGTGTGTTCCTTTCTAAAAGATCATAATTCAATAATACCTCTAAACCTCTTACTGAAACTTCACCAGCATTAAACTGATCTAGGGAACCAGTGCCACCTGTTGCGGCTAAATCACTTCCTAAAAGATTACTATAGTGATTGTAGAATACTACCAAATCTCCTCTTAGCCCTTTGTAGTTGAAACGGGACCCTATTTCATAATTGATACTTTCTTCAGACTCTTGATCTGGAGAATTCCCGGGAGGGGAGAACCCTTTGTGAACGCCACCGTAAACAGAAGTGTAAGCATTGAATTTATAATTGAACCCTATTCCGGGAATAAAAATATCTACTTTATTTTCCCTTTCAACCAAATTTCGTCCTGATCTACTCGGGTCTTCTTTTCCAAAGTCTTCCCTCTTCAAAACCATATTTTCATATCTCAAACCAGGAGTCAATGTCAGCTTGTTATACTTAAATTTATAAAGTATGGAACCCGCGAATGCATTGGCGCTACTAACCCTGTTGGAATCGCTACCACCAGCACCATTAGAGGTGAGATTCATTTCACCATTCAATATGTTATATCCATCTTTCCATTGAAAACGATCTTCTTCATCATAATGATAACGCAATCCAATTTCAAGATCGTGGAATGTATTTGCTCCAAACCAATGAATATCGAATTTTGTTTGTATACCCTTAGAAACATATCTTCTATTATTAGCCTTTAATACTATGGCGTCATCATCAGAGTTTGCGCTTCCGTTCACTATTGCAAAATGATTTGGATAGGTTTCAGGATTATCAACAATTGAAGAAATACCTATCTTATCTCCATTAAAGATGATGTCGTTTAACTTATACCAGTTTCTGGAAAATCCATTGTAATAACCGTCAGTGGTAATTCTGAAGTTTTTTGAAAACTCCAATTCATGACTCACAGTAAATTGTATGTGATCGTTTGTCATTTTATCATCCTGCGAGGTAGCATATCGACTAAAAGGATTAGTGGCAAAGTCATCTTGAGACAACCCTAAATATGTTTCGTTTGAAACTTCGTCAGAATATTGAAACTTAAATTTCAACGCTTGTCGTATAGCTGCTTCTCTACTACTATTTAATCTAAATTTAGCTACGAAGTCGTTCTTATCAAAACCAGTATTACTTGCATCAGGTAAATCTTTAAAACCATCAGAGTTAAAGTTCAGGTATTCAAACGAATAGCCAAAGTTGTCATTGCTATCTCCAATTTTTGCATGAACTTGCCCCGTATTAAAACTTCCATAATTTGCTCTTACAGCTCCTTGTAAAGTATTAGGAATTTGATTGCTAACAAGATTAATTGCGCCTCCAGTTGTAAACGGACCATATTGGATTTGACTACTACCTTTTAAAATCTCTACAGCCTGCATTCTTGCTACTGAAGGGAAGTAATATGCTGCTGGCGCACTGTATGGAGCGGGAGCAATTAAAACACCATCTTCCATTACAGATATTTTGGCACTTCGCTCAGGAGATGTGCCTCTTAAACTAATGTTAGGTCTTAGTCCAAATCCGTCCTCTTCATAGATATTAACACCTGGAACGGATCGCAGTACTCTATTTATATCGGCATAATTAAATTTCGCCAATTCTTTCGGAGAGATATAATAGGATGAACCTGTTCTGTTTTTGGCCTCATATTTATTACCAAAAATGACTTGCGTACTAATTAATACTTGATCTAACTTTTGAATGGAATCTTGCTGTTTTTCTCTTGTTTCTTGAGCAAAAAGAACACTTGTAATAAGTAAGGCCAATAGGGTAAATTTAATATTCATTTTATTTAGACTTATTAAAAATAAGGTTTAAAATTCGCTACAAAAATAGAAATGAATTTTGCTTCGGCAAAGCTTATTTAGAATAAATAAAAATAATTTTTTTAAGGATTTGGTAGTCAATGTTATAGAAAACAAACTTTACAATTTGTTAATTTCGAAGAGCGAATATATTGGACTTAATACTGATAAAAAAGTAGTATATTTGCACGCAATTATAATCGTAATTGCATCATGACTGCACATCAAGATAAGATACTCGGAGAAGGATTAACCTACGACGATGTTCTTTTAGTTCCAGCATTTTCAGAAGTTCTTCCACGCGAAGTGAATATCCAAACAAAGTTTACACGTAACATTACAATTAACGTTCCTGTGGTTTCTGCTGCAATGGATACCGTTACCGAGAGTAAAATGGCTATAGCAATGGCCCAAGAAGGAGGTATTGGAGTTTTACACAAGAATATGACTATTGAGCAACAAGCGGAGAAAGTAAGACGTGTAAAACGAGCTGAAAGTGGAATGATCATAGATCCTGTTACGCTGTCTTTAGACGCTAAGGTTAAGGATGCAAAACGTGCCATGGCAGAACACAGTATAGGTGGGATTCCTATTATAGATGAAAATGGTACATTAAAAGGGATTGTAACTAATCGTGATTTACGTTTTGAACACGACAATAAAAAAGCAATAACCGAGGTAATGACTGGAAAGAACTTGGTTACTGCTCCAGTAGGAACTTCCTTGAATGATGCAGAAGCAATATTACAGGAAAATAAAATTGAGAAGCTATTAATTGTTGATGATAATTATAAATTGTCAGGGTTAATAACATTTAGAGACATTACTAAAGTAACTCAAAAACCAAATGCTAATAAGGATCAATATGGTCGTTTGCGTGTTGCTGCTGCCATTGGCGTAACTGGAGATGCGGTGCATAGAGCAGAGGCTTTAGTTAATGCAGGCGTTGATGCTGTTGTAATAGATACAGCTCATGGACATACAAAAGGGGTAGTTGGCGTTTTGAAAGAGGTAAAAGCTAAGTTTCCAAAATTAGAGGTTATTGTTGGCAATATCGCTACTGGAGATGCTGCAAAATATTTAGTTGAAGCTGGTGCTGATGCGGTAAAAGTTGGTATTGGACCAGGTTCAATTTGTACCACGAGGGTTGTGGCTGGTGTTGGATTTCCTCAGTTTTCAGCAGTGTTGGAAGTTGCGGCGGCAATAAAGGGAACAGGTGTTCCTGTAATTGCAGATGGAGGGATACGTTACACTGGAGATATTCCTAAAGCAATTGCAGCGGGTGCAGATACAGTAATGTTAGGTTCACTTTTAGCGGGAACTAAAGAATCTCCAGGAGAAACAATAATTTACGAGGGCAGAAAGTTTAAATCTTACCGTGGAATGGGTTCTGTGGAGGCCATGAAAGAGGGTAGTAAAGATCGTTATTTTCAGGATGTTGAGGATGATATTAAAAAGTTAGTACCTGAAGGTATCGTCGGTCGAGTGCCTTATAAAGGAGATTTATACGAAAGTATACACCAATTTATTGGGGGTTTAAGAGCTGGAATGGGGTATTGTGGAGCAAAGAATATCGAAACTCTTAAAGAATCAGGAAGATTTGTAAAAATCACTGCTAGTGGTATCAACGAGAGTCACCCTCATGATGTAACCATTACTAAGGAGTCTCCCAATTATTCTAGGTAATAATTAAAAATAAATTTTGTCCTGACGGATTTTCAATATTATTTTAATCCTCATTAAAATACCAAAAAGGAATACGTTCAACTCTTAGAATAGTCGTGTCTTTGTTGTCTTCTACACGATACCTTCTCAAGTCCAGTAAATGTTTTCCTTCATTCAAGGATGAAACGCCAATATAGGTTTCAAAACCTAGTGTCCCTTTCTTGGTTTTACTAACAAGAAAATCAGACTCATACCTTTCCTTGTCAATAGCTACAAAATAAATGTCGTTAAATGTTTTTACGTATTCTCGTCTAAGGCTGTCCTTGTTTTTTCTTTTACTATCATCATCAATAATAACAATGTCTGTTGTTAAACCACGTAAGTCTTTATCCGGTTTAAGTCCAGGATTATAGTAAAACATTCTATCTTCAATATTATCAGTATATTTTACAAAAACTTTTACAAAGGGTTCATTAATTACCTTTGATTGTATCATTACTTCGTCAATATCCTCAAGTTTATCATCTATTAAATTTTCGTAGTTATTATTGTTTGTGGAATAAGATGTAGAGTTTAAATTTTTACCAAAGTAGTTGGATTTATTGTAACGAAAACTTGTGCCAATAAATAATAAAATGAAAAGTGGTGTTAGTAAAAAACTTAGTCTTCTACCAAATTTGTTATCTAAAAAGTTATAGATAAGAGGTCTATATAAAAATGATAACGTGAGAAAACTGAAAACCCAATAAACAGGGAAATATATTTTGGAAACCCAATTCTTTTTCTTTAGTAAACCTTGTGTAATAAAATCAAAAAAAGTGAAGAGTCCACCAAATACAATGAATATTACCAAAGGAATACCAATGCCATTTGAAACCCAAGAAGGCAGGTTGTTATTGCTTATAATAAAGTTGCCTACTAATGCAATGGCAATAATTGTAAATGTTAGGGCTAAGACATAAAAAATAAGTAGAAAAGAAATGGCAAATATGATACTGCAATAGTTTTCTAGAGTAGCAATATACTTATCAAAAGAGCCAACTCTTTTTTTTAGATATTTGGTAAACTTCTTGCTGTAATTCAGTTTTTCATAGTCAATATCTCCAGAAACATACCTAAGCCCCAATGCGCCAATCCATAAGCCTCTTAGAAGTACGTGTAATAGTAGGTTGAATATTAGAATAGCACAAGAAATTAACCCAACAATGCTAATGATGAATTTATAAATCTGTTGGGCATTTTTAGCTTCTTGGGCACTTACTGAAAGCGGTTCGTATGCTGTGAACAAGCCAAAAATTGCAAAACCAGAAATTAACAGTTCTAGCTGCCAACTTTCCTCTTGTAACTTCTGAAGAAGTTTCTTAAACGCAGGATTATTGTAGTCGTTGTTCATGAATCAACATTTGAGTAGAAAGATAGCCAAAAACTCTAAATGTTATTGTTAAATAATGCTTTTACCTTTGGTTTAGTAAGCTCTACTAAGGTAAAAACGCCCAATAAAATTCCAAGTATTCCTGTCAAACAATTCACAATAGCAATTGCAAATATGAAATTATAGTTTTTGATTTCTTTTAGATATTTTGAGGCCAACAAATTAAGGAAGCCAAGAATAACACATATTACAATTCCAATAATACCAATAATACCGAATACCCATCCAAAATTAAAGGGTAAATCTGTATTCTGTTGAGAATGCTCAATTGCCTTATTAAAGAAAAATCCCATGCCAGCATAAAACAAAAAAAATATGGAAAAGCACATAGTTAAAATGCCTTTGATGAGGTATAAGATTCTAAAAGTATTCAGGTTATTGAGAACTCTACTCATAGCAAAAATAATAATGATGTTTTAATTTACCGAAATTAAGTTTACATCAAAAATGAGTACGGCACCTCCAGGAATACCTGCTCTTCCCACGTTGCCATAAGCTAAATGAGACGGGATTAATAATATCCCGCTTCCACCTTCTTTAAAATAAGTAATACCTTCTGTCCAACCGGGTATAACCTGTTGTAAACTAAAAGAGATTCCTGTGGCGCTGCTTTCATCAAATACATTGCCATCAGTAAAATAACCCTTGTAGGCTACTGTAACATTACTAGTTGTGGTTGGTTGAACGCCCGTACCAGGTTCATTTATTACATAATATAAACCAGAGGCACTCTCCTGTGCATTTAGGTTATTTGCGGCGATATAATCAATTATTTCTTGGTTGTTCTCTGTTCTAAAATCCTTTTGCTCAGTATCATTATTTGTTGAGCACGAAATAAATGTTAATAATATTAGTGGTAGTAGAATGTATTTCATAGAAACTCTTTTTAAAGGTAAATATAAAAAAGAACATTGTTTTTTAGTTGTATCTTTTGAATTAATTAGAAGATATACCGTTTTCTAGACTAAATCGAAATATACATATTTTACTATAGTATTCTAAAGAAATTCATCTGTTACAAACGCACTTCTTAATGGCTCTCCTGCATTACCTTCTTCGTCATGGGGTGTAATAACATAAAAAATGATATTATAACCGTCCCCTTCGTGGTTATAAAAAGGTTGCCCTTCTTCGTTGTATTGATTGCGACTCAAAGTGAAATCAGTTGCCCCGTCTATTGGTAAATGACGTCGGAATACATTCGAACCTAAACTTGGATTCCAGTAGTACCATTGTATAGTATGATTTCCTGAAACACCATTTCCTCCGGAAAATGTTGCATTTTTTAAAATGGGTTCAATGTCCCACACACTGGCTTCAGGTTTAAAATGTAAGCCTCCATTAAACGAAAACACATTAGTTAAATATGGAAACTCAGGTTTTACGTTTCTTGTCCAGATAAGATTAGAATTTTTTAAAATCTTATCATATTCCTCCTTAGTGAATGCTCCATTATTTTTGATAAGTAGTGCTCTTAAATGATGAGAAAATGGATGAGAGTTGGTGCCAATGGTGAATTCGTTTTTGAAATCAATTCCTGGGGTTGCAACAAAGTCAATAGCTTTTTGGTCATTAATCCAAATACGAATTTGGCCAGAATTATAATCTCTTTGAACTCTCATAATAGCATCTTCTCCAAGAATGGGAGCTTGATTTTCCTCAGAAAAAACATATTCTCCTGCAAATAAATCACTATAAACAGGTGTGTTTCCAGATGATCTTCCTGTATTAGGATATGAGCTTTCGGGGATATAATATGCTAAACGGCCACGATCAAATATTTTTACATTATTGAATAAGGTTTCGAATAAATTCCCGGGCATTGGCCTAAATATGTAAATAAAATCGTGTGTGTCGCTCAAATCCGTCCAACCAGGATAACTCTGCCACCGTTGCGGAAATCCGTTAGGTATATTTACGTAACGATCCCAATTACCATTATCGAAATAGACAGATCTGACAATTCCTGAACTTTCAGGAGACCACCATTGGTAGCCAGTTGGAATATCTGGTTGACCAGATTTGCTTTCTGTCCAAACTAAATCGCTGTTTGGAATTACATTTGGTCCTTTAGGTTTCCAACTCCCAACGCCATCACCATGACCCACTGGAGTATTGTAAAGCGCGTCATCTTCTCGATACGTATCCCACGATTCATAGTAAATATCTGCCAAGATTTTTATGTCATCCCACAGTTCCTGTTTCTGGTTGTCTGTTAGTTCTGGACGAACTGGAGGGGCATCAGTTGCAGGAATATTGAAATCACCATAAATAAAACTGTCACAATCGAATAATAAAACAAATAATAAAAAAAGAGATAGTCGAGAATAACTCATTTAAGTAGGTGTTTGGTATTAAGGACTTTAAGATTTGGATTTGTAAAAGTAATATTTTTTTGTAAAATAAAACTTATAGCGGTATAGGTATATGCTTATTAGTGTGATAGGGGATATTTTTGGAGTCTTGATTTATAATAGATTATTGTACTATAAGGTTAAAAAAGAAAACCACCCTGCTAAAGCAAAGTGGTTTACATTTATGTAGGATGTCCAAAGGGCGCATCAACTACTTTATCATCTCGTAGCTGCGCTTAATAAAATTGGTCAACTCTTCACCTTTCAACAAACCTTGAGATAGTCTAGCCAAATCTAAACTTTGGTTAATTAAACGCTCTTGCTTTTTGCGTGTTTTAGTGTTTAAAATTTCACCAATTAAATCAGAGTTTGTATTAACTACAAGGTTGTACATTTCTGGCATGTTTCCCATACCAAACATACCGCCACCACCAGTTTGCTGCATCTCCTTCATACGACGCATAAACTCTGGCTGAGTAATGATAAACGGATTAGCGTTGCTATCCATAGCTTCAAGCTGAACCATAAATTTCTCTGAAGGGATCACATCCTTCAATAATTCATCTAAAGTTTTCTTTTGGTCTTCATCAAGCTTAGAGATTTTAGTATCGTCTTTCTTGATTAAGTTATCAATATGATCACCATCTACACGTGCAAAAGAAATTTTCTCTTTAGTAGATTCTAATTTTTGTATTAAGTGAGATACAATTGGAGAATCCAATAACAACACTTCGTAATCTTTGGCTTTAGCAGCTTCAATATAACTGTGTTGCGTATCTTTATCAGAAGCATAAAGAATCACTAATTTATCATCTTTATCGGTTTGATTCGCTTTGATTTTATCGTATAATTCTTGGTAGGTATAATACTTGCCATCAACTGTTGGGTAAAGAGCAAAGGCATCGGCTTTTTCAAAGAATTTTTCTTCGGAAAGCATACCGTACTCAATAACAATTTTAATATCGTCCCATTTAGATTCAAAGTCCTCACGATTATTATTGAATAACGATTTTAATTTGTCAGCTACCTTTCTGGTGATGTAAGACGATATTTTCTTAACTGCACCATCAGCCTGTAAATATGAACGGGACACGTTTAATGGAATATCTGGTGAATCAATCACACCACGTAACATGGTTAAAAATTCAGGAACAATACCTTCAACATTATCAGTTACAAACACTTGATTTTGATAGAGTTGAATTTTATCCTTCTGAATTTGCATATCGTTCGTCATTTTTGGGAAATATAAAATTCCCGTTAAGTTGAACGGATAATCTACATTTAAGTGAATGTTGAATAATGGCTCTTCAAATTGCATTGGATACAATTCTCTATAGAAACCACTATAATCTTCATCTTTTAATTCTGTAGGCTGCTTTGTCCAAGCAGGGTTTGGGTTATTGATAATATCATCAACCGTAATTTGACGATGAGGTTCTGTAGTTTCATTACCATCTTTATCAGTAGTTGTAGCTGGTTCATGCTCAGGATCGTTAATTTCCTTAGTTCCAAATTTAATTGGAATTGGCATAAACTTGTTATACTTGTTCAGCAGCTCCCTAATTCTCGAATCTTCTAAAAATTCAGTAGAATCTTCAGCTATGTGAAGAATAATTTCTGTTCCTCTATCTGTTTTTTCAGAAGGCTCTAAAGTAAACTCAGGTGAACCATCACACGTCCAATGCGCTGCTGGTTCATCTTGGTAAGATTTCGTGATGATTTCAACCTTATCAGCCACCATAAATGCCGAATAAAAACCAAGACCAAAATGTCCAATAATACCAGCGTCTTTGACTGAGTCCTTATATTTATCTAAAAACTCTTCTGCACCAGAGAAAGCCACTTGGTTAATGTACTTTTCAACCTCTTCCGCCGTCATACCCAAACCTTGGTCAATAATATGAAGTTTCTTATTGTCCTTATCAATTTTTACCTCAATTTGCGGCTTGCCATATTCAACTTTCGCCTCACCAACATTAGTTAAGTGCTTCAATTTCAAAGTGGCGTCCGTAGCGTTACTAATTAATTCACGTAAAAATATTTCGTGGTCGCTGTATAAGAATTTTTTAATTAACGGAAAGATATTCTCTACCGATACATTAATATTTCCTTTTGTCATGATATATGTAGTTTAATCAAATTTTATATTCGTTACAGTATAACGACAAAAAAAATACCAAGGCGCTAAATATGACAAACTGACATTAAAAAAGACCTTACTGGAACAGTAAGGTCTTTTATTCATTAAAAACTTAGAATATACTAGTCTTTAAGTTTTTTTTCGTTCTCACCAATATTTGGAGCATCTTTCAAATATTTTTCTAACCAAGTATCCTGTTCCCATAACATATGCATTATAGATTCTTTTGCCCTGTACCCATGGCTTTCCTTGGGCAACATAACTAATCTCACAGGAGCACCTAAACCTTTAAGTGCATTGAAATACCGTTCGCTCTGCAAAGGGTAAGTACCTGAATTATTATCAGCAACACCATGAATAAGCAAAAGGGGTGTTTTCATTTTATCAGCATGCATGAAAGGTGACATATTATAATATATCTCTGGAGCTTCCCAATAGTTGCGCTCCTCACTTTGGAATCCAAAAGGGGTGAGTGTTCTATTATATGCGCCGCTTCGGGCAATACCGGCAGCAAATAAGTTAGAATGCGATAGCAAATTAGCTGTCATAAAAGCACCATAACTATGTCCACCAACGGCAACTTTATTTCTATTTATGTAACCTAAATCATCAACAGCATCTATAGCAGCTTTGGCGTTGGCTACAAGTTGGGTTCTAAACGTATCATTTGGTTCTTCATCACCCTCTCCAACTATTGGAAAAGCTGCGTCATCTAAAACAACGTAGCCTTTAGTTACCCAGTAAATTGGAGAACCCCAATATGGGTAAACAAATTCATTAGGATTAGAAGTGCTTTGTGATGCACTTGATTTATCCTTAAATTCTCGGGGATACGCCCAAAGAATCATTGGATATTTTTCACCTTCCTTATAGTCAAGAGGTAAATAAAGTGTTCCCTCTAAATCTAGGCCGTCATTTCTTTTATAATTGATGACCCTTTTATTAACTTCTTCTAAACTTTTAAACGGGTTTTCAAAATCGGTTATGGCTGTTAAATTATTCTTATTAATATTTCTTATATAATAATTGGGGTATTCTTTTTTCGATTCAATACGCACTAATATTTCGCCTTTTTTTATATCTATAGCATCATATAAGCTTTCGAGTTTATCTGTATATTCAGATCGATAAAGACGCTTTGTTTTCCCCGATTTGATATTGTATTCATCTATAAATGGAAATTGGCCCTCTTTTGAGTAGCCATCTCCCATTAAATATAGTTTATCGCCATTCATTGTAAGCGCATATTGACCATATTCATTTTTGGATGTCACAAAATTTCCAGGATCGCTGTAAACATCTTGATAATTTCTATCGGAAATAACTTTGGCCTTTCCATTGGAAGGGTTGAAATGATAGGTTTTTAGGTTTCTAGTATTCCACCAGTAGTCATAAGCTATCGCATTATTATCATCTCCCCATTGAATGCCCGAGTATCTTTGCTTTGTTTTTAAGATTTCTTTTGGTTTTCCATTGAATGGTGCGTTTAATTCATAAACTATATCTCTATAGTCTACTTCTACCTCAGGATCACCTTTATCTAAAGCTTCTGCCCAAACTAAAGTTGCAGGTTTGTCACCTCTCCATTGCATGCGGCGTTTGCCAATTCTAGTTGCCATAAAGCCTTTTGGTCTAACTTCATCCAAAGGAACATCATTTACCGTCTTTATTTTTGTTCCTTTTGAATCATAAACGATACTTTCATTAGGAAACCTTCCATAAGTCACCAAATACGAAAAAGGTCTTTTTATTTTGGTTATCATTACATATGCTCCATTGGGAGAGAAACTTATACCACGATACATCTGAGCATCAAGAAAGTCTTCCACTTTTCCATCAATAGATACTTTTTTGATCTCCGAACGGGCAAGTTGTTCAAAATTGAACTCATCGTTGGGAGTTTTTAATAAATCTTGGTAGGTTCTATTTTGCGCCTTGGAGCCATCACTTACCGAAACTGTAGGTCCTGTAGGTACTGCTGTTGCTGTATTAATTAATTCCTTTCTGTCTTTGGGGAGCATTTTAACTAGAAGATTTTCATTGTCCTTAAACCAATTAATTGTGCTGCCCATATTCGCATTTACATTAGCATCCGTTAGTTTTGTCACCTTTGCCTTATCAATATCAAGCACCCAAACTTCAACTCCTTTGGGTGTAGTATTTAAACATGCGATCATACTTTCATCAGGAGACCATCTAAAACCGGATAGACGTGCATCTTTTGGTAAACCAGTTACTTGTACCGCATCTTTGTCTTCAACATTTTTTACTTTTATGTTTGTGATATAATTGGTTCTACTACCAATATTAGTAACAGGATTTATGCGTAAACCAGCTAATCGCATTTCGGTTTCTGATAATTCTTGAATGGATTTATATTGATTACGATAAAGTAAAACCATTTTTTCACCTTTGCTATCAATTTGAACTCCAGGGGCCAATTCTACATCTGCCAACTCAAGAATTTCATCAGAGGGTTTTTGATATGTTAAGTTTTCTTGCGCGCTAATTAGTAAGTTAAGGGACAGAAATAAAAAGAGAAGTAGTTTTTTCATTTTATAATTACTTTTAATTTTAGCTAAAATTAGCCAATAACACTTCTAATTCATCATACTATTATGTTAAAATAAAATTAAACCTTAAGTGTGTTGTTAAAAATTAGTTTCGTTTGCATTGTGAATTATAACCAATGGAATTTGGTAAAATATGTTTATCTTTCTTTAATAAACTATTTAGATAATTAATATGTACAACTCTAAAATAATTGGTCTTGGTAAATACGTTCCAGATAATGTAGTAACAAACGATGATTTATCTAAAATGATGGATACCAATGATGCTTGGATTCAAGAGCGTACTGGTATCAAGGAAAGACGATGGATAAAAGAGGGATCTGAAGATACCTCGGCGGTTATGGGAGCAAAAGCTGCAAAAATTGCCATAGAGCGAGCAGGATTATCCAAAGATGATATTGATTTTATTGTGTTTGCAACGCTTAGTCCAGACTATTACTTTCCTGGTTGTGGTGTACAAATTCAAGATATGTTGGAGTTACCTACTGTCGGAGCATTAGATATTAGAAACCAATGTTCTGGGTTTATTTATGCAGTTTCAGTAGCAGATCAGTTTATAAAAACCGGTATGTATAAAAATGTTTTGGTAGTAGGTGCTGAATACCATTCAGGAGGCTTAGATAAATCAACCAGAGGTAGAGGTGTTTCTGTTATTTTTGGTGATGGGGCAGGTGCCGCGGTTATGTCAAGAAGTGAAGACAATACAAAAGGTGTGTTATCTTCACATTTACATTCCGAAGGAAAACATGCTGAAGAATTAACGGTATTGGGACCAAATATAAAAAAATGGGTGCCAGAAATTTTAGAAGCCAACGATCCTGAAGATACTTCGTATTACCCCTATATGAATGGACAATTTGTATTTAAGCATGCGGTTGTTCGTTTTAGTGAGGCTATTGTGGAAGGTTTAAAAGTGAATAATCTCCAGAAAGAGGATATTGATATGCTAATACCGCATCAAGCAAATTTGAGAATTTCTCAGTTTATTCAAAAGAAATTTGGATTACGAGACGACCAAGTATTTAATAACATTCAAAAGTATGGTAATACTACAGCGGCTTCTGTAATTATTGCATTGACTGAAGCCTGGGAAGAAGGGAAAATAAATGAAGGAGATACCGTAGTTTTGGCTGCATTTGGTAGCGGCTTTACTTGGGGAAGCGTCATTATGAAATGGTAACCCAAAAAGAATAATAAAATCAAAAATCCGAAACTAGTTTAACAGTTTCGGATTTTTTCAGCTATTAACCAACCCACTTCAATTAACACAAATTTTGAAAGTGAAATCTTTATATGGAAAAGATGATTAATTTCCATCACCTTATTTTTATGTAAAACAAAACTCGAAATCAATAATATTTCGAGTTTTAACCTAATATAAATAATCTTTTAGCGACTAACTCAAATAATAATAAATTAGGTGTTTGGTTTATTAGGATAACGAACGCTCAAATCATTTTATTTTAGCGAAGTTGAACTTTAACTTTTTTTAACATATTGTTAGCTAGTATTTTAAAATCAAACCCCCAAAGTCAAAACTTTAGGGGGTTTATTTAGTAATCTAAAATATAACACTAACCATCAACTAATATATAGATTACTAAAATGTTTTAAAACATGCCACCGCTGCCAGATTTCTCGTCGTTATCTCGTCTTTTTCTAGATTTAGCACGGTATTTTCCACCACCAAATTTGTAATTCAGTCCTACAAAAAATGTTCGAAATTCGGGAACAAACATCGCTCGTTGGTCAAAAGGTCTTTCACTAGTAATATTTATTTCCTGAGTGCGAAACACATCATTAAAACTTAGGCTCAACGTGGCTCTATTATCTGGAAGGAAGGAATAACGTCCGCCTAAATTCACAAAATACATGGGGTCCATTTCAAAATTCAACCCTGTATTTTTACCGCGATACATCCCAAAAGCAGTAAAAGTTAATTTCTTGCTTACTTTGAAATTGTTAAAAACTCTGAAGTTCCAAATAACATTATCTACTTCAACAGTTTCTTCAATAATATCATTTACTGTAGGATTAGAAAGCGTAGGGTCAATGCGTTCGGCTATACCTTTTTGTATTTGCGAGTATAAATCAAAACTTGCATTCAAGCTCCACCATTTAGTTGGTCTGTAGTTGCTTGAAAGTTCAACGCCGTAAGAAGTGGTATTGCCAAAATTATCAAACGTTAGTATAAAACGATTCGAAGTTAAATCAGCACGATCTACAATTACGGCTCTATTTATTTCATCTTCAATAAGTCTGTAAAATACACCTCCTGTGATACTTCCTTTTTTCAAGTTTTTGGTATAATTAAATTCTACTGAATTTGTGAATTGTGGTTCTAAAGATTGATTGCCAAAATTTGAAACTAGAGGTGTGTTGAATTGAGGGATAGGATTCACTTGTCCCACACCTGGTCTGTCAATCCTTCTACTAAAACTCAATTGATACGAATTTTTTTCAGTGGGATTATATGTTAAAAATATTGAGGGGTAAATTTGGAAATAGTCATTTTCAAAAGGAATAATAGTTTCATTATTTGTGCTTAAGTCTGTTTCAGTTGCAATGGCATCAACGTTTACATTTTCGGCTCTTAATCCTAATTGGTAAGACCATTTTTCTAGCTTTTTATTGTAACTAACATATGCTGAATAAATATTTCGTTTATAAGTATAGTCCGTAGTAGTAGGAATGTAAATTCCATTTTCATTTAATACTCTAGCGTCAGATTCATAATTAATGGTATTATCAAATAACCTCGCTTGCAAACCTAATTCTAACTTTGAGTTTTCTGATAACGGATCCACATAATCTAAATTTATGGTGGTTCTATTCCTTTTTGTATCGATAAGTTCAATAAAGTCTGGTCTTACATTGCTTCCTCTTTGAATATTATCTGTATTAATATCATTATCAAAAGCATTGTAGTCAATCTCAAGCTCAATATTTCTGCCTTCCTTTGCAAAGTCATGTTTATAGTCAAAATTATATTGAGAGGAAATATTCTCGTTTAAGGAATTGGTCAATTGGGTTTGATTATTGCTTAGGTTATTATTGAATATGAGGTTGGATGTATTATCAGTTAACCCATCAAATGTATTTTGATTTGTAAAAACTGAAATTGTGTTTCTTTCATCTAAATAAAAGTCTAAACCAACTTTGTACAAATGCGACTTACTGTTATTAAAAATATCTAATGTTTGAAAGGAATTGTTTTCAATTTGATCAATTCTACCATCGTTTACACCTTTCCTAATGTTGTTGCCATAGTTGCCGTATAGATTAAATTTTCCATTGCGATAATTCATGTTAATAGAACTATTAAATTTTGCTTCAATTTGATGGCTAACCCCCACATTTAAACCTCCATTAAAACCAATGTTTACGTTTTTGTGAAGTACAATGTTTATGATGCCACTCATACCTTCAGGATTATACTTAGCTGAAGGATTGGTAATAAGTTCAATTTGTTTGATAAAGTTGGCGGGTAATTGCTTTAATAATTGTGCTGTTGGCACATTTGAAAGTTTACCATCTACCATTACCTGTACGTTTTGATTTCCTCTCAGACTTATATCGCCTGTTTGCGTATCAACAGTAATTGATGGTACTGCAGACATGATTTCAGTTGCGGTTCCCATATTGGCTAAATCTTTACCAACATTAATCACCTTTCTATCTACCTTTTGTTGAATTGTTGATACTTCGGCAACCACCGTAACGGCATCTAAATCTTCTAATTGTTCTTCTAAGTAAATTTCTCCTAGATCAATTTTATAATTGCCTCTTTTTAAAGTGACAGATTTATTATAGGTTTTGTAACCAATGTAGGTGATACTGACGTTAACGGTGCCTTCTTCAATTTTCTCAATTTTGAACGAGCCGTCATCTAGTGTAATACCTCCGGTTAATGTTTCGCCTTTTTCGTTTTGTACAATAACATTAACATAAGGTAAGGGTTGTTTTAAATTTGCGTCTAAAACTTTACCTAAAATTGTACCTCGTTTAGCGTCGTTTAAATCTGGATCTGTAAAAGCAGATAGTGATAAAAAAGCAAGTAAAAGGATGCTTAATGAAATAAGATGTTTCATTTTGATTGTTTGATTTGATTGATGATGTTTATAGTTAAGAACTAGACGTTATAAGGATAATTATGTTACCTTTTTTAACAAAAATTTTAGATGATGTACTGTATTTAGATTGATTTTAAATTAGTGTGAATAAATTATGGGAAAGAAAACATTGGTACTTGGGGCTTCCTTAAAGCCCAATAGATATTCCAATTACGCCATTCAAAGATTGGTAGCAAACCATATAGAAACTGTAGCTTTTGGATTAAAAAAAGGTGATGTTGAGGGTGTCGCTATAGCAACGGATTTATTGAATTATGAAGATATTCATACTGTAACGCTATATCTTAACTCTAAACGACAAAAAACGTATTACAATTATATTGTTTCTTTGAAGCCTAGTCGAGTTATTTTTAACCCAGGGACTGAAAATCCAGAATTATATGAGATTCTGAAAGAACGTAATATTGATTTTGAAGTGGCTTGTACTTTAGTTTTGCTTTCGACGAATCAGTACTAGCCCAAGAAAAGTTAATATACCATTGATGATTAGAATTTCAAAACCGATTTGGTAACCATTCAAAATATCTACAGAATATTTATTAAGAAAATAGGACACAATAGGTGCTATAATCGCTATAACCCAAACGTACCTGTCCTTTATGTGAGTTTTAGTGAAAATACCAAAGGCAAACAAACCTAAAAGAGGGCCATAGGTATAACCAGAGGCTTTAAATAATTCCCAAATAACGGAAACGTCTTTAAAAATCAAATCAAATAATAAAATCACGATAACCAATATAATACTAACAAAAACATGAGTGGTTTTTCGTATTTTTTTTTGCTTTTCAATTGGTTTTTTATCAAGTTCAATAATGTCAATACAAAATGAGGTCGTCAAAGATGTTAAAGCCGAATCTGCACTGGAGTATGCGGCAGCTATTAAACCTAGCATAAAGAATGCTGATGTGAGTATTCCAATTTCAGGAAGCATTGCTATGGTTGGAAAGAGATCGTCTTTTTTTGCAGTAATTCCATTTTGTTGCGCATACTGGGTTAGCAGAAGTCCCAGAACTAAAAACAATACGTTCACAAAAATCAAAACCACACTGAAAGAAACCATATTTTTTTGAGCTTCCTTTAGGTTTTTGCATGTTAAATTTTTTTGCATCATATCCTGATCCAAACCTGTCATGGTGATCGTAATAAACATACCCGCTAAAAAACTTTTGATGAAGTATTGTGCATCATTCAGATCATCAAAAAAGAAGGTTTTGCTTAGTGCGCTTTCTTTTACATTGGAATAAATTTCAGAAATACCATTTAAGTCAAGTGCCGAAGCCAAAAATACTATAGTTACAACTACCGAAATCAACATAAAAAGTGTTTGTAGGGTATCTGTAAAAATGATAGTTTTTATGCCTCCTTTGAAAGTATATAACCAAATAAGTGCAATGGTGATAATGACAGTTACAAAAAATGGAACCTCAAACTGGTTGAACACCAAAAGTTGCAATACTTTAGCTACTAAAAACAAACGAAAAGCTGCGCCAACCGTTCTAGAAACCAAAAAAGCTACTGAACCTGTTTTATAACTAGTGTTACCATACCTATCTTTTAAATAGGTATATATTGAAGTTAAATTTAGCTTATAGTATAAAGGTAATAATACATATGCGATAATGAGATAACCAAAAAAGTAACCAAAAACTACTTGTAGATAGCCAAATTGTTTGGTTTCCACAGCACCTGGGACAGAGATAAATGTTACTCCCGAAAGCGAAGCACCAATCATCCCAAATGCCACTAAATACCAGGGAGCAGACTTGTTTGCTTTAAAGAATGCATCGTTGGAATCTTCTTTTCCCGTGAAATACGAAATCAAAATTAATACAACAAAGTAAGCTGCTATTAAAAGAAGAATTTGTAAGGCACTCATGCAGTTTGTTTTGGTGAATGAAAAATACAACTATTCATTTTCAAAAACCAAGTAGAAAAGAATCTATTTTTAATCAGCCTTTCAAAATTAGTGAAATTGGTGGGTAAATCTTATTTTCGCAACTATGGAGTTTTCTTCAAAATTATTAGAAAATGCTGTAAACGAAATGGCGCAATTACCAGGAATTGGTAAGCGCACCGCACTGCGTTTGGTTTTGCATTTATTGAGACAGCCCCAACCTCAAACAGAGGCACTGTCAAATGCCTTGATCAATATGAGAGAGCAAATTAAATTTTGTAAATCTTGTCATAATATAAGTGATGTGGAGCTTTGTAAAATATGTGCGAATCCCAACAGAGATGAAAATGTGGTTTGTGTTGTTGAAGATATTAGAGATGTAATGGCCATAGAAAATACGGCATCATTTAAGGGCTTGTACCATGTTCTAGGTGGCAAAATTTCTCCCATAGATGGCGTTGGTCCACATGATTTGAATATTGTTTCCTTAGTTGAAAAAGTGAAAACTGGCCATATTAAAGAAATTATATTTGCGTTAAGCTCTACTATGGAAGGCGATACCACTAACTTTTATATTTTTAAGCAAATTCAGGATTATGATGTGAAAACTTCTACTATTGCCAGAGGTATTTCAGTGGGTGATGAGTTAGAGTACGCAGATGAGGTTACACTTGGAAGGAGTATCGTTAATCGTATACCGTTTGAATCATCTTTAAAACTATAGTCTTTTTTGAAACTTTCTGTAATTATATTAAACTATAATGTTCGGTATTTTTTAGAGCTGTGTATCAAGAGTGTTATCGCCGCAACTGAGAATATCAACTCTGAAATAATTGTAGTTGATAACCACTCCGAAGATGAGAGTTGCGAGATGGTTAAAACGTTATTTCCGCAAGTAAAGCTCATTGAAAATAAGGTGAACGTAGGATTTTCTAAAGGCAATAATATTGGGGTTTCACATGCTATTGGAGAATATATCTGTATTTTGAATCCTGATACTGTTGTTGCTGAAGATACTTTTGAAGTGATTTTGAAGTTTGCAGAAGACAAACCTAGTTTAGGGGCTGTTGGATGTCAACTGATTAATGGTGTTGGTGAATTTTTACCAGAAAGCAAGCGGAATATTCCTTTCTTTAAAGTGGCTTTTAAAAAGCTTTTTGGTAATGATTCTAACTATTATGCAAATCACCTTAATAAAAATAATATTGGCGAAGTGGATATTTTAGTGGGAGCCTTTATGCTTTTAAAGAAAAAAGCATTTAAAGAAGTTGGTGGTTTTGACGAGGATTATTTTATGTACGGTGAAGATATAGATTTGTCATACAAACTTTTGAAAGCTGGTTATCAAAACTACTATTTTGGAAAGAGTAAGATTATTCATTTTAAAGGAGAAAGCACTTTAAGGGATAAGAATTACGCACAACGATTTTATGGGGCGATGCAAATTTTTTATCAAAAACATTTTAAACGAAATATTGTTTTTGACCTTTTAGTTTGGTTAGGAATAAGAATAATTCCTTTTATTAAAAATCACCAGACGCCCAATTTAAAGCATGTTTCTAATTATATTCTCATTTCAGATAAGATAAATGATTCACTAAGAAACAGTTTGTCAAAAGCATTGATATTAAAGGATAAAATGGATAATTTTCCGGAAAGAACAGAAGTTATCCTTGATGCAAATTTTGTTACATATAAAAGTATTATTGAATTAATTGATAAACATTCGAATACCAGTAGTTGGACTTATAAAATATTAGCAAAAAATTCAAGATTTGTAATTGGTAGTGATAATTCCAGTAGTAGAGGAGAAATAATAAAATTTTAAGGTTTCATTTTGCATAATATTTAATGAAATAATGAGAATTTGATTAATTTTGCAAGTGAAATACAAAATAAAGGTTATAAAATATTAAAATGGCAAAATTTGAACTAGCATTACCTAAAATGGGCGAAAGCGTAGCTGAGGCTACCATAACTTCTTGGTTAAAAGATGTTGGTGATACCATAGAGCTTGATGAGGCTGTACTGGAAATAGCTACCGATAAGGTAGATAGTGAAGTGCCGAGTGAGGTGGATGGTGTTTTAGTTGAGAAACGCTTTGAGGTTGATGATGTTGTTCAAGTTGGTCAGGTTTTAGCAGTGATAGAAGTTGAGGGAGATGAATTGCCAGTTAATAATGGGCAAAATGGTATACCAGATACGGCAACAGAGGAAGTTGTAAGTCAGCTTACTGAGCGCGTTGAAATTGCCAAAGCGGAAGTTGCCCCAGTACCACCTGCTATTTCAAGTATTACACGGTTTTACTCGCCTTTAGTAAAGAATATTGCAAGACAAGAGGGTATTACTCAGGAAGAATTAGATACAATTCCAGGTACAGGTAAAGAGGGAAGAGTGACTAAAAATGATATTTTAGAATACGTTAAAAACAGATTAGTAGCTCCTATTCAAAAAGAAGTTGTTAAACAAGAAATATCAAATCCACCGAAACCTATTGCTCCTAAAACTGAGTCAAAACCAGTTGTAGTTACTGGAGAAGATGAAATTATTGAAATGACGCGTATGGGAAAATTAATTTCCCAGCACATGACAGATTCATTACAAACTTCGGCGCATGTTCAAAGTTTTATTGAGGCAGACGTTACTAAAATTTGGAATTGGCGAAATAAAGTAAAAGATGCTTTTGAAAAACGTGAAGGCGAAAAACTAACATTTACACCCATTTTTATGGAAGCTGTAGCCAAGGCTTTAAGAGACTATCCGTTACTTAATATTTCTGTTGATGGAGATAAGATTATAAAGAAAAAGAATATTAACTTAGGAATGGCTACAGCTTTGGCCGATGGCAATTTAATTGTACCTGTTATAAAAAATGCGGATCAATTAAACTTGGTGGGAATGACCAAACAAGTTAATAGTTTGGCAAATAAAGCTAGAAATAATGCCTTAAACCCAGACGATATAAAAGGAGGTACCTATACAGTTACTAACGTTGGCTCTTTTGGAAGTATAATGGGTACACCAATTATCAATCAACCGCAAGTAGGTATTTTGGCTCTGGGAGCCATTAGAAAAGTGCCCGCCGTAATAGAAACACACGATGGGGATTTTATTGGAATTCGTTACCGCATGTTTTTATCACACTCCTATGACCATCGTGTTGTAAATGGCGCTTTAGGAGGTATGTTTGTAAAAGCTGTTAAGGATTATTTAGAAGCTTGGGACGTTAATAGAGAAATCTAATTAAGTATAAATTATGTTAGCACCCGACCAAAGTGGTTGGGTCTTTTTGTTTTGAAACACCTATAAAATACAATGCAATTAAACCTTACAAAACCAATTTGTTTCTTCGATTTGGAAACCACAGGTGTTAATATTACAACCGACAGAATTGTAGAAATTTCAGTTTTAAAAGTATATCCTAACGGAAAGGAGGTGCGCAAAACATGGCGTGTAAATCCGGAAATGCCAATTCCGAAGGAGGTGACCGCTATACATGGTATTTCTGATGAGGATGTCGCTGATAAGCCTGCGTTTAAAGAACTGGCGAAAGAGGTTTATAGTGTGATTAAGGATTCTGATTTAGGCGGATTTAATTCAAACCGATTTGATATTCCGTTATTAGCGGAAGAGATGTTACGTGCCGATGTGGATTTTGATATGAAAAACCGTCAGGCAATTGATGTGCAGACTATTTTTCATAAAATGGAACCGCGTACTTTAAGTGCTGCATATAAATTCTATTGTGATAAAAATTTAGATGATGCACATAGCGCTGAAGCGGATACCAATGCCACCTATGAAGTCTTAAAAGCACAAATTGCTAAATACGACGAATTGGAAAATGATGCCAAGTTTTTAGCTGAATTCAGTTCCAGAAAAAAGTTTGCTGATTTTGCAGGATTCATAGCGTACAATAAGGATGGAGAAGAATGTTTTTCATTCGGTAAGCATAAAGGAAAATTGGTGACAGAAGTTTTAGAAAAGGAACCCGGATATTTTGGCTGGTTACTCAATGCAGATTTTCCGTTATATACTAAAAAGGTGCTGACGGCCATTAAGTTAAGGAGCTTTAATAATAAGTTTTAGAACAGGCTTCTGCTTGTAAGCCCCGCGTTAGGGATTGAGGCATTTGTTGAAGCTCCTCGACGAAGGAGAGAGCGACTGCCGAAATATTTATATTCACGAATTCTTTAATTTAGAATATAAATCAATGAGTAAAGCGCGACCCGATAGAGGAACGCCCAAATAAAAAATAGGTATGAAATTAATTTGCATAGGTAGAAATTACACCGAACATATTGAGGAACTGGAAAATGAAAAGCCAACTGATCCTGTTGTTTTTCTAAAACCAGATACTGCAATTTTACTAAAGAAGCAACCATTTTTTATTCCAGATTTCTCTGAAGAAGTGCATCATGAGGTGGAGGTTTTGATTAAAATAAATCGAGTTGGAAAGCATATTGCTAAGAAATTTGCGCATAAATACTACAATGAAATTGGTTTGGGTATTGATTTTACGGCAAGAGATTTACAAAGTAAATTAAAAACAAAAGGCTTGCCTTGGGAAAAAGCAAAAGCTTTTGATGGTGCTGCTGTTATTGGAAAATGGTTGCCAAAAAGCAACTTTGAGGACGTAAACAAGATTGAGTTTTCTCTAAAAAAGAACGATATCATTGCACAAAAAGGAAATACAAGCCGCATGCTTTGGAAAATTGATGAATTAATTGAATATGTCTCGAAATATTTCACTTTAAAGATCGGAGATATTATATTTACGGGCACGCCTGCTGGAGTTGGTAAGGTTGTTGCTAATGATAAATTAAAGGGTTTTATAGAAGACAACGAATTATTTTCTATAACAGTTAAATAACATGGAACAACATTACAAATTATTTAGAGTTAAGGAGTTAGCTGATAATGATGAAGATTTCGTTATGGCATTAGCAGCTACATTTTTAGAAGAAGTGCCAGAAGACGCGGAGCGTTTAAAGAAGGCAGTAGCAGAAAAGGATTATAATACAGCATATCAGGCAGCACATAAAATGAAACCAACAATTGATTTATTTGAGCTTGGTGTTTTACAAGATTTAATTGAAGTACAGGATTGGGGTAAGTTCGCCAAAACAGATATAGATATTACTGAGAAATTTAATATTGTAATCAATGCGGTTGAAAAGGCCACTGCAGAGATTAAAGAAGATTTTGGATTGTAAATAGTATGCTGGCAGAAATCATAACCATTGGCGACGAACTTCTTATAGGTCAGGTTGTTGATACCAATTCTGCTTTTATTGCACAAACTTTAAATAATATAGGTGCTTCTATTTATCAAATTACTTCGGTACAAGATGATAGGGAGCATATTCTTCAGGCTTTAGCGGATGCTGAAAGCAGAGTGGATATTATTATTTTAACTGGTGGTTTAGGCCCCACAAAAGATGACATTACCAAAAAAACAATTGCAGAATATTTCAATGATACGTTAGTTCGTGATGCAGCAGTTACCAGAAATATTGAGGAAATTTGGAAAAAGTATGTGCGTCAAACATTACTTCAAATAAATAAAGACCAAGCACTTGTGCCTTCTAAGGCTACTGTTTTAATGAATGAGCTAGGTACTGCTCCTGGAATGTGGTTAGAAAAAGAAGAGAAAACTTTTGTTTCTCTTCCTGGCGTGCCTTTTGAAATGAAGAAGTTGTTGGTAAATAAGGTCATTCCTAAACTAAAAAAGAAATATAAATTCCCATTCATACTGCATAAAACATTACTGACTTATGGTTTAGGTGAAAGCACTTTGGCAAAACGTATTGAAAAATGGGAAGAGGCCTTACCAGAAACTATTAAGCTAGCCTATATGCCAAAATTGGGTAGTGTGCGCTTAAGATTATCGTCCAAAGGCTTTGATGAAAAAAAGGTTAAAGAAGGCGTGGTAGCGGAGATTGAAAAAGTACTGCCACTAATTGAGGATGCTTTTGTTGGTTTTGAGGATGAGGCCAAATCATTAGAACAAATTATCGCAAATCATTTAACAGAATCTGGGCAAACTTTAGCGATTGCTGAAAGTTGTACAGGAGGTGATTTAGCAGAACAATTTACAAGTAATGCCGGGGCTTCAGCTTACTTTAATGGAGGTGTGGTGACTTATGCCACCGCATCTAAAACCAAAGTGCTTGGGGTGCCAAAAGCACTTATTGAAAAGCATTCCGTAGTGAGCGCAGAGGTTGTAGAAGCCATGGCAAAAAATGTTCGTGAGTTGTTCAATTCTGATTATGGCGTAGCTACAACAGGAAATGCTGGACCTTCAAAAGGCGATTCTGATGCAGATGTTGGTGCCGTTTTTATTGCTATTGCTTCAAAAGATAGTGTTGTTTCACAATCTTTTATGTTAGGCTCTGCAAGGAAACGGGTTATCAAAAAAGCAGTAAATAAAGCCTTGGAAATGCTGGAAAAAGAAATTCTAAAAAATTGATGCTTTAAAAAAGCGCTCCGAAACACAAAGTGTTAAGGTATCCTTTTAAGTTGTCATTCCCGCACAGGCGGGAATCCATAAATATCAGAATTTTTTAAGTTTCAAATGTTGATAAGCTTGATGAAATCTCCTTATTCTTTAGCTATTTTTTACTTCAAATAAATCTCTTTAAAAAATTCGATATTTTAATTGCTGAAATTCAAATTTTAAGTATATTTGCACCTCGTTTTTAAGCAACAACAAATTTAAAGGTAAGAATAATGTCAAGAGTTTGTGAACTTACAGGGAAAAAGGCAATGGTTGGTAACAACGTGTCTCACGCAATGAATAAAACTAAGCGCAGATTTGATGCTAACTTAGTAAAGAAACGTTTTTACATTCCAGAAGAGGACAAATGGATCACTTTAAAAGTATCTACTTCTGCTTTAAAAACGATTAACAAAATAGGAATTTCTGCTGCTATTAAAGAAGCGAAATCTAAAGGATTTTTAAAATAATTACGTCATAGTTAAAGATTCAAAAAATGGCAAAGAAAGGTAATAGAATACAGGTTATTTTAGAATGTACAGAGCATAAAGCTTCTGGTCAACCAGGAACTTCAAGATACATTACTACTAAAAATAAAAAGAACACGCCAGATAGAATGGAGTTAAAGAAATTTAATCCAATTCTTAAGAAAATGACGGTTCACAAAGAAATTAAGTAATAAGTTTTACGCGTAAAACTAAAAAGATAAAGCCATGGCAAAAAAAGCAGTAGCATCGTTACAAACAGGATCTAAAAGATTAACCAAAGCTATAAAAATGGTTAAGTCTCCAAAAACCGGAGCATACATGTTTGTAGAATCAGTAATGAGTCCAGATTTAGTAAACGATTTCTTAAACAAAAAATAAACGTTTACCACCACAATATATAAAGCTGCTGTCTGTAAAGAGAGCAGCTTTTTTTATATTTATACCCCAGAAAAATGACAATATTTCCGATTGCCTATTAAAGGCAAGAAAGTTGTTATCAATCATTTGGGCGTTACCACAAGGGTCGGGCTTTCCGCTGTATCTTTTCGCGAAGCGTCCCGAACTTGTTTCGGGATCTCATGCGTTTAGTAAAAATATGTTATTATTTGAAATTTAGTGTATTTTTAATTTCGCAAAAAGGATGCCGCTGCAATCCCTAACGCAGAGGAAGTCAGGTCTGTCGAAAGACGATGAAGCTATTAATAAGTACAAACGGTTAAACAATTAAACGTTTAAACATTACAAAATGAGTTTTTTCAAAAAAATATTCTCTTCAGAAAAAAAGGAAACTTTAGATAAAGGCTTAGAAAAATCTAAAACAAGCTTTTTTGGGAAGTTAAGTAAGGCAGTTGCAGGAAAATCTAAAGTAGATGATGAGGTTTTAGATAATCTGGAAGAGGTTTTAGTAACCAGCGATGTTGGCGTAAATACCACGTTAAAAGTTATAGAGCGTATTGAAGAGCGCGTGTCGAAAGATAAATATTTAGGAACGGACGAGTTAAACCAAATTCTTCGCGAAGAAATTGCAGGCTTATTGTCTGAAACCAATTCTGGAGAAGATACCGATTTTATCATTCCACAAGATAAAAAGCCGTATGTTATGATGGTAGTTGGTGTAAACGGCGTTGGGAAAACAACAACCATTGGTAAGTTGGCGAGTCAGTTTAAAAAACAAGGATTAAAAGTAGTTTTAGGAGCAGCGGATACGTTTAGAGCCGCGGCAATAGACCAATTACAAGTTTGGGCAGATAGGGTAGATGTACCTATAGTAAAACAATCTATGGGAAGCGATCCTGCCTCTGTAGCTTTTGATACTTTAAAAAGTGCAGTAACTCAAGACGCCGATGTAGTTATTATTGATACAGCAGGTCGTTTACATAATAAAGTCAATTTAATGAACGAGTTGACCAAGGTAAAACGGGTAATGCAAAAAGTGGTGGATGACGCGCCACATGATGTGCTTCTGGTTTTAGATGGTTCTACAGGGCAAAATGCTTTTGAGCAAGCCAAACAATTTACAGCAGCTACTGAAGTAACGTCGCTTGCTGTTACCAAATTAGACGGAACTGCCAAAGGTGGCGTGGTTATTGGTATTTCAGACCAATTTCAAATTCCAGTAAAATATATTGGTGTAGGCGAAGGTATAGATGATTTACAAGTATTTAATAAGTATGAGTTTGTAGATTCGTTTTTTAAGTAATGAGCTTTCATATTTTCCATAATCTACATATAAATATTTCCAAAGAAGAAGTTTTCAATGCCATATCGCGACCCAAACATTTAGATAATTGGTGGACACTAAAAAGCTCTGGAACACCAAAACTTGGAGCAGAATACAATCTTAATTTTACTTATGACTACGATTGATATTGCGAAGTATCAAAAGTAGAAATGAATGCATCTATTCATTTTAAAATGACAAAGTCTGATACTGATTGGAATCCTACCACCTTTGGTTTTGATTTAAAATCAACAGAAAATGGTACTTTGGTGGAGTTTAGTCATGTCAATTGGCAAAACAATAATCATGAATTTAGAAATTCTTCGTTTTGTTGGGCACTATTACTCAACGATCTCAAAAATTACTTAGAAAAAGGTATTGTTGTTCCTTTTGAGGAACGTAATTAAATGATGTTTTCCTGATTTTGTATCTTTAAAGAAATCGTTTACACTTACATTTTATGCAGGTTACCAATAAAATACGTTTGTATTTCAATGCTATAATCACGGTTTTGAGTATCACCTTTTTGTATTCATGTAAACAAAATTCTGAAGGAAAAACTACGAAGGAAGTTTATCAAACTAAACCCAATATCGTTTTAATAATGTGCGATGACATGGGGTTTTCTGATTTAGGATGTTATGGCGGAGAAATAGAAACACCAAATATTGATGCTTTGGCAAAAAATGGATTCATATTTAGTCAGTTTAAAAACACTGGACGTTGTTGCCCTAGTCGGGCGGCATTGTTAACGGGTAGAGATCAACATGAGGTTAACATGGGGTGGATGACTGCTGTAGATGAGCATAGGGAAGGCTATAGAGGCGAAATTTCAGGAAGTGTGCCTACAATTGCTGAGGTTTTAAAACAAAATGGGTATGCTACGTATTTGTCGGGGAAATGGCATTTGTCATTAAATGAGAGTTTTATGAATGACAATCCAAAACCAAATGGCAGCTGGCCTTTTGAGCGTGGTTTTGATAAAACTTACGGGGGATTATCAGGTGGAGGCGGTTATTATAAGGTTAAAGCACTTTATAGTAATGAAAAATTAATCGATTCATTTCCTTCAGATTACTACTATACCAATAGCATTACCGAAAATGCTATTGACTATATAGAAAACCATGACACTGATACACCGTATTTTTTGTATTTAGCACATTACGCACCACACCGACCTTTGGAGGCGCCAAAGCACAGAGTGGAGAAATGTATGGAGCGTTATGCAGTAGGGTATGATATTTTGCGAAAAGAGCGCTTTAATCTGCTTAAAAATAAAGGTTTACTAGCTTCAGAAGTTATATTTCCAATTCATGAAATAGAGTTTGATAATAAAAGACCCACTTGGGACGATTTAAGTAAGAGCAAACAAGACGATTGGATATTAGAAATGGCAACATATGCTGCAATGGTTGAAATTATGGATGATGGTATTGGAGCAGTGGTTAAAGCCATTAAAGATAGAGGTATGTACAACAATACCATATTTTTATTCTTAAGTGATAATGGTGCAACACGAGAAGGTGGTGAAATTTCTAAATTAGCTGCCGATTTAAGCAATACACCTTATAGAGGATACAAACAATATACATATATGGGAGGTACGAGTTCTCCACTCATAATTAGCCATCCATCGAAATTTCAGAATGAGGAAAATATTATAATTAATGATATTGCGCACATTACAGATATTTTACCAACATGTCTGGATATGGTAGATGTGCAATACCTAAAAGAATTTAAAGGTGAAATTTTATCAGAAATTGATGGTGTTAGCTTAAAACCTACCTTAAAAGGAACTCATTTGAAAGCTAGAAATTTATATTTTGAACACCAGTCAAGTTGTGCAATTATATCTAATAACTGGAAATTAGTAAGAGAAAGTAAAAATACACCTTGGGAACTTATTAATTTAAAAACCGATCCTTTTGAGCTGCATGATGTTTCCAAAAACTTTCCTAACAAAGTTTTGGAACTTGAAAGTGAATGGAATACATGGGCTAAAAACAACAATGTACTTCCTTTAGAGAATAAACCTTGGAATACTAGAATAAACTATTACAATTCTTTACCCAAATAAATTAGTATTTTTATAAAAAATGCAAAAATGAGATTTCTACTATTCTTCCTTCTAATTGCACTTCTTTTTAATTGTAAAAATATTGAACCTGAACAACCCGTTTCTAAAACGGATTCCGATTTAAGCGCTATTTCATCAAAAGATTTTCGAGAATTAAAAGTTTTAGATTCAAAGTATATCACTAACGAAGGCTTATGGCAACCTTTTGAAAAAGACCTGGAAGATTTTACAGAGGAAGATTATAACAATCTTAAACCTCTAATCTTAGAACAAGATATTCCAACAATTCAACATCATATTTTAAATCAAAAGTTGACTTATGAGCAATTGGTTAAATTCTATTTATACCGCATCAGAAAGTATGATAGAGAAAATGAGCTGTCATTAAATTCCGTGATTTCATTGAATCCAAAAGCCATTGATAAAGCTCGTGAATTAGATAATACAGAATTTGAAGTAGCTCCACACCCAATATGTGGAATGCCAATACTTCTAAAAGATAATATTAATACTGCGGGAATGTCAACTACAGCTGGAGCTGTAGCCTTACAAAATAATAATACGAATGATGCTTTTGTTGTAAGACAATTAAAAGATAATGACGCTATAATTTTAGGAAAAACCAATTTAAGCGAATGGGCCTATTTTTTTTGTGGAGATTGCCCAAGTGGCTACAGTGCTATTGGTGGACAAACATTGAATCCTTATGGCAGACGCATTATGGACACAGGTGGCTCAAGCTCGGGGAGTGGCGTCTCAGTGGCAGCTAATTTTTGTGTTGCAGCTATTGGTAGCGAAACATCCGGTTCTATTTTGTCACCTTCAAGCCAGAATTCTGTAGTGGGACTGAAACCTACTATTGGTTTGGTGAGTAGAGGTGGAATTGTCCTCATTTCGTCTACGTTAGATACAGCTGGTCCAATGACAAAGAATGTGGTGGATAATGCAATTTTGCTAGATGCTATTTTTGGATATGATACAAACGATTCTAAATCAATGAACCCCAAATGGCATAAAACATACTATTCTGATAATTTAAAAATCGACAATTTAGACGGTAAGAGGTTTGGAGCTCCTAAGCGACTTTTAGAAGATTCACTCTATGTTCAAGCTATTGCTGATTTAAAATTAAAAGGAGCCACAATAATTGAAATAGAACAGGAAAAGATGGATTTGCCAGATTTTTTGAGGTTATTAAATTTAGATATGAAAGTAGATTTACCATCATATTTAGAAATATACGCTGATGCTTCGGTTTCTGTGAAATCGGTTCAAGATGTGATTGATTTTAATAAAACTGACTCCTTAAACATGATGCCTTATGGTCAAAAATTGTTTGAAGGTATTGTTGTGGATAATGCGACAGAAAAAGAATTTCAAAAGATAAAAACTATCTTAAAAACAAATGGTAGGCAGTATTTTGATATACCTTTTGAGACTCACAACCTTGACTGTTTTTTATCCATAAATAACTACCATGCAGGTTTCGCTGCCGTGGCCGAATATCCAGCGCTGACCGTTCCAATGGGATACGAAAAGGATGGTAAACCTAGAGGATTAACGTTTATTAGTAAACCTCTTTCAGAAAAAAGCTTATTACAATGGGCATATGTTTACGAGCAAGTATCTAAACGAAGAGTGCCTCCTAAGAACTATGATTAGTTTATTAGAGCATTAATTTTACCCCAAAGTTCATTATCAAAATTAGAGCGTGCAAAACTCACGCTATCTGCTGAGCTTCCCATTCTAACAATAACCAATTTTTTACTTGGTACGATATAAATCTTTTGGTCGTTCTTTCCTAAAGCAGCAAAAGTATCATCAGGTGCATTAGGAATTAGTTCACCGTCAAATTCTAATTGGGTAACAGGTAAATGATAACTGTCTTTTCCGTTAAGCCACCACAAATAGCCGTATGATTTATTCATATCTTGCGATGTATTAGTGCCCTCTGCCAAAAATGATTCAGGAACAATTTGGGTGTTATTCCATTTGCCTTTAGCATAAATAAGCAATCCAAAACGTGCCATACTTCTTGTATTGCTCCAATATACATTAAAATCTGTACTTTGAATCCAAGCACCAGTCATACCAATTTTGCTTTTTAGTTTAGTATCAAAATAAGTATTCCAAGTATCACGGCTGGCAGTAGCTACAACATCTTGCATCTTTTTGTAAACATTATGGTATGCCCAACGCGTGCCAGCATCTGCTTTGTATTGTAAATTTTCTTTAGATACATCATCTCCTAAACTATCATCCAAACCAGAATCCATGGATAATAGGTTTTTGCAAGTAATGAGCTTTTCCTTGTTCAAAGGAGCACTGGTCCATCCTTCACCTAAATAATCGGAAACTTTGTTATTTATGTTGATTAATCCTTCTTCCTGTGCAATCCCAGAAAGAGCAGTAGTTAGTGTTTTACCAGCACTTGCCCAATACCAAGGTTTTGAAGCATCATGTCCGTTCATGTATTCTTCCAAAACTATATTTCCGTCATGTAGAATAATAAAACTTTTAGTATTTTTCTCTTCAAGGAAATCTAAAAGCGGTTGTAATTCAGTTTGATTCCAACCCAAGTCTTCTATAGTTTTGGTTTCCCAAGAATTAGAGTTTAGTGGAGGAAAATAGGTGCTTTCGTTGTCTTCCGGATTTTCTTGAACTGCAGCTTCCGAAGAACATCCAAAGACAATAGTAATACTTAAAAGCAGGTAGAAAATATTGATTTTCATAACTGTAGGTTTTCAATTTAGGACATTCAAATATATAAAAGGTTTAATTAAGGTTGTATCTTTGCACCTCGTTTTAAAACAATTATGCGCACAAAATCACTAAAAAAGAACAGAATAAATGTTGTTACTCTGGGCTGTAGTAAAAATGTTTACGATAGCGAGGTACTTATGGGGCAGCTTAAGGCAAGCGGAAAAGATGTTGTACATGAGGAAGAGGGTAATATTGTTGTGATTAATACCTGCGGGTTTATTAATAATGCCAAAGAGGAAAGTGTGAATACTATTTTGGAGTTCATGCAAAAAAAGGAGGCTGGAGATGTAGATAAGGTCTTTGTTACCGGGTGTTTAAGTGAGCGCTACAAACCAGATTTACAAAAGGAAATTCCTAATGTAGATCAATATTTTGGAACTACTGAGCTACCAGGACTTTTAAAGGCACTTGGTGCAGATTATAAGCATGAATTGATAGGCGAACGCTTAACCACTACACCCAAAAATTATGCGTATTTAAAAATTGCAGAAGGTTGCGATAGACCTTGTTCGTTTTGTGCTATTCCTTTAATGCGCGGAAAACATAAGTCTACTCCAATTGAAGATTTAGTTCTTGAAGCCGAAAAATTGGCTGCAAATGGCGTTAAAGAATTGATTTTAATCGCTCAAGATTTAACCTATTACGGACTGGATTTATATAAGAAGCGAAATCTTGCTGAATTACTTGAAGCCTTGGTAAAAGTTGATGGTATTGATTGGATTCGTTTGCATTATGCATTTCCAACTGGTTTCCCGATGGATGTTTTAGATGTGATGAAACGCGAGCCAAAAATTTGTAATTATTTAGATATTCCGCTGCAACATATTTCTGATGCTATTTTGAAGAGTATGCGTCGTGGTACCACAAAGGAGAAAACTACAAAATTACTTAAGGAATTTAGAGCCAAAGTTCCTGAAATGACCATTAGAACGACTTTAATTGTCGGCTATCCTGGGGAAACAGAAGAGGATTTTCAGACATTGAAACAGTGGGTTCAAGATATGCGTTTTGAACGTTTAGGGTGTTTTACCTATTCTCATGAAGAAAACACCCATGCTTATAACTTGGAAGATGATGTTCCTGAAGAAGTGAAAATTGACAGGGCAAACCAAATTATGGAAATTCAATCTCAAATTTCTTGGGAATTGAATCAGCAAAAAATAGGGCAGGAGTTTAAGATAGTTATCGATAGAAAAGAAGGTAATTATTTTATTGGAAGAACAGAATTTGATTCTCCTGACGTAGATAACGAGGTGTTGATTGACGCTACTAATACTTACTTAAAAACAGGTGAGTTTACTAAAGTAAAGATTACAGAGGCTGAAGACTTTGATCTTTATGGAGAGGTAATAATTTAGAACTATTACTCTTTGATTTAGTAAGGTTGTTCATTTTTAGTCAAGCACATTTTTTTTGATGACGAGAAGACGCTTTTTATCTTGGTAAAAAAAGCTAAGTCTGTTGTTTCGGTGAAGTTTCCAAAATTATATATGAAACTAACACTATTTGTGTGTTTTATATTTTGTAATACATATAGTAGTGAAGTTGTTTTTGACAATACTATGTTTCAAGGAGTTCCTGAGTGTACTCAGTTGTCTATTCCACTTAATAATGACACTAACGTTCCTGTGGATACAGATCTTTCTTGGAATCCAGTTACTGCAGCTACTGGATATCAGATATTCATAAGATCGACTGAAGACGAAAACACATACGCTTTGTATAGTGCTGAAAATACTACCAACTATAATTTACCATTTGATTTACCCGAGTATCGACAGATTTACGTAATAATATATCCTTATAGTTCAAATGGAGATTTGGTAGCAGAGGGTTGTATTGAAGAAACATTTACAACAGGTCAAGCAATTTCTCCACCAATATGCACAACACTAGTTGAACCATTGGGAAACGCAATTAATGTGCCTATTACTACAAATATTACATGGACTAAGGTTGAAGGCGCCAGTGGCTATGAAATTACAATAAAAGATGAGAATAGTATTTTGAATGCACCGTTAAGAGTTGAGAATGTGTTGAGTTATGACTTGTCTTTTGATTTGCCATATAATAAAACAATAAACGTTTTGATTGTACCTTTTAATTCTGCAGGAAAAGCTATGGGTTGCCTAACAGAAAGTTTTACAACTGAAAGAGAGAAACTACTTTTACCTCCGCCTAAATACTTCACTCCTAATAATGATGGTTTTAACGATTTTTGGATAGTACCTAATCAATTTAACAAGATTGATTGTGTCTATCTTTATGATCAGTATGGCAGACTTATAAAAAGTTTGACTTTGGCTCAAGAAGGTTGGGATGGAACATATGCCGGAAATGAATTACCATCTAGCGACTATTGGTATCTTATAAAATACAAGAATGGTGAAGTGTTAAGAGGACATTTTAGTTTAATTAGATAACTAAAAAATGGCTCTTGAAATATGCAAGAACCATTTTTACGAAATGAGTTAATTACAAACTTAATTTCTTCCAGCCATCACACCACCATCAGTGTCCCAAATAGCACCTGTTACCCAAGCTGCTTTATCCGAAAGTAAAAAAGTAATGCTATTGGCAATATCTTCTGGAGATCCATTACGTCCTATTGGGTGAAAACCGTGGAAGTTTTCAAGAGCGTCTTCCGCCTCCTGTTTTCCACCAAAAACGCCATGATATACTGGTGTGCTTACCACGGCAGGCGACACAGCGTTTACGCGAATATTGTCATCGGCTAACTCCATTGCTAAATGTTGTGTTAAGGAATGCAAGCCAGCTTTTTGCATAGAGTAGGCAGAAGAAGGTGTTGCTTTTACGGCTTGTTTTGCCCACATAGAACCTACATTTACAATAGCACCACCATTTGTAGCTTTCATCTTTTTAGCAGCACTTTGTGTGATGAAGAAGAAACCTCTGTTTAAATCTAAATAGGAGTTATAATCTTCTAATGTATGATCTAAAAAAGCTTTAGGGCCAAAAATACCCGAAGCGTTTACCAAGTAATCTAAATTTTCTAAACCATCTATTTTTTCAGTTAAAGATTTTACATCTTCTACGCTCGAAATGTTCACCTTGTGTTTGTATAAGTTTGGAGCATCTACTACTTTGGCAATATTTCTTCCTACAATATGCACAGAAGCACCTTCTTTAAGTAAAGATTGTGTTGTAGCGTAACCAATACCACTGGTTCCACCGATTATTAAAGCTGTTTTGTTTTTGAAATTTTCCATTGTATATGATTTTAATTAAAAAATACAGACCAGTCTGTCTGTGTAGTTTTAAAATTTTTTAAATTAGTTTTTGTACTAAAGCTTTAGCGGACTGAATTGGCCATTTATCTTGATGTAAATGACTTTCGGATACAGCTCCTTCGTATAGCAAGTATATTTGTTGAGCTAAACCTCTCGTTCCGTCAGCATTATCTATTATTTTATTTTGGGTAATTAAAGATTCAATCAATTCTATAAATTTGTTTTTTTGCAATTGAATCTCTGATCTTATTTTTTCGTTATTTCTCGGAATTTCTGCGGAAGTTTTAATGCACCAACACCCATTAAATTCTTCTGTCTTGAAGAATAATTCCAAAAAATCAAATATGGCTAATAGTTGCGTGTTTCCTTTTGGTTTTGCTTTACAGAATAGTTCTAAGTCTTTTAAAAACTTAGAATTCATAAATTGAATATAAGCCACACAAAGCTCTTCTTTCGATTTGAAATGACTGTATAGTGTTGCTTTGGCAATACCAGCTTCTGCAATAACTTCATTAATACCCGTTAGGTTGTAACCATTTGAATAAAACAAATGACTAGCAGTTTCAATGATGTTTTGTCTAACCGTTAACGTCTTCATGGGGCAAATATCAAAAATAAATATTAAACTGACAAGTCTGTCTATATAAATTATAAAGAAAACCGATATATCCATTGATCATACCGGTTTTCTGTCTTAAGAAAAATCCCTTATGATTCCTCTTTTTTAGAACTTTTATCAAGTTGTTTTTTAATCTTTCTGATAGCGTTTTCAATGGATTTCTCTGGCTCTATGATATTATAAGCACCCCAAAATTCAGGATCTGAAAAACCAGATGTTTGTTCTGTTAAAATAGTAGTTGGTCTTAACATTTTTTCTCGCTCCTTTGCAATTTTAATTTCTGGTATTTCCCAATCTGTAACAGCCATTTCACTATTTAATGTATACATACTATTAAATAGTTTACCTTTCCAATTTACTTTAAATGTTAGTCCTATATTACTATAAGCATAATGCCACCTTCCATTTTGTGTACGGTATTTTACTTTATATGTAGCTTCTGTGGGGTGTACATCTACTCTTCTTGGTTTTCTTCTTACAAACATTCTACTAGATAATTCTTTGTTTCTTACATTAAGACTGTAATTGGCACTAGTTAAAGCCAATGTATTGGCATCAATGTATATTTTACCATAATACATGGGTTGTAGAATCTCTGGCTTTTGTTTAAAATTCACCACATAGATTAAGTTTTTATTGATGTTTGTGGAAGCTTCGTAATTGAAATCATACATATCAATCAATCCATCAGTGAATATAAATTCTGGATATTTTACTAAATCGGTATATAAATTGCTGAACGGACCTCCTTGAAGTTTAAGGGCCAAAGTGTCTAAACGATTATAATTGGTATTTTTTCTTGATTTTATCAACTCAATATGATCCTTACTCAGGCTGCTGTAAGGTTGCTTATGTATTTTTACAACAGCTTCAGATAGAGAAGCATTTTTACGCCTTTTCCTAATGGTCTCCCGATAAAACGCTGTCATTAAAGCATTTTTGTCATTATAGGCGGTGCTTTTGTTTCTAAGGGTTTTTCTAACTAATGTACGGGCATCAAAAGGTGGTGACGCAATATTAACCGTTGCTAATTCTGTAATACTTGGTGTTAATTTTATTTTTTCGTCTTCACCTAGATCAATGATATTCAATATTTTCCTTTCATAACCCAAGTGCGTAATAATCAATTTTCTGTCAAGATATTTTACTGGTATTTTAAGTAAAAACTCACCGTCAGAGTTTGTAACAGTACTTATATTTGTACCGTCTACAACTAAATCTGTAAAAATCAATTCATCTTTAGAATCTCCATCAATAACTTGCCCACTTACCTCTTTGATAGCTGGTGTGTCCTGTGCCTGAACAGTTAGAAATGAGAACATCACGAGGCATAAAATGCTAAATTTTATGTATTTATTATTTTTCATGACTAAAATTATATTTTACCTTAAATTACAAAAAAAAGTAGTTTAAATGATTGTTAGTCAATTTGTTTAACATAAAAATTAACTTTTATTCTACATCATAACCTTTATCTGTCAATGTTTTCATAAATGCGATGATTGCCGTTACCTCTTTTTCGTTTAACTCCAGAGGATCTGATGGAAGCGTTTGATGCGGAACTTTAAGTCCCATACCTTGTCCTCCTCCTAAATTGTAAAACTCCATTACTTTTTCTAAAGTTTCAAAAGCCCCGTTGTGCATATATGGACCAGTTAGCTCTACATTTCTCACGGTAGATGTTTTGAAAAACCTTTTACGTTCTTCGGAGTTGTATAGGTTATATCTTCCTAAATCGTCATCTAAAATTGGACTATCAAAATCTGTGTTTTTAGTTATACCCAAATTCTCTAATTCGGTTTCTTCAAATTTAGGAGGGACAGTGCCGTTAAATGTTGGTGGAAAGTGACATGTGGCACAAGCGGCCTTTCCCATAAATAAATTAAAGCCTAGTATTTCTTCATCAGTAATATCGGATGATTTTCCTTGCATGTTTAAATCAAATTTAGAATTGAATTTTCCCAAGCTACGTTCGTAATTTGAAATAGCATTTGTAATATTTTGATTGGTAACACCATTGGGATATAAATTATTAAATGCTTCAACGTAGGATGGATTTGATGCAATTTCATTTTCTATGGTGAAAAGATCAGTATGAAATTCCTGGGTATTTTCAACTACATGTTTGATTTGTCCTTCTAGAGAAAAAGCGATTCCATCATAAAAAAAAGATTTTTGATATGCTGAATATAGTAGTGTTGGCGTATTTCTTAATAAAGGTTTGCCATTATTGGAATTAGGAACCTTTAAACCATCGGTAAATCCCTTTTCTGCGATATGACAACTAGCACAACTCATTAAATTGTTTTTTGATAAGCTTCTATCATTAAAAATTCTTTTACCCAAAGCAATAACACTATCACTATTTTTATAGACCCCTTTAGAACTAAATCCTGCCAAATTGAAGAAATCTTTACCAAATAAATTTTCTGATTTTGGGTTGAGGTGATAACTTTTTTTAAGTTCTATTTTCCAATCATCGGCAGTCTCGTTAATTAAACTTAGTTGTTTGTTAATATGGTTTTTAATAAAATGAAATCTATCAAAACTTTCAAAGTCATCCTTTCGTAAAATTGCAATTGAATTAAGTAACTCGTCAACCCAAGTTTGATATAATTTTTCGTTATTAAAAGCGTTTTCGTATACTTCTAGAACCGTCAATATTCCCTCATAGTTGAAGGATGCTTCTTCTAGAGAATTAACTAGAACGGGAGAATCAAAACCTGTAATGCCTTTTGTAGCAATAGTCACTATTTGATCTCGAATCATTCTTAGAAAGTGTCTATCAGATTGCCTAAAAATCATATTGTTAATTTTTATAAACGGAATACGAGCGTTCATAAAAATTAATGTATTGTGCAACGTTTTATTATCAGGCTCCGCTCCCAGAAGTACCTCCTCTATAACTTGAAAACTTCTAGGTTTTAATTTTTTTATATCATTCGGAGCTTCTTCTTCAACTTTTAGAAGGTTTGGTCCATTTAATGTTTTATAGTTTTCATAGTCAAATGCTATAATGAATGGTTCAGCCTTCTTGTACCATTTTCTTGATTGTAGAAAAGCGGTTTTGTTAGCTTCTAAAGTTTTCAACGTATCAATTTTGGATAAGTGATACGCACAACTATCTAAAGCATTAAAATATATTTCTTTTAGATCTTCAATTAGTATTGATTTTTCCGCATCTGAAACCATGATAGGTTCTTTTACAGAATCTTTACAAGAACAAAAGAGGCTTCCCACTAGGAAAGCCACTTTTATAAATAAAATTCTTTTATTCATTTCATGTATGAATTGATTATCTAGGAAGACCTTCCATTTTGAATAGGAAAGATCCTTCTAAATCTGATAAACCTTCAGCGATAGCTGTAGGATCAAAGAACTTGTGTCCATCAGCTCTTACTGCAGAAGGGATTTTATCTTCTTCCCATCCATGTACTTGAACACCACATAAGAATGTTGGGGTAGATGAACCTATTATATCTGTAACATCAATCATTCCGGTAAATTCCCATTTACCTCCACCACCGTAAAGTGATTGTACCTCTGCATCATCTTCATTACACTCTAAAACAGTTTTTAAAGTGCCATTAGCAATATCGTATTGATATATTTTAGCCCATTGACCTGGTTTGTATCCATTTGGGTCTTCTTGAATGTAAACGTAATTTTCAGTAACTACAATATTATCAGGAGAGTTAAATCCTTCTGCAATTCCACCTACTTTATCACCATCTAAAATACAAGTGATTTTACAGTCACCAGTAGGATCATTTTCATTTAATTCAACCATATACACTCTACCAAAGTAAGTTCCATAATTTGGAGCCGCACTGTTTCCAGTTACATTAAAAAAGATAGTTCTTTCATTTGCTGCTGAACCTCTTCTCCAGTCAATATCTTCAATTCTTTGAAATCCGATAGCGCTAGAATCGATAGCCTCTGTGTTTAATTCAGCTATCGTTCTTTCTTTAACAGGAACCCATTCAGCGTCGTAAGCAACTCCTTCGGCCATACCCATTTCAAATTTCATATTACCGTCTCCAACTGAAACAGGAGCTACATCACTATTGTTTTTACCTCTTAATACGAACAAATCACCTAAGAATAAATCTCCTCTGGCTCCAACGTACATACCTAAATGACCATCAGGTTCAGAACCTCCATCATCATCACCGATGAAAACAACAGTTTGATTTGGATATGCATTTTTGCCAATTGCTACAGCGTTTTCGGTAGACCATTCGCCCATTGCTTGAGTTCTAACAGCAATATCTCTCTGTGATGCTGGCTTAAAAGGATCAACAACGTAAACACCTTTATTTGCGCCACCCCATTCTCCACCAGAGAGATATAAAGGACCAAATCCGTGCTCTTCCTTAGTAATAGCAGATCCTGAACATTGCGCTGTAAATGCAGTAGCAAGAGAACTAACTATATAGTCTCCCTCTAAAGGCTGTAAATCAGAATTAAGTCTAATTCTTGCTATGGAATAATCTCTTTCTAGATTGTTTACAAAGGCATAAGTTCCGTCTCCATAAGGATATAATGCAGCACCGTCCATATAAGAACCATAAACAAATGTAGAATCGGTAGGTAGAATGTCTTGAGAAGTCAGAATCATTTCAACATTCATACTTGAGAAATCCGACCCTTTAATAAACACTTTATCAGCAGATACTACTGAAGCTGTTAAAGGATCCATTTCTGCAACCGTTAAATCCTGACCGTCCATTCCATCTGCCCCGTCTTGACCGTCTACACCGTCTTCTCCATCTTTTCCATCAACACCGTCGATACCATCCTTTCCATCCTCAATATCACAGCTTATAACTGAAAGAGGAATAATTGTTAATACAATTACTAGCGATAAAAAGCTAAATAATTTTTTCATAATTTTTTTGATTGTTTTTAGTTATTATTTTTTCTCAAAATTATCCTGCCAACCAAAAAAATCTGTTAAGTCAATACTGTGGTTCTATTAAGTTAGAGTTACATAAAAGTTATGAAGATTATCAAAATATTACGATCGTTAAATCACTGTTAAGATGTGTTACGTTACTATTAAATTATATGGAATTTGAATATTTCAATGAATTGAGCGCTCGATTTTTAATGGACAAAAGGTGGACATAATCCGATTTATTTTTTTTATCGTGTCTATATGTATACATTGGTGTAACCTAACATGATAAATATGCTAACCACTGATATACTTGAGTTTACAAGTTTGCTCTTGTTTTTTAACACTCACTTTATGTCTAGATATTTATTTATGATGCAAGGACAAGAAGTGTGTTTGGATTTTCTTCCCGAAATAAATACCATTCACTCAAACAACCCTAAAAAATACCCATGAAACAAATTTTATTTTTTGTAACGCTTTTAGTATTTGGATGGAATTCAAATAGTCAGCAGTTGTATATGGAATATGGTTCCTCTATTTCCGCTTTTGATTATGAGAATTCAAGAGGTCAAAGGTTAAATAATTTGTTGTCTCAGTCTAAGTCATATTTTGGAATGGGTTATATACACCCTTTGAATAGGGCTCAAACTATTTTTTTAAGAGGCGGACTTAATTATAATAACTATGGAGCTATAGGTAGTGAAAGTAGTGTGGATAATTATTTTGAATGGGATATTAGTTATTTAGGAATAAAAGCAGGTGCAGATTTTAAGCTATTTCAGTGGAATGATATGGTGTTTTTTGCGAATGGATCTGTAGCTTCAGAATTTTTGATTAGAGGTACTCAAACTATAAATAATGACGTATTCAACTTAGTTGGAGAAGAAGAGTTTAATAACAATATTTTCTTTTTAAGAGCGGGAATAAGTATGCAATATCCTATTTCTACCCGAGCAGCCATTGTTGCGGGTTATAGTTATGGTAGCTCAATTCTAATAAATAGTGGTCTTAGTTCTGAAAAATTGACTTTGAATGCGCATCAGTTTGGTATAGGTTTTATAATAAACCTACCAACATGTAACTGTGATTTTTAGAGTGGACAAACTATGGACACTATAGTATATAAGTAATATTTAATATAGTTTCGGTAAGACGAAACATCAGAAAAAAATAAATGACAGAGAAATTAACGAGATATTTTACGATTTTTATTCTGGCGATTTTTACGGGTCCAACCATTTTCGCACAGTCTAAAACTCAAAATACGGAATATAAGATAAAAAGTTCTAGTTTAGGAATCGCAGGATCCTCAAAAACACTGCAAACCTCCAAAGGAAATTATGTTATAAGTCAAAGTTTGGGACAATCTAGTGTTATTGGCACCTATTCTCAAAACGGTTACTATCTGCGTCAAGGCTTTCAGCAACCTCATAATAAAATTGTAATTCAAAAGAGTATACAAACTAGTAGTTTAAAGGCCTTAGTATTTCCAAACCCTTTTTCAGAGCGTATTACAATTTCATTCAAAGAAGATATAACAAACAATGTACTTGTTGAAATTCATGATGTAGCTGGCAAAATGGTTTATAATCATCAATTTCTTCCATCAAAAACAATACAATTTAATTTAAATAATCTTTCCGCAGGCTCTTATGTTTTAAAGACAATTTCAAACGGAAAAATTCTTAATTCAAAACTTATAAAAATATAGCACAATAAAAAAGCCAAATGTTATGAAACGCATAATTACTCTAATATTATTTTTATTCACTTTAATGTATTCTGAAGCACAAACCGAAGGTATAAGTTATCAAGCTGTAATTATTGGTCCTGATGATTTAGAATTACCAGGAGTTGACTCAGAAGGCAATTATCTGCCAACTACCGATATTACTGTAAGATTTTCGATAATAGCTCCCGGAAGTGGTATAGTTGAGTTTACCGAACAACAAGATACAACCACAGACGAGTTTGGTAGAATAAACTTAATAATAGGACAAGGTAACTATGATGATTTTGAAAAGATTTATTGGGGTGGTAATCCAAAATCTTTAAAAGTTGAAATAGATTTTAGAGATGGTAATGGTTTTATGGATTTAAGTGTTGAGAAATTAACCTATGTACCATATGTGCAACATCGAACCATAAAAGCTTCCGATTCTTTAATAGTGGATGGGAATACGGAATTGAGAGGCGACTTAACCGTAGTAAACCAACCAACTAATTTAGGAGGAACATTTAATGTGAACGGTGGAAATAGGTCTAATTTATCTGGTGATTTAAATGTAGACGGCGTTACGAATTTGAATAATGAATTTAACGTCAATGATAAAAGTGTATCTAATCTTTCAGGACCTTTAAATGTAGGTGATCCGTCGATAGGTCCTCCAAATGGAGATCCCGATGCGCCAACAACATTAAACGGTTCATTATCGGTTGTAGGTGAATCAACATTTTCCAGTTTAGTTGCAGATAATTTAACAATTAACGAGTCCACGGAGTTAACAGGAACGCTTAATGTGTATTCTGAAAACCAAATACAATTGCGTTCTACAGTACATACTGATGCCATAGCATATGGAGGCACATCACCAATGGAACAAGTACAAGGTGTTGACCCAGGAAAGTTCATTGGGAACTACCCACTGCTTGTTGAGGGTAGTACACAAGGAATTGCTATTAAGGTGAATGGTAACAGTAGAAACGGTAATAATTATGTTTCGTTTTGGGATGGAGATGGTTTAATAAGAATGCGAGGAAGAATTGAGGGTGAAGTTCCCGAAGAATTTGGAAATAATGCAGATTGGTTGTTCGATCAAAGCTCACTGGACTTTGATATTTATGATAGTGAAATTGATTTAGGCTTTGCCGTAGCCCATAGTATCATTGCAGATCTCCAGTTAATAAAGGCCGCCAATGATTATAGGGTATGTGCCGGATTGGGAACCTGTGTTGCTGCGCCTAGTGTTGCAGATTTGTTGTTCTCGGCAGCTGAGGTAGTTTCGGCAGCACTTCAGGCAATTTTTGCAGAACAAGTAAAGTTTAGGGCAGAAGGCTATCTGGCGACTTATGACAACAATAAGCTATTGTTTCAAGGGGTTTCGTATGCTTCCGGAGCTGGGGATTATGCAGAGTATTTAATGAGGGAAAATCTTAATGAAGATATCAACTTCGGGGAAATTGTCGGAATGCGTGGTGGTAAAATATCTAAAAACACCTCTAACGCACAACGCATGATGGTAGTGTCATACAAACCGATAGTTTTGGGTAATATGCCACAATCAGACGAAGAAGGTAATTATGAAAAAGTTGCATTTATGGGACAAGTTCCAGTTAAAGTGTTTGGTAATGTAGAGATTGGCGATTACATCATTCCTAGTGGTAATAATGATGGTTTTGGGATAGCAATTCACCCCTCAAAGATTACCTTAAAAGAACTGAATCAAATTGTTGGTGTAGCATGGACAAAGAGTTCTAAATCCTATGGAAAAAGTAGTGTTATTGTGGCTGTAGGCCTAAATAATAATGATAGTAGTTACATTATCCAAAATTTAGAAGCCAAGTTAAACGCCCAAGCAAATGAAATAGCAAACCTAAAAGGACAAGTTGACAAGATTTTAAAAATGCTTTCTGATGGTGGCAATGCTAAACAATCTAAAACATTGATCGATCAACATCAAGATGACGATAATCATGATGTTGTAACATTTGATGATCGTAAATATGATATAGTTGATACCGATCATGGTGAAATTGTGTATTGGGAGATTACTATGGAAGACTTTGAGAAAGGGATGCAACTTGCGGAATCACAAATGTTAGAAAAGGGCATAAACATTTACGATGATAAACTTTGGGGTAAACTTAAGGAAGATCCTAACTACAGAAACAACATACTACAAAATATTAAATCTACCATCGACCAGAAGTTTCACTATCATAGAAAAGTTAGTACATCAAAGCACAACTAAATTTCTGAAAATAACTTTTGAATAGTTTCTCTATGAACAAGGGTATAATATTTACCATACTAACATTATTTTTTACGTTCTTTTTAAAGGCACAAACCACCGCAATTCCTGATGCTAATTTTGAAGATTATTTGGAAACGCATACTGCTGATGGTGTGTCGGTTGCTGTGGGAGACCCTTTAAGTATGGGAGACGGTATAGCCAATAATGGTGTGGTAACAACAGCCAATATATCCACTGTAACGTCTTTAAATGTTAGCAATTCAAATATTGAAGACCTAACAGGTATTCAAGATTTTACCGATTTGTCTACGTTGATTTGTAGTGATAATAATTTACGGAATTTGGATGTCTCTACCAATACTAACTTAACCACTTTGTTGTGTGGTATAAATCAACTTACAGTTTTGGATGTCAGTAATAACAATGCTTTAGAGGTGTTGAATTGTTCCAGTAATCAGATTAATACCATTGACGTTAGTAATAATTTAGTTTTGGAGCGTTTAAGTTGCGGTGAAAATCGTATTACAGTTTTAGATATCAGCTTGAATACAGAATTATTTTTCTTATCTGTCTCAGAAAACTTGTTGGCAAATTTAGACGTAAGCGCAAATACCAAACTAGAGCAACTTTTTTGTGCCTCAAACCAGTTGAATACTTTAAATCTTGCAAACAACACGCTTCTTAGTACTTTAAATGCATCACAAAATAAAATAACCAATTTCGATTTAAGTGCTTTAAATACAGTGGTTTGTACTGATCCTCAAACAGATCCTATAACTAAATGTCAAAGCGATGCTTCTATTAATGTTTCTAATAATCAACTTGTAACGCTAATAGTTTCAAATGGCTATAACGATTTGATAACATCTTTTTCATCAGAAGGAAATCCCGATTTAAATTGTATTCAGGTTGATGGGGGTTTTACACCCAATACTAATTGGTTAAAAGATGACTGGACTTACTATTCGAATGCCATTTGCTCTGATATTTATACTTACGTTCCTGATGACAACTTCGAACAGGCTTTAGTTGATCTAAATTTAGATGATGCTTTAGATAATTTAGTACTAACAGCAAATATAAATACCCTTGCAAATTTGGATATATCAAATTTGAATATAGAAGATTTAACGGGTATTGAGGATTTTACAAGTTTAGAGTTGTTAAACTGTAGTTTCAATAGTCTGCAAGATATTGATGTATCAAATAACATTGCCCTAACTACTTTGAATACGTCGAATAACGACCTTTCAAATATCGATTTAAGCGCGAATACTTTATTGGAAGTTTTAGATGTGTCTTTCAATAATTTAAAAATTTTAGAGTTAGTTGATAATACAGCACTAATCGATGTTAACTGTTCTAATAATTCGCTATCCATTTTAAATTTCGAAACTTTAACAGGCTTAATGACCTTAAATTGTGAGGTAAATAATTTAGAAGTTCTAAATATTAAAAATGGCCAAAATCCAAATCTTGCAAATTTTAATGCAACTAGCAATCCTGATTTATCTTGTATTGAAACGGATACTGGAGCTGAACCTGTTGGCGTAAATTGGGTTGTTGATGTTACATCGTCGTATGCAGTATTATGTGGTACTTACGTTCCAGATGATGGTTTTGAACAAGCGCTCATTGATTTAGGGTTTGATAACGCTCCTCTTGATAATTATGTGCCCACAGGAAACATAGTTGGAGAAACCAATTTGGATGTGAGTAACTACAATATTACCGACTTAACGGGTATTCAGGATTTTTTAGCATTACAAGTTTTTAATTGTGCTAATAATGCTATTGTTGAACTTGATTTAAGCGCAAATACCGCCTTAACAAATATTACCTGTAGTAATAATGCTTTAGAATTTGTAGATATTCGCAATGGCAATAACGCAGTAATAACGGCATTTGACGCCATAAACAACCCCAATTTATATTGTATAAATGTAGATATTGGAGTTATTGGTAATATTCCAGCAGGTTGGACGAAAGATCCTATAGCAAATTATAATTCAGATTGTGAACTTAATAGATTTACGCCCATTCCAGATAATAATTTTGAACAGGCTTTAATCGATTTGGGTATCGATAATGGTCCGTTAGATAATCAAGTACTTACTTCTAGTATAGAATACCTAAATGCCTTAAACGTTAGCGGTAAGAATATTGAAAGTTTAGAGGGTATACAATCCTTTTTGTCCCTAACCGAGTTAGATTGTAGTAACAATTTTTTAGACGAATTAGACTTGAGTGGTATGCTTAATTTGGAGGCTTTGTATTGCAGTTCAAATTATTTTTTAACCAATAATTCCGCAAATATTAATGGTGTTTTAAATATTGATGGGGTGAATAATCTAAGTGTACTTTTTTGTTCTGGAAATTTATTGGCAGATTTAAATGTATCTGATAAGATGAATTTGCAAAACCTTGATTGTTCTGATAATAAAATTACTAATCTTGATATAAGTAGTAATGCTTTATTACAAGATTTGAATTGCTCAAGTAACGCCATTGCCAACTTAGATATTAGTGATCTCTCAGTATTGGAAACAGTAAATTGTAGTAACAATACTATCATTAATTTAATTACAAGTGCTGCAGTAAATGCAACTTTAAAAATCTTGAACTGTTCCAATAACAATTTAGATGTACTTCAAATAAATGCTTATAGTGCATTGGAGGATTTGAGTTGTAATTCGAATACTATTTCAAATTTAAACATTACGAATAACCAACTTTTGTCCAATTTAAACTGTTCAGACAACAGCCTTGTAAATCTAGATTTAACCCAAAACCCTAATTTGATTAATTTATATACATCACAAAATGATTTAACGCAACTTAATTTGTCCAATAATGTTGTTTTGGAGTATGCCGATTGTAATTACAATGCCATTTTGAATTTAGAGTTAGGTGCAATTACAAACCTAGAATATTTATACGCCAATAATAACGAAATAGATCAATTGGATGCGAGCAATAACTTGAATTTGATTGTATTGGATGTGAGTTTTAATGACATTACCAATTTGATTTTACCGAATGATTTAAGCCAGTTAAAAGCGCTTAATGTTAGTAATAATCTTTTGGAAAACGCTTTAGACCTCTCAAGCATGGGCATTGGCGTTTGTCCCAATGGAAACGATCGTTGTCCACAAACCATAAGTATTAATGCATCCAACAACCTATATGATTTTATAAATATCCAAAATGGTATAAATGACGAAATTCAGAGTTTTAATGCTACGAGTAATCCTAATCTAAATTGCATTCAAGTTGATGATGTTAATAATATAGGCGCAAATTGGTTAAAGGATGCCACTTCCGAATATAACATAGATTGTAGATTTGGCGAAACCTATGTACCCGATGATAATTTTGAGCAGGCGTTGATTGATCTTGGTTACGATACAGCTCCTTTAGATGATTACGTGCCTACAATAAATATAGAGGCACTCACTTTTTTGAATGTTAATGGTAAAGGCATTTCAGACTTAACAGGAATTGAGGATTTTGTGGCCTTACAAAATTTTAAATGCGCTGATAATAATATAAGTGTTATAGATGTAAGCAACAATTCAGCTTTAGAAGAAATAAACTGCGCTAACAATTCCATTGAAACACTAGATTTAAGCACTTTAACTAATATCATAAATGTTGATATTTCAAATAATAGGTTTGCTGAATTTGACGTAAGCCTAATCCCAACACTTAAAGTATTTAAATGTGACGGAAATAGTTTGGTCGAGCTCGATTTCTCTACAAATATCATTTTAGTAGAACTATCCTGCGCTTTAAATATTTTGGAAGTACTTAATATCCAAAATGGACAAAATGAAAACTTGTTAAATTTAAGCGCACAGAATAATCCGAACTTATCTTGTATACAAACAGATAATGGAACAGTTCCTGGTGGTGTAACGTGGTTAAAAGATGATATTGCAGAATATACCATAGATTGTCATTTTGGAGAAACCTACGTACCCGATGATAATTTTGAGCAAGCCTTAATTGATTTGGGATATGATGATGCACCATTAGACAATTATGTGCTTACTGCGAATATTCAAAATCAAACATTCTTAAATATAAGTGGAAATGAAATTTCAGATCTAACTGGTATTGAAGATTTTGAAGCACTTCAAAGTTTAAATTTTGAAAATAATCTCATACAAAATGTGGATTTAAGTAATAATACACAATTAGTTAGTCTTAATGGATCGGATAATCTCCTTTCAGAAGTAAATATATCCAACCAAACGGACTTAAAAGTCTTAAATGTTTCTAACAATAACATTACCCAAATAAATTTAGATTCTAATTTAGATGTGTTGGAATTAGATGTTTCAAGTAACAGTATCACAGAACTAGATATTAGTTTTCTACTGGATTTAGAAAAATTGAACTGCGCCTCTAATTTACTTATGGAGCTTGATGCTACATTCAATACGAAATTAGTAGAGTTGATATGTTCCTCTAATTTATTTTTTCAGGATAATTTAAATATCCAAAATGGGGCTAATGGCACACTTGTAATATTTAACGCTTCTGGAAATCCGGATTTAAGCTGCATTTTGGTGGACGATCCTGTTGCAGTAATTGCCAACGTATCAGGATTATATGATAATTGGATTAAAGATGCAACTACGAATTATCAAAGTATTTGTGATGATGCTGATAATGATGGTGTTGCGAATGAAGATGATCTGTGTCCAGGAACACCTTTTGGTGAACCAGTAGATCTTTTTGGATGCGCTTATATAGGTTTACCCGAAGATAATTTTACAATTTTAATTACTGGAGAAACCTGTTTAAATAACAACGACGGAAAGATAAATATCACTTCAAATGAGTTTTATGAATACCGGGCAACTTTAAAGGGCGATGATTTTGACAGAACATATACATTTACCAATGAAATAGAGATATTAAATTTATTAGCTGGTGCATATAGATTGTGTATTACCTCAGAAGAAATTCCAAATTTCGAGCGCTGTTTTGATATTGTAATTAACCACCCAGAAAACCTTGATGTTATTACTGGTAAACAAGAAAATGGAAAAGTAGTACATGTCCAAATGTCTGGTAGTTCTAATTATATTATAGATTTCAATGGATTAATTTTCCCAACTAATAATTCTGAAATTACTTTACAGTTAGAGCCTGGAGAAAATAACATTAAAGTTTCAACTGATAAACCTTGCCAAGGTAGCTATGAAGAGCGCATATTTTTATCTGATGAAATAGCTATATATCCAGTCCCTTTTAAAGACGAACTTCATATTTATCTGGGAGATATTGAAGATGATAAGGTCAATATTAGCATGTATTCTTACTTGGGGCAGTTGGTTTATTTTGAGGAGTCTAATGGTAGAAATGAACGAAGTTTAACGGTAAAAACAGATGCGTTTAGTTCTGGACTTTATACAGTGTTTGTCACTTCAAAAGCATCAGTTTCCACATTCAAAATTATTAAGCAATGAAAAAGTTAGTTTACCTTTTTGTTTTTATAGTAATTGCCTGCAGTAGTCCTTCAACAGTAGAGCCTGATATTAATACTATTGATCCCGAAGACCCCTCGCGCATTGAGCTGTTAAAAGTAAATTTACAGTTTCCGCATAAAGATGGATTGTGTAATGTAGGCACTGATATTACTGCTGAAGAAAGTACGGTCATCTTTGAATGGGAAGCAAGTACCATTGCCGAAAGTTATACTATTTATGTGACTAATTTAGTAAGCGGTTCTCAAATAGGGGCTCAAACCAATGATGATAAAATAGGTTTAAGATTAGATAGAGCAACACCCTATTCTTGGTATGTTGAGTCAACTTCTGGAGCGGTAACAGTTGAAAGTGACGCCTGGAAATTTTATAATTCAGGGCCTGGAGTAGAAACATATGCGCCATTCCCCGCAACTATTACTGCACCTAACATGGCAGAATCGGTTAATCCAGGAACTGTAACCTTACAATGGAGCGGTAGCGATGTGGATAACGATATTATGGCTTATGATATCTATTTGGGCACTACCGGTACCCCTGAAATTCATGCTACTGATATCACTGGTAGTGAGTTGAATGTCACTGTAATTTCTGGAACAATTTATTACTGGAAAGTTATTACAAAGGATGAAACTGGAAACACGTCTGAATCGGCTACGTTTCAGTTTCAAGTGCTTTAAAAAGCCTTAACTTAATTTTTAGATTTTAGAAAATGTAATAACTGTATATTTACACGACTATTTTGTTTATATGCAGCAAGAACATTTATCATTTAGGTCTACGGGCTTTTTTTCTCCCCTGATTTGTGATTATCTAGATGAAAAAACAGAGTTAAAATTATTCTACAATCGTTTTCCATCTATTGAAAATTTTAAGGCTCAAATTGAAGAAAAAGGGTCTTTCATTAAAGCAGATTCGAGAACTATACTGGTCAATGCATTGAAAAAGCAATATGATAGCATTGAAGTCTCAGAATTAACATCACAAAATATTGAAAGCCTAAACTCTGAAAATACCTTTACAATTACCACTGGACATCAACTAAATTTATTTACAGGTCCTCTTTATTTTCTTTATAAAATAGCTTCTGCTATTAACCTTTCAAAAGAACTGAAAGAATACTATCCAGAATTCAATTTTGTGCCAGTATATTGGATGGCAACAGAAGATCATGACTTTGAGGAAATCAATTATTTTAATTTTAAGGGGAAGAAATTTCAATGGAATAAGCAGGTTAGTGGTGCTGTAGGAGAGCTTTCTACAGAAGGTTTAGATGCCATTTTAGAATTGTTTTCTCAAGATTTAGGAAATAGTAAAAATGCAGAACATTTAAAAACACTTTTTAAAAACGCCTATCTACAGCATGACAATTTAGCTAGTGCCACTAGATATTTGGCCAACGAATTATTTAAGGATTATGGTTTGGTTATTATTGATGCTAATGATGCGGATTTAAAGCGTTTATTTATTCCATATGTTGAAAAGGAACTTTTGAACCAAGTGTCCTACAAGCAAGTTATGGCTTCAAATGATGCGCTAACCAAGATTGATGATGCCTATAAAATTCAAGTGAATCCGAGAGAAATTAATTTATTCTATCTAAGTGAAGGACTAAGAGAACGTATCGTTTATGAAGATGAAACTTATAAAGTTCTAAATACAGATATCACCTGGAGCGAGAGTGAAATACTAAAACACCTCAATGAGGTGCCTGAGCGATTTTCTCCAAATGTAATCATGCGTCCGTTGTATCAAGAAGTTATTTTGCCAAATCTATGTTACATTGGTGGAGGTGGAGAATTGGCCTATTGGATTCAGTTGAAATCTTATTTTGAAGCTGTAGAGGTGCCATTTCCAATATTATTGTTGAGAAATTCTGTTTTAATTAAAACGGAAAAGCAGGCTAAAAAACTTGAAAAATTAAATATTTCAAACGAAGATTTATTCCTAAAGCGACATTCGTTCATCAATAAAAAAGTACGGGAAATATCAAATATTGATTTGAGTTTTGATGCACAACGGGAACACCTAAAATCTCAATTTGAAGAGTTGTTAAAGCTAGCTGAACTTACAGATAAATCGTTTTTAGGAGCGGTAAAAGCACAAGAAAATAAACAATTAAAAGGTTTAGAAAAATTAGAAAAACGTTTGTTGAAAGCTCAGAAGAAAGCGCTTGCAGACCAAGTTTCTAGAATGACAGAACTTCAAAATGAATTGTTTCCAAACGGGAGTTTGCAAGAGCGTAATGCTAACTATTCAGAATTTTATTTGGCATACGGGGAGCAATTAATATATAAACTTGTAGGGACTATTAAACCTTTACAGGGAGAATTTTCTGTTTTAACTTTTTAAAGATTCAATACTAAATCCTGCAAAGAATCTTCGGTTGTGATGCCTAATTTTTTTCTTAGGCGATACCGAGCTTTTTTAATGCCTTCAGGAGAAATGTTTAGAATATTGGCTATTTCTTTAGAAGTTAGATTCATTTTCAGTAGAGCCATCAATCTTAGTTCATTAGAAGTTACTTCTGGGAATTTTTGCTTTACTGTAGTATTGAAACCTGTATGAACCTGCTCAAAATAGCGAGAAAAATTTCCCCAATTATTATCATCTTTCAAATCGAAATTTATTGTTCTAATCAATTGATTGTATCCTTTTTGAGAGTTTTCAGATGTTTTAAAATTTTTGACTTGCTGTTTTAAGTTTTCCAATACCTGATTTTTCTTTGCTAGGTGAAGTGCATGGGTCGTCAATTCTTTCTTTTTAAAATCCAGTTCTAGATTTAGTTTTTCTTTTTCGGTTTTACTTCTTTTTAGTTTTTGTCTTAAAGCATAGAAACCTACTAAAGACAGAAGAAGAGCTAGCCCTAAAGAAATTTTATATAAGGTATCTATTTCTCCTTTTTTCTCTAATAAATCAATTTCCTTTTCTTGAATTAAAATCTGCTGTTCCTTCTTTTTGGTTTCATGAATAGCTCTAAGTTCCTCTATTTGTTTAGATTTAGCGGTATTAAATATACTATCGTTTAACTCTTTATATCTTTTATAGTCGCTTAATGCCATATCATAGTTTTTCTGATCCATAAATAAATCAGACCTATGTTTATATGTCACAGCTTCTAATCTAATAAGACCAGAGTTTTTAGCTACTTGTATGGCTTTGTTCAAAAAATATCTAGATTCTGTAAACGCCTTTGTCTTTCTATACAGACTACCTAAATTAGAATACGCATAGGTAATTTCATTTCCTAATCTCTCAGAAATTGCAATGGATTTTTTTTGGGCAATAATACCATCTTGTAGTCTCCCCATTTTATTATAAGTATTACCAAGATTAGCCCATAGATGTGCTTCCCTGCTACCAAAACCTTCTTTTTGAGCAATCTTTATACCTTCTTTAAAGTATTCTTCAGATTTTTCATAACGCTTCAAGTTTTGGTTTGCATTACCAAGATTTACTAATGTTATAGTTTGAAAAAAAATATCATTATTTTTTTTGTAAGTGTTATAGGCTTCCTCTAAATAGGTAATGGACGTTTCGTAATTCCCCAAATTGTTTTCAATACTTCCTAAGGAATTCAATGCATCTGCAATGTATAATTCGTTTTCAGTTAGTTCATAGAGTTTAAGGGCTTTTAATTCATTTTCTAGAGCCAGCTTATTCATAGATTGCCTAATGTAGGCATCTGCTTTGGTATGAAATGTAGATCCGATAAATTTAAAATCGGTGTTGTTACCATTTAAAGTGTCTCTATTTTCATAAAGACTTATATTGTTATCAAGAAATTCGTGGGCCAAATAAAATTTACTCTGATTTAAATAAGCTAAAGCAAGTTGTGTGTTGTCTCCTAACAGTCCCATAATGTCATTTTCAGTAGTGTTGATTTTGCGTGATTTTTTAAAATATATAATCGCAGAGTCTATGGTGCCTCTATTAAAATAATAGCCGCCGTATCTATGATAACCTCTTGCTTCTCCTTTTTTGTAATTTATTTTTTTGGATAAGCTTACCAGTTCTTCAATATATTTTTTAACCTCTTTTGGGTGGTTGTAAAGTTCAATTTGAATGATGTTGTTAATCAAATCTGCTTTTGCTCTATTATCCTCATGAACTTTATAGAGATTGATTAAACTATCCAACTTCTTACCGTTTTGTGCAGAAAGCACTGATAAGAAGATGGAAAAAATGAAGAGGAAGTAAAACTTTTTCACGAACACAATTTTTACTAAAAGTACTATTAATTAATTGTTGAAAAAATAAGGAGGCCAAACTTTCCAATAAAAAATCAATTCCTATTTTTGCGCATGCAACATGATAAGGTACTTATTTTAGACTTCGGAAGCCAATACACACAGCTTATTGGACGCAGAGTTAGGGAACTCAATATTTACTCCGAAATACATCCATTTAATAAAATTCCAACCAATTTAGAGGAGTACAAGGCAGTAATATTGTCGGGTAGCCCCAACTCTGTTAGAGGTGAAGATGCATTACATCCAGATCTTTCTGAAATTAGAGGTAAAAAGCCCGTTTTGGCAGTGTGCTATGGCGCACAGTATTTGGCACATTTCTCTGGTGGAGAGGTAGCACCTTCAAATACCAGAGAATATGGGCGTGCTAATTTATCTTTCATCAAAAATGAAGAAGTGTTTTTTCAAAATATAGAAGAAGGTACGCAGGTTTGGATGAGTCATTCAGATACTATTAAAAAATTACCAGATAATGGTGTTTTAATTGCTAGTACACACGATGTTGAAAATGCTGCTTATAGAATAGATGGAGAGGAAACATATGCTATACAATTTCATCCAGAAGTGTATCACTCCACAGACGGTAAACAGTTGTTAGAAAACTTTCTTGTCAATATTGCAGGTTTAAAGCAAGACTGGACGCCACAGTCTTTTGTTGAGGAGACTGTAGAAGCAATTCAAGAAAAAGTTGGTAGCGATAAAGTGGTTCTAGGTTTATCTGGAGGTGTAGACTCTACAGTGGCTGCGGTACTATTAAACAAAGCTATTGGCAAAAACCTGTACTGTATTTTTGTGAATAATGGTTTGCTTCGTAAAAATGAATTTGAAAGCGTATTGAATCAATATGAAGGTATGGGGCTAAACGTTAAAGGTGTTGATGCTTCAGAGAGATTTTTGGCTGCCTTGAAAGGAATAGAAGACCCTGAGAAAAAGCGTAAAGCCATTGGGAACGCCTTTATTGAAGTGTTTGATGATGAAGCTAATAAGCTTGAAGATGTAAAATGGTTGGCACAAGGTACTATATATCCTGATGTAATTGAAAGTGTTTCAGCTACAGGAGGTCCGTCTGCGACTATTAAAAGCCATCATAACGTCGGTGGATTACCAGATTTCATGAAACTTAAAATAGTAGAGCCTTTGCGTGCGATATTTAAGGACGAAGTAAGGCGAGTAGGTGCTACTTTAGGTATTGATCCTGAATTGTTAGGGCGTCATCCATTTCCAGGACCAGGTTTAGGAATTCGGATTCTTGGAGATATTACAGCTGAAAAAGTTAGGATGCTTCAAGAGGTAGATTATATTTTTATTAAGGGGCTTAAAGATTGGGGGTTATACGATAAAGTATGGCAAGCGGGTGCTATGTTATTACCAGTAAATAGCGTTGGTGTTATGGGTGATGAGCGTACTTATGAAAAATGTGTAGCCTTAAGAGCAGTTGAAAGTACCGATGGTATGACAGCTGATTGGGTAAATTTACCATATGAATTCCTTCAGAAAACATCAAACGAAATTATCAATAAAGTTAAGGGAGTAAATAGAGTAGTTTACGATATTAGTTCTAAACCGCCAGCCACAATTGAGTGGGAATAACTAGTGTCTTCTACAAAATAAATGTGTCTTAATACTACATTTAGATTGTTTTTGGCATATTATATGTTACCAGACTTATCAGAAATGTATTTTTACACAATACATCTCGTTTTGCAATAATAACGTATATATAGCGTATTATATAGGTTCAGCTATTAAAAAACAGACAATGAATAAAATTCTTTTAGTTTTCATTATGATTTTCCTTTTTACATTAAGTACTGTCAGTGCTCAAAATTACAGTACACACCAGGTAAAAAAAGGTGAAACTATTGAGGGAATTGCAAAACGGTATTATGTAACGCCCTTTGATATTTATAGCTTAAATCCAGACTCTAAAAAAGAATTGAAACCTAACACAATTCTCATAATTCCAATTTCAAAAGCCAAAAAACCTAAGGTTACAGAGGTTAAGGAGTTACAAGGGTTTAAAAAGCATAAAACTAAAAGAAAGGAGACATTATATTCACTTTCCAAATTATATAATGTAGATATAGAAGATATAAAGAAATACAATACATTTTTATATGCTAATAATTTACAAAAAGGTGACAAACTTCAAATACCAGTATTTAAGATTACCAAAATTGAAAAGGTAGTTGAGCAATACCAGTCTTACACGGTTTTACCCAAAGAGGGAAAATGGAGAATAGCCTATAAATTTGGAACAACTGTAGCTGAGTTAGAGACTTTAAATCCAGATATGGGAGAAGTGTTGCAGGAAGGACAAGTGATTAAAGTTCCGAATATAGATAAGACTGAAGAAAAGCAAGTAGATGAAAACTATAGCTACTACAAGGTATTGCCCAAAGAAGGATTTTACAGGTTAAAGATAAAACTTGGATTGGAGAAGGAAGAAATTGAAGCATTAAACCCAGGACTATCAGAAAGTGGTCTAAAAGTAGGTATGATTTTAAAAATACCTTTTTCTGAAGCTGAAGGTATTGAATTAGCCAACGAAGAAAATGTTAATTTGGTTAACAGAATAAAAGATTTTCAAACGAAACATATTGTTTTGATGTTGCCTTTCAGGTTGAATCGCGTAGAGTTTGATTCTATTGCAGAAACAAAAAGGAGCATAGAAAAAGACCCATATTTGGACGCCTCTTTAGATTTTTATTCTGGAATACTAACCGCTGTTGATTCTCTTAAAAAACTTGGTGTTTCCTTAAAGTTAGATGTTTACGATACCAAGTATAATAGGACAACGGTATCAAGAATTTTAATGGATAACGATTTTGAAAATGTTGATGCGGTTATTGGTCCTTTAACTACTAAAAACTTCAATATAGTAGCCAATGACTTAAGGAAACATCATGTGCCTGTAATATCTCCAATAGGTACAAAAATAAAGGTACTTGATAATGTGTTTCAGTCTAGAGCTTCTGATGACGCCTTAAAAACAGCGGTTATTAATTTTGTTAAGAATGATACGCTTCCCAAGAACGTGGTAATCATAAGTGATTCTAAAAACACAGTGCAAGCCAATGCTTTAAAGATGGAATTTAATGCAAGTAAAATTGTGTTTTCAAGAAAAAATAAAGATGGTGGAGATGAATATTTCGTTACAAAAGAAGATATAGAGCAAGCATTGCTACCCGGCCGCAACTTAGTTTTTTTAGAGACACAAAATGAAGGTTTCGCTTCAAACGCTACAAGTATTTTAACGTCTTTGATTCAAAGTGAAAATAAAGAAGAAGAGTTGGAAGAAATTGACATTAGGTTGCTAACTACCAATTTTAATAGCGCTTTTGAAGGCGATGAAATAAACAATACGCATCTTTCTAAATTACAATTCACTTATGCAACCTCTTCAAAAGCATATAATGAAGATACTGATAATAGTTTTGTTAAAAATTACTACAATACTTATAATATCACCCCAAATCGTCGCGCTGTTAAAGGTTTCGACTTGATGATGGATATAGTGTTGCGAATAGTTACGTCTGATGATATATTCCTTTCAATTAACGATGCGCCACAAACTGCTTATGTGGAAAATAAGTTTGCTTACAAAAAGAAACTTTTTGGGGGCTACTATAATAACGCCGTGTTTCTTGTAAAGTACGATGATCTTAAGATTTTAGAGATTAAACAATAAGGCTTAAGCTTTGGCGTTAACTTAAAAACCTACTTAGAACTCCCGTGTACAGATTTATATTTATTACATTTTTTGTTTTTATAATTCCCACGAATGAAGAGCCAGTAATGGCTTGGGATGAACATAGCAAGTTGTCTTGGAATGATTTTAAAGCGAAGCCCAAATATTCTGTTAATGCTGTTGCTACAACTGCTTCCGGAATAACCTTTGGTTTTTCTATAAAGGAAACCGATAATCGTGTAATTAGTTTTACTACAGAAGTGCATGCACATTTTTATCCTGAAAAATCTTGGTACAAACCAGAGTTATCCAATGCTCATATTTTAGGGCACGAGCAATTGCATTTTGATATAACAGAGTTATATGCTCGAAAATTTAAAAAACAAATTAGTTTGTTGAAAACTTCGAACGACGTAGCTCAAAAGTTAAGAAGTCTTCATAAAAAAATGAATAGAGATCTCGCGGCTTTACAGGATAAGTACGATAACGAAACAGATTTTTCAAGAAATTTTTTGGAGCAAGCCAAATGGGAATCATTTATTCACAAAGAATTAAATAAACTACAGTATTTTAAATCTAAAAATTAATGGTACCAGATAAACAATTTTTAATTGATCTGGCCAATACCAAAATGCCTTATGGAAAATACAAAGATCGATTTTTAATTGATCTACCAGAATATTATGTGGTGTGGTATCATAATAAAGGTTTTCCTAAGGGAAAGTTGGGAGAGATGCTTTTACAGGTTTATGAGCTTAAGGTTAATGGTTTGGAACACCTTGTACACGAAATTAAGAGCAAGTACCCAAGAAATCATTAAAAATAGTTCAAAAGGCATAAATAAATTAATCTTCAATCCTGTTTTCATCAAAGGCAGAAGGCAGTAGTTTAGGTATAAATTTAACAACAAGGGGTAAAAGTAAAGCTCCACCGGGTAACATAAATATGGCTAAACTAGGTATGGATTTAAAAATGTCGAGTAGTTGCTCTTGCACTTTTTGCTGTTCTTCTTTTGTTAAGTCTCGTTTTGTTGATTGGGTCAACAATATTAAAAGTTCTTTACTATCCTTTAGCTCTTGGTATAAACGTTTTCTGTTTCTAGTAATTAATTTTTTTACCATTTTACTAGAGTTGTTGTAAAAACTTTTTACCACGTTTTTAGAACTCAATAAGGCGATATTGCTCATGTTCACAGTATAAAACAAGTTCACCGCTTTTATAGATTGTTGTATTCTAGAAATACTAAGTTTTAAATCTTCACCAAGCTTTTCTAAAAAGTGCTGCTCTTCAACATCAATCATTTGGTCGCTCCAAGTTGCCATACAAGCGAGATCAAGTACATAGAATTTTTCTTCTTCTCCAGAAATAAGTTGAACAGCGTTTACGTAATCCAAATTTTCATTGTTGTTGTAGCGCAAAGAGGATTTAAAAAGTTCAATTAAACTATCATCATACTGGGTTTTTGTTGCTTTAGCATTTAAAACATCTAAAGAAATAGTGACAATGGCTGCTTCTAAATTTTTAATGTAAGTGATCGAAAATGAGTCTTGTCTGAGATATTCTTGATAAGCCAACACATCAATATACAGAAGTGCATTGATAATAAAGTAATTAAAATTTTTAGTGAGTACATTGCCATCAATCTGTATGCGCTTATGAATTATTTTTTCTAGTTGTTCGTTGGATTTTTTTCCGCCTAAGAGATCTTTGAAAAATGATGTTTTAATGGCTTTAATATCAGAATAAAAATCAATTACGCTATCAACAAAAGGTCTCGAACAATTAGCTTTATGATAAACATAGTATAACGCTAAACATAGATTCAATTTACAAATTTCTTCTTCCGTAAAATCCTTTTTTGGAAGGAGTTGGGCAACAATATTTTGATTGCTTCCATAAATAAATCCACAATCCCTTAGGCTATCATAAAACAATTCATTGTTGTATGAAAGCAAAAGATCGTTTAAGCTAATTTCTCGCTCTAACTTTTTAATCCAGCCAGTTGCTGATGGGTTCATTATATTTTAGGTTGGTTTAATTTAATCACAATTACTCATTATACACTTGTCCGCGCCTAGGTTTTAGGGCATCTCTCACAGGTTTCATTTGCGCTTCTGTAACCACCATAAACGCTACAACATGTAGCTCGCTTACATTTTCTGTTCCGGTTATATTGATGTCTAAATCTTTAGATACGATGTATTCTTTAAGGTGAATTTCATGATGCTCTGCAATTTTTTGGGCATCGGGACCATGAAAGTCCCAAATCAATTTAAGTTTTCGCATTTACAATATCAATTCGAAATATTACAGTGTTAAAATTAGTGTAATATGCATTAAAAATTCAAAATAAAACTCATTAATTTGCGTTTGTTAATCCAACTTGACATAAAGTGATATATTAGTATTTTTGTATCCGTTTTATATATTCATATTACATGTTTAGAATGAAGTTTTCTACCGTATTTACAGTGTTGTTTTTTGTTTCCCTATTAAAGGCTCAAACCACCAAGAAAGATGTTTTATTTACCGTTGATGATGAACCAGTTTATGTGTCTGAATTTTTGCGCGTGTACAATAAAAATCTCAACTTAGTACAGGATGAGTCTCAAAAAGATGTTGATGAATATTTGAAATTGTTCACAAACTACAAGCTAAAACTTAAGGAGGCGAAAGCTCAAGGTTTGCACGAAAAGCCGAAGTATATAAAAGAACTGGAAAAATATAGGAAGCAACTTGCTAAAAACTATATTACTGATGCTGAGGTGAGTGAGGCTTTGATTAAAGAAGCTTATGATAATATATCTTCTGAAGTGAACGCTACACATATATTGGTGAAAATTGATGAAAGCGCAAGTCCAGAAGATACATTGGTAGCCTACAATAAAATAGTGGATTTAAGAAAAAGAGCAGAGAAAGAGGGTTTTGAGAAAGTACGAAAGGAAATTCATGATGGAAAAACCCTGTATGGGGAAGAATTAGGATGGTTCTCTGGTTTTAGAATGGTATATAAATTTGAGAAGGTAGCTTTCAATACGGCCGTTGGTGAAATATCTCAACCGTTTAGAACGCGTTTTGGTTACCATATTGTAAATGTTTTAGATAAGCGCAAAGCTAGAGGAGAGCGTACCGTTAAGCATATAATGATAATGCACAAGAATAATGATTCCATAGATAGAGGTGAGTCTAGAATTAACGAAATATATACAAAATTGGAACAGGGTGAATCTTTTGAGGCTTTGGCAAAACAGTTTTCTGAAGATAAAAATTCAGCGTCTCAAGGTGGATTATTAAAGGCGTTTTCTGCGGGACAATTAAGAGCGCCAGTATTTGAGGAAACCGCATTTTCGCTTGAAAATAAAGGAGATATATCAAATCCAATAAAATCTCAATATGGATGGCACATCATAAAACTAGAAAATTCTAAACCCATAGGTTCTTTTCAGGATTTGCAAGCAGAATTAGAAACTAAGGTAAAGCGAGATGCGCGCTCTCAACTTATCGATGATGCCTTGTATGCTAAACTTAAGGCCAAATACAATATTCCAGAAAAAACACCAGATTTGAGTTATTTTACTTCAATATTAAATGAAGATTTTTACAAACGTAATTGGGAGGTGCCTGCGGATTTGAAAGGTGAAACTGCCTTGGTGACGATTGGTAAGAAAACTTTAAATTATAGTGATTTTGCAGATTATCTATTGTCATATCAAAAAAGAATTAGGGGAAGACAAGACTTTAAAAGTATTGTAGAAAAAGCCTATGAGCTTTTTTTGAATACAAACTTGAGAGACTATGAGGAGGAGAATCTTGAAAATGATAATGAAGATTTTGCGCATATTTTAGCAGAATATCGCGACGGTTTGCTGTTGTTTGATTTGATGGAGTCTACAATTTGGCAGGCTGCTAAAACCGACTCTGTTGAGGTTGAAGCATTTTATCAAAAAAATAGAGAAAATTATTTTGAGCCAGAACATGCTTTTACGCAGGTAGCATCTTCTCCAAATAAAAGGGTTATAAAAAAGGTGTTGAAATTACTGAAAGAGAATATGCCCTTGGAGAATATAAAAAAGTTAGTTAATACCAACGGAGAGGTTAATATTATCTTCACTCAGGATACTATGAATGTTAATCATCAGGCATTACCAAAAAACTTCGATTTGAAAGAGGGGTTATCTGATGTTTATAAACATAATGATAGTTTTATAGTTGCGAAAGTTGGAGAAGTGTTTCCTAAAAAATTAAAACCTTTTGATGAGGTTAAAGGGCTTGTGATGAGTGATTATCAAAACAATAAAGAAAACCTTTGGATTGAAGAGCTAAAACAGAAGTATAAAGTAGATGTAAATACCGAAGCGCTCAAAAAGGTTAAAGCAGAAATTAAGCAATAGTGCATATAAAATCCCTCATTTTATTAAGTGTTGTCTTTATTTTGACATCCTGTGATATTTTCAAAAACTCGGATGATAGAAAACCTATTGCGAGAGTTAATGAACACTATCTATACAAGGATGAGTTAAAGAGCGTTATTGCTGAGGGTATTTCAGGTCAAGATAGTATTGTTTTGGCTCGTAATTTTATTAATAAATGGGCGACGCAGCAATTGTTAATAGATGGTGCTCAATTTAATTTAAGTGAAGAGAAGCAGTCTAACTTTAATAGACTTGTGGAACAATATAAAAACGATCTTTATAGTAAAGCATATTTAGAAGCCCTAGTTAAAAAAAATTTGGATACGGTTGTTGGTGATGACGAAACAGAAAAGTACTACCAAGTAAACAAGGATGCTTTTAGGTTGAATGAAGAACTTTTAAAGTTGAGATACCTGCATGTTGATGAAAATATTATCAATTTTAAAAATATTAAGGAGCGTTTCAAAAGGTTTGATGACGAAGACAAAACGTATCTAGATTCCATTGCTATTCAGTTTAAGTCTTACTCTTTGAATGATTCCATTTGGGTAAAAATGAATCAGGTGGTTTCAAAAATACCTGGCGTTAATTCTGAAAATAAAAATCAACTGTTAAAAAAATCTAATTTTGTAGAGCTCAAAGATTCATTAGGAGTATATTTGATGCAAGTAAATGATGTCTTACTGCGTAACGACATTGCACCCCTAGAGTATGTAAAACCTACGATTAATCAAATTGTGATTAATAAACGAAAGTTAGAGCTCATCAAGAAATTAGAAAAAGATATCACAAAAGATGCAATTGAAAATAAAGAATTTGAAATCTATAATTAGTGTAATAGCACTGCTTTTTATAAGTGCTATACAAGCTCAGGAAATTATTGAGGATACGCCTGTGGAAGCTGAGCAAGAGACTAAAGAAAACATAAAAGATTCAACACCTTCGTTTAAACCAATAAAGGTTGATGGTGTTGCAGGTGTAGTTGGCGACTATATTGTGCTAAATTCCGATATTGAAAAGGAGCGTCTACAATTAGAAGCATCTGGCGTTAATACAAAGGAAATTTCAAGTTGTGAATTATTTGGAAAGCTTTTAGAGAACAAACTCTATGCACACCAGGCTATCCAGGATAGTATCATCGTTTCTGATTCAGAAATAAGAAATAATGTTGAATATCAAATGCAACAATTCCTAGCTCAGGTTAATGGAGATATCAATCGTTTGTTGAAAATTTATAACAAAGACTCAGAAGAAGGTCTTAAAGAGGAAATGTTTAACGCTAATAAAGATATGATGCTTGCCGGTCGTATGCAGTCTAAAGTCGTTGAAGAAGTTGATATTACACCAGAGGAAGTAAGACAGTTCTTTAATAAAATTCCTAAAGAAGAACGGCCAAACTTTGGAACAGAATTAAAGGTAGCACAAATAGTTGTAGAACCTAAAGTTGAAGATGAAGAAAGACAAAGAATTATTAACCAATTAGAAGGTTTTAAACGAGATGTTGAGGAAAACGGGGCTAGTTTCAGATCTAAGGTTATTCTTTATGGACAAGATCCTGGTATAAAGCAATCGGGATATAAGTACACCCTTAATAGAAATAAACCAAGGATGGTTAAAGAGTTTAGAGAAGCGGCTTTCTCATTACAAGAAGGTCAGGTTTCCGAGCCTTTTGAGACAGATTTTGGTTTTCATATCGTGTATTGTGAAAAAATTAGAGGACAGGAGTATGATGTCAGTCATGTGCTCTTAATTCCGAAAGTATCAAATGAAGCCAAACTTGAAGCCAAAGAAAAATTAGAAAAGGTACGTCAGCAAATAGTTGATGGGGAAATTACTTTTGCTGAAGCTGCCAAAAATATTAGTGATGAAAAAGAAACAAAATATGATGGTGGGCAGCTTATAAATCCTGAAACGCAGGATTATAATTTTGAATTAACTCGAATGGATCCAGAGCTATATTCTCAAATACAAAACTTAAAAGATGGTGAAATCAGTCCAGTAGTAGCTGAAACAGATCGCTCTAATAAACTTAAATTTAAAATCTTAACGGTTTCAGATAGGATAGAGGATCATCAAGCAGATTATGCCAAAGATTTTTTAAAGATCAAGGAATTGGCCTTGAATGAGAAAAAAATAAAAGCTATTGAGAAATGGCAGGCTGAAAAAATTGAAGATACCTACATTAAAATCACAGGCAATATGCGAGATTGTGAGTTTAATAGTAATTGGTTAAAAAAGTAAATTATGTCTGATGTAGCTGAAATTGAGCAATTTATAAAAAAGTATGGCGACTTAAAGCAAGAAATTGCAAAAGTTATTGTTGGGCAAGATACAGTTGTCAACCAAATTTTAATTTCTATTTTTTCTGGTGGACATTCATTGCTTATCGGAGTTCCTGGTCTAGCTAAAACCTTAATGGTGAATACCATTGCGCAAGCGTTGGGATTGGACTTTAAGCGTATTCAATTTACCCCGGATTTAATGCCTAGTGATATTCTAGGAAGCGAAATTTTGGATGAAGACCGCCATTTTAAATTTGTTAAAGGACCAATTTTTGCGAACATTATATTAGCTGACGAGATAAACCGTACACCACCTAAAACGCAAGCAGCACTTTTGGAAGCTATGCAAGAAAGAGCTGTTACTGTTGCAGGACATCATTATAAATTAGATCTACCATATTTCGTCTTGGCAACACAAAATCCAATTGAGCAAGAGGGAACTTATCCTTTGCCCGAAGCCCAATTAGACCGGTTTATGTTCGCCATTAATTTAGAATATCCATCATTTAAAGAAGAAGTACAAGTTGTAAAGTCTACGACCAATGATGTTGCTGTAAAAGTAAATGCGTTATTTACAGATAAGGAAATCTTAGAATTTCAACACGTAATTAGGCGTATTCCTGTTACAGATAATGTTATTGAATATGCGGTGAGTATGGTGGGTAAAACACGACCTAATGGTGACACTGCTCCAGATTTGGTGAAGCAATACATAGACTGGGGTGCTGGCCCAAGAGCATCGCAAAACCTTATTTTAGCTGCGAAAACTCATGCGGCTATTAATGGGAAATTTTCTCCAGATAATGAAGATGTTCAAGCCGTCGCCACAAGTATTTTAAGGCACAGAATCATTAAGAGCTACAAAGCCGAGGCTGAAGGTATTACAGAAAATCAAATTATCAAGAGTTTGTTTTAGTGAAAACGAATGAAAGGAATTTTGGCCTAGACCTAATAAGGGTTATTGCCATTTCTTTGGTTCTTTTTTCTCATATGGCTCTATTGATTACACCCAATCAGCATGAAAGCGGTCTGTTTTTTATAAAGTTTTTTGGTGCCTTGGGTGTGGATATATTCTTCGTTTTAAGTGGTTTTTTAATTGGAGGCATTTTATTAAAACATATTAATAGCAAGGGTTTTAATAAGCGTACAATATTGTACTTCTGGATAAGACGATGGTTCAGAACCTTACCCAACTACTTTTTAATCTTGGTAGTTAATATAATTATATCTTACCTCTTTCTTGAACAAGATTTTCCGTACTGGAAATACCTGTTTTTCATTCAAAATTTTTCATCTGCGCAGCCTGATTTTTTTACAGAATCTTGGAGTCTTAGTATTGAAGAGTTTGCATATATTTTGGTTCCGTTTATACTTCTTTTAATTGGACTAACAATAAAACGAATAACTGAAAAAACGTTTTTGATTGTCACGTTTGCTGCAATAATTCTATTGTTTTTTGTTAAGTTAAATTATCATCTTGGAGATATAGAAATAGGGGAGACTTGGAGCGGCAGTTTTCGTAAAGTGGTTATGTATCGTTTAGACAGTATTTATTATGGTTTTGTTGCGGCCTATCTTCATGGTAAGTATTTAGAGAGGATTGATAAATTCAAACTAACGTTATTAGGAATATCTGCAGTTCTATTCGTAGTTGTTCACGGTATAATGTATACTTCAGGAAGTGATCCGGATGAACATTTACTCTTTTTCAATACGTTTTATTTACCGCTTTTAAGCGTAACTATTTTATTGCTTTTTCCTTTTATGATGCATCTAAAGGCGTCAAAAACTGTTTCAAAAATAGTCACTCATATTTCAAAAACATCCTATGCATTATATCTTGTAAATTATAGCATTGTGCTTTTAACTATGGAAAGAATTTTTAAGGTGGATACTGAAATATTATTACACTTTAAAGTACTTATTGCGTTTTTGTTTCTACTTATTTCTTACCTATTAGCAGTAATTTTATATAGATTTTACGAAAAGCCAATGATGGATTTACGGGATCATCGAAAAATAAGGCGATTACTCTCAATAAAATCCTAAGAAATTCACAGTAAGAAGCTGTTTTTTGCTTGAAAAATGCAATCATTTGTTTTTATAATGGCACTATAATAATTAAGTATTAATACTTAGTTTTAATATGTTGTTTCTTGTTAAATCTTTGCATTAAATTCGTATTTTGCGACGCTTTTTTAAACAAACCTTAAAACTGAAAAACTTCTTTATATGAACTACAACGATTACATCAAAGAAATCGAAGAAAGAAAAGCTTTAGGCCTACATCCTAAGCCAATAGATGGTGCTGAATTAACAAGCGAAATTATAACGCTCATTAAAGATTCTGGTAATCCTCAAAGAGAAGATGCACTTAATTTTTTTATTTATAATACCCTACCAGGAACCACGAGTGCTGCAGGTGTAAAGGCTAAATTTTTAAAAGAGATTATTCTTGGTGAGTCTGTTGTTGAAGAAATTACGCCTGAATTTGCTTTTGAACAATTATCGCATATGAAGGGAGGCCCTTCAATTGAGGTATTACTCGATTTAGTTTTAGATCAAAAAGACATTGCTATAGCTACAAAAGCTGCAGAAGTGTTGAAAACACAGGTATTCTTATACGAAGCGGATACAGAAAGATTAGAAGATGCCATGAAAAAAGGGTGTCCAATTTCAAAGGGTATTATAGAAAGCTATGCTAAAGCTGAGTTTTTTACTGAATTACCAGAGGTAGAAGAAGAAATTGAGGTTGTAACTTATATAGCTGGTGTTGGAGATATTTCTACAGATTTATTATCACCTGGTGCTGATGCGCATTCGCGTTCTGATAGAGAATTACATGGTCAATGTATTTTTGAGCACAATAAAGAGATGCAACAAGAAGTACTGGCTTTAAAAGAGCAACATCCTGATAAGCGTATCATGTTAATTGCAGAAAAAGGAACAATGGGTGTAGGATCGTCGCGTATGTCGGGTGTAAACAACGTAGCACTTTGGACAGGGGTTCCTTCTTCACCATATGTGCCTTTTATTAATATTGCGCCTGTAATTGCAGGAACAAATGGTATTGCACCAATTTTCTTAACAACTGTTGGTGTAACTGGTGGTATTGGTATCGATCTTAAAAACTGGGTAAAGCAAAAAGACGAAAATGGTAACACGGTTGTTGATGCTGATGGCGAACCAATCTTAAAAGAGGTATATTCTGTTGCTACAGGAACAGTACTCACCATAAATACAAAAGAGAAAAAATTATATAACGGAGATCAAGAACTAAAAGATATTTCAGCTGCTTTAACGCCTCAAAAAATGGAGTTTATAAAAGCAGGTGGCTCATATGCCGTTGTATTTGGTAAAAAATTACAAACCTTCGCTTGTAAAGCTTTAGGTATTGATATTCCTCAGGTGTATGCCCCTTCAAAAGAAATTTCAATTGAAGGTCAAGGTTTAACGGCTGTGGAGAAAATTTTCAATAAAAATGCTGTTGGAACTACTCCAGGTAAAACATTGCATTCTGGTTCTAATGTGCGTGTTGAGGTGAATATCGTAGGATCTCAAGATACTACAGGTTTAATGACCTCTCAGGAATTAGAAATGATGGCAGCCACTGTAATTTCTCCAATTGTAGATGCAGGTTATCAATCGGGTTGTCATACCGCTTCGGTTTGGGATGATAAATCTAAAGCGAATATCCCACGTTTGATGCAATTTATGAATGATTTCGGATTAATCACGGGTCGTGATCCAAAAGGACATTATCACGCCATGACCGATGTAATTCACAAGGTGTTGAATGACATTACCGTTGATGATTGGGATATCATTATTGGTGGAGATTCTCATACACGTATGTCTAAAGGTGTTGCTTTTGGTGCCGATTCAGGTACTGTAGCTTTGGCCTTAGCGACTGGTGAAGCTACAATGCCAATTCCAGAATCTGTAAAGGTGACGTTTAAAGGAGACATGAGAAGTTTTATGGATTTCCGTGATGTGGTACATGCTACACAGCAACAAATGCTAAAGCAATTTGATGGTGAAAACGTATTCCAAGGTCGTGTTATCGAAGTACATATCGGAACGTTAACATCAGATCAAGCCTTCACATTCACAGATTGGACTGCTGAAATGAAAGCCAAAGCTTCTATTTGTATTTCAGAAGAAGAAACCTTAATCGAATCTTTAGAAATTGCAAGAGATCGTATCGATATCATGATTAAGAAAGGTATGGATAACGAAAAGCAAATGCTACAAGGTTTAGTGGATAAGGCTAATGCCAGAATAGAGGAGTTAAAGACTGGTAGTAAGCCAGCTTTAAAGCCAGATGCAGATGCTAAATATTATGCAGAAGTGGTGATTGATTTAGACGAAATTGCTGAACCAATGATTGCCGATCCTGATGTAAATAACGACGATGTTTCAAAACGTTACACACACGATACTATTCGTCCATTATCATATTACGGAGGGACTAAAAAAGTTGATTTAGGTTTCGTAGGATCGTGTATGGTGCATAAAGGCGATATGAAGATTTTAGCGCAAATGCTTAAAAATATTGAAGCGCAAACAGGAAAAGTTGAATTTAAAGCACCTTTAGTAGTGGCGCCTCCTACGTATAATATTGTGGATGAGTTGAAAGCCGAAGGCGATTGGGAAGTATTACAAAAATATTCAGGGTTTGAATTTGATGATAATGCACCAAAAGGGCTAGCGCGTACGAAGTATGAAAACATGCTGTACTTAGAGCGTCCAGGATGCAACTTATGTATGGGGAATCAAGAAAAGGCGGAGCCTGGAGATACCGTAATGGCAACATCTACACGTTTATTCCAAGGGCGTGTTGTTAAAGATTCAGGAGAAAAGAAAGGCGAGTCTTTATTGTCTTCAACGCCTGTGGTTGTATTATCTACTATTTTAGGAAGAACCCCAACTATGGAAGAGTATGAAGCAGCGGTTGATGGTATTGTATTAACCAAATTTAAGCCTTCACAAAAACAATTAGTAATGGCGTAATTGTCATTTTTAAATAAAAGTATGAAGCCCGAGTTTTGCTCGGGTTTTTTTTCGTCATTGCGAACGTAGAGAAGTAATCTCCTATCTGTCACTTCGAGTGTCCCGAACTTGTTTCGGGATGTATCGACAAGTTGGGCGTTCCCCACAAGGGGTCGGGCTTTCACTACTCAATCTTTTTCAAAGCGTCATCCTGTGTTTGTATGGATTAAAACTTCATTAATCTTTAAGTTTGAATTTTAATGAAAAAGGAGAAGGAGGAACGACTGTGGCAATCTCATTAATTAGTAGCTCAAAATCTACTTAGTTATATATAGCTTTAAAAAAGGATTTCAAACAAACCAGGTTGCTGAGCGAAGTCGAAGCACAATCCCTAACGCATCTGTTTGCTGGCTTATGTTTTAAACCTTAAATGTTGTTTTATTTTTGATGAGTTCATTTACTGGTCTCGTGTATGAGCAGTAGCGTGGGTTAGAACTTAACTTAGCAAGTGCATTCCAAGCTTCAAATCCGCGAGGATTTTTCAGAAGTAGGCGAGAACAAGCAATTACTTGTAGCCATCTTAAGTTTACAATGAATTAAATTTTTCTTTTGTTAATAAGCGTAATATATTTTTATCTTTTTCCGAATAACCTGTTCGGTCAAAATTGAATTGGTTAAGAATGCTTTCTACTTCGTCACTTGCGAACATACTCAACTTTATTAGCATTCCGTATTCGTCATCTTCTATGTCTTCTGGAACCTTAAAAAAACCAATGGATTTACTTCGAAAAATGAATTTATTAAATTCCTGTTGCTCAATTCCAACCATTTCTGTAGTGGTTTTTAAATCATTATAAATTGATTTTTCAAATAGATTTTCATCAAAACCTTTAAAAGCTTTACCTATATATTTCAGTGTGTTAATTCCATCACGAATGTCGGAAAATGACATAGCATTATGCATTTCTAAAGTTTCATAGGGAAACTCCTTTTGTATTTCAGGTTGGATAGATTCTTCGTCGTTGTTTTTCCAGTTTAGAACATCTTCTGTCCATTGTTCCAAAAGTTCACGCCATTGCGACCAATTTTTAGATTCAATAGATTTTGGAATTACTTCATTTTCCAAATCATCAATTATTCTTTCTTCAGACCAATCAGCTTGTTTTAATGCCTTTACATAATTGTTTAGAATTATTGAACCTTTTTTATTATCCCAATACGAAAACCTGTTTCTGCAGATACCTTTTATATATGCCATTTTCTTTTTTAGTTCAGGCATGTTTTTTAGAGCACAAATTCCACCAACTTTGTCAAATGCTTGTTCAACACTTTCTTTAGTGATATTGCCATCTTCATCAAAAACAAGATATTTTTTGTTAGCAATATCGATTGCTTCTAAAATGTCTTCAATTGGAAATTTCTTGATTAATTTATCTAATGATTTAAGTCCATTTTCATTAAGCGAATATGGGTTCATCATTGAAGCCCAATAATCACTTACCATAGTGACTTTTTCATCCTCGAATTCAGTTAACGATTTTTTCCATTCGAGCATTAATTCAAGTTGTTCTCTTCTTTCCTGAATTATTTCTAATTGTTTTCGCTGTTTTTGAATGGCTGTATCATCTGTCAACAATCGAGCTTTTTTACCTCTGTTACAATCAAAACAACTTGTGATTAGGTTGATTATTTCGTTTGTTCCGCCATTAGCTACCGGGTCAATATGGTCAACCTCAAGTACTACATCCGGTGCTTTATTTCCACAATATTGACATTGGAATTTATCTCTTTTAAATACTTCAAACCGTATTTTTTTTGAAAGTGATTTTCTTTTTGTCATTTATTTAACTGTTGTCGTCCTTGATATTGCCTAAAGTGTTCATGGATATGCGCCGTTAGTAATGGTTTATATCCGCTAGTAAACGAATTTCGTTAATTTTTCTGACAAATTCAAGTAATTTGGTGTAAGACTTAAAAACCAGAAAGGCTATTTATTGTACCTTTTTGTAAAGCAATTGTTCGTATAGATTTCGTTATGCATATCATAAAAGAAGTTTATTTCTTATCGTTTCAAACCGTACTCTAATTTTGTATATTGTTGAACCTTAAATGATGAGGTAAAATTTAATAAATATAGGTTATGACATTTGATATAGATATGATAAAAGGGGTTTACGCGCAAATGAAAGAGCGTGTAGATGCTGCTAGAGACATAGTTGGTAAACCATTAACACTTTCCGAAAAAATATTATACAATCATCTTTGGGATGGAATGCCAACAAAAGCTTTTGTGAGAGGTAAAGATTATGTGGATTTTGCTCCGGACAGAATAGCATGTCAGGATGCAACAGCGCAAATGGCATTATTACAATTTATGCAAGCTGGTAAGAATAAAGTAGCGGTACCAACTACGGTGCATTGTGATCATTTAATTCAAGCAAAATCAGGTGCAGCAGTAGATTTAAAACATGCCAATACTGTAAGTAGTGAAGTTTTTGATTTCTTGGAGTCTGTTTCTAACAAATACGGTATCGGTTTTTGGAAACCAGGTGCAGGAATTATACATCAAGTAGTTTTAGAAAATTATGCATTTCCTGGAGGAATGATGATTGGTACGGACTCACATACCGTAAATGCTGGTGGTTTAGGAATGGTGGCCATAGGTGTTGGTGGTGCTGATGCGGTAGATGTAATGGCAGGTATGGCTTGGGAATTAAAATTTCCAAAGTTAATAGGTGTAAAGTTAACGGGTAAATTATCTGGATGGACAGCCCCTAAAGATGTGATTTTAAAAGTAGCTGAGATTCTTACAGTAAAAGGAGGAACAGGAGCTATCGTAGAATATTTTGGTCCAGGTGCTTTGGCAATGTCTTGTACAGGAAAAGGAACCATCTGCAACATGGGTGCTGAGATTGGAGCAACAACATCAACATTTGGTTACGACGAATCTATGGATCGCTATTTGCGAGCTACGGATAGAGAAGGAGTGGCAGATGCCGCGAACGAAGTAGCACCTTATTTAACCGCAGATCCAGAGGTTTATGAAAATCCAGAGCAGTATTTTGATCAAGTTATTGAAATTAATCTATCAGAATTAGGCCCACTATTAAACGGTCCGTTTACACCAGATTTATCCACGGAAGTAGGTTCAGATATGACTAAGAAGGCAACTGATAACGATTGGCCATTAAAGGTGGAATGGGGATTGATTGGGTCTTGTACCAATTCATCTTATGAAGATTTATCACGAGCCTCGTCCATTGCACAACAAGCATTGGATAAAAATCTAAAAACCAAAGCAGAATTTGGAATTAATCCAGGATCTGAACAAGTGCGCTATACTGCGGAGCGTGACGGTATTTTGGAGGTTTTTGAAAAACTAGACGCTACTATTTTTACCAACGCATGCGGACCATGTATTGGGCAATGGGCAAGATATTCAGATCCTAAAAATGCACCAAAAAATAGTATCGTGCATTCATTCAACAGAAACTTCGCAAAACGTGCTGATGGTAATCCAAACACGCATGCGTTTGTCGCGTCACCTGAATTAACTGCGGCTATCGCTATTGCAGGTCGCTTGGATTTTAATCCATTAAAAGATAAACTCATCAATGAGGATGGAGAAGAAGTAATGTTAGAAGAACCAACGGGATGGGAATTACCACCAAAAGGTTTTGATGTGGAGGAAAACGGCTATTTAGAGCCTGTTGAAGATGGAAGTGGTGTAGAAGTTGTTGTAAACCCAACTTCAGAGCGTTTACAGTTGTTAACGCCGTTTGTGCCTCTGGGAGATTCTATTACTGGTGCTAAATTATTAATCAAAGCTTTTGGTAAATGTACTACAGATCATATTTCTATGGCAGGCCCTTGGTTACGTTTCAGAGGACATTTGGATAATATCGCAAACAATACGTTGATTGGAGCGGTGAACGCTTTCAACCAAAAAACAAATTTTGTTAAGAATCAATTAACTGGTGATTATGGCGGTGTGCCAGATGTTCAGCGTGCCTATAAAGCGGAAGGTATTAAAACCATTGTAGTTGGAGATCACAACTACGGTGAAGGTTCTTCGAGAGAACATGCTGCAATGCAACCACGTCATTTAGGAGTTGCTGCGGTTATCGTAAAGTCTTTTGCGCGTATTCACGAAACCAATCTGAAAAAGCAAGGTATGTTAGGACTAACGTTTGCAAATGAAAACGACTACGATTTAATTCAAGAAGATGATACCTTCAACTTCTTAGACTTAAATGAATTTGCTCCTGATAAACAACTAACATTGGAAGCAGTACATGCTGATGGTAGTAAAGATATCATTAAGTTGAACCATTCATATAACGATGCTCAAATTGCATGGTATAATGAAGGATCAGCGCTTAATTTGATAAAGAAGCAAAATGCTTAAATAAATTTCCTGCAAGGTTTTATAAACCTTGTAGGTTTTCTGGTAAAGAAAAAAAAATCCAACGTGCAAACGTTGGATTTTTTGTTTATAAAGTTTTGTCATGCTGAACTTGATTCAGCATCTCATAGCATACTGACCTTATCAGTTTTGATAATATCATAACCCCAAGAGATTATTACGTCGCTACGCTCCTCATAATGACAGAGTGTTTGCCTAATTTTTTAACTAGTCTGCTGTAACGTTCTATTCTTCTCTTTTAAAATTGCCAATTGCTTTTCTAAAAACGTAATGGCCTTTTCAGTTTTATGGCTTGCTTTTGAAGCAAAATCCTTTGCCTCTTCTTTAAATTTTACCTTACCAGATTGGGCAGCTTTAGAAACATCCTCTTTAACTTCCTTAAAGTCTTGGGTTATTTGATCCTTTACCTGTTTCCCTTCTTTTTTAAGTTTATCTCTGGTAACTTTACCTTTCTCTGGAGCCAATAAAATGCCTATAGCCGCGCCAACCAATGCTCCTAAAACTATTTTATGTATCATTTATTTTTCTTTTTATATTAAACCTACTTTACTTAATAAGTAGCGAAACTTATCGATTTGTTACAAACAAATTCAATGCCAAGTAATTAGAACCGATGATATTTAGTTAGCACTTGTTTTTAACGAGTGCTATTTGAGTTTTATATGGAAAGAAGCACCCGACATAGTCGAGCGCTAGCGTACAGAAACATTCAATTTTTATAAAAAGAAATTTGAATGGCAAAAACACTTACTTTTACAAAAACTTCAAACATGAATTCCAGACAAGATCAGCTTAAAGCTTTTGATAGATTGTTAACCATAATGGATGAGTTGCGAGAGCAATGTCCGTGGGATAAAAAGCAAACCATGGAAACCTTACGGCATCTAACTATTGAAGAAACCTATGAGTTGGGTGATGCTATTTTAGATAATGATTTGGAAGAGGTGAAAAAAGAGTTAGGCGATGTGTTGTTACACATTGTATTTTACTCTAAAATAGGCAGTGAAACCCAAGATTTTGATATTGCTGATGTGTGTAATTCCATATGCGAAAAACTGATTAATAGACATCCGCACATTTATGGAGATGTAGATGTTGAAAATGAAGATGATGTAAAGCGTAACTGGGAAAATATAAAGCTTAAAGAGGGTAAGAAAAGTGTTCTGGAAGGGGTTCCAAGAAGTTTACCAGCATTGGTGAAAGCCAATAGAATTCAAGAAAAGGTTGCAGGTGTTGGTTTCGACTGGGAAAAACCAGAACAAGTTTGGGAAAAGGTGCAAGAAGAACTATCCGAATTTCAGGACGAAATAAAAGTAGGTAATCAAGATGCCATGGAAAGTGAATTTGGTGATGTGATGTTTTCTATGGTAAACTATGCTCGTTTTTTAAATATCAATCCTGAGAATGCCTTGGAACGGACTAACAAAAAGTTTTCAAAACGTTTTCAATATTTAGAATCTAAGGCTAAAGCACTAAATAAACCTTTAAAGGATATGACTTTAGCAGAAATGGATGGGTTTTGGGAAGAAGCTAAGAAATTGTAACAAATGTCTTTCACTAAAGAAAGAATTAGAAATTTAATATTCTTATTGGTTATTGCCATTTTTCTAATACCGCAAACTAGATTACCAATTCAAGTGTTTTTGCATAAAGGATTAGCGCTTTTTAGTCCTTCAATAGAAGATACTTCAGAACGTAAACAATTAACCGATTATAAGTGGATTTTAAAATCTAATAGCGATGCTATTTTAGAGTTTCAAAAATTAAAAGGAAAAGTAGTTTTTATCAATTTTTGGGCTACTTGGTGTCCACCTTGTATCGCCGAAATGTCTAGTATGCAAGCTTTGTATGAAGATTATAAGGGTAAAATTGAATTTCTGTTTGTCTCCAACGAAGACAAACAAGTCGTTACAGATTTTTTATTGAAAAAAGGATACTCATTTCCTGTTTATAAACCATTGACGTATTATCCAGAAGGACTAGAAGTTGATCAAATTCCCAGAACATTATTGATAAACGCAAAAGGTGATATCATTATCGATAAAACAGGTGCTGCCAACTGGAATTCGGATACTGTTAGAGAAACTATTAATAAATTACTGGAATACTAGTTTTACAACGTCTTAAAAAATGCTCTAATAAAACTCCAAGAAAACAAAGACCACATAATTTTTAACTCTTCAAAAAAAGTGGATTCTTCGTCTAAAAAGCGGAACATCGTTTCTGTGCTATTTTTGTAGTAAAACTGCTGAAAAACCCATTCTCCTTTATGATTTTCATCTTTTAGCACCCGCAGAAATACTTTGTCGTAGAATTTATACTTAGACTTGAATAAGTTCTCCGATGGTGTTTTCCCTTGCTTAATATTTTCTATAACTTTTGAGATTTTATTCTCTGTGTTTTTAAAAGAATATCCGGTTGAAGGTTTTACCCAACCACCACCAGTACCAATTTTAGTAATGTTTTTTGTGTTAAACTTTGCGAAATCAAATGTGGTCATTGGTATATTACCTTGTTCAGATTCTATAACTTCATAAGTGTCAAGATCAAGATATGTTTTTATGTATTTTTCAATAAATTGGGCATAAACAATTTCTTCTACAACTTGTTCCGTAAAATAGGTGAACTCAAATAAAGCTTCATTTTTAGAAAATGGCAGTACATACATAAATGTAGTTTGTTCGCCATCTTTTAAACGGTAATCCATCATTGTAAAATTGGCGTCATCAAAAACATCCGTTTCGGTTTTGATAACGATACCTTTAAAATGCTGATTAATTTTTATGCTTTTGGAGTCCGAGTAAAATGATTGTGGAATTCTACTATCAAAAATATGTGAAGCTGTATAGCTGCCTCCTGTGGTTTGTACCCTGATGTTTGTGTCCTCAGAAACATATTCGACCTTATCAATAACAAATTGAAAGTTGTTTTTGTTTTTTAACTCGGATTTGGCATAATCATAGAAATCTATAGCTCTTATTGAATTGTAGGAGTAAGGATTGAAATTTAATTCAATCGCTTTTTCAGAGGTAAAGATGGAAGCTATTTGCCATGTTTTATTTAAAATAGAATGCCACCTTGATGGTTCTTTTTCCCAAAAACTCCAAGTTTTATCATTTATGCTTTTTTCGGAAGGGTCTATAAGAGCAACCGTTTTAGAACTAAAAAACGGTTCTTCAGACATTCTTAAAGCTAATTGCAATCCCGCTAAACCATTGCCAATAATAATGTAGTCAAAATGGGAATGTATTTCCATTCCCAAATATTACTTTTTGAAGTATTTAAAAGGAACGAAAAGCATTCCAAAGCACTCACTATCCGATTTTCCAATATTTTTATGGTGAATTTTATGGGCTCTTCTAATACCTTTAGAGTACCAATTGTTAGCATTTCTAAACATTTTAAAACGCTGATGTATAAAAATATCATGCACAATAAAATAGCACACTCCATATGTAAAAATGCCAATAGCAATAGGTAATCCCACCCACAAAACGTCATTTGCCCAAAGGCGCATAAAAATAATGCTTACAACGGCATAAAAAATGAAAAACAAATCATTACGCTCAAACCAACTATCATGTTCTTTATGATGATGATCTTTATGTAAACTCCATAAAAAACCATGCATCACATACTTGTGTGTTGCCCAGGCCATAAACTCCATAATACAGAATGCTCCTAAAAAAGCTAATATCCAAGTGAATGTTTGCATCATCTTACATCAAATTTAATTGATATTTTACATAACTGCGAGCCAAAAGCTCAATTTTTTTTGGATTAGATACTCTTATACGCGTATCTTTTATTTGTAAGGCCGGAGTTTTCTTTAGTTTTTTAAGTAATTGACTGTAGTAACGGTATGCCATAAATACACCAAATTTAGCTTCCATTGGTAATTTTTTAATACCATTTAACCCTTGTGTAAAGTCATACTCTATATCATCAATAATTTGTTGCTTAGAATTTTCATCTAAATTATTCAAATCTACATTTGGGAAGTAGCTTCTATCCAACTGATCAAAATCTGCTTTAATATCTCTTAAGAAGTTCACTTTTTGAAAAGCAGACCCTAAAGACATGGCCATATCCTTCAACTCTTGATACTTTTGTTCATCACCTTTTACAAATACTTTTAGACACATTAACCCAACAACATCAGCAGACCCATAAATGTATTCCTTATATTCTTCATCAGACATATAATCTTTTTTGGTAAGGTCTAATCGCATGCTCTTCATAAACGCATCTACTAAAGCTTTATCAATCTTAAATTCGTGAAAAGTATGCTGAAAGGAATTTAAAATGGGATTCAAACTGATTTTATGCTCCAATGCATTTTCTAAATCTTTACTGAAATTATCGAAAAGTGTTTCTTTTTCATAATCGTGAAAGGTGTCCACTATTTCATCTGCAAAACGCACAAACCCATAAATATTATAGATATGAAATCTAATGGAATTAGATAACATTTTGGTAGCAAGAGAAAACGAAGTACTATAACTTTTGGTAACTATTTTACTGCAATCGTAGGAAACGGAATCAAATAAAGCTTTCATAGTTAATTTTTTTGATGTTTGTTAATAAGTTGAGCTACTAATTTTCCTGAAATTAGTGAAGGCGGTACTCCTGGTCCTGGAACTGTGAGTTGCCCTGTAAAGTATAAGTTTTTAACTTTTTTACTTTTTAGCTTAGGTCTAAGAAAGGCAGTTTGAGATAGGGTGTTGGCCATTCCATAAGCATTACCTTTATAAGAGTTGTACTCTTTTATGAAGTCTTTTACACAGAAGGACTCTATAAAGATAACACTATTTGTTACAGTTTGGTTGGTTAATTTTTCAAATCTTGAAATGATGATGTCAAAATATTGGGCTCTAATTTCATCTGTGTCTTCAATACCTGGTGCAATTGGAATAAGGAAGAACCCCGTTTCACAATTTTTTGGTGCCATAGAGGCGTCAGTTACAGATGGGAAGTTAGCATAAAATAATGGCTCTTTTGGCCATTGCGGTGTATCATAAATTTCCTCAGCGTGAGTTTCGAAACTCGTGTCAAAGAAAAGATTATGGTGTTCGATATTTTTTAGTTTTTTATCGAAGCCTACATAAAATAGTAAAGATGAAGGCGCAAAGGTTTTTTTGTCCCAGTAGGCTTCAGAATATTGACGGTATGCAGGATCTAATAAAGTTTCAGAATGGTGATAATCTGCACCACTTAATACAATATCAAATTTCTGAACTGTTCCATTGATGACAATAGCGTTCGCGGCTCCATTTTCAACATGAATTTTATCTATATTGCTATTGGTGTGTATTGTAACACCTAATGATTCTGCCAAATCTCGCATAGCTTTAATAACCTCATACATGCCGCCTTTTGGATGCCATGTGCCTAAACCAAAATCGGCATAGTTCATAAAGCTATAAAAAGACGGTGTATTACTTGGTTTCGCTCCTAAAAACAAAACAGGAAATTCTAAGGTGGATATTAATTTAGGATTCTTGAATTTTTTTCGGACGTCGCCACTTATTGTTTTAAAAAACTGATCTACTCTGGTAGCCGTTTCAGGCGTAACCAATTCAAAGGGTGATAAACCAGGTTTTAGTACTACTTTATTAATGGCAATATCATAATTAGTTGCTGCTTTATTAATAAATTTTCTAAGCGGTTTAGAGCTACCAGGTTCAATACGCTCAAATTCCGTACATATTTTATCCATGGTATCTCCAATAGTAATCACCTCGTTCTTAAAGAAAATTTTGTATGCGGGACTTAATTTATCAAGCTGATAGTAATCCGAAGTCGATTTACCAAAATCATTGAAAAACTTTTCGAAAATATCTGGCATCCAATACCAACTTGGGCCTATATCAAAAGTAAAACCATCTTTAATAAGTTGTCTTGCTCTACCACCAACAGTGCTATTTTTTTCGTAAACAGTCACATCAAATCCGTACTGTTTAAGGTAACAACTGGCTGATAAACTGGAGAACCCAGACCCTATAATTGCTATTGATTTCTTCATTGTTTAACAAATATAATTAAAAGTTAAACAAAAAGAAATGTTTTATAAATCTTTAACTAAATTTTCGATGGAATCATACATTTTTACGCGCTCTGGAAGCTGTAAACTTACTTCATCTAGCGACATAAGTTTCGGTCCTAAAAGAATAAGGTCTGTATTTTCATTTTGAAGTAGTAATTTATTGAATTCTTCAATGTAGTTTGGAATTTCGCTTACTTCTGGCTGAACGGTAAAATAAGAAATAAATGTAATTTCGTTAAAAAATTCAAGCACACTAACTAAACTATCCATAGGTACGCTCTCTCCTAAAAATATGGTGTGATAGCCCCTACTTCTTAATTGATAATTAATAAACAGTAGTCCTATATCATGTATCTCAGCGTCTGGTAAAAACAGTATAAATGTTTTGGAATCGGGTTTTGGTTCTAAGCTTTGAAGGCGTTCAATATTGAGTAATATTTTTTGCTTCATGTGAGAGGTCAAGAAATGCTCGTGAGCAGGAGTGATTGTATCTGTTTGCCACAAAAGACCAATCTCATTAAGCAACGGTAAAAAAACATCATAAAAAATTTCATTGAAAGTCTTACTACCGATTAGATTATTATAGGTGTTGTAAAACAAGACTTGGTCGAAATTAAGCATTGAAAGTTTCAACGCATTTATGGCATGGTCTTCAACTTTCGCTCTGGACGCAATTTCTCTTACTTTAATTGGAATTTCTTCTTCGGGTAACTCTGCTATTTTCGAAATTTTATAGCCGCTATTATTCAGATAAGAAATGTTTAGCAGCTTTTGTAAACTTGCTAAACTATAATTTCTAATATTCGTTTCACTTCTGTTAGGTTGTAATAAGTTATAGCGTTTTTCCCATATGCGTATCGTGTGAGCCTTGATACCTGTAAGGTTCTCCAAATCCTTGATACTAAAATTTATCCGAATGTTGTTCATTCATTTCTCTTTTTCTTTAAACAAAATTACAAAGAGATTATGACAATTCCTTAAAAACAGCATTAAAATTTCCAAAAATTAACAATATTTCATTGTGATAGGCTTAAATCATTAAATTTTATTTTGAAAATTCAAAGATTTCATGATGTTCTTTTCTAATGAAATCCTTTGCTACTTCTTGTTTTATTAAGTACTTTTGATGGTCTACAGATATTATTTTCAACTATTTTTATTCGTTTTACTAGCATGCGCGTTTTATTCTTTTTTTTAACACTTTTATTGTGTTTTTCATGCAAAAAAGAACAATCGGAATATGTTGATATTCAAAAAAGTAGCAATAGTATATTCGTTTCTGACGAAAAGATACCTGATGATCATTTTTTAGGCGACCAAGCATGTGCTTCTTGTCATCAACAGGAATTTAAAGATTGGCAAGGCTCTCATCATGACAAAGCAATGCAGGTTGCAAGCGCTTCAACTATTCTGGGTAATTTTGATAATACACGTTTTACAAGTCAAGGTATAACATCTCGTTTTTTTAAAAAAGGCGGTTCTTTTTACGTTAATACGGAAGGGCGTGATGGAAAGTATCACGATTTTAAAATAGAGTATACTTTTGGTATAGAGCCGCTACAACAGTATATTGTTAAGTTTCCTGATGGGCATTATCAATGTCTACGAACTGCATGGGATACGAAAGAGAACAAATGGTTTGATCTATATCCCGATTTTAAGGTAGTACATTCTGAATGGCTACATTGGTCTCGAGGAGGTTTAAATTGGAATAACATGTGCGCCGATTGCCATTCTACCAACGTTAGAAAGAATTATGACCTGAAAACACATGCATATGATACTAAATATGCCTTGATTAATGTAAGCTGTGAGGCATGTCATGGTCCAGGAAAGGATCATGTAGCAAATGTTTCTCGTTTAGGCGATAATTATAAACCTAATGGGGAATTAAAGATGGCCGTGGGTACAGTGCCAAAAGATTTGGTTGATCAGTGTGCAAGGTGTCATGTAAGACGTGAGCAATTCTCTGAGTTTTATAATTTTGAGGGTACTTTTTTAGATCATTATTTTCCACAATTATTAACTGATAACCTCTATCACCCTGATGGTCAAATTTTAGATGAGGTATATGTTTATGGGTCGTTTCTTCAGAGTAAAATGTATCAGAATAATGTGACGTGTACCAACTGTCACAATCCACATTCATTAAAATTGAGATTTGAAGGTAACCAGCTCTGTGCTCAATGTCATGAACCACAGATATATGACGCGCCTTCGCATCACTTTCATAGCAATGATTCCAAAGGTTCGAAATGTATAAATTGCCATATGACTGGAAAGTTTTATATGGGCAATGATTATAGAAGAGATCACAGTTTTAGGATACCTCGACCGGATTTAAGTTTAAAATATGGTAGCCCCAATGCCTGTACACAATGCCATACCGATAAGGATGACGAATGGGCTTGGGAAAACTTTAAAGAAACCCATGGTGAACCTAAAAACAAGCATTTCTCGGAACTTTTAGCACCTGGTTTAATAGGAGCCACACATGGTTTTGAAAAACTTTACGAACTTTCTAAAGACACAATTTATCCAGAAATTGCAAGAGCCTCTGCTGTAAGGAGTATGTCAAATTATTATGATGAGACCATGGTAAGTAAGATGCTGTCATTTTTAAACGACGAATCTGCTTTAGTAAGAGGTGCATCTATAGATGCTTTAAATGATATAAATTCCTCAAATTATACCAATAGTTTTTTACCTCTACTTAAAGATGAAAAACGAACAGTACGCATAAAAGCATTTTTGGCTATTGCTGGGTTAAACGAATTTCAAATACCCGAAACTTATAAAAAGACCTTTAAAAAAGTAGAAAAAGAGTTTAACACACATTTAAATGTTACTGCAGATTTTTCTGGAGGTAGGGCAAAAAAAGCATTGTACTATTTGAAAAAAGGAGATGTAGCAAATGCCATAAAATGGTATGAAAGGGCCTTAGAGGTGGATGATAGAAATAACATGATTCGTACCAATTTGGCCAATTTATACTATCAAAATAAAGAATTTTTGAAGGCAGAAGAGGCTTTTCAATTAATTATTGCGCAAGAACCAAGCTATGCTCAAACTTATTATTCTTATGCCTTGCTATTAGCTGAACTCAATAGGATAGAAGAAGCTGTCATGCAAATGGAATTAGCCATAATATACCTGCCAGAAAATATTAGGTTTTACTATAATTTAAGTTTACTCTACGATAAATTGGGTAACTTTAAAAAAGCTGAGGCGACGGCAATTAAAGGTTTGAAGTTGGCACCACAAAATGATAGTTTACTTTATATACTGTCGTACCTCTACCAAAAAAATGGAGATTTAAACAAAGCCAAAAATATTGCACAACAATTGGTGCAACTATATCCTAATAATCAGCAGTATAAAGCTTTTTATAACCAATTGAAATAGTGTTTCCCTATTTATATAAATGATACAACTAACACCAAAACATAAAAGAAACCTCTTAAGAATATTACCTTTTGGTATTATTTGGTTAATTATTGGATGGGTATTCTTATGGACGGAATATGCCGTTACGTTTGGAATGGAAAATCCTGTGGGGGCAGAATCTGCAATATCAATTACGCCTGTAATTGTATTTTTTGCAAGTGTTAGTGTTTTTTTCGTGGGTTGTTTTGTTGGTGTTATAGAGGTAATTATAACGAACCGTCTTTTCTCTAAGTGTAGCTTGCCCATTAAGATTCTGGGGAAATCATTGCTTTACATTATTTTAATGCTGACTTTAATTTCCATTTTATATATGTTGGCCGCGAGCATTGAAATGAAGAAGTTCGTCTTTAGTGAAGCGGTATTCAAAAGATACATGACATTTTTCTTTAGCATCACTAATATTAGCACAACGGTTCAACTTTCTTTTTCGTTGATAATTTCCTTACTCTATTCTGAGATAAGCGATAATTTAGGGCAAAATGTGCTACTTAACTTTTTTACGGGTAAATACCATAAGCCTATAGTTGAGCATAGAGTTTTTATGTTTACGGATATGAAAAACTCAACTGCTATCGCTGAACAATTAGGGCATGTTACTTACTTTGAGTTTTTAAAGGACTATTATAATGATTTATCTGACGCTATCATAAATAATCATGGTGAAGTCTATCAGTATATAGGTGATGAAATTGTAATTTCATGGAAATTGAAACAAAAGAATTCTGCTGAAAGTAGTATCCATTGTTTTTTTGAGATGAAAAAAGACTTATTGAGAAGGGAAAATAATTATTTAAACCGCTATAATTTTTTTCCAGACTTTAAAGGCGCCATACATCTAGGAGAGGTTACAACTGGAGAAATTGGAGCCTTAAAAAAAGAAATATTCTTTACAGGTGACGTTTTAAATACTACAGCTAGAATGCAGTCTTTATGTAGTGTTTATAAATCTGATTTATTGGTTTCAGAGAGCATAGTAGAGCAACTAGGGTCTAATTCACATTTAAACTTTGAGCATCTTGCAGAGGTAGATCTTAAAGGTAAGCAGAAGAAATTAAATTTGTATATACCAGTTTGCAACAGCTAACATGATGTGTTAATTGTATAAATCTCTAAATTGTACCAAAAAAATTATGCCAATGAAATCTCTATTTATACTAATCTTTAATTTCAGTGTCACCCTTGCGAGTGCTCAAGATATTGACATTCATAACTCTAGTGTTTCTTTTGCTGTGAGAAATATGAAAATGAGAACTGTAGAAGGAACATTTACAGGTATGCAAGGAGAAGTTAATTTTGATGAAAATAATATATCCAATACAACTATTGACGTTTGTATAGACGCCAATACAGTTAATACCGATAATGAAAAGCGAGATGCACACTTAAGGAAAGAAGATTTTTTTGGCGTAGAACAATACCCTAAAATTTGTTTTGTTTCCAACTTTGTGGAAAAACAGGAAGATGCGTATTTAATAGTTGGTAAATTAACACTCCATGGCGTGACTAAAACTATTACTGTACCCTTATCTTTTGAAAATAGTACCCTTACTGGTTCATTTAGTATCGAACGTAATGACTACGACCTTGGTCCTAATGGAGGATTTATGGTTGGAAAGGATGTTGAAATAACTATCTCTTGTAAGTTGCTCTAATAATTTAAAAGTGCACACGAGAGGATTCGAACCTCCACGTCCAGATGGACACTGCCCCCTCAAGGCAGCGCGTCTACCAATTCCGCCACGTGTGCTATTGTTTGAAGTATGCTAAAATAAAAAAAGTTAAGCGTTCTTGCTTAACTTTTTTTGTGACCGGGCTGGGGCTCGAACCCAGGACCCTCTCCTTAAAAGGGAGATGCTCTACCAACTGAGCTACCCGGTCTTCACCATGAACGACTTAACCTCGTTGTTAGCGGGTGCAAATATATAATGTTTAATTAATAAAACAATGCTTTTTTAATATAATTTTTCGTTTTTTTGCACCGCACTTATCTATGTTTTTAATAATCAATTACAAGCAAAAAAATGATCATAGTTTTACTCGGTTATATGGGTTCTGGAAAGTCTTCGGTAGGTAAAATTTTATCAAAAAAACTAAACTATAATTTAATTGATCTGGATGATTATATTGAAGAAAAGGAAAAAGCAACCGTAAAGGGGTTATTTAAAACTAAGGGTGAAATTTATTTCAGAAAAAAGGAAACAGAATACTTAAAAGATTTATTGCAATTAGAAGATAATACTGTTTTGGCCTTAGGAGGTGGAACGCCTTGCTTTGCTGGAAATATGGATGCGATATTGGAGTCTAAAAATGCTGTATCTGTCTACCTAAAAGGCTCACTTCCGTTCTTATCGAAAAAACTATTTAAGAAAAAAACAAAACGACCACTAATTGCTCATATTGAAACTGAGGAACAAATGACAGAATTTATAGGTAAACATTTGTTCGAACGGTCTCATTTTTATAATAGAGCTGAATATCACATCATTACTGATAACAAAGAAAAGACTGAAATCGTAGAGGATATTATCTTAGAATTATTCTAAAACTACACTATGCGTTTTACCAGTTAAGTTCACTTCTACGTGCTCGTGTAATGAGGTAGATAAAGATATACCTTTAAAATCGGCTTTCACTGGATATTTTTTGTGATTTCGATTTACAAGAATTGCAGTCTTAAATTTTTTCAGTGGCACTTGCAAAAAATGTTTTACGCCATATATTAGGGTAGTCCCTGAATTTAAAACATCATCAACCAAAACAACTGATTTATTGGTGTAGTTTACCTCTGGAATTGAGGTTAATATTGGCGCCAACGGATTTTTTTTGTCTATAGTAACTTCGCATAGAATCGGGGTAATATCAGATATTTTGTCGAGCACCGACTTTAATTTTTCAGCCAATACATAACCATTACCAACAATACCGGCGATAATTACTTCGGTTTCGTCAACATTGGTTTCATAAATTTGAAACGCAATACGCCGAATTTTGTGCTGAATCTCATTGTGATTTAAAATGATATTATCCTTTAATTCCATGAATATAACTTCAATTAAATTTCTAAATTAATCATTTTCGGCGTTAAAATCATCAATATCCCGTCTATCTTTTTTCGTTGGTCTACCTGTACCTTTTTTGCGATAATAATCCTTTGAATATTTTAAAAGTTCTTGAGCTTGAAATTGAGATTTTGGTGTAGTATCCGTTCTATAAATGTCAACTAATTTTGCAGAAACTCTGTTGGATGGTATATCGGTAATTGTGAGTTGGTAATTTATTTGATTTTTACGTAACTCAATTTTATCCGTAGCATAAACCTCTCTGCTAGGTTTTACAATAGCACCATTTACTTTTATTTGTCCTTTTTTACAAGCTGTCGTCGCCAATGATCTGGTTTTATAGTATCTCACACACCATAAGTATTTATCTACTCGCATACAAATGTTATAAAAACAACGTTAATGTTCTTGTACAAGACTACATTTAAATTGTATCTTGCGCCTCAAAAATAAACAATAATGAGTGTTAGAAGAATTGGTTTTTTAATCATTGTGTTAATTATAGGATTCTCATCATGTAATGAAGATGATGGGTTCGGCGGTCCAACTCCAATAAATATAGCCGAAAAGTATGTGTCTGATAGTACCGCAATATCCGATTATCTTAAAACACATTATTATAATAGTAGCAGATTTGATGGGGGCAGTGGTGATGCTAATGATATTATTATTGGGGAACTAGGAGCCGAGGGTGATGCTATTCCAACGGGTAATGCCTTATTAATGAATAACGTAGAGATGAAGTCTTACGTTTTAGGGGATATAACATATCATTATTATATTTTGAATATTAGGCAGGGTAGTGGTGCTGAATCCCCAAAGTTTTGTGATAATGTCTTAATAGGTTATGAAGGTTATAGAATCTCTGATGATGTTGTATTTGATGCACGCTTAAATCCTAATTTAGCTAATTTAGATTTAACTACTACAATTAGGGGTTGGCAGCTTGCTGTGCCAGAGTTTAATACAGCTTCTGAACTCGTGGACAATGGAGATGGAACGTTTATTGTAGAAGGATCAGGATTGGGAATGATGTTTTTACCTTCTGGATTAGCTTATTTATTTAATGCCAATAATACTTTACAATTACAGAATCTAGCCTTTAAATTTCAACTGGTAAAATCCTTTGAAAACGACCATGATGAAGATGGTGTTCCTTCTTGGAAAGAAGATATAGATGAAGATAATCAATTTACTATTGATCCGTCAGAACCAGATAAGGAAGGAGATGATGACACGGATAATAATGGTACAGTAGATTATTTGGATGCTGATGATGATGGTGATGGTGTTTTAACCATAGATGAAGATATGGATTGCGATGGAGATCCTACTAATGATATGAGCCCTATCAACCCAACAATACCGAGATACTTAGATCCTGAGGTCTTGGATACAAAAAATTGTTAAACAAAAAACTCACCAACTTGGTGAGTTTTTTTCCAATTATAGTATTAAGGATAAACTTAAAATTAATTGATCTGGTCTAGTATCTAACCTATCCCGTACACTTATATTATTATTCTGCAAAAAGTTTGCTTCGTTATTACTGAAACCACGCTCATATCTTAAATCAATACCTAATTTTTTAAGATTAAAGCCAATACCAAAATTTAAGCCTACAGAGAAATCACTTTCAATTTCATTAATAGAAATGTTGTCAAATTCAGAATCTAAAATGTATTGAAATGAAGGACCGCCAAAAACACTTAATGGGCCTAATATTTTAATACCCAATAAAACTGGAGCATCAACTTTACTCATTTCAAAACTATCGTTACGGTAATCACTTTTAGTTTTGGTATAAACTAGTTCAGGTCGCAAATACACGTTACTTCCAATTTTACCAAAAATTCCAACGTGATATCCAATATTTCTATCGGGGTTTTCGGCGTTCATGGAGACTGCATCAAAATAATCTCCATTAGCATTATAGTTTAAACCAGCTTTTAAGCCAAAGCCTTGAGACGTTTGCGCAAAAGAAATCAAAGAGAAAGCTAACGCAAGTGTTAAAAATAAATTTTTCATAATTGTTCGTTTTAAGATTTGATGTCAACTACAATATCAAAAACGTTGCCAAAAGTTAAATATTTTAACAATGCTCTAAATAAAATTATCTGGTAGAATAGTTTTGGTGCCCTCTTCTAAATAAATTAGAGCTAATGTGCAAAGCGAGAGAAGTATTTAAACATCGTCAAATCTATTTTGTAGTAATCAAAATTACTCCATTAGCACCTCTAGTTCCATACATAGCAGCAGAAGAACCTTTTAGTATATCAACACTCTTAACACTTAGAGGGTCTAGAGCTGACAATTGAGTCATTGTTATTTGATTACCATTAACGAGCACTAAAGCACCACTTGAGCCATTCAGAGAGCTTTCACCACGTATCACAATAACTCCATTAAGAACCGTGATAGAAGGAGAACTATCTATAATTAAATCAATCATGTTTGAATACTTTTCAAACTTTAATTTGCCATCGTCTCTTATACTGGTGATAGCCAATGTTTTATCCGATTCTTTAATGTGTCCAAAACCCACAGCAACATCAATATTTTTTTTACTTGGCTTAAACTCTAGGTTAACTGAAAATTTATCAGTATTACTAAATACCTTTATTTTTTGAGAAACAAATCCTCTTGCGCTTATTTTAATTCTATCTTCATTGTTGCAAGTCACCTTAAAATAACCTAAAGTGTCTGTAAGAACAGTTTTTTTAGTGCTTAATACTTTGACTTCTGCACTGACTACAGGGATTTTATTAAATATTGTTATATAGCCTGAAATTTCTTTTTCTTGAGAAAAAAATGGGTTTGACACAAATAGTAGAAATAGAAAAATACAAATACGTCGAATAAAAATCATCTTAACTTTTTTGTCAAAATTACGACTAAATTTTGTCAAAAAAGTTAAGAGTTTATCAATAAATGTATCACCAAGTTCAAGGATTAAAAAGATATAGAGAAAAATACTTACTTTCTTGCTAATACAATTTTGGCCTTTTCAACTATTGAAGCGCTATTTAATCCATATTTCTCCATAAGTTGAGCTGGGGTTCCAGACTCTCCAAAAGTATCATTCGTACCCACAAATTCTTGTGGTGTAGGTAATTTGGTAGTTAATAATCTAGCTACACTTTCACCAAGACCACCAAATACGTTATGCTCTTCAGCTGTAACTACACAACCTGTTTTACTAACAGATTCAAGAATTACAGCTTCATCTAAAGGCTTGATAGTGTGAATATTTATAACTTCGGCTGAAATACCTGCTTCGTTCAAAACTTTGGATGCTTCTAACGCTTCCCAAACTAAATGACCTGTGGCAACAACGGTTACATCTTTACCATCAGTAAATTTAATGGCTTTACCAATTTCAAACTTTTGATCAGCAGGCGTGAATATAGGTACAGAGGGACGTCCAAAACGCAAATAAACAGGTCCTTGATGATCAGCTATGGCTATTGTAGCGGCTTTAGTTTGATTATAATCACAAGGATTAATAACCGTCATTCCTGGTAGCATTTTCATCAAGCCTATATCCTCTAATATTTGATGTGTGGCTCCATCTTCTCCTAAAGTTAAACCAGCATGAGATGCGCAAATTTTTACATTCTTACCCGAATAAGCAATACTTTGACGAATTTGATCATAAACACGACCAGTAGAAAAGTTTGCAAAAGTTCCTGTAAATGGAATTTTACCACCAATAGTTAAACCAGCAGCTATTCCCATCATATTGGCCTCAGCAATACCGACTTGAAAGAAACGCTCTGAGTTTTCTTCGATGAATTCATTCATTTTTAAAGAACCGATCAAATCGGCACAAAGGGCAACTACGTTAGGGTTGGTTCTTCCTAATTCTGCTAAACCAGCTCCAAAACCACTTCTTGTATCTTTTTTTTCTGTATATGTATAAGTTTTCATTGTCGTATAAGTAAGTGGTTAATAATCGCCTAAAGTTTCTGGGTTTTGTTCTAAACCAATGGCTAGTTGCTCATCATTAGGCGCTTTACCATGCCATGCATGAGTGTGCATCATAAAATCAACACCATTACCCATAATAGTTTTTAATAATACACAAACAGGTTTACCTTTACCAGTCTCAGCTTTTGCTTTTGCCATGCCATTAATAATAGCCTCCAGTTTATTGCCTTCTTCAATCTCTAATACTGTCCAACCAAAAGCTTCAAACTTGCCTTTTATACTTCCCATTGGTAATACATCATCCGTAGAACCATCAATTTGCTGCCCGTTTAAATCAACTGTAGAAATTAAATTGTCAACCTTTTTAGCAGCAGCATACATAATAGCTTCCCAATTTTGCCCTTCTTGAAGCTCACCATCACCATGCAAGGAATAAACAATTTTATCATCATTATTAAGTTTCTTTGCTTGGGCGGCACCAATTGCTACAGACATGCCTTGTCCTAAAGAACCAGAGGCAATCCTTATCCCTGGTAAGCCTTCGTGGGTAGTTGGATGTCCTTGTAATCTAGAATCTATTAATCTAAATGTATTTAATTCTTCAACGGAAAAATATCCAGCTCTAGCTAAAACACTATAGCATACAGGTGAAATATGACCATTTGATAAGAAGAATAAATCCTCACCAATTCCGTCCATATCAAATTCCTCTTTTCTATCCATGATTTCGTTGTAAAGCGCAACGAAAAATTCTGTACAACCTAAAGAACCTCCTGGATGACCAGAATTTACTTTATGCACCTGTCTCAAAATATCTCTTCGTACTTGTGTACAGATATCTTCTAAGTGTTTAATGTTTGGCATTTTAACTGATTATTTTTTTGCGGAACAAAAATAGGCGATTGCATTAGTTTAACAAAGCAATAACTTTCTATTTTTTAGAAATCTACTTAAACCTTAAGTACTGTTAATAAGTTTATTTTTTTGGTTTAAAATATGTAGGTTTGCGCACAGGTAAAAGGCGTATGAAATTTGAATTAAAGCATACAGATTCGCAAAGTAAGGCAAGAGCAGGAAAGATAACAACCGATCATGGTGTTATTGAAACACCTATTTTTATGCCAGTAGGTACCGTAGCTACAGTTAAAGGGGTGCATCAGCGCGAATTGAAAAAAGATATTAATCCAGATATTATTCTAGGAAATACCTATCATCTATATCTACGACCACAAACCAATATTATTGAAAAGGCAGGTGGACTTCATAAATTTATGAATTGGGATAGGAACATATTGACCGATTCTGGAGGTTATCAAGTGTATTCACTTTCAGCCAATAGAAAAATAAAAGAAGAAGGGGTTAAATTTAAGTCGCACATTGATGGGAGTTACCATGTGTTTACACCTGAAAATGTAATGGAAATTCAAAGAACCATTGGTGCAGACATTATAATGGCTTTTGATGAATGTACACCTTACCCTTGCGATTATAATTATGCGAAGCGGTCTATGCATATGACACACCGTTGGTTGGATAGATGTATAAATCATTTGGAAAAAACACCTTTAAAATATGATTACAATCAGGCTTTTTTCCCGATTGTACAAGGTAGTATTTACAAAGATTTAAGAATTCAATCAGCTGAGTATATTGCAAACGCAAATGCTGTTGGTAATGCTATTGGTGGTTTGTCTGTTGGCGAACCTGCAGAAGAAATGTACGCAATGACAGAGGTAGTTTGTAACGTATTGCCAGAAGATAAGCCACGATATTTAATGGGTGTGGGTACGCCAATCAATATTTTAGAAAATATTGCGTTAGGTATTGATATGTTTGATTGTGTAATGCCAACGCGAAATGCTAGAAATGGCATGTTGTTTACCGCTCATGGTACTATTAACATTAAGAATAAAAAATGGGAAGATGATTTTTCTCCAATAGATGAGATGGGAATTACTTTTGTGGATACTGAATATAGCAAGGCTTATCTACGTCATCTATTTACAGTAAATGAGCTGTTAGGTAAGCAAATTGCAACCATACACAATTTAGGTTTTTACCTTTGGTTGGTTCGCGAAGCTAGAAAACATATTTTAGCTGGAGATTTTACAACTTGGAAAAATATGATGGTAAAACAAATGGATAAACGCTTGTAATTGCTATAGTGAAGATTTTAGATTGGTACATATTAAAGCGCTATTTGTTCACGTTTTTGATGATGCTGTTACTGTTTATTCCTATCGGAATTACAGTAAATTTAGCTGAAAAAATAGGAAAGATTTTAGATAATGATGTGCCATTTAATGAGGTAGCACTGTTTTATCTGGATTTTACAATATACTTTGCTAACTTATTATTTCCTTTATTCTTATTCCTATCTGTTATTTGGTTTACTTCAAAATTGGCTAATAATACAGAGATTGTCGCTTTTTTAAGCTCAGGCGTTTCATTTTCTAGATTTTTACGTCCTTATATCTATGGAGCTATTATTGTTGCGGTTTTCGCTTTAATTTTGGGAATGTTTTTGGCCCCCGAAGCAAGCAAGGGATTCAACGAGTTTGATTATAAATACTTTAAAAGAGGTAAAAAGGCTGTAGAGGATAAAAATGTTTACAGACAAATAAATGATAACGATTTTATCTACGTAAGTAATTACAATTCTAAAAAGAAATTAGGGCGAGATTTTACCATGGAGCATATTGAAAACAATCAGTTGATTACCAAAATTACCGCCGCTAGTATTCAATATATAGAGGAAGATACCATTTATAGATTAAAGAATTATGTAAAGCGCACCGTTGGAGAATTTGATGATATTATTGAAAAAGAGGTTACAAAAGATACCATCCTCCCTTTTGATGCTGAGGACTTAACTCCGGTAATTTATATAGCAGAAACACTATCCTACCCTGAGCTAATAAATTTTATTGATAAAGAAGAAGCCCGTGGCTCTTCTAATATAGGGCGATATAAGCTAGTACTTTATCGAAAATGGAGTTTACCCGTTTCAATTTTCATTTTAACCATTATTGCAGTTGCTGTTTCCTCAATAAAGCGAAGAGGAGGCATGGGCGTGAATTTGGCCTTGGGTATTTGTATTGCAATGATATTTGTATTTTTTGATAAAGTATTTGGAGTAATGGCACAACAGAGTGATTTTCCACCTGTTATTGCCGTTTGGTTTCCAAATTTCATTTTTGGTATTTTAGCTGTATATCTTCTACAAAATGCTAAGCGATAAATTAAAAAATTATCTACATCTCCACGTATTAGTATTTATTGCAGGTTTTACCGCCATTTTAGGAAAGGAAATATCCATAACCGCAATTCCATTAGTTTGGTTTCGCATGGTAATGGCAGCTATCTTAATGTTGATTTTTATCAAATTTAGAAGGATAAAACTAAATATTAAAAAGGAATCTCTAATCAGATTTTCAATTGCGGGCGTTATCATTGCATTGCATTGGATTACTTTTTTTGCGGCCATAGATGCAGCTAATGTATCCATTACATTATCTATGTTTTCTACGGGTGCTTTTTTTGCGTCTTTTATTGAACCCATATTTTACAAGCGTAAGGTGATTTGGTACGAAATAGTATTTGGCCTATTAGTAATAGTTGGCGTATTTATAATAACTCAAGGTGAATTGAAATATTTGACAGGGATAATATTGGGGATTTCCTCAGCATTTTTATCTTCACTTTTTGCAGTATTGAATGGTGTTTTTTTAAAGAGTCATTCGGCAACCGTTATCTCGTTTTATGAGTTTGTTAGTGGTGTTGTATTTATTTCAATATGCATTATGTGCTTTGGTGATGGCTTCTCTAGAGATTTTTTTATACTTAGTCTGAATGACTATTTATATCTGTTTATTTTAGCATCAGTTTGTACGGCATATGCGTTTATTGCAGCGGTTTATGTTATGAAACTTATCAGTCCTTACACCGTTGTACTTACCTATAATTTAGAGCCTATTTATGGTATTTTAATTGCACTGGTATTATATCCCGAAAGTGAAAAAATGAGTAATGCCTTTTATTATGGTGCGTTAATTATCATGACAACCGTCTTGTTAAATGGTATTATTAAAAACAAGCATGCTTTTAAAAGAAAACAATTGCAGTAATTTCTAAAATTGAAAAGAAAATAATTGCTTAATTTTGTGGGCTAACTAAAAACAAAGAATTGAATTCTTATGGAATATTTAGAATTTGAATTACCTATAAAAGAGCTTGAAGATCAATTACAAAAATGCAAGATTATTGGAGAGGAAAGTGATGTGGATGTTACTGAAACTTGCGAGCAAATAGAGCAAAAGCTTGAAAAGACGACTAACGATATTTATAAGAATTTAAGCGCGTGGCAACGTGTACAACTTTCAAGACACCCCAACAGACCTTATACTTTAGATTATATTAAAGCCATATGCGGCGATACATTTTTAGAACTTCATGGAGATAGAAGTTTTAAAGATGATAAGGCCATGATTGGTGGTTTAGGTAAAATAGGCGACCAAAGTTATATGTTTATTGGTCAGCAAAAGGGATACAATACTAAAACGAGACAATACAGAAACTTTGGAATGGCTAATCCCGAGGGTTATAGAAAGGCGTTAAGATTGATGAAATCTGCAGAAAAGTTTGGTATTCCAGTTGTTACATTACTAGATACTCCAGGGGCATATCCTGGACTAGAAGCTGAAGAGCGCGGACAAGGAGAGGCAATCGCTAGAAATATTTTGGAAATGACACGTCTTAAAACACCAATAATTACAATCGTAATTGGAGAAGGTGCTTCAGGTGGTGCTTTAGGAATAGGTGTAGGCGATAGAGTTTTAATGTTGGAAAATACATGGTATTCTGTGATTTCGCCAGAATCATGTTCTTCTATACTTTGGCGCAGTTGGGAGCATAAAGAAACGGCTGCCGAAGCGTTAAAGCTAACCGCAAAGGATATGAAAAAGTTAAAGCTAATAGATGGTATTATTAAAGAGCCAATGGGTGGTGCACATAGAGATAGAACAAAAACATTTCAAACCGTTAGCAACACGATCACAAAATATTTTGATGAATTAAAAAACTTATCATCAGCGGAATTGATTGAACAGCGTATGGAAAAATATGCTAATATGGGAGTATTTAAAGGTTAAAACCTTTACAATCTACCGATTAAAAAATCTGAGGTGTTGCACTTCAGATTTTTTTTATGCTTATTGACAATAGTTTTAAGTTATTAACAGTTCTTTTGTTAAAGAAGCGTGTAAAACCATCAAGAGTTTTTTTGATGGAGATTGGTTTATTTATCTATTTTCGCAATTATGAAACAACCTAACCAACTTACTGGATACCGCATCGATAAAAGTACTTTAATTAATCTTGAAAAAGGAAAAATACCACCTCAAGCAGTTGATTTAGAAGAAGTTGTTCTTGGAGCAATGATGATTGATAAAAAAGGTGTTGATGAGGTAATCGATATTTTAAGCCCTGAAGCTTTTTATAAAGAGGCGCATCAACATATTTTTGAAGCTATCTTTCAATTGTTTGAAGGTAGCGAGCCTGTAGATTTGTTAACGGTTTCAACACAGTTAAAGAAAAATGCAAAATTAGAAATAGTTGGTGGAGATTTTTATCTTATTTCCTTAACACAGAAAGTATCATCTTCAGCGCATATTGAATTTCATGCGCGTATTATTCTTCAAAAATTTATTCAAAGGAGTTTGATTAAAATTTCAAACGAAATTATTGAAGATTCATACGATGAAACTAAAGATGTTTTTGATTTATTGGATAAAGCCGAGGCAAAATTATATGAAGTTACCCAAGGTAACATCAAAAAATCAAGCGAGACTGCGCAAGAACTCGTTATTCAAGCAAAGAAAAAAATTGAGGAAATTTCAAATAAGGAAGGCTTAAGTGGTATTCCAACAGGGTTTCATAAGTTAGATAAATTAACCTCAGGTTGGCAGCCTTCAGATTTAATTATTGTGGCGGCACGCCCAGGTATGGGTAAAACCGCTTTAACACTTTCTATGGCAAGAAATATTGCTGTAGATCAAAATATTCCGGTGGCATTTTTCTCATTAGAGATGGCCTCCGTACAGTTAATTACACGTCTTATTTCTAGTGAAACGGGCTTATCTTCTGAAAAGTTAAGAACAGGAAAGCTTGAAAAGCACGAATGGGAACAACTTAATGTAAAGGTAAAAGACTTAGAAAAAGCGCCTTTATTTATTGATGATACACCCTCGTTATCCATTTTTGATTTAAGAGCTAAAGCACGTCGTTTATCATCGCAACACGGTATTAAATTAATCATGATTGATTACCTACAATTAATGACAGGTGGTAGTAGTCATGCAGGAAACCGTGAACAGGAAATCTCCATGATTTCAAGGAATTTAAAAGCATTAGCTAAAGAATTAAATGTGCCTGTTATTGCACTTTCCCAGTTATCTCGTGCGGTAGAAACTCGCGGTGGTAGCAAAAGACCTTTGCTATCTGATTTACGTGAATCAGGAGCGATTGAGCAGGATGCTGATATTGTGAGCTTTATTTATCGACCAGAATATTATAAAATTGATGAGTGGGATGATGAGGAGCGTACACCAACGGAAGGACAAGCTGAATTTATTATTGCAAAACACCGTAATGGTGGATTGGAGAATATTCGTTTAAAATTCTTGGGACACTTAGGTAAATTTGATAATTTGGATGATTTTGATTCACCTTTTGAATTTCACAGTAAGATGAATGCTGCAGCTAATGATGACACATTTAAACCAGATAGCTTTACCGCTAGTCCGGATCAAGCTTTCGGCAGTTCATTCAATGACGACGAGGACGAAAGCGATGTGCCATTTTAACATTTGATTAATTACTGCATTTTATTTTTTCATTATCTTTCGGTTTATGAAAAAAGTCCTGTTTCTATTATGCTTCTTGGTTTTAAGTGTAAAGGTGAATGCCTCCTATATACTTATTCCTATGGATGCGGATTCTCAAAAAAATCATCTTAAAGCCTATGGTATTACATTTTGGACACTCGAAAAGCAACTCAAGGTAAAGTGGTTGCTTAATTACAGAGGTGGTTCTTTTTTACTGCCTGATACAGAAGCAATTCAGCAGGAGTGCCAAATTCGTGGGGTATCTTTTGAAGTGATTTCAAATAATAATGCAGAAAGTATTTTGGAAGACATAGCAAGCCCAAGTCAAAATATGGAAGCTGTTGTTTTAGAAAAAGCACCTAAAATTGCAGTGTATACACCACAAGGTAAGTTGCCTTGGGATGATGCCGTAACTATGGTGTTAACGTATGCTGAAATTCCATATGAAACGGTTTATGACGAAGAAGTATTAAATGATGGGCTTTTATTGTTTGATTGGTTACACTTGCACCACGAAGATTTTACTGGGCAGTATGGTAAGTTTTATGGCATGTATCGTTCTTCATCTTGGTATATTCAAGAAAAAAAAGATGCTGAGGCTCTCGCCGAAAGATTAGGGTATAACAAAGTTTCGGAAGCGAAATTAGATGTTGCTTTAAAAATAAGAGATTATGTTGTTAGCGGTGGTTTTATGTTTGCCATGTGCAGCGCGACGGATAGTTTCGATATAGCGCTATCTGCTGAAGGAGTTGATATTTGCGAGCCTATGTTTGATGGTGACGGTAGCGAACCAGCATATCAAAATAAAATTAATTATAACAAAACATTCGCCTTTACAGACTTTTTATTAGAAAGAGATTCAAAAAAGTATGAGTTTTCGTCTATAGATACCACAAGAAAACGTAGAATATCTAAAACAACAGATTATTTTTCTCTGCTGGAGTTTTCAGCCAAATGGGACCCCATACCTACAATGTTATGCCAGAACCATACAGCTCTGGTTAAAGGGTTTATGGGACAAACAACGGCATTCACAAGAGACGAAATAAAATCTAACGTTTTAGTAATGGGTGAGAATAAAACCAATGGAGAAGCGAAATATATACACGGCATTAAAGGAAAAGGTTTTTTTACATTTTATGGAGGCCATGACCCTGAGGATTACCAGCATAGGGTGGGGGATCCTAAAACAGAATTAGATTTACACCCAACATCTCCGGGGTATCGTTTAATTTTGAATAACGTACTATTTCCGGCGGCTAAGAAGAAAAAGCAAAAAACCTAATTAATTATCAACCACTCTGCGCTGAAAGGTAAAGATATAACCATCAGATCCTACCACTCCAGTAGAATGGACGTTGTGATTAATTTCCAAAGTATTTGCGTTAGGATATGAAAAACCTGCGTACTCATCTCCATCAAGAAATAGAATAGGTTGTCCATCATATTCAGCCACAAAAACTGCATATTCTCCAGTGTTCAAACCATCCTCTAAATCATTTTGGTCATTATTGTTGTCAACTGATAGTGTACCACTGCCATTAAAATCAACATTAAAAATCCATATAATAGTGTCTACATCATAATTGATATCAACACCAGCAATTCCACCAGATACATTTGTAAGGTGCCATTCAATAATTGTATTGTTTTGGACATCGCTTACCAGTGAATCATTACTATCAAGTGAACAACTGGTAAAAATTAATAGAAATATAATGGCAATATTAAATCTTAGTTTCATTTTTGAAGCAATTAATCTTTTTCCTTTAGATGATAAAAATAACTAAAGGTTGCGTTACTGCCCAAATAACTTATATGTTAGAAATAAGTTTTCTTTTGTCCTCTAGAAGTTTTTGAAGTATCACTTCCACTCCAAATTCATTATTGCTTTTTGTTTCAAATCGAGCAGTGTGCTTAACTAAAGGATGTGCATTTGCCATGGCATAACTAAAATAAGCATTTTCTAACATCTCTAAATCATTGTTATAATCCCCAAAAGCAAGTGTTTCATTTTTGGAAATATTCAATTTTTCTTGCAGCAGTTGAACAGCAGTTCCTTTATTGGCTTCATTTTCTGAAATATCCACCCAATGGGTGGCAGAAAGCTTAACCTTAAATTTAGTTTCTAAATGCTTAACATAAGGGTAAATATAGCGTTCTGAACTTTCTTCATGGTACAGTGCTATTTTGTAAACATCATCTTTAATTGAATCTGTAGAATCAATTACTTCGTAATGTTCATAGTATTCAGAAAGTAAATACAATAACGATTGAGAGGTACTCATTACATATGCTTTATGTCGTGTACAGAAAACTGGATGTGTGTTTTCAATCCCTAATATGAGCTCTATAAGCTCCTTCAGATGCTGTGGTTTTATGGGGTTCGAAAGAAGGGTGTCATTGTCTTTAACTACCAAGCCACCGTTTTCCGCAACAATAATAACATCATCCATAATATGATGTAGTTTGTTCGCCATACCGTAAAAAGGGCGTCCACTAGCTGCAACAAAAGTAATGTCGTGTTTTAAAAGTTCTTCAAAAAGCGCATTAAAAAGCGGGCTAATTTCATGATTTCTATTAAGTAGTGTCCCATCCATATCGGTAACCACCAATTTTACGTTTGCTAAATTCATAAAGTTCTTTTGAGATCATAAAAATAGACTTTTCACTATTTAGTACTGATAAAGTTGTGTTATCAAATTATAAAAAGAGATATTTTGGATTTCTTTTTAGCAGCCAATAACGGATTAAAATTAAAATAAATCGATAAAATGGTTGTTTTTTACGATAAATTGCATAAATTAGCACCGTAAACCCCAATATCATATCAATGAAAACTAAAATTTTCTTTCTAAGTTTTTGCTTTATACTCCTATCAAGTATTGGTTTTGCACAGAAAAAAAAGGAGGCAAAAAGTATTATTAGCGATAATGTAGCGATAAAAAAATATCATAGTAAATCAGAACTAGACAATTTGCCAAAAGGAGAATTACTAACTTTATACGTAGAGCGTTTAGAAAGTTTAGTGAAATTAATGCCATACATTGCCTTTGCTACCAAACCAGGAGTTACTATGACAACGCTTGGAATACCTAATGATAGTGATAACAGAAAAGCTCTTGAAGATCAATTTGAGGCAACAGACGACTTTTTGAAAAGTACAGGAGAATTCCAAGAAAGAATTTTACCTTATTCAGATACCGACGATTTAGTAGCAGCTATAATTTTTTATGAAGAAATTCTCAAATCCCTTCATGAATATAGTGCTTACCATTAGAGTAAAAACCTCCCTTTTTTCTTTAATTTAATTATTACTTTTTTTTGATTAAACGATACTTATTAATCACGGTAAGTATTACCCTTCATGAAATAACCGAAATTTATTTTTGATGTATTTCATCGAAAAAATGTGCATATTTGTATTTCAAAAAGTGTATTTCGTCGAAATAATTGGTATTTCGTAGAATATTCGTATATTTTTGATTACAGTTATAAATCAAACATCCAAGTATAAAAATTAACAATAATCATGAAGAATTTTATAAGCTTAAGTATAGCATTACTCTTTGTAATTTCTTCCGCTTTTGCACAACAAGAAAAAGGAATAACGGGAAGTGCCAATTGGCTAAATAATTGGACAGATTTTAAGTTAAGTCCGGAAGATTACGGTGAGCCTACCCAAATACTCGCTGGTAATATCACAGAAGATACTACGCTTCATAAAGGAGAAATTTATTTACTTCTAGGTAGCGTATTTGTGACCAATGGAGCAACACTAAACATAGAGCCAGGAACAATAATTTACGGAGATTTTAAATCAAAGGCATCCTTAACAATTGCAAAAGGTGCTAAAATTATTGCTGAAGGGGTAAAGACAGACCCCATAGTATTTACCTCTAATAAAAGCTCGAAGCGCGCAGGAGACTGGGGAGGCATCATTATTCTTGGTGAAGCACCAATTAATAAATACGGTAGCGGTTCAGTTGCTGCATTTTATCCAAACTTAAACCCTGCAGATTACATGCATACGAATTATGGTGGGGATAAGGCAGATAACACTTCTGGTATACTTAAATACGTTCGTATTGAATATGCAGGAAAACGTATCTCTCAAGATACCTATTTTAACGGATTGCTTTTAGCTAGTATTGGTAATAAAACAGTTATAGACCACGTAATGGTTAGCAATACAGAAGAAGATGCTTTTGAGATTTGGGGAGGTAACGCAGTTTTAAATCATCTGATATCTTACCGCAATAAAGGCACGGATTTTAAATTTAACCATGGTTCCATTTCTTCCATAACTAATGCTCTTGCAGTGCGCTCTCCATATACTTCAAACGGTAGTGGCGATACTTGTTTAATGGTGTGTTCATATGATGAAAAGCGAGAATTTGATTTCACAAAAAACAGCACTACTCTTGAAGCAAATAATCTTACATTTTTAAATGATACTGAAGATTTAGCATCAGCTATTGAAATGAATTTAGTGCATGAAGCAGTTTATGTTGGGGAGAGTGCAAAATTGGACATGAGTAGAAGTGTAATTTCTGGTTTTAATCCAGCAGTTATTTTGGACAATGATATTATCATAAATCAAGAAAATCTTGAAAAGATAGGGTTCACTCAAATGTATTTCAACAATTGTAATGGGAACATTTTTATTGAAAACAATGCCAATAATGATGATTTAGAGAATTGGTACGGCAATCGAGCGTTTTTTAACGTGTACTCTAAAAGTAGTAATAAAGAGACTTTTATTGCTGCCGATAATTACAAAAGACCAGATTTTAGATTAAGAATAAACAAAATTATAGCAACAAATATTGATCCAGATTTGCTAGACGATTAATAGAATTAAAAATTAATACATGATAAAACATTACTAGGTTACATTTTCCAGTTCACCTCTCACACATTGGAATATACTTTAATTTCAATTTAGAGATTAAATTCCTAGTGGTTTTATAAAATGTAAAACTATATGAGGAATTTTACTATTATTTTAATCATGTTTTTTACGGTTGTTTCATCATCCGTAAAGGCGCAAATAGTAATAAGTAAGCCTAATTTGGGCTTTACGCAAGCCTGTGCTAGTTCCTCTTTTAACAACTACGAAATCACGTTTTCCTTCTCGCCAGAGGGAAATTTAGAGGCTTCAAATCAATTTAATATTGAGCTCTCCGATGCAGATGGCAGTTTTGCAAACGCCACTATCGTTTACAGTTCTGCTGCTGGAGCTATTACCACGTCTCCTGCCACTTTAAGTTTTTCAATTCCGAATAATACAGCTGGCGAAGGTTATAAATTAAGGGTAAAGAGTACTGCACCTAGCGCTACTAGTAGCGCCTCAAATGTTTTTGCGGCTTACTATAAAATTCAAGATAGCCCGTTTACGATAAACAATTTAATTGAAACTGGGGTGTACTGTTCAGGCGGTAGTTACTTGCTCACAATTGATAATCCTGGGAGCGTCATGAACGATTCCCCATTGCAATACGACTCTTTGTCTTTTAACTGGTATAAAGAAACTAGCCCTACTACTTCAGTTTTTGTAGCTTCTGGGGAAAGTTTAACGGTGAGCGAACCTGGTGTTTATTTTGTAGAAACAAACTATGGCACCTGTACTTCAAATTCAGTATCAAATAAAGTCTCAGTTTCTCAAATTTCTTCAACCAACGGCGCATCTTCTATTAGTTCTGCTTTAGGTAATCCTTATTGTGAAGCTGATGGTCCAACGGTATTAAGCGCAATAAACGGGGTGTCTTATCAATGGTTTAAGGACGGTAATGCAATTGAGAATGCCACTAATCAAACATATCAAACTAATGAAGCTGGTAACTATTCTGTAGACATTGAGTTAGATAACTGTAGGTCTAGCGCCTCAATTGATTTACGTAATACCGATTTCATAAGTGAAATTGACGTTGATGAAATAAGCGAATTAGAACAAGATGAAACATTGTTGGTTTCGGTGACAACAACAGCTCAAAACCCAGAATTTCAATGGTATTTAAATGGTAATGCTATTTCAGGTGAAACAAGTAACAGTTTTGAAGTGACTCAACGGGGTGACTACTGTATTAAAATTAATCAAACCACGGGTTGTGTGTCATCTCAAGAAATTAGATTTAAGGTTACCGAGGCTTTTCCTGATGTTGCAAACATTCCAAATGTCATCACACCAAATGGTGATGGACAAAATGATACTTGGGTAATTCCTCAACATTATGTTAGTGGGACTAATACTGAAGTTACCTTGATAAGTTCTCAAGGAAAGGAAGTTTTCAACACAACCGATTATCAGAATAATTGGCCACAAGAGCAACTGGATTACAAAAATATAAATATAGTTTACTATTACATTATAAAAGCCCCAAATCAAACTCCAATAAAAGGAACTATTACAGTTCTGCACTAGAATGAATAAATATCTATTATATATGTTTTTAATGTTAAGTGTTATACAGCAGTTTTACTCTCAAGAGAGTAATGGTGTAGTGGCATTAGCCTTGCCTGTTAGAAACTCTTTAAAATTTAATAGATATGCCTTAAACCCGACATTTAGTTTTGTTAGAGAACAGAATAAATACATAAGTTTTACCAACAAAAGGCAATGGGCTCAATTTGATAATGCACCACAAACCTACTTATTCAGTTATTCAGGCAGATTTGCAGAAAATATTGGAGCAGGTGTTGGATTATTTCAGCAGAATTTTGGTGTGCTCACCTCATTTGGCGGCATGTTAAATTTTGCATACAACGTAAATTTTAGTGAGGATAGCAACTTAACGTTTGGGTTGAATATTGGTGCTTACCAAAGCGGCATTAATCAAGGAGATGTTATACTGAATACACCAGATACAGTTTTAAATAATATACCCTCCAACTTTGCATTTACAGTAAACCCAGGGATTAATTATGGTACAGGATTTCTTGATTTTGGTGTGGCAATAAATAATCTGGTAGCTTACAATTTAAGCGCTTCGGAAATCATTGAAGAAAACCCAGAACAGGCCTTTCAGGCGCATGTAATGTACACAGGTTACATGAATTCCAGAGGCTTTTTTGATGAGTCCAAATTTTCTACACTAATAAGAAGCGAATTTAAAAAAGATCAAACAATACTTTCGGGTATTGCAATGCTCACAGTACCAAAAGGCATATGGGCGCAGGCAGGTTACAATACTGCTTTTGGTGCATCTGCCGGCTTAGGTATGAACGTAACCAAAAATATTGCTATTGAATATAATTATGAACAATCTATGGGAGATTTGTCAGAATTTGGAAGCTCCCATGAAATTACAGTAGCATATCGTTTTGATAATAAATACAGATATAGTTATAGTGATGACGATCAACAACAATCTGTATTTAATTCACGGAATAGAAAGACGAAAGCAAGCAGTATATCCGCTGAAGAAAGAGCTAAAGTAGCTGAAAGAAGAGCTGCTATTATAGCGAAAAGAAAGGCTTTAGCAGAGGCAAAAGCCAAAACTCCCGAAGAAGAAGGAGATATAAATGAGGTTGAAAACGTTGAAAACAAAGAGGAAAGTAAAGTAGCTGAGACCACTGCTGAAAATAAAACTATTGAAGCAACGCCTTCGGAAATAGCAGAAGAAACTAAGGCATTAGAAGAAGCAGAGACTAAAGAAGAAGCTAGGTTAAAACTTGAAGCAGAAAGAGCGGAGATTGAAAGACAGCGTCAGCAAAAAGAAGCTAAACGTAAAGCTGAAATTGCTACAGAAAAAGCAAAAGCGGAAGAGGAACAAAGAAAACGAGAGTTAGAGGCTGCCAAAATAAAAGCTGAAGAAGAAAGAAAACAACTTGAAGAGGCGAAGAAAAGAGCTGAAGCTATAGCAGCCCAATCGAAACTAGTAGAAGAACAGAAAGCTAAAGCACAACAAGAAGCTGAATCAAAAGTTCAAAAAGAAGATGAAATATTAACATCTGAAATTGATGAAAGCAAAGTTGAAAATGATATTTCTCAAAATACAGATGTTGAACAAGAACCAGCTGAAAAATTGAACGTTAGTGATAACTCAAATCAAGAGACTTTGGCAGAAGAAGAAGTAATTCCTGAGGCAGATGATGAAGAATCTCAAACATTAAAAATATTAACTGAAGCTACTCAAAAAATTAAGGATGAACAACGCCAATTATTAGAGAATCTATCTGAAAGCATCGCCATAAAACAACAAGACCTGAATGATTTAAAAGAGGAGAATGATTTAAGCGAACAAGGTATTTATCAAGCACCTAAAAAATTTAAAAGTGTTGCTGCAGAAAACGCAAAAATTGAAGCTATTAAAGACGAGATAGAGAAAATAGAGCAGGAGCAAGAGGCAAAAATGATTGAGCTTGAAGCACTTTTAATTACAAGAAAAAGAAAGTTTAGAAAAGATAGACAAGGTATTAATGACTTTTACAAAAATGCACTTGAGCAATTAAAACAAGAGCAATTACGTATTAAAAATTATAAAATAGCTTTAATAGCCAATTTAGAAAAAATTAGAGTAGCTACAGATTTTGAGAGAAAAAGGCGTATTAGTCGCGCGGCTTACGATAATCAACAGGACAGATACAACAAAGACAAAGCTACGTTAGAGCGTATTAAAGCAACAACCCAAGAAAGTACAACACTTTTAACCGAAGAAGATTTTGATTTTGGAGAGGAACAAACTAAAAATATTCAAATTGTAAATAATGTTGTAAATGAAGAACCGGGATATTATATGGTAATTGCAGTGCATGATGATATTTCAAAAAGAGATGAATTTGTAGCAAAAGTTGTGGCATCTGGAGAGAAAAATGTGAATTTCTTCTTTGATGTTAAAACGAACAGATATTTCATCTACTATGAAAAATTTGATCAAATTGAAGCTGCCAGAAGTGCGATGAATGACAAAGGAAGTAAGCCATACAATACTAAAATGTCGTTAGTGAAAATAGAAAATTAAAAAACTAAATAAAAAACCCACCTGTTTCTATTTAAGCCCCAAATAAATAGAAATGGAAAAAGCAAACTATCATGAAAAAACCTACTTATGTGAATTTTTGCTTAATAGTATTAGCACTATTTTTTAGTGCAGCACTATTCGCGCAAAATTTTGTGCCTTTTACACCGAGGTTTGATCAGACTTTAAAAGGCGATATTGTTTTAATTGGTAACAATATTTTGGGACCAGATAATAATGCTTTTAATGATAATAACGTGTACAACCATACAGTTGACATGCGTTACATTGATATTGATTCAGATCCTACTACGTTTAGTTCTTCTAGCGCAGATTTAGTTATTGCGAATCCAGGATGTTACAGAATCGTGCATGCTGGCTTATATTGGAGCGCGGTAAACCCTGGAGCAGAGCCAATAGATCAGGTAAAATTTAGAGGTCCAGAAGGAGGTTATTATGATGTTACGGGTACAGTATTTTTTAATGCTAATGGTACAACTGTAGATAGAGGCGATAGTTTTCCGTATGCATGTTATGCCGATGTAACAAGTATAGTAACAGGTTTCACTAATAATTTAGGAACTTATACCGTAGCCAATGTTTCTAGTGAACAAGGTAGAACTGCATCTTATAGTCCATATAATGGAACAGGGCATTCGGCAGGTTGGTCCTTATTTATAGTATATGAAGATCCAACAATCCCGGGAAAAGCAATTACCAGTTTTGATGGTTTTAGTGCGATAAGTGTACCTGGAGGAAATCCTGCACTTGATATCCCCGTAACAGGTTTTAGAACAATACCAGCTCCAGCTCCGGTAAGAGCGAATTTTGCATTTGCAACATTGGAAGGCGATAGTCCTATTCTAGGAGATCAATTACTATTAAATGGATTAAACCTATCAGCAGCGGATAGACCAGCTACTAATTTTTTCAATAGTTCTGTAACACAATTAAGTGCAACGCCAGTAAATAATAGAAATCCGAATAGTACCAACACCTTAGGTTTTGATACTGGGGTTATGGTTGTACCAAATCCCGGCAACACTATTATCGCGAACGATGCTACTTCGGCAACCGTAAGATTAGAAACGCAAGGTGATACATTTTTCCCTTATTTCTATGCTATGGCGGTAGAAATTATTGAACCAAATATTGTTTTAACAAAGTTGGTTGAAGACCCTGCAGGGAATGATATTGAGGGGCAGGAGGTAACTTTAGGAGATGAATTAAACTACGTTATTGGTTTTGAAAACACCGGAAATGATGATGCTACCGATTTTATAATTAGAGATATTCTACCTGTTAATATTGTTTTCAATTATCCAGCAGATATAGGGTTTTTACCTCCAGGAGTGACGGTGCAAAGTTACAATGCAACAACAAGAGAGATAATTTTTGAAATAGATGAATCTGTTGTAGAAGAGAATGATCCTTTACAACAAATTCGATTTAAGGTTACTGTGGTATCCGATTGTAGTTTGTTATCTGATGCATGTTCAAACATCGTTAGTAACCAAGCGTACGCAACATATAGAGGTACATTAAACCCAACGTTTACAATATCAGATGATCCAAGTTTTAACAGTATATCATCATGTTTATTTACGCCAAGAGCTACAAATTTCTTAGCAGATTTAAACTGTACGTTTGATCAAAATGTAGTGTTATGTGGTGAAACAACAACACTCACTGCGGCCAACGGATACGATTCTTATACATGGTCTACAAGTCCAACGGGTACTCCTGTAATTGGGAATACGCAATCTATTACGGTAAGTACTACTGGTACGTATTATGTTTATAATGCGGCAAGTGCACCCTGTCAATCTATTACACAAGAATTTAATGTACAACTTTTCGGAAATGCGGTAACTACAAACCCTGTAATTCCATTTGCTGATGAGGTAGTTGTATGTCCAAATGATGGTAAAGAATTGCCCAATATATTCTTGTGCGGTAATAACGATTCAAGATTTATTCAAACTAATATTACGGATACGTCATCTATGATCTGGGAGATTCTAGATGAATCAAGTTGTGATGCAGTTCTTAATCAAGACTGTGCTAACGAAAGCGATACCTGTGTTTGGAATCAAGTGGCTACAGGATCAAACTACACAGTTGATACCTCTGGCCAATATAGGATAACTTTAAACTATGATGGTGGATGTTTTAATCAGTTCTACTTCAATGTATATGAAAATCTTTTGGTGCCTAATATTACGGCTCGTGATATTATTTGTACAACACCAGGTGAAATCGTAGTAGGTGGCGTCCCCAGTGGATACGAATATAGTTTAGATGGTACAAATTATCAATCTAGTAATACATTTACAGTAAATACACCAGGCATATATACCGCATATATAAGACAAATTGGAGTAACACCGAATCCATGTGTTTTTACTGTTCCTGATGTTCAAATTCGAGAAAGAGATTTTAATGTAGAGACAACAATTCAACAGCCTTTATGTTATGGAGAATTAGGTAACGTAATATTGGCAGCAAATGATGCCCGTCCTCAATATTTCTTTTCTATCTATAGCGGTACAACTTTGATAAATAGTGTTGGACCAATTACCGAAGATAATTATACATTTTCAAATCTTAACCCTGGTAATTACACGGTTAATATTTCAACTGAAGATGGTTGTGCCTACACAGGTGATATAGAAATAATTGAACCTGCATTACTTGAAGCAACTTCCGCTGTAACAAGGCCATTAACGTGTACCAATGGAGAAATTACAGTTTATCCAACTGGTGGAACTGCCCCATATTACTATTTTGTAAATGGTGCTTCTACCTTTCAAACAACACCAATAATAGATGTGCCTGCAGCAGGAACATATAATATACGTGTAGTTGATTTTAACAATTGTGAGACACAAACTTCCATTGATGTTGATGCTATTTTACCTCCTGATTTCATTGTGTCTCAAACGGATATTTTGTGTGCGGATGTCACAAATAGCGGAACTATAAGTATAAATGTAACCAATGCTAATGGAAATACATTAAGATACAGTATTGATAACGGTATTGCTTTTGCGAATTCTCCCAATTTTACGGGGCTTACTATAGGCTCGTATGATGTAGTTGTTGAGTATACTGCTGGAGGTGAAGTTTGTACAACTACACCACAAACTATAAATATTGTAACAGAAACAGCCATTAATGGTACAGTATCTTTAACTACACCTTTAACTTGTACTACCGATGGTATTATAACAATTTCCGGAGTTACGGGAGGAGCAGCACCTTATCAATATAGCATTGACGGTGTAAACTTTCAGTCAGGAAATACATTTACAGGATTAACCAGTGGAACATATACGGTAACCGTACAAGATGCAAATGTGTGTACTTTTGTTGCAGCACCAATTACAATTGAAGCCTTAAACCCTCCTTCAGACTTGGATTTTGGCAGTTCTCCAATTAGCTGTCCGTCTAATACCTCTAATATAACACTAACTGCGACTGGAGGAACAATACCTCTAGAATATCAAATTGTAGCGCCCTCCGCAGCCGCCACAATATATCAAACATCAAATGTATTTACAGGTTTAGCGCCTGGAACATATATCTTTCAAGTAAGAGATGCTAATGAGTGTACGTATGTTGAAAGTTATACAATAAATCCCTTACCACCATTAACTGTCGGGGCAGTTATCACTAAAAATTTAGACTGTACAGCAACACCTGATGGTAGTATTCAGGGAACAATTGCTGGAGGTGCTGCGCCTTTTACTTATGCAGTGTCTATAAATGGAGGAGGTTATACAGATTTAGGAACAACAGGAAACACTTTTACTTACAGCGTACCAACAGACGGTAGTTATCAGTTCCAAATTACAGATGCCAATAACTGTACTGCAGAAACGGGTGTGCAAATTATCAATGCTATTTCATTACCCGAAATTACAGTGGTGCAAACCCAAGATAACTTGTGTAATGGTGATGCCAATGCGGCAATAGATATTACGATTAACAATTTAGTTGGAACACCTCCTTTTATAATTAATGTAAACAATGATACAGCAGGAACTAACTATGGCACTCAAACATCAGGATTAACTGCAGGTGATTATACAATTACAATAACCGACGCAAATCAATGTACAGATACGGAGTCTATAACTATTGGAGAACCTGATCCAATTTCTGTTAATTATACCTCATTACCTATTACCTGTGATATCACAAGTGGTGGTATTTCTAAAGGTTCAGTAATTGTGCAAAGTGTAACAGGTGGAACAGCCCCTTACAACTATTATGTAACAGGAACTAACGGGTATTCTGCGACTGAATTAAATGTATCAGGAACAACTTCAACAACGTTTGATGTAGTTGATTTCGGATTATACCAAATCAATGTTGTTGATGCTAACGGGTGTTCTATTCTAGTACAAGATGTTCTGGTAGCATCACCACCAAACGATTTAGATATTGTTGTAAATACAGTTGTGAATTGCACAACTGGAGGAGAAGCTGAAGTAAGCATTGGTACTACATTAGCAAGTGCTGGCCCATTTTTCTTTGATATTTACAGAGGCGTAATTCCACCACCTCCACCAGGAGGGACATGGGTTGCTGAAGATGCTCCAGGAAGTCAATCGGCTACATTTACTGGACTGCTTCCCGGAGTTACTTATACATTTATAGTTTTTGATGTGTCAACGGGTTGTAGTTATTATGAAACAGCTACAGCTTCGGTACCAACAAACTCTACTTTAACCGCTACGGCATTAACTTCCAACAATATTACCTGTGTAGGAAGTGCTGATGGAAACGTGTCGTTTACAGTTAACAGTGCTTATGGAGTGCCTACAACGGTAAATTATGAAATTTTCAATTCACTATCTCTTATTTCGACTGGAGTTACAGGTACTGGAATAGTTCCAGCAGGCGGTGCATTACCAGTAACAAATTTAGGCGCATTACCTTTCGGAACTTATTTTGTGTCCATAACCGAAACCGTTGGTCCCAATGCAGGGTGTGGTGTGGTTACGGTACCGTTCAATATTACAGAATCTGCTATTGATCTTGATATTTCAGCTTCTGTAGATAGAAACGCCAATTGTAATCCTAATTCAGGGTTAATCAGTGCTATAGGGAGTAATGGTACACCGCCATATGTATATCAAATTACAACATCGGCCGCTGCCCCTTCTGTCACTGATCCGTCTTGGGCATCGTCAAATACGTTTAATGTTGATGCAAATACTTATTATGTGCATGTAAAAGATGCTTATAATTGTATCAGAACCACTGCTGCACTTGTATTGCCTCAAGACCCTGAACCATTTATTTCAGCAACGGTAAACAATCAATGTACAGTTACAGAAGGTGATTTTGAAATTGACGTTGTCTTAACTGCCACAGGCATTGCGCCTTATAGCTATAGTATTAATGGCGGAACATTCCAAACTAGAACAGCACCATTTACCCTATCTAATTTAGCTTCAGGATCACATACAATTGAAATTCAAGATGCCAATGGTTGTGGAAATATAGTAAGTGTTGATATCGCACCACCAGTAGATATAACTCCGGCAGTAACGGCGTTACCAACGTGTAATAATGATGATGGAGAAATTACGATAACTGGCGTTGGTGGAACGGGTGTTTACAGCTATAGTATTAGCCCAAGTCCTGGTAGTATTTCTTTGTCTGGAAATGTGTTTTCTGGTGTGCCTTCGGGAACGTATACAATTACCATTACAGATGCAAATACCTGTTTTGCAACTGTTGAGGTAGCTTTACCAGAAGCAGTACCACCAACGGTTGTAACTACACCAACACCCGTAACGTGTTTTGGTGATAATACAGGTGGTTTTGAAATCAATATTAGCGGATATTCCGGTCCTTATACATATGAAGTTTTTGATAGTACCACAACATCTGTTACAGGTTTAATTAATGCCAATACGTCTACCAATCCACAACTTGTTACTGGTATACAATCAGGAATCTATAGTGTGGTTATTACTCAGACAGCAAGTCCTTTTTGTACAGTTACAAATGAAGTAATAATTCAATCACCTCCTACACCTTTAATAGTAACGGCTACAGAAACATCTAACGTTACATGTGATAATGATAAGGGCACCATAACTGCATTGGCTGAAGGTGGCTGGGGTAATTACGAATATGAGCTTACAGGAGCATCAACGGTAGCTTACTCTTCGAGTGGAACGTTTACCGATTTATCTGCAGGTACGTATACAGTGAACGTTAGAGATGGTAGCCGTTGTATCGCTTCTGATACGGTTGTTTTAGATATTCCAAATGCAATTGACGCTACTATTGCGGCAAGCACAACATTGTTATCTTGTTTTGACGATAATAATGCTTCAATAACAGTCACGACGACAACTGGAGGACAAGGCTCCAATTATACCTACGTTTTGAATCAGTTATTACCAACCCCTTCAACATCTGGTCCACAAACAGCAACAGTTTTTGCAAATTTAGGAGCGGGAACTTACAGTGTAACGGTTACTGATGGTTATAATTGTGAATTTACAACGCCAACTGTTGTTATCGACCAACCAACAGAGGTTGAAGCAAACTTAGTAAAAACAACATCTCAAACTTGTATAACACAGGCTAGCTTAACACTAAGTGCAATTGGAGGTAACGGGCCATATGAATACAGTATTGATAGCACCTTTGGAACTATACTTGGCACATTTGCTGCTTCAATAACCTTTGATGTATCGCCAGGAAATTACCAATATTACGTTAGGGATACTAATGGTTGTTTTGCTGATGTGTCCAACCAAATAAGTATTGATCCTTTATTACCTTTGACGATTACACTTGATGCAACCAACGCCGTAATTAATTGTAATGGCGATGTTACAGGTACTATTATTGCAGCAGCCGAAGGTGGCTTAGGAAGTTATGTATATACCCTTCAAGATACTTCAGGTAATACTATACCAGCAACTCAAACCAATCCAGGTGTATTTACAGAGTTACCTGCTGGTGATTATCAAGTTCGTGTGGATAGTGGTGATTGTTTAGCAACTTCTGCAATAATACTAATTACAGAACCTGCTTTACCTCTGGAAGTAACTTTTAGTACGACGGATGTAACTTGTACAGGAGAAAATAACGGTTCTATTGAAATTTTGGCCACTGGTGGTACTGGAATTATTAAGTACGCAATTTCGCCGCAGTTGAATCAGTTTTTTGATGAGCCTATTTTTGAAGATTTAGCTCCAGGAACCTATCAAGCCATTGCTCAAGACGAATTAGGGTGTTTTGTTTTAATCGATTTTGTAATTGATGAGCCAGCACCAGTATTTTTGACGGTGGTTCCAAATTCAATTGTGCCAGAACTATGTGCTGGTGAATTAAATGGTGCTTTTAGTGTTGATATTTCGGGGGGAAGTTTACCTTATCAAGTAAGTCTTGATGACGACGATGGTCCTTACACCACAGGTACAGCAGCACAAACTATTTTTGACTTTACGGGGTTAGCTGGTGGAAATCATGTGGTTTACATTAGAGATAATGAAGGTTGTGAAGTTGAATTTGAAATAGACTTTCCAAATTCAATTGATTTCAATCCAGAATTACTCATAGAATACGGCTGTGTCAATAATACATCTACCAATATAGTTACTGTAAATTTAAATGAAAACGATACGATTAATCCAGCAGATCTTGAGTACGCTTTGGATGGAGGCGCATATCAGTTAAGTAATACCTTCACAAATGTAGCCCCAGGTTTAGATCATTATATTGAGGTAAGACATACTGATGGCTGTATTAAGCAAACAGATTTCTTCGATATAGACGATTACCAACCATTAACCTTGATGTTACAAGAAGGTGGAGGTTTAAATGAAATTGAAGCTATTGCAACAGGAGGTACTGGTAATTACGAATTCACCTTAAATGGAGAATCTCGTGGAAGCGAGACCACATTCCTTATCTATGAAACAGGTACCTACACGGTGACTGTTACCGATAGAAATGGGTGTTTCGTTTCAGCATCAATTCCAATGGAATTTATTGATGTATGTATTCCAAATTATTTTGTTCCGGCAAACGGCGGTTGGGGTCCTGGATGTACGTCTCAATATAGAGATATGACTTTTGACATCTTCGATAGGTACGGACGCAAAATAGCCACCTTAAATGTTGATGATAAGTGGGATGGAAAGTATAAAGGCAAAGAATTACCAACAGGAGACTACTGGTACGTAGTTAACCTGAACGATGAACGAAACGATAAATCATATGTGGGGCATTTTACCCTTTATAGATAAAACGAAAATATAGATGAAGACCGAATTTAAAAATATTAGAATGCGCAATATAATTACGACGCTTTTATTATTGGTTCTTTTAAAAGGCTTTAGTCAGGAATTAAACTTACCTGTATTCACACAATATTTGGCCGATAACAACTTTGTAGTTTCTCCAACATATGCAGGTATTGGCGATAATTTAAAGATAAGAGCCAACGGATTAACGCAATGGGTGGGTATAAAAGGTGCACCTGATAATCAGTCTATTTATGGTGATGTAAGAATTGCCGATAGAACAGGTATTGGTTTGTCCTTTTACAACGACAGCAATGGAAATACAATTCAGTCTGGAGGTAAATTCACCTTTGCCCATCATTTAATATTAGATTATTACTCAAAAATGTATCTCTCGTTTGGTATTTCTTATAACATAAATAACTTCAGAATTGATATAAATAATTTTAACACAACTATTGAGAATCCCACTATAGACCCAATGGTAACCGATGATAGACGCACAACAAATCACAACTTTGATGTAGGTGCTTTATTTAGATATGGTGGCTTTTTTGCAAGTCTTAACTTTAATAATGTTCTACCAAAAAACTTTGATGAATTTGTTAGAAATCAAGAACCTAGTTTATTACTCAATTATCAATTATATTCTGGATACACATTTAGAGGTCCTAAAAAAAGTGGAATAGAATACGAACCCTCTTTATTTTTTCAATGGTTTGATAGTGATAACCGATCAGCTACAGACTTGAATTTTAAATTTAGAAAATACAATCGATATGGTGATTATTATTGGGGAGGTATTTCATATCGTTTCTTGAATGACCAAGTGCTTAAGCCTTTAAATATTGGGCCTATGATAGGGTTTCAGAAAAATATATTTTACTTTGGTTATGCCTATCAAATTACTACCAACGAATTAGCAACTTATAATTCAGGTACACACGTTGTAACCGTTGGTGTAAACTTTTTACAGGGCATTAGTAACTGTCCTTGTACGCAAGATCCAGTGCATAATTAAGTTCCAGAAGTAGGAACTACTACTGCCTGAAATACGTAAATGTATGGTTCGGGATTTTCGTCATCGATAAAAATCCTTTGGTCTATTATTATTTGATTGCTATTTATTTGATTGATATCTCCAAATTCAACAAAGTCAGAGTCTTCGAAAAAATATAGCTGATCTCCGTCTGGTGCTTCAACAACTAAGTAATCATAAGTACCAGAATCCAAAGCGTCCTCTATATTTGTTCTTTCGTTATTATTTCTAACAACGATCTTGCCATCACCAGGGCCTTCATCAGAAGGCTCGAAAGTCCATATGATGTCGCCTATTTCAAAAAGGCCTAAAGTCGTTTCGGAGTCATCCAGAACTTCTAATAAATGCCATTCAGTTATCGTATTACTAAAAGGGTTATTGTCAATTACACCCCCATTCGTACAACCGAATAGAAAAATAACTGTTAGCAATAATATATAAACTCTTCTTTTCATAATTTTAGTATTTGTTAAGATAGATGATTAAAGTCTGCAAAGGTTGCGTATTTTAGAGTGAAAATACATAATATCCATTGGAAAAATGTCTTAATAAAAGGTTAAAATGTATGGATTAAATCATTTTACAGTATGAAATGGGTTCAAAGAGAAATTAAAATTCAACCAGTACCAAGGGGTTTTCACTTAATAACAGGGGAGGTGCTTCAAGCAATTCCAGAAATAAAGCAAATAACAACTGGTCAACTTCAAGTTTTTATAAAGCATACATCTGCGAGTTTAACAATCAATGAAAATGCGGATTATACTGTAAGAACGGACTTTGAAAGCCATTTCAATAAAATGATTCCTGAAAATGCTACATATTATCAGCATATCTATGAAGGTTCAGATGATATGCCTGCACACATTAAAGCGTCACTTTTAGGTGCTTCGGTACAAATACCTATCACTAATGGTAGACTAAACCTTGGTACATGGCAAGGGATATATTTATGTGAACATCGCAACCATGGTGGAGGACGCAAATTAGTAATTACAGCATTTGGTATATAAATTTCAAAATCCATGCGATTAAAAAAGTTTGCCGTTTCAATATTTCAATCCATTATATTTTGGATGATTGCCTTTTTTATCTATGTATTTATAAAATATAATGGACTAGAGGAAGAGTTGGCGGTGTATACGGATGACATACTTTACCTACCAGTTGACGATTTTTATAAATATGGTCTTGGACTGGGTTTTATTATCGGCGTCATTTATGCCATAATAGAGTATGTTTTTGATACAGTTTTAAGCAAAAAACTAGCTTTAGGATTCATCCTTTTTATCAAATCTATAGTATACTTAATTACCATCATTATTGTACTGACTGTTTTTTCGTTCTTTTTAGAAGAACAGATTGATATTGATATACCAAATGAAATTGGTTGGTGGCACACAGATCCTATTTTTTGGAATACTATATTATATTTTGTTGCTTCTTCAGTTATTTTTTCACTTTTAAAAATTGCAAATGACAAATTTGGTCCAGGTGTATTTTTTAATATGCTATTGGGGAAATATAGAAAACCTAAAGAAGAAGAGCGAATATTGATGTTTTTAGATTTGAAAGATTCTACAAAAATAGCAGAACAGCTGGGGCATGAAACATATAGCAGATTTATACAAGATTGTTTTAGAGATTTGAATAGCATACTCCGTAAGTATGAGGCAGATATTTATCAGTATGTTGGGGACGAAGCCGTTTTGAGTTGGACTACTAAAAAAGGATTCAGAAAAAATAATAGTGTGAATTTGTTTTTTGCATTTAAAGATAAACTCAAAAAACGAGAGCAAAGTTATTTACACAACTATAAAGTAATGCCTCAATTTAAAGCGGGATTACATTGCGGTAAATTAATGATTGCTGAGGTGGGTACCATAAAAAAGGAATTGGCTTTTCATGGGGATGTTATTAATACGGCTGCAAGAATTCAAGGGCTTTGTAATGCCTATAAAGCTGAACTATTGGTGTCTCAAGCTTTTTTAGATAGGTCTTTAATCACTTTAAAGTATAATGCAAATTTGTTAGGAGATATAAAGCTCAAGGGGAGAGAGATTACTTTAAAAGTTTTTGCCGTTACAAGAAATGAGTCTTTGCAAAAGAAAGATTAGTTTGGTTTTGAGAAATAACGCTCGCAGATAGGTGCGTTATGGGTTGCAGTGGTAGCTTTTGGCGAGGAGCCCATCTAGCCGAAACTTATAACATGAAGCCCGACTCTAGGCGATCCTGCAAGGTTTTGAAAACCTTGTAGGTATGAGCGAAGGGAACACCCAAAAAATAATGAAATAAAAAAATCCGATTCGAAAGAGTCGGATTTTTAAATTAAGCGAAATATGTTTTACAAATAGGCTAAGCGCCTTATTTTACTTTATCTACAACTGCTTTAAAAGCTTCTGGGTTATTCATTGCTAAATCTGCAAGCACCTTACGGTTCAATTCGATGTTGTTAGCTTTTAATTTACCCATAAATTGAGAATAAGACAACCCGTGTTCTCTGGCACCTGCGTTAATACGCGTTATCCATAAAGCGCGGAATGTTCTTTTTTTGTTTCTACGGTCTCTATACGAATATTGCATCGCTTTGTCAACCGCGTTTTTAGCTACTGTCCAAACGTTTTTACGTCTTCCAAAGTAACCTTTTGCTTGTTTAAGAACCTTTTTTCTTCGGGCTCTTTTTGCTACAGAATTTACTGATCTTGGCATAATTTTAATTGTTTTGTAGTAGGCGGCAGATAATCTGCACTTTAACTTGAGCCTAACTCCAGGGTTTATAAATTGTTTTAACCGGTTAAAACGTTATTACTTTAAACGTAACATAGTTTTAACATTGTCCTCATCACTCTTGTGTACTACTGTATCATGAGTTAAGGCAAGTTTACGCTTTTTAGATTTTTTTGTCAATATATGACTCTTAAAAGCGTGCTTTCTTTTAATCTTACCAGTACCCGTTAACTTAAAACGTTTTTTGGCACTAGATTTTGTTTTCATTTTAGGCATTTCTTCTCCTAGTTTTAATTATTACGCTTAATATTGTTTATAGTGCTGAACTTGTTTCAGCATCTCATCTACTTTTTATCTTTCTTCGGAGCAATAAACATTGTCATTCGTTTCCCTTCCAGTTTTGGCATTTGCTCAACTTTACCAAACTCTTCTAAATCTTGGGCAAGGCGCAATAATAAAATCTGTCCCTGCTCTTTAAAAATGATAGAACGACCTTTAAAAAATACGAATGCTTTAAGTTTTGCACCATCTTTCAAGAACTTCTCCGCATGCTTCTTTTTAAATTCGTAATCATGGTCATCAGTTTGTGGTCCAAATCTAATTTCCTTAACTACCACTTTAGAAGCCTTCGCTTTTAAAGCTTTTTCACGTTTCTTTTGTTCGTAAAGAAACTTTTTGTAATCCATAATTTTGCAAACAGGAGGATCTGCTTTTGGTGAAATTTCTACTAGGTCTAAACCTAATTCGTCTGCCATTCTCAAGGCATCTCCTTTGGTATAAATACCAACTTCTACGTTGTCACCAACTACACGCAATTTTTGCGCAGTAATTTTAGAATTAATCTTGTGTTTGTCCTCTTGAACAACCCTTCTTTGAGGTTGTCGTCTTCTTCTAATTGCTATGGCTTACTAAATTTTAATTAAACTTTATTTCTTAAAACGACTTTAACGTTTTACTTAAATCTTCTTTTATAATGTTGGCGAATTCATCAACTGAAATCATTCCTAAGTCTTCGCCCCCATGCTTGCGTACAGTAATTTTACCTTCCTTTTCCTCTTGCTCACCGATGATTAACATATAAGGATATTTCTGCATTTCGGCTTCACGAATCTTCTTTCCTATAGTCTCGTTACGGTGATCGGCGAGCGCGCGAATTTCGTTATTTTCAAGCAAATTTAAAACTTTTTCAGAATATTTTTCATATTTCTCACTAAGCGACAGTATTTTAGCTTGCACCGGCATTAACCATATAGGGAAGTTACCACCAGTATGCTCCAATAAAATGGCTATGAAACGTTCCATACTACCAAAGGGTGCACGGTGAATCATAATAGGACGATGCTCCTCATTATCACTACCTTTATAGCTTAAATCGAAGCGTTCTGGTAGGTTATAGTCTACTTGAATGGTACCCAATTGCCATTTTCTGCCTAAGGCATCCTTAACCATAAAATCCAACTTCGGTCCATAAAACGCAGCTTCACCTTCTTCAATAATATAATCTAATCCTTTATCTTTTGTCGCATTTATAATTGCTTGCTCCGCTTTTTCCCAATTGGCAACATCACCAATATATTTGTCTGGATTTTCAGGATCCCTTACAGAAACTTGAGCAGTAAAGTTTTCAAAACCTAAAGAGCCAAAAACATAAAGTACCAAATCAATTACATTCTTAAACTCGTCATCCAATTGCTCTGCAGTACAAAATATATGTGCATCGTCTTGAGTAAAGCCTCTCACACGCGTTAAACCATGTAACTCTCCACTTTGTTCGTAACGATAAACAGTTCCAAACTCAGCATAACGAATAGGCAAGTCCTTGTAACTCCATTGAAAACTATTATACATTTCGCAGTGATGCGGGCAGTTCATAGGTTTCAATAAAAACTCTTCATCATCTTTAGGAGTGTGTATAGGTTGGAAACTATCAGCTCCATATTTTGCATAATGACCAGAAGTTATATACAATTCCTTCTGACCAATATGTGGAGACACGACCATATCGTAACCCGCCTTTTTCTGTGCAACCTTTAAAAAGTTTTCCAAACGCTCACGCAACGCAGCACCTTTAGGCAACCATAGCGGTAAACCTTGTCCCACTTTTTGCGAAAACGTAAACAATTCCAACTCCTTACCCAATTTTCTATGATCCCGTTTTTTAGCTTCTTCAAGTAATTCTAAATACTCTTTTAATTCTTTTTGCTTCGGAAAAGAAATTCCATACACACGGGTAAGTTGTGGTTTAGTTTCATCACCACGCCAATAGGCACCAGCAATACTGGTCACTTTAACTGCTTTAATCATACCGGTATTCGGAATGTGCCCACCGCGACACAAATCAGTAAATGTACTATGGTCGCAAAACGTAATGCTGCCATCCTCAAGGTTTTCAATAAGTTCGGTCTTAAACTCATTGTCCTTATATAAAGTAAGCGCATCCGCTTTACTTACGTCTCGCATTTTAAAATCATGCTTCCCGCGAGCAATCTCTAGCATTTTATCTTCAATGGCCTTAGCATCTTTTTCCGAAATACTATGGTCGCCAAAGTCTACATCATAATAAAATCCATTTTCAATCGCAGGCCCAATCGTTAATTTTGCCCCTGGATACAATTCTTCAATCGCCTGTGCGAGCACGTGAGCCGACGAATGCCAAAACGCCTTTTTACCGGCATCATCCCTCCACGTGTAAAGTACCAACGCGCCATCGGTGGTCAAAGGCGTTACGGTTTCAACAGTTGTACCATTAAAACTGGCCGAAATCACGTTTCTGGCCAAACCTTCGCTAATGCTTTTCGCAACATCCATCGGTGTAACGTTCTCCTCAAACGCTTTCACACTCCCATCGGGCAATGTAATATGTATCATAAATCCAATTAAAAATAGGCTGCAAAGATAAAAGTATAAACAAATCCACACAATATAATTTGAATCAGATATAATAATTATGATAATATGGGCGTTCCCCTCGAAGAAACCTTGGGGCGTTTTATAAAGCCCCCGTTCTCGGGTCGGGCTTTCCGCTAAAAGTTTTGGCTCGATGCACGCCTCGCCAAAAGCTACCGCTGCAATCCCTAACGCGGGCTATCCTGCTATAGCTATGGCTTACATCAAGTACTCAACTATCAACCATTTTTTTTGTATCCAGACAAATCATGAGTAAATCGGATCAAATAAAAAAGTAAGCAAAAAGGTCAAGTCCCGAGTTCAGACTTGTGTCGGAAACATCAATCTGCAGAAAATAGAGAGCGGAGGGACGGAGTCGCAAAGCGCAGCTTTAAGCACGCAGTCCCGGGAGCGAACGGTGCTTTAGCAATTTCCTCAGATTGATATGATTTTTTGGTTCGTTTTTTATCAAGAAAAAATGAATATAAAGAAAGTATATATTGAGTTGTGGTCTAAAAAAATCAGGTATTTTTCTGAACATTCACTGGATATTCCAACCCAAATAGTGTATCAAGGCAAAACTAAGGTATTGAAGATAAGCAATTGCGGCGTAACGATAATAGCTTTTTTAAGTGGGGACTCTGTGCGTCTCAGCGCCTTTGCGAGAGATAAAAACGAACTGTTTAAGTATTGGTAGTGTTGATTTTCGATATGTTCCTAATAAACCTAGGTAATTTCCCCAGATTAATATCACCTTTAGATTATTATGATAAGGAATTATGTAGCAACATTAATAATTGTTTTAAGCAAGAACCCTTTGCATCCTCGCGCCTTAGCGAGAGATACAAGAGGTCCTCTTTAAGCGCATGTAGGGCACTTTACATTGGTGACAGACAAACCTTGATGATTTTTTATATCCGTAACCTCCACGAAATAAGCGTCTTAAAATGGGTTTAAAAAAAGATTAAAAAAAAGATCAAAAAAGTCATTGCTGGAACGGAAATGAGTACTATGTTTGCACCCGCAAAAACGGCGAAGGTTGTTTTTAGAAGTTCATTCACAATATGGTTATT
>JBMHCT010000012.1:0-11561 GCA_049889775.1 Jejuia sp.
GCAAATAATACCAGATAGTTTCTTGTTAGTTCCTGGTGTTGGCGCACAAGGCGGTAACCTTCAAGACGTGTGTAAATATGGTATGACTAAAGATGTAGGATTATTAATCAACTCGTCTAGAGGTATTATTTATGCTTCAAATCAAGAAGATTTTGCGCAAGCAGCAGCTCAAAAAGCAGAAGCGTTACAAAAAGAAATGCAAGCAATTTTAGAAGCGTAATGATTGACCAATTAGGTAATCCAATAGATATAAGTGTTACGCCAAAACGCATAGTTAGTTTAGTGCCTTCTCAAACCGAATTACTTTATGATTTAGGTTTAGAAGAAAGCATTGTTGGTATTACTAAATTTTGCGTACATCCTTTTCATTTTAAAAGCACCAAACAAATAGTTGGCGGAACTAAAAACATTAAAATAGATAAAATAAAGCAGCTTGATCCTGATATTATTTTATGTAATAAAGAAGAAAACACGCCAGAAATTGTAAAAGCTTGTCAAGAGATTTGTCAAGTTCATGTGTCAGATATTGTAACCATAGAAGACTGTTTAGAGTTAATAACAGATTATGGTGTTATCTTTAAAAAGCGCACTAATGCACAACGTATTACAGATAAAATTCAATTTCATCTAAATAATTTTAAAACATTTATTAAAGACCAAGACGTTTTAAAAGTTGCTTATTTTATTTGGAGAGAACCTTGGATGGTGGCAGCAAATAATACGTTTATCAATCATTTACTTCAATTAAATAAATACGACAACATTTACGCCAATTTAGAGCGTTATCCAGAAGTCGAACTAAAAAAAATAAGATTAGAAGGCGATCCAGAAATTGTCTTTTTATCAAGCGAACCTTATCCTTTTAAAGACGAACATGCTTTTGAGATTGGTCGTAAAACACATCACGCAAAAACCGTTTTTGTAGACGGAGAATATTTTTCGTGGTATGGCTCTAGACTAATAAAAGCGTTTGACTATTTTATTAAACTAAGACATAGATTGGGAAGTATCTCTGACTAAAAATTTAAGCTTATTTAATTTATCAAGAATTTTAATAGCTCTAAATTCAGACATATCACTTTCTTCATGATTAGTTTGGCGTAGGTTATAAGCTTCTTCAACAAGTTGCTTGTATCGCTTGTTAAGCTTTAGTTGTTGCTGCTTTAAAAGATCACGACGACTCATTTTTATTGGGTTGATTTTCAGTTATTTAAATTAGTTTATTTATTTGAAGAAAAAAAATAAAATCTAATTTTTTTGCATAAAAAAAAAGAGTCTATATCATTTCCCTAAATACAGACTCTTTAAATAACTAACTAAACTAACTCAAGTAAAAGAAAACGATAACGTCTTTACTCTTGTGCGATGCAAAGATGTTACAATTTCTAATTTCAAATGTTACGTTAACATTATGCAATCATTATTTTAAAAAGTTAGTCTTGTAACGCAAATACTTTTTTAAGTAAATCAGTTGCTCTAGAGCTTACTTTATTACGTATTTCGCCTTCTTCAACAGCAATCATGGTGTAAACACCTTTTAAAGCTTCGGTTGTAACGTAATCTGTTAAGTCTGGATTTACATTATTTGTAAACGGAATATTATTGTACTTGTTAATTAAGTTTTCCCAAATTTGATCAGCACCAACTTTAGCAAAACTGTTTTTAATTACAGGATTAAATTTATTATAAAGTTCGGTTTGTGTTCTTGATTTTAAATACTCTGTAGCAGCTTTATCGTTACCCAATAAAATGTTTTTAGCATCAGTAAACGTAATGCCTTTAACAGCGTTTACAAAAATAGGAGTTGCTTCGCTAACAGCATCTTCAGCAGCACGATTTAATACTTTAAGACCTTCGTCAGCAAGACTACTTAATCCAATATCGCGTAAGGCTTTATCTACTTTTTGTAATTCTTCAGGAAGTAAAATTTTAACCAATTCGTTTTTAAAAAAACCATCGGTTTGAGTTAATTTAGACACTTGTTTGTCTATTCCTAAATCTAAAGCTTGACGTAAACCGTTAGCTATATCCAATTCAGATACTGTTCCGCCTTGTGGCAATTGGCTAACAACACCTTGTAATTCTGCGCAAGAAGTGACAGTAATTAATAATATAAGAGCAAAAATTCGTTTCATTTTAAAATATTTAGAGGTTAAAGGTACTAATTATTAGGGCAAATATTTTGTTAAACTTAAGTTGTCTGCAACGTAAGTTTAACAAAATACCACGCTTTCGGCAGTCGCTTTTTTGTGTTGCATAGGTGCAACAACACAAAAAGAGCTTCAACAAATGCCTCAATCCCTAACGCGCTTCATCCGCCAACTACAATAAAAACTTTGCGCCTTGGTGTCTTTGCGAGATCTAGTTTTTTTCTCGATATTTGTATAGTTATGAAGTTATTTTTCAAAGACTTACTACAATATTTACACTTCCTTATCAAGAGAAATCCTGAATAAGATATTTTTCTTTTTCTGCTTTAGCAATCTTTAAGTAAAGTTAAAGTAAGCACAAAACGCTTTTAAATTTAGTATCTTTAATACAGTCCTGTTAGTCAATCTAATAGGTAGCCTTTAAATTTAAAATTATGCCATTTTATCATAAATTAGGGGAGATTCCCCCAAAACGACATACCCAGTTTAGAAAACCAGACGGAAGCCTCTATTACGAGCAATTATTTGGTACCATAGGTTTTGATGGGATGTATACTAACAGCTATCATGAGCAGCGCCCCACACAAGTAAAAGCCATAAAAAACCAATACAGTGTGGCGCCAAAAATTGCCAAAGCCAATAATATAAAGTCCTACAGGTTTAAAGGCTTTCAAGTTCAGCCAGAAACTGATTATTTAGAAAGTCGAAAAACCATTTTAATCAATAGCGATTGCGGTATTATTCTGGCAGCGCCAAAACAATCTACAACTAATTATTTTTATAAAAATACCGATGCTGATGAGTTAATCTTCATCCACAAAGGCACCGGAAAATTAAGAACCATGCTGGGTAATCTCGATTTTAAATATGGAGATTATCTATTGATTCCTCGTGGTATTATTTATAAAATAGATTTTGATACCGAGGATAATCGGTTGTTTATTGTAGAATCTCGCCGGCCCATTTATACACCAAAACATTATAGAAATTGGTTCGGACAATTATTAGAGCATTCGCCATTTTGCGAGCGTGATATCCGCAGACCAGAAGAGCTAGAAACCAATAATGAGTCTGGTGAGTTTTTAATTAAAGTAAAAAAGCAGGACGATATTATAGAAATGGTATATGCATCACATCCTTTTGATGTAGTTGGATACGATGGTTACAACTATCCATATGCGTTTTCCATTCATGATTTTGAACCTATTACGGGTCGCATTCACCAACCACCTCCTGTACATCAAACCTTTGAAACAGATGCTTTTGTAGTCTGTAGTTTTGTGCCAAGGTTGTACGATTATCATCCGTTATCTATTCCTGCGCCATATAACCATAGTAATATTGATAGCGATGAGGTACTGTATTATGTAGATGGTGATTTTATGAGTAGAAATGATGTGGAAGCTGGTCATATTTCATTGCACCCAGCAGGTATTCCGCATGGGCCGCATCCTGGTGCAACAGAACGCAGTATAGGAAAAACAGAAACCGAAGAATTAGCGGTTATGGTAGATACGTTTAAACCACTTATGGTAACGGAAGAGGCTATGAAAATTGCAGATGATAGTTATCATACTTCGTGGTTATAGCCCCCCTAACCCCTCCGAAAGAGGGGAATAGTAAACTCTAAATTTTGAATAGAAAAATTAAAACATAAATACTCAAATACCCGCTTTGAGTTTCTCACTGTTGGGGAGATCAAGAGGGGCTTTTTTATTATGAAAGACATAAAATCAGTAAACTACGGTTTAGAAAAAATATTTGGAGGTGCGCAAGATTTCTTGCCGCTTTTAGGTACAGACTATGTGGAATTCTATGTAGGTAACGCAAAACAAGCAGCGCACTTTTATAAAACTGCATTTGGCTTCCAATCTTATGCTTACAAAGGCTTAGAAACTGGCTCTAAAGATGCAGTAAGTTATGTGTTGAAACAAGATAAAATTAAATTGGTACTTACGACACCTTTAAACAGTAAATCGCCTATTAATGAGCATATTGTAAAGCATGGCGACGGTGTAAAAGTGATAGCGCTTTGGGTGGAAGATGCCAGAAAAGCTTACGAGGAAACAACTAGCCGAGGCGCAACATCCTACATGGAACCTGTAGTTGAAAAAGATGAACATGGTGAAGTGGTGCGCGCTGGAATTTACACCTATGGAGAAACAGTTCATATGTTTGTAGAACGTAAAAATTACAAAGGCACATTTTTACCAGGTTTTACAGCTTGGGAAAGTGATTATAACCCTGAACCTGTTGGTTTAAAATATATAGATCATATGGTTGGAAATGTAGGTTGGGGACAAATGAACAAATGGGTAAAATGGTACGAAGATGTGATGGGATTTGAGAATTTCCTATCCTTTGATGATAAGCAAATACATACCGAATATTCAGCCTTAATGAGTAAGGTGATGAGTAATGGTAATGGACGTATAAAATTTCCGATTAATGAACCAGCCGAAGGAAAGAAACGCTCTCAAATTGAAGAGTATTTAGATTTTTACGAGGATGCAGGCGTGCAGCATATTGCCGTAGCCACAGATGATATTATCACAACAGTTTCACAATTAAGAAGCAGAGGTGTAGAGTTTTTATCTATTCCACCTGATGAATACTACAGAGCAGTTCCTGGTCGATTAGAAGAATTCAGTCATGAATTACGAGAAGATATCGAAACTTTAAAAGGCTTGGGTATTATGATTGATGCGGATGAAGAGGGTTATTTATTGCAAATTTTCACCAAACCAGTAGAGGATAGACCCACCTTATTTTTTGAAATAATACAACGTATGGGTGCACGTGGTTTTGGTGCTGGGAATTTTAAAGCACTTTTTGAATCTATTGAAAGAGAGCAAGCTAAACGAGGTACACTTTAAAAACGAAACGGCACGATATATATGACTAATTTCAATCGTGCCGTTTCAAACTAACTAACTCAAACAATTATAATATCCTGTATTCTACGCCAACCATTAAAAAGTTGACTTTAGAACTTACACCGCCGCTACCGTTGTAATAATCATTTAATTGAACATGGTATTTGGCTTGCGCATATATTTTATCGGTAATGTTATAGTTTCCACCAAAGCCTAGAAAGATGCCTAAAGTTTGGTAGCCGTTAGCTACATCTTCTAGAATAACATTTAAGGCTGGCCCTAATAGTACGCTAAATTCTTCGGTAGCTTGATAACTTCCTAAAGCTCCAATGTAAATAGCATCTCCTTCAGAGTTAATTGCTAAGGCAAGTTCGGGCAGTAGGTTTATTTTTTCGGTTAGAGCTATTTCAGATTGTGCGCCTATAAAGAAGCCACTGCTTTTAAAGTCTAAATCGCGTTTTTCACCATCAACTTTAAAAATGGAATTAATGTTGAGATATCCAGCAGTTGCAGAGAGATTAAAATCTTGAGAAAAAGAAGGTACAGTAGCTAGAAGTGCAAGAATAATTAATAGTGTAAATCGTCTCATAAGTTTTGGTTTTTAATGATTTATATAAAGACATCGAACCAAAACAAAAATGTGAGCATTTTGGAATGAAAAAATAGTCGGCTGGGAGGTGCGCTAGGGATTGCAGTGGTAGCTTTTGCCGAGGCACGCATCGAGGCAAAACTTTTAACGGAAAGCCCGACCCTTAGGGTAGCGCCAAAAATAGTATCGATGAAAGGTTTTCTAACAGAACTATAACATTTACGAATATTAGAGTACAGATAAAATTTCTATTTTTGGAACAGTAATTGTAATTTCTAAGATACAGGTAATAAAATGAGTCTATACTAGTTAAATTATAATTTCTCAAAGCAAATGAAAAGAATACTACTTATATTACTAGTTTTAAGTGCATCAAACGTCGCGCTTGCACAAGAGGAATCTGCTTTTAAAGAAGGCGAGTGGTTTAAGTTTAAAATGAGCTACAGTGGATTTTTAAAGGCTGGTAATGCCACCCTTTTAGTAAAGGACGAAAAGTTAGGCGATAAAGATGTGTACCATGTGGTTGGCAAGGGTTGGACTACGGGTATGATAAAATGGTTTTTTAAGGTAAAAGATAGGTATGAAACCTATTTTGACAAAGAAACTATTGTGCCATACAAGTTTGTTAGAAACATTGATGAGGGTGGTTACACCAAGGATATTGAGATTGAATTTGATCAAGAAAATAATAAAGCTTACGTTAATAATAAGAAACATAAGACCAATAAAGTAATTGATACGAAACCAAATATTCAAGATATGGTTTCTACCTTTTACTATCTTAGAAATAATTTGGATATATCAGCTTTGAAAATTGGTGATGAGGTGCAGGTAGATATGTTTTTTGATGAAGAAAATTACGGCTTTAAACTACAGTATTTAGGCGAGGAAATTATTAAAACTGATGTTGGGAAAATTAATGCTTTAAAGTTTAGACCATATGTAATGGCGGGGCGTGTTTTTAAGGAGGAAGAAAGTTTAACGTTATGGGTATCGAATGATAAAAATAAAATACCTTTGCGTATTAAAGCAGATTTGGCGGTAGGATCGTTAAGGGCAGACCTTGAAGCCTTTAAAGGGTTGAAGTACCCGTTTCAAATTGTTGTGGATAATTAAATGAAATCAGACTCAGACATAACCAACAAACTCCAAGAAAAATACGAGTCTATAGACCAAGATTTAGATGTTCATTTAGAAGGCTTACTCCACAGCAAGCCCATTAGTTATTGGGATTATATTCAGACTGATGTTTTATTAAATCTTCAAAAACCAAGAACAGATTTTCCTGATGAGATGGTGTTTATCATGTATCATCAAATTAGCGAATTACTGTTTAAAATGATTCTTTCCGAAATAGCTCAAGTTGCAGAAAATGATTTTGAGGTTGAAGAGTTTACAGAAAAAATAATGCGCATAAGTCGTTATTTTGATGTGCTTACGTCGTCGTTTAGTATTATGAAAGACGGGATGAATATTGAGCAGTACAATCAATTTCGAACTACCCTTACACCTGCAAGTGGCTTTCAAAGTGCACAGTATAGATTGGTGGAATTTGGGTCTACAGAGTTAATTAATCTAATAGATAAGCGTTTTAGAAATAGCGTGCCAAAAGATATATGTTGTGAAAGTGCTTTTGAACAACTGTATTGGCAAGCTGCGGGAAAGGACTATGAAACTGGTAAAAAAACCTATACCTTATCTGCTTTTGAGAAACGCTATAAAGAAGAGTTTATTAGGTTTTCAAAACAATACGAGCGTAAGAACTTATGGTCTAAATACAAAGAATTACCCAAAGACTCTAGGGGAAATAAGGCTTTAATAAAAGCAATGCGACATTACGACTACACGGTTAACGTAAAGTGGGTAATGGCACACTATACTACAGCAAATCATTATTTGAATTTAGGAGGCAAAACTGCTGAAGCTACTGGAGGCAGCGAGTGGGTAAAATACATGCATCCTAAATATCAAAAACGTATATTTTTTCCAGATTTATGGACGGCAAAAGAAATAGAAAATTGGGGAGTAAATATTTAATAATTTTAGTTGTTGGCATTCTTTTTATTGGGTGTAAAGACGATGTAAAACCAGAAAATGAGGCAAAAGAAGTTGCTATTATTGAAGAGCCAGAGCCAGTAGTCGAGTTCGGTTTTAATCTGGATAACTATATCGTAAAACGAGATACGGTTAAAAACGGTGATACGTTTGGTATTATTTTAGAACGTAATCACGTGGGTTACCCAAAAATTTTCAATATCGCTCAAAAAGCCAAGGATACTTTTGATATAGCAAGGGGACTTCAAGTTGGTAAACCTTATACGATGCTTTGTGCTAAGGATTCTTTGGAAACTGCGCAGTGTTTTATTTATCAGCCAAATTTAGAAGACTATGTAGTTATTAATTTTCAAGATTCTATTCATGCTTATAAAAGTAGCAAGCCAATTAAGTATGTTGAAAAGGTTGCCACTGGAATTATACAGGATAATATTTCGGTAACACTGGAAGAACAAGGGTTAAGTCCGAGATTAGCCTATATCATGGCAGATGATATTTATGCTTGGACTATTGATTTTAGACGTTTATTACCGGGAGATAAATTCAAGGTTATTTACACTGATAAATATATAGATGATACGCTGTATACAGGGGTTCATAAAGTGAAAGCGGCCTATTTTGAGCATAATAACGAGCCTTTTTATGCCTTTGAGTTTATGACTGACACTACCAAAGGTATTATAGATTATTTTGATGATAACGCCAAAAATTTAAGACGCGCTTTTTTAAAATCCCCTATAAAGTTTGGGCGTTTGTCTTCTAGGTATAATCTAAAACGTCGCATCGCTTATTATGGTTATAAAGTAAGGCCGCATAAAGGTACCGATTTTGCTGCTGCGGTTGGTACGCCAATTATGGCTACAGCAAACGGTACGGTTACTAAGTCTGAGCGTAGAGGTGGTAACGGCAATTATGTGAAGATAAGGCATAATGCAACATATGAAACCCAATATTTACATATGAGTAAACGTCTCGTAAAAGTGGGTCAATTTGTAAAACAAGGCGATATTATTGGAAAAGTGGGCATGACGGGTAATACAGGTGGACCGCATGTGTGTTATCGCTTTTGGAAGAATGGCAAGCAAGTAGATCCCTTTAAACAAAAATTACCCGAGGCTAAACCAATTTCAGACTCCTTGAAAACAAAATTTCTTGAGTTTATTCAACCTTTGAAATACAAATTAGATAATATAAACTTTAAACCTCAAATTACAGTAGAAGAACCGCAACCTGTAATTTACCAATCCAATTCATGACATGGCATTACCAAGTGTAAATCCAATAACAACAACTTCTTGGAAAAAACTAGAAGCACATTTCGAGGAAGTAAAATCTTTAAAAATGAAAGATTTATTTGCTCAGGATAGCGAAAGAGCAAATAAATTTACAACACAGTGGGAAGATTTTTATGTAGATTTTTCTAAAAATAGAATTACCGAAGAAACCTTTAACTACCTATTAGAATTAGCTGAAGATGTGAAGCTAAAAGCCGCAATTGAGAGTCAGTTTTCAGGTGAAAAAATTAATCAAACCGAAGGACGAGCCGTATTGCATTCTGCTTTACGAGCACCAGAATCCGCAGTAGTAAAAGTTGATGGTATAAATGTTATTACAGAAGTATATAAAGTAAAACGAAAAATAGAGGCATTTACCAAGGAAGTCCTACAAGGAGAGAGAAAAGGGTATACTGGAAAGCCATTTACACATGTTGTAAACATTGGAATTGGTGGATCGGATTTAGGACCTGCCATGGTAGTGGATGCACTTCAATTTTATAAAAACCATTTAACAACTTATTTTGTGAGTAATGTTGATGGTGATCATGTAAATGAGGTTATTAAAAAACTAAACCCTGAAACTACATTATTTGTTATCGTCTCTAAAACATTTACCACACAAGAAACGATTTCAAATGCAAATACTATTAAATCTTGGTTTTTAGAATCAGCTAATGAAGCAGATATTGCAAAACACTTTGTGGCAGTTTCAACCAATTTAGATGCCGTATCTAATTTTGGGATAGATACTAATAATATTTTCCCAATGTGGGACTGGGTTGGTGGTCGTTTTTCTTTATGGAGTGCAGTAGGTTTGTCTATTAGTTTAGCGGTAGGTTATGATAACTATGCTAGCCTTTTAGAAGGCGCTCATAAAATGGATGAGCATTTTAAGAATGAAGATTTTAAGAGTAATATCCCAGTGGTTTTAGGCTTAATAAGCATTTGGTATAACAACTTTTTTAATGCAGAAAGTGAGGCTATAATTGCATATTCACAATATCTCAATCAATTTGCTACGTATTTGCAGCAAGGTATTATGGAAAGTAATGGTAAAAGTGTAGATAGAAATGGAAATTCTATAGATTACCAAACAGGAACCTTGATTTGGGGAGAGCCCGGAACGAACTCGCAGCATGCCTTTTTTCAGTTAATTCATCAAGGCACAAAATTGATTCCTGCCGATTTTATTGGTTTTGTGAAATCATTACATGGTAATCAAGACCATCAAGATAAGTTGACGTCAAACTTTTTAGCCCAAACAGAGGCACTATTAAATGGGAAAACTGAAGCCCAGGTAGTTGCTGAAGGTACTTCAGAAACAATTACACCTTTTAAAGTTTTTGAGGGTAATAAACCCACAAATACAATTTTTATTCAAAAGCTTACACCTGAAAGTTTAGGTAAGTTGATTGCGATGTATGAACACAAAATATTTGTGCAAGGTGTTATCTGGAATATTTATAGTTACGATCAATTTGGAGTTGAGCTAGGGAAACAACTAGCCAGTAAAATTTTAAAAGAATTTAGTGGAGAGGCTAAAAGTGAACATGATTCTTCTACGTCTAATTTGTTAGAATATTATAAGGAAAACTCTTAAATTGTTGAAAAGTTTTTAATAAAAGCAGCGATATTGTGAATATCGCTGCTTTTCTGTTAATAAGAAATGTTAAAATTCTTAACGTTTCGTTAATGTTTATCTTTTAATTATCAGTAATTTTGCCCTGACTAATTTCAAATTATTAAATAATTTTTCAAAAATTATGAAAAAAGCTACTAAATTACTGATTATGGTAACAGTATTGTTATGTACTACTGTTGCCTTAGCTCAAAGCACTATAACTGGTACGGTTGTAGAAGCAGGAACCAATTTACCGCTTCCTGGTGCGAATGTTATTGAGAAAGGTACGTCTAATGGTGTTACTACAGATTTTGATGGTAACTTCTCAATTACAACAAAAGAAAGTTCAGGTGAAATTGTAATCACATATATTGGTTACAATTCAAAAACGATTTCCTTTTCTGGGAGTACTACTTTGGGTAAAGTTCAATTGGAATCAAGCCAAGTTGGTCTTGAAGAAATTCAAATTATTGCCTCTGTCGCTGTAGATCGAAAAACTCCTGTGGCTGTATCAACGGTTAAGGCCGCTGACATTGAATTAAAATTAGGTTCTCAGGAATTTCCAGAAATTTTAAAATCTACGCCTGGTATTTATGTTACTAAAGCAGGAGGTGGATTTGGAGATGGACAAGTAAGAATGAGAGGTTTTGGATCTGTAAATGTTGCAGTTATGATTAACGGTATTCCTGTTAACGATATGGAAAACGGACGTGTTTTCTGGAGTAACTGGGCTGGTCTAGGAGATGTAACAAGTACCATGCAAACTCAAAGAGGTCTTGGAGCCGCTAAAATAGCGGTGCCTTCAATTGGTGGTACTATCAATATCATTACAAAAACTACTGACGTTGAAGAAGGAGGTAATGTAATGACTTCGGTTGGTAATGATGGATATGCCAAATATGGAGTAACATATTCAACTGGTTTAATGGATAATGGTTTTGCTGCAACTGTGTCTGCCGCAAGTACGCAAGGAGATGGTTATGTTGATGGAAC
>JBMHCT010000013.1:0-79162 GCA_049889775.1 Jejuia sp.
GAGATCATCTGATTTAGATCTGGAACTTGATTAGCATGGATACCGTTCCACCCACCAGCGCAAACAATATCTTTACCATGTTTTATGTGAATATCCTTGAAAGTTGAAATATTGCCACCCTGAAGTGTACCAATAAAATAAGATGTATCTAATGAATCATCATACAGTTTAACCGGACATGCATCAATCTCTGGGGGAAGAAGATCTGTTGCCCATTTGTTTACAATCGTCTTAGATTCTTTGTGATACCAGATTTCATTATCAATACGTTCTAAGTTATCTGGCCATTCATATCCATATGATTCTGGAATAAAATTGTAAACCTCTACATCACCATACTTTTTTCTCCAATCATAAACAAATGCAATATCACAGCAATGGATAAAGTATTTGCAATCTTTTCTAAGAGGCATTTTACTACAAACACTTGCCTCTGTTATGAAAATACTATCAGAGAAATCAATACCACTTACATCATCTTCATCCCCATACCATTCAACAGTGTATCCAAGATACTCAGCAGCTCTCCAGAATCCATAATGAATGTATGAATAAGTGTCAGTATGAAGTTTCTTACCCCACAGAACAATTTTTATTTTACTATCCATAATTAACCATATCCTCAACCAATTCATCAAATGAAATTTCTGGTTGCCAACCCAAATTCAGTTTTGCTTTAGTAGAATCTCCCAATAAACTTTCCACTTCAGAAGGACGGAAGTATTTGGAGTCTACCTTGATAACCGTTTTCATAGTAGTCGCATCATATCCAACTTCATTGAGACCTTCACCCTCCCATTTGATTTTCATATTATAGTATGGAGCAACTTTCTCAACAAACTGACGAACTGAATACTGTTCACCAGTAGCAATCACATAATCTTCTGGAGAATCTTGCTGAAGCATCAACCACATTGCTTTCACAAAATCTTTGGCATGTCCCCAATCACGTTTTGCATCTAAGTTTCCAAGATAAAGAACATCCTGTTTTCCTTCAGAGATTGCCTTAAGTCCCATTGTAATCTTACGAGTTACAAATGTTTCACCTCTTCTTGGAGATTCATGATTGAATAAAATACCATTACATGCGTACATATCATAAGCTTCGCGATAGTTTTTGGTGATCCAAAACCCGTAAATTTTTGCTACACCATAGGGGGAACGCGGGTAAAATGGAGAGTTCTCATCATAAAACCCTTTTTCGTTTTTGTTTTCTGGTAAACCACCATATAATTCGGATGTAGAAGCCTGATAAATTCTTGTTTTTTTCTCGAGTCCTAAAATTCGAATAGCCTCTAATATTCTCAAAGTTCCCAAACCGTCTACGTTACCGACATACTCAGGAGAATCAAAAGAAACCTTTACATGAGACATTGCACCCAGATTATAAATTTCATCAGGTTGACACTCTTGGATAATACGTGTTAAATTCATAGAATCTGTAAGGTCTCCATAATGCAATTTCAATCTTTGATTGGGATCATGAGGATCTTGGTATAAATGGTCAATTCTATCAGTATTAAACAAAGATGATCTTCTCTTAATGCCATGCACTTCGTATCCTTTATCAAGTAATAGTTCTGCTAAATAGGATCCGTCCTGACCGGTGATTCCTGTAATTAATGCAACTTTCATGTTAAATTTATAATTTTGGGGTTATTCTTTTTGTTGTTATACTTTTTTTTCTTATTACAGCTATATAATACTCTTAGTTGGGAAAATTAGAATAAAAAATTTTAGTATACCTGTATTTTAAACATTTTTTTGAAAAAATACAAATCTCTTATTATATGTATTCAAATTTTGTTATGTTTAAAATAAACGTGATTAATCACATCTATTTCGAACCAAAATTAAATTAAGTTCGTATAACAAATCTATTCTTTCTTTGCACTGTCGTTTTTTTCGTTGAATAACGAGATAAGTTGTGTGCGTTACAAAAATTGGTTTAAATATTATACAATCAGCGAGATATGAAGATGTTTTTGCTATTTTTATTATAAACATTACAATAAAAAAATCTACTTTAATAGAATGAGATTTTATAATTTAAAAGCTATTGTTCTGTTAACTTTTGAAAAGGGCATAACAAAATCAAACTTTTGGTAGCTTAGTTACCAATTTTAATGTTATAGTTCTCTTTAGCTAGCAAATGATATTTCAAAATCAAAATTAGAGTTGAGTTATTTCTTAAGTTAGGATGACTTTTTTTTTGAATTATCGAAATAGAAAATTAAATTAAAAGGTTGGGTAGCTTTTAATAAAAAATGTATATTTGCAGCCACTTAAAAAGGCCTCGTAGTTCAACTGAATAGAATACCTGATTACGGCTCAGGCGGTTGCAGGTTTGAATCCTGCCGAGGTCACTAAAATAATTTCAATTACATAAAATTACCCTGTAGAATTTGTTCTACAGGGTTTTTGTTTTATTCGGATCAGATTTCACTGTAACTTATTATTTTATTGAATATTCCGTATAGGATGTGTTTGGGTAAAATAATGCTAAAACAAGGTAAATAAAATAATTCTGTCACCCTTTATATTGAGTTACTTTGAATTCTGAATTTGAACATAAACTATTTAGATTTTCAGGAAACGTAATAATTCAATTTTGAGTTCTCTTAAAATTAATGTTGTATCTTCAAGAGTTGCTCTGATAAATCTCTTAGAAATTGAACCATATGAAAATTAAGTCAGTAGAGACTTTTATTCTTAAGGATAAATTGTCAAAAAGTTTTTTCTTCTCCCAGTGGGAATATTCGGAAAGATGTATATGTATAGTAAAGGTTACGGCCGAAAATGGTACTTATGGCTGGGGTGAAGGTTATGGGCCTGCTTCAGTCTTAGAAGCTGGAATTAAACTTTTGGAGCCTTTTGTGGTTGGAGAAAATGTTTTAGAAAATGAGGTGATTTGGAACAAAATGTATCGTAAAACTCTTGATTTTGCAAGAAGAGGAATTTTAGTGGCATCTATGAGTGCTATTGATATTGCAATCTGGGATTTAAAAGGGAAACTTTTAGGGTTACCAGTTTCTACACTTTTAGGTGGGGCACATCGAGACAAAATTCGGCCTTATGCAACTGGACTTTATTTTACAGATCATAAAAACCCTTCAAAAACATTTAAGGAAGAAGCAGAACTTTACATATCACAAGGTTTTAAAGCAATGAAAATGAAGGTTGGTCTTGGTATCAAGGAAGATGTTAAGAATGTTAAATTTATGCGTGAAATTATCGGACCTGATATTCAGTTAATGGTTGATTCTAATCACGCTTATACTCTAAGGGAAGCAACAGAATTAGCAAGAAAAATTGAAAAATATGATATAGGTTGGTTTGAAGAACCATTATCTCCAGAGTTTTATGAACAGTACAGTGAACTCAGGCAAAAAACCACAATTCCAATTTCAGGTGGAGAATGTGAATATTTAAGATTTGGATTTAAGCAATTAATTGAAAGTAAATCAGTTGATATTATTCAGCCAGATATCTGCGCAAGTGGAGGGTTAACTGAAGCCAAAAGAATAGGAGCTTTGGCTAGTGCTAATGGAACGGATATTATACCACATACTTGGGGAACTGCGATTGGATTGCATGTAGCGTTGCATTTTATCTCAAATATTGAATCTGTACCAGGGCGCATGTACCAACCAGATTTTCTTATGGAGTATGATCAAACTGAAAATGGTTTGAGAGATAAATTGTGCTTCCCGTCTATAGAAATGAAAGATGGTATGATTGAAGTGCCTAAAAGACCAGGTTTAGGTATTGATATTAATGAAGATGTGCTTTGTAAATACGCCTCTGTCTCAGAAGGACAAGATATTGATGTACTTCAAAAAATATATAAGTAAAATAGTTTTTAAAACGTTTCAAACAGAAAATAAAATTTTTGATAAGAATTGACAATGAAAGTAGAAAGTTACGGCTATAAAAAGCTATACATAGACGGTGAATTGGTGGATGCTGAAAGTGGTAAGAAGGATGATGTGATTTGTCCAGCAACTGGAGAGGTAATTGCTCAAGTTGCTAGAGCAGGTGTGCCTGATGCTGAAAAAGCACTAGAATCTGCACACCGTGGTTTCAAATATTGGTCTAAGCTTTCTTTGGCGGAAAGAACTAAGTGGATGCTTAAATTACGTGATGCCATTTTAGAGAAAGAAGAATTACTTAGAACAGCTATTGTCCATGAAATGGGGAAAACGTACTCTGGATCTCAAGAGGATATAGACAGACTGACAGAGGCTTTAGAGTGGTATCCAAGTGCTATGCAAAATTTAAGAGAGGAGCAAATTCCTGATCATGATAATACGCATAAACACAAAATGATTTCTCAGCCTGCAGGAGTAGCAGTAGCTTATTTAGCTTGGAATTTCCCATTACTTAACGTTGGGTATAAAATAGGTCCAGCTTTGGCATCAGGGTGTTCTTTAATTATCAAGCCTTCAGGAATATCACCGTTATCTTCTTATTTAGTTGGTGAAATATTACACGATATAAATTTCCCAGCAGGTGTAGTTAATATCCTTGCTGGTCCAAGTAATGAAGTTGCTACAACAATGACCAGAAGTAAAATCCCTGCGGTATTAACCATGATTGGTTCTACGCAAACAGGTCAAAAAGTAATTGCAGATAGCACAACGTCCATAAAGAAATTAGGAATGGAATTGGGCGGAAATGCGCCTTTTATTGTATTTGAAGATGCTAATTTAGACGATGCTTTAGATTTGGCGATTGGCCTAAAATTTGGGAACGCAGGTCAGATTTGTGTGGCAGCAAATAGAATTTTTATTCATAAAAATATTTATGATAAGTTCTTGAAAGCCTATATAAAAAGAACTTCTCAGTTAAAAGTTGGTTTTGGAACTAAAGAAAACGAGGATGTATTTATGGGCCCATTGGCTTCAAGAAATGCGAGAGATAGAATGTTTGATATTATTGAAGACGCTATAAACAAAGGCGCAAAACTAGAATATGGTGGAAAAATCCCTGAAGATTTACCAGAAGGCGGAAATTGGATGGAACCTACAATTTTGTCTGGTGTCACAATGGAGATGACTGTTTTTAATGAAGAAACTTTTGGGCCAGTTGCAGGTGTAATGCCTTTTGAAAATGATGATGAGGTTTTGCAGTTGGCAAATAATACGGAATTTGGATTAGCCTCTTATATTTTTACGAATAATCATAAACGAATAGAGCGATTTACTGAAGAATTGGAATTTGGAGAAGTTCAAATTAACGGTGTGAAATATGCAATTTATCTCCCCCATGGTGGATTTAAAAATAGTGGTATTGGGCATGATTGTTCACATTTAGCTTTAGAGGATTATTTAGTTAAGAAGCGTGTGTCTACGGCACTTAGGTAATTATAGTTTTCAGATATGAAAGTGAACTCGTTTGTAAAGACAATTATACTCTCTCAGAAGTTCGCTTTGGTATTCATTTTTTTAACTGGCTGCAATACCATTGTGTCTAAACCCTATCAAACAGAAAATGAATTAATTGAAAACCATACTGTTCCGGAAAAACCAAATATTTTGCTAATCCTATGCGACGATTTAGGCTATTCCGATGTAGGCTTTAATGGATCAAAGGATATCCCAACACCAAATTTGGATATGTTGGCTAACAACGGAACCATTTGTACAAGTGCTTACATGGCACATCCATTTTGTGGTCCCAGTAGAGCCAGTTTAATGACGGGGCGCTATGCACATAAAATTGGATCGCAGTTTAATTTACCGACGGAAGGAGATGAGTCCAAAGGTATCGATGTTAATGAAACCTTTATAAGTAAGGTGCTTCAAGAATCGGGGTATTATACAGGTGCGATTGGCAAATGGCATTTAGGTTATCAAAAGCAATTTCACCCAAATCAAAGAGGTTTTGATGATTTTTATGGTTTTTTAGGCGGTGGTCATCAATATTTTCCAAAACAATTTAAAGCAGAATATTTACTCCAAAAAGAAAGTGGCAAAACATTCATTTGGGAATACTTACGTCAGTTGGAGCATAATGGCGATGAGGTGGACGAAACTGAATATATTACAAATGGTTTATCCCGGGAAGCCGTTCGTTTTTTAGATGATGCGGGCAAAAAGGAACAGCCATTCTTTTTGTATTTATCTTATAATGCTCCGCATACACCTTTGGAAGCCAAGGAAGAGGATTTAAAGTTGTTCGCTCATGTAAAAGATAAAAAAAGAAGGATTTATGCGGCCATGGTTTATGCAGTGGATAGAGGTGTAAAACAAATTGTTGAAAAACTTAAGGAAACTAACCAGTTTGAGAATACACTCATTGTGTTCTCAAGTGATAATGGTGGTAAATTGAAAGCGGGAGCAACAAATTATCCGTTAAAGGAAGGAAAGGGAAGTGCATATGAAGGAGGTTTCCGAGTACCGATGTTTTTCCATTGGCCAAGTGTTGTTCCAAGCGGTAAAACCTATAATTATCCTATTTCTTCTCTTGATTTTTATCCTACATTTTCCAACCTTGCTAATGCCGAAATTCCAAAAGGAAAGCAATTGGATGGAAAAGATATTTGGAAGCATTTCCTTTCGAATGAAAATCCAAGACCCGAAGAGCCACTGTTTATTATGCGCCATAGAAAGGGATTTTCTGATGTTGCCATCAGACAGGATAAATGGAAGGCGTTGAAAGTGTATCAACAAAAGTGGAAACTCTTTGATATAGAAAATGATATTGAAGAACGTATTGATCTAAGTTTCCAGTACCCTGAAATACTATCTAATCTTGTAAGTTTGGGTGAAGCATGGAGTCAAACCCACGTTAAACCGCAATGGTTTCATATTGAAAAAGAAGGCCAGCAGTGGGAAGCTGATGGTATGCCAAATTTTAATAAGACATTCAATCTAAACTAAAGCTGTAAGAGTAAAACCTTACTATAAGTAACCTACTTTATCATTAAAAATTAGTACTATTTTCGCTTGATTTTGTTTATATTGTAGTTTTAAGGGTAAATTTATACTATAATTTGATAAATAAGAGTAAAATTGAAAGGTTCCATTCTTTTAATTTTGATAATCATTTTATGCCCTGTTAGCGAAGGGTCAATCTTTAGGAGATTGATTAAAATGTGGTTTTCAACAATAGTAAAGTTTTATAAATGAAATTAGTTCTAAAAAATGTAGAGAGTTTTACGAGCTCAAGGTTATATATTGACCTGAAAGAAAAGCCCTGTTTAGATGCCTCATGGCATTACCATCCTGAATACGAGCTACTATATATTTCAAGGAGCACGGGAATTCGTTTTGTAGGTGATAGTGTATCCCCGTTTGAGCCTGGTGATTTGGTTTTGGTGGGTTCTAATTTGCCCCATTTATGGCGCAATGATGTGTCTTACTATGATGCGGATAGCGAGCAAACCGTTAAAACAGTAGTCATCAAGTTTCATAAGAACTTTATTGGTGATACTACTTTTGAAGCACCTGAATTTGCTGAAATTAACAGAATGTTGTCCGATTCAAAATATGGTATAAGCTTTGGGAAAGAGGTTGCAAACCAATTAAAAAATGAGCTTTTGGCCATTACCGAATTAGACAGAACTCAGCAACATATTAAACTTTTAGACGTATTGTATAAGTTATCGATTGAAAAAGATAGAGAATTGTTGTCCTCTTCTGATATGCGACAGTATACTCCCAAAGGCGCTGATAGAATTGATAAAGTATTGCGCTATATTTCAGATAATTACACAAGAACCATAGCGCTAGAAGATGTTTCAGATATTGCCTGTATGACTACAAATTCCTTTTGTAGATTTTTTAAGAAGAAAACAAATAAATCGTTTACAGAATTTTTGAACGAAGTACGTATTCGAAATGCATCTAGAATCCTGATTCAAGAAAATTTAGCTGTGAACGATATTTGTTTTTCAGTAGGTTATAATTCCATTACTAATTTTAACAAGCAGTTTAAAAAAATTATGGGGAGTACGCCAAAGCAATATCGAGCAGCTGTTTAGTTTGATGCCCTTGGAAAAATATTTCGCTATTCAAAATTATTAATTATCCAGACTGTTTCAAATGAGGTTTACTATAAACAACCGTATCATAAAATATACTTTTGCACTTTTAGCCGCAATTTGTTGCTTTTCATGTATTTCTCAGGAGCAACCAAATATTATCCTATTGTTTGCCGACGATGCCGGTTATGGAGATTTCGGTTTCCATGGCAGTGATGTTATGGTTACTCCAAATTTAGATAAACTTGCCGACCAAGGCGTTTTATTTACCCAAGGTTATGTGACAGATGCTACCTGCGGACCTTCACGAGCGGGATTGATTACTGGTAAATATCAACAACGTTTTGGATACCAGGAAATTAATGTTCCTGGATATATGAGTAAAAACTCTAAGTTTTTAGGGGATGATATGGGGTTGCCATTGGACCAGAAGACAATGGCTGACTACCTTAAAGACTTGGGTTATACCAATGCAATGTATGGCAAGTGGCACTTGGGAAATGCCGACAGATTTCATCCATTAAAGCGAGGGTTTGATGAGTTTTATGGCTTTCGCGGAGGGGCGCGTAGTTATTTCCCGATTAAAGATTTTAAAGGCGTGCATCATGATAACAAAATGGAGAGAGACTTCGAAAATTATGAAGAACCTGATGGTTATGCCACCGATGTATTTGCAGACAAAGCAATTTCATTTATAGAAAGAAATAAAAAGAATCCATTTTTTATCTATTTAGCATTTAATGCGGTTCATACACCAATGGAAGCTACCGAGGAAGATTTGGCGAAATTCCCAAACCTAAAAGGAAAGCGCAAAGAGGTAGCGGCCATGACATTGTCCTTGGATAGGGCCTGTGGTAAAATAATGGATAAACTAAAGGAATTAGGCTTAGATGAAAATACCATTATTGTGTTTTCCAACGATAATGGTGGGCCTACGGACAAAAATGCATCTATAAATCTACCACTTAGCGGTACAAAATCCAATCACTTGGAGGGTGGTTTTAGGGTGCCATATTTGATGAAATGGCCAAAGAAATTGAAAGCAGGAACAGTTTATGATTTTCCGGTAAGCACTTTTGATTTATTGCCTACATTTTATATGGCCGGTGGCGGTAAAAAAGAAAATCTTGAAGATATAGATGGGGTGGACCTAGTGCCTTTTGTTAATGGTAAAGTTACCGGACGACCACATGAAGACATGTTTTGGAAAAAGGATGTACGTGCGGTTTACAGGCATAACGATTGGAAGTTAATCCGTTTTGCGGATAGGCCTGCCGAACTTTATGATTTGACCAAAGATTTGACAGAACAGAATAATTTGGCTTCAGAACAGCCAGAGCGTTTAAAGGCGATGTTCAAAAAATTGTTTGAATGGGAATTGACTTTGGAGCGTCCGCTATGGACTTTAAAGCAGGAGTTTGAAAAGTATGATATAAATCGAATGGATCGCTATAGAACTCCAGAATTGGTAAAAAAATACATGGAGAAATACGATTAATTTGATTAATAGCAATTGGCGAACAGGGCAGTATCTTGCATAAGTACCTCCGTTAGCAATTGCGCCCGCGTTAGGGATTGAAGAGGAAAGCCCACAGCCCGACGTAGGAGGTGCGAGGACTTGTAACGGAAAGCCCGACCCTTTGTAGAACGCCCAAATAAAAATTAAAATAAATCAGCATAAACTTAAATAATGCATACACATAGTAAAGCGATAACGAATACGTCGAACAGCCCATATGTAAAATTGAAAAGTATCAATTTTGGGGATTGTAAATGGGATAAAGGATTTTGGGAAGAAAAAGTAAAAGCGGCAGAGGAGCGGATGTTGCCATATATGGGGGATGTCCTTTGTGGTGATGTTGGTCATGGATTGAACAACTTTAAAATTGCGGCTGGAGCTAAAGAAGGTAAACATAAAGGGTTCTATTGGCATGATGGTGACTTTTTTAAGTTTATGGAAGCCAAAACGTATATCTATAGCTTAACAAAAGATGAATCGGTGTTGAAAGAACTGGATGAATACATCGATTGGATTGCGAAAGCTCAAGAGGAGGATGGGTATATTCATACGCATATCCAGATTACTGAGGGTGCGGAGCGTTTTTCAAACAGGAAGTACCACGAGATGTACAACTACGGACACCTTTTTATTGCCGGTGCTGTGCATTATCGCTTAACGGGACAGCGGAATTTTTTGGATATAGCTATTAAGCAAGCCGATTTGCTGTGTGTTTATTTTATGCCTGATACCAAGCATTATCAACGTTTTGGGTTCAATCAAACGCAAATTATGGGCTTGGTGGAGTTGCACAGAACTGTTGGGGACGAAAAATATTTGAAGCTTGCTGAAAAGTTTATCAATAGAAGAGGCACCTTTAAAATTGAGCATCATTCTACTACAGAAGGGTATCCTATTGGAGATATGGTTCAAGAAAGAACACCTTTTAGAGAGTCTGAAGAAGCCGTGGGACACGCAGTTTTGGCGCTATATTATTATGCAGGTGCGGCCGACGTTTATGCCGAAACTGGAGAAAAGGCGTTATTGGACGCATTGGATAAACTTTGGGAAAATGTAACGGGTAAAAAAATGTACGTTACAGGAGCGGTTGGTCAAGCGCATTATGGTGCTTCGACGAATTTAGATATGATTGAAGAAGGGTTTATAGATGCTTATATGATGCCAAATATGACGGCGTATAATGAAACCTGTGCCAATCTTTGTAACGCCATGTTTAGTAGCCGAATGATGGGTATTAAGGAGGAATCCCGATATGCTGATATCATAGAATTGGTGCTTTACAACAGTGGCCTATCAGGGATTAGCATTGAAGGAAAGGATTATTTCTATTCTAATCCGTTGCGGATGGTGAACAATTCGCGAAACTATGATGCCCATGATGATGTTACCGAAAGTCCTGTAAGACAACCGTATTTGGAGTGTTTTTGTTGCCCTCCAAACTTAGTGAGAACTATTTGTAAAAGTTCAGGTTGGGCGTATAATTTATCCGAAAATGGTGTTGCCGTGGTTTTATTTGGAGGCAATACTTTAGATACAACGATGTTGGATGGTTCTCGTTTAAAATTATCCCAGGATACAGATTATCCTTGGAAGGGTATTGTAAAAATTACGGTTGAAGAATGTAAAGATTCAGCATTCGATATAAAGGTTAGAATTCCAAAATGGGCCGAGGGTAGTACCTTAAAAGTTAATGGTGAAGATGCTGGAGTTGAGGTTACCCCAGGAACATTTGCCACAATCCACAGAACTTGGAAACCAGGAGATACTATCGTTTTGGATATGCCAATGGAGGTAAAACGTCTTGAAGGACATAATAGAATTGAAGAGGTAAGAAACCAAATTGCCGCTAAAAGAGGGCCAATAGTTTATTGTATTGAGTCTCCCGATTTACCAGAGAATACTTCTATTTTAGATGTTTACATTAAAGGCGATGCAGACTTGATAGCAGAACATAAAGATGATTTTTTAGGAGGTGTAACTGTTGTAAAGACAGAATTACTTTTAAGAGAGGATAAAAACGACGACATGTATCGGGCGGTTACTAAGCCTGTTTTAAAATCGTATAAAACGCAGTTGGTGCCATACTTTGCTTGGAGTAACCGAGGACAAGCTGAAATGACAGTTTTTATGCCCGTAATTTGGAGTAATTATTGAAGATGAAAATAAGAGCTATAGTATTTTTCTTTATTAGTTGTGTAACAATTAATACTTTTAGTCAAGACTTATCCCTGCCTAAACACATAAAACCTGAAGAGCGCATTTGTTTTGCTATGTATACGGTACATGAAAATATTTTGAAACTCAATGCACAGTTTTATCCTATTAAGAATTTTGAGCCTTTTGAAGCATTTTTAGAGATTGAGGAAAATGGGAAATGGGTGGTACGTGATACGGCGAGAATACAATATCCTGGTTATACGTCCCTATTCAGAATAGAAAAATGGGATGATACCAAAGAATCAAAGTATAGAGTAGTACATAACAACAAAGCATTTTATGATGGAGTTATCCGTAAAAATCCCGTGCATAAAGATGAATTTGTATTAGGAGCTTTAACCTGTAATTCTATTTATGCGAGACATGGAGGCGATATTCCAAGGACTGATATCGTTGAAAATCTAAAAAAAATTAAGCCAGATTTACTGTTTTTTTCAGGAGATCAGGTGTATGATCATAGTCAACACTATTTATATTGGATAAAGTTTGGTCAGGACTTTGGAGACATCATGCGAAATACGCCTACTATTTGTATTGTGGACGACCATGATGTTGGTCAGGGTAATATCTGGGGTAGCGGAGGGATAAAAAGTGTAGATAGAAGTGGGAAATACGGGGGCTATTACATGCCAGTAGATTATATTAAGGAAGTTGAACGAGCCCAAACCAGTCACTTACCAGATCCATACGACCCAACTCCTATTGCTCAAGGTATAGGAGTATATTATACAGATTTAACATGGGGAGGTATAAGTTTTGCAATACTAGAGGACAGAAAGTTCAAATCAGCTCCTGGTCAAATTTTCAGACATAAGGGTGAAGTGGTTGACGCAATTTTTGATCCTAAGATAGACACAAGAATTTTTGATGACCCTAAGGCTATTTTACTTGGAAAAAGACAGTTAGAATTTTTAGAAGATTGGACTACCGATTGGAAAAATGCCGAAATGAAAACCGTATTATCCCAAACCATTTTTACAATGGCAAACAATTATACAGGCAAACATGATAGAGAAATTTTTGCGGATTTTGATTCGAACGGTTGGCCACAGACTGGTAGAAATAAAGCATTATCTGTAATACGTAAAAGTTTTTCCCCAATGATAGCTGGAGATCAGCATTTAGGATCTTTAATTAAGCACGGTGTAGAGAATTGGAATGATGCAGGCTATTCTTTTTGCACACCGGCTATAGCAAACTACTGGTTGCGTTGGTGGGATCCTAAGGAACCTGGGAAAAATAAAAATGAAAATGCGCCTTATTACACGGGCGAGTTCTTAGATGGGTTTCAAAATAAAATTACGATGCATGCCGTTGCAAATCCTTCGGCAGAAGAAATTGAAGAAGGAGGCAAGCTTTCTACACGTGTCGCGGGTTTTGGGGTAATCAATTTTAATAAATCTAAAAGAACCATTACGTTTAATTGCTGGCCTAGAAATATAGATATTACTGCTTCAGATAGTCAGCAGTATACTGGGTGGCCTAAAACCATTTCTCAATTTGATAATTTTAATCCTAAAACACACTATTTATTGCCAATGTTACAACTATTCAAAGCGAATCAAGTTGTAACAGTCAGAAATAGTGTTACAGGTGAAGTAGTGTCATCAGTTAGGATTAAAGGAAAAACATACCAGCCAAAAACTTTGGAATCAGGGTTTTATAACATTGAGGTTGGTGAAAGCAAGAACATAAGAAAATTTTTCAATATTCCAGCTTCATTAAAAAATACCAAAACTTTACAAGTTGAAGGTTTAAATTAGAGTTATGCGATTAAGAAAATGTATAAAAACTTTCATATGTCTGGGAATTATTTCTGTTTTAGGAATTAAGATTCTTTTTTCCCAAACTTTTGTTGAGGCTAAAAAGGACTTTTCTCGACAAGAGAAAAATCTAAGAAAATGGGATGCTCCTGTTGTAGCCGATTTAGACAAAGATGGTTATTTGGACCTTTTGATAAACGACCATGGTTTTGGGGTTCAGGTGTGTTGGAATAACAAAGGGAAATTTGCAAAACCCTATGATATTATCATGGGGGACTTACATGGGGTTTCTGCGGGAGATTTTGATTTTGATGGGAATATCGAAGTGATTATGTCTCGTGGTGGTGGTTCAGGTAGTAACGCCAGAAATTCAAAATTATTTAGGGTAGTTGGAAGGGAATTCATTCCAATGAAAGATTTTAAGGAACCTTTAGCCTTAATGAGAGGAAGAACCGTTCAATTTGCCGATTTGGATAATGATGGAGATTTAGATTTGGTAAATTTAGCGTTTCCTGATGGTGCAAAAAAAGGAGCAACGGAGAACTATCTTTATGAAAATAATGGACAGGGAGAATTAATGTTAAATTCTACTTTGTCAGCTAGTAAAGGCAATGGTCAAAAGGTGCTATTGACTGATTTTAATGGAGATGTCGTTTTAGATATCGTGATGTATGGAGAGGGCAATATAAAGATGTACGAAGGAGGTGACGGTTTTTCTTTTGAAGATGTTACTAAAAAAGTATTGCCAAAGACTATAGATCATGTTACTGGAGTAGCAGAAATTGATTTTGATAATGATGGTGATTTCGATTTGTATTTCACTCGAGGCACCGAATTTGAAAAAGGAGATACGTTCTTCAATAAAGAAACTAACACGTTAGGGTTTTTCACCAAAAGGGGCGAGTTTCAACTAGAAGATTTAGAAGTTGGAGATGTTTTGAATCTTGAAAACTTCCAATCCCAATGGCCAAATAATGACACTTACTTTATTGGTGAAGCATCTTATGATTATGAATTTGAGGGCGAGACTCATTCGGGAAAAGATATCCGATTGGTAAATAGTGATGCACTCGGATTTCCTGATAATGCCAATTATAAAGAAAAGAAAGGCTGGTATATCGGCTATATAGGTAACAATAAATGGCGCATCGCTGGATTTCTTTGGGCGCCAGCAACAGGGGTTATTCACGGCGTAAAAAACTATCCCGCTCAGGAGGTTTCAGAAGGGCATAACGATATACTCCTCGAAAATAAAGGTGAAAAGTTTCAAGAGGTAACATCAAAGGCAAACCTTTTACACAAGGCTCATACCATGGCTTCAACTATTGCTGATTTTAACAATAATGGTTATCAGGATATTTTGGTAGTTCCACGAGGTGAATTGGTACGTAAAAACAAATGCTTTCTATACTTAAATCAAGGTGACGGAACTTTCACAAAGTCAGAAAGGCATAATATTAGTTCTCCAGAATTGGGAGCCATAGGAATGGCTGTAGAAAACCTAGACTACAATAATGATGGAAAGGTGGATATAGTTTTGGGTAATGAACGTGGTAAATGGCACTTGTTCAAAAACGAAACTTCATACGGAAACAATTATGTGATTGTTAATGTAGGGGATTCGCCATCTAAAAAGGCAACAGCACTTGGGGCTTTTATCGCTCTTAAATCAGGTGAAAATATTCAAACGAAACGTGTGGGAACTACAGGAGCTCAATATTCCTTAAGTTTCAATAATTTACTGCATTTTGGATTAGGTGCCAACATGGAAACAGTAACCGTAAAAGTAACATGGTCCAATGGTGAGACTATTGAAAAGAAAATCCGTAAATTCAACACCACAATATTTATCGGTAAATAACTAACTAAATTAAACTAAATGAGTTCATACAAAAGTAATGCCTACAAATATTCAACGATAGTTGCTATGGGTGGCTTCGTTTTTGGATTAGATGCCGCTTTGATGTCTGGTACCGTAGATTTTATTACTCAAGAGTTTTCATTGGGGAATGCTAAACTAGGTTTTGTTATGGGGGCTTCTGCTGCTGGGGTATTATTGGCACTACTTTTTGCTGGGTATGCTTGTAATGAATACGGAAGAAAGAAAACTCTACAATTAATAGCTTCTTTATATGTTATTTCAGCTATTGGTTCAGCTTTGTCTCCAAATTACTGGTTTTTATTGGCTTTTCGTTTTTTAGGAGGCTTAGCCTTCACTTCGATCTCGTTATCCGCTATGTATATTGGCGAAATTTCTCCGCCCAAATTAAGAGGGAAATTAGTAACTATGATTCAAATTAATATTGTTGTCGGTTTGTCAGGCGCATACTTTATTAATTATTTAATACTTCAAGCAGCAACTGGATCAGCGGAATGGGCTGTCAGTTTAGGATTAGATAAATATACTTGGAGATGGATGCTAGGGTCTGAAATTATTCCTGCACTCTTATGGTTAGGTTTACTTTTTTTAGTTCCAAAAAGTCCTTCTTGGCTTTATCTTAAGGGTAAAGTTTTAGAAACAAAAGAAGTTCTGCTTAATCTGATGCCATCCGAAAATATAGAGAGTTATTTGAATGAAATGAGAGAAGGTTTAGAAGAGAGTTCGGAAGATCGCTCTGTTATGGCGCAACTCAAAGATGTCTTTGATAAGAGATTCAGGGTGATTTTTATTATAGCTTTAACACTCGCTATAGCACAACAGACCTCAGGTATTAATGCTATTTTATTTTATGCTCCTAAAGTATTTGAGCAAATAGGATTGGGTACAGATGCTGCCTTTATGCAAGCTATTTGGACAGGTTTAACGGGACTAGCTTTTACGATTCTTGGGTTAGCAGTGATTGATAAAATTGGTCGTAGACCAATGATTGTTGGAGGTATGTTGTGGGTCGTTATTAGTTTGGGAATAGCGTTTTATGGATTTAAAACAGCAACATACACCCTAACTGAAGATGCTGTAGTAGAAATGACTGAAATAAAAAATTCAGAAAGACTAAGCGGAATGATAGATGTTGAATATGGTAGTGATATAGAATTGAAAAAAGCCTTAATTGATGCTGTTGGGGAGAATGAGGCAAGAGAATACGCTGGAGTTTTAATTCAAAAATCAGCTAAAATTAATGCGATTTTAATTTTAATAGGAATATTAAGTTTTATTGCCGCTTTTCATTTTTCTCTAGGTCCTGTTATGTGGGTGTTGTTTTCAGAAATATTTCCCAACTCAATTCGCGGTATTGCTATACCCTTTTTTACGCTGATAACTAGTACGGTGAGTTGGCTTATTCAAACTTTGTTCCCTTCTCAATTAGCTAATTTTGGTATCAGTAACACCTTACTATTCTATGCAATAACTGTATTTATTGGAATGATAATTTTATATAAATATTTAATCGAAACCAAAGGATTATCCATTGAGGAAATTCAGGAAAAGTTATCCAATTAAGTATTTTTTATCTTTAGTTCAATGGTTTTACGATTAACAAGGGTAATTCTGTTATATGTTTTGGTAGAAATGGTTTACATTTCGCTGACTCATTTTGCGAATTTAGTATCACGGTAAATCTATATTTATTCTTATGGACCGATGAAGTACTATTTATGTTTTCTTGTTTTTATAGTAACTATTTCCTCATGTAAATCCAATCAAGGGAAAGAAGTAGCTCAAAAGAAACCTAACATCTTATTTCTGGCAGTGGATGACCTTCGTCCCGAAATAGGTGCATACGGTTCTGATATCGCCATTACCCCAAATATGGATGCCTTGGCGTCAAAAGGCTTGTTGTTTAATAGAGCCTATTGCCAAGAGCCCATTTGCAGTCCGTCCAGAGCTAGCTTGATGACCGGTGCTAGACCAGAAAGTATTAATGTTATAGAAAACTTCACATATTTCCGCGACGTTAATCCTGATATAGTTACAGTCGCGCAACACTTTAAAAACAACGGCTACGAAACCGTCCATACGGGTAAAATATTTCACAAACCAGTGTGGGCGGATATGGAAAAATCATGGAGTCGGGAACCTGCATATAATAGAATGACCATAGAAAAAAGTAAGACCCCTGGTGGATATGCGCTTCCTGAAAATCAGAAATATTCTAAAAAAGCCACAAAGGAAGTTATAGTAAAATACGGCAAAGATGCCCCAAGAAATGGTTTGGGAAAAGGACCCGCCTATGAAAAAGCAGATGTGCCTGATTATTTTTATGAAGATGGGTATAATGCAGAACTGGCGATTGCTACATTAAAGGATATGTTGGAGAAAAACCCAGATAAACCTTTCTTTTTAGGGATGGGTATGAAAAAACCACATCTCAACTGGATGGCTCCAGCAAAATATTGGGATATGTACGACCCAGTAAAAATTAAGTTGGCAACTCAAACTGAAGCTCCAGAAAATGGAGCAGCAATGGGATTGCATCCTTCGTTCGAATTAAGGGCTAGGTATGGCATTCCTAAAAAAGGGCCAATTGATGACGAGATGGCTATTACCTTAAAGCATGCATATTTGGCTTGCGTAAGTTACATTGATGCACTAATAGGTAAAATGATCGATGCTCTCGAAGAAGTTAGTGTACGGGACAATACAATTATTATGCTTTGGAGCGACCATGGCTGGCATTTAGGTGATATGGGTATTTGGGGAAAGGCTACGAATTATGAGATTGCTACGCGTGTGCCTTTAATTATTTGGACACCAGATATGTCAAAAGAAAACAGGGGTAAAAAAACCGATGCTTTGGTGGAGTTGGTAGACATGTTTCCGACACTTTGTGAATTGGCGGGTTTAGAACAACCAGAACATTTGGAGGGCACTAGTTTTGCGCCTTTATTAGACAACCCAAACCAGTCTTGGAAACTAGCAGTGTTTAGTCAATTCCCAAATCCAGCATTAAGGGAATGGGCCGCAAACCCTCTCTCGCAAGGTATGCGCGAAACGTATTTTGGACCCTTAATTGAGGAGGTTGAGGCGAAAATTAAAGCCCAACAAGCCGATAAATGGGATAGGGATTTATTTGAAAACAATGTTATGGGATACGCAATGCGAACAGATAGATATCGCATTATTATCTGGAAAGATTACAAAAACCCAGAAGCTGAACTACTTTTTGTGGAATTGTACGACCACGAGAATGATCCGACTGAAACCAAAAATATTGCAGGCGAAAATCCTGAAATTGTTAAAGAATTGATTGCTCAATTTGATAAAGGTTGGAAAGGCAATCTTCCACAATAGATATTACACAAAATAAAACATCTTAATTTGATCAAAAACCAACACTTTTCAATTATACGATTTATCTCCAGTATACTATTGGTTATATTCTTAATAAGTTGCAATAAAACGGTAACCTTAGAAGAAGAAGCTTTGAATAAAATATCTGACTTGGAATCCTTGATGAAGGAAGCTAAAACCAATTCAATAGATGTTACTCGTGAAGAAACCGTATTATGGTTTTCCAAGGAATTTTTAAAGTTTGCCAATTGGGATGAAAATAATAAAGAAGCTATTGAAAGGCTGTTTGGTTATGAACGATACTATGCTCTAAAGAAAGACTCGCTAGCTAAAATATTACCTGATTTTGAACGAAAAAAAGTGATTGAAATACTGGATAAGGGCATTTATGATTTGAAAAAAGAACTTAATGGCGAAATAAAGCGTCGCCCTGTAAATAAAGTAGATTGGCAGAATACAAAAGCCGGTGATAATATGTTTATTAGTAATGGAAAACCTATTTTTCCGTATGACTATTTTTCTAAAACAGTAGGTCAACCATTGACTAATGAGCAAATTTACAATGACCATTTAGGTGCTTTGTATCATGGTGGTGAAAATTTGTATCCTGTGGATCACGATCGTGCGATTAACTCTTTTTTATTGAAAGAGGATGGTACATGGGATAAAGAATTGATGAAAGAAGTAACAGGTATTCCTGATACCAATATCGGGTTTTTGTACTATTGGGATATGGGTATTCCAGAGTGGGTTGAGAAAAAGGAGCCAGAAGTTCGTTTAGGGCGCTCTTTGTTTACTGGTTTTGATATTGATAATCCGCTGGCACGAGATGTATGGAGGAAAATCATCCGCCATACCGGGGAACTAACAAAGGGAAAAAAGGTTACCGAGCTAGGATATGTTTTTGCTAACGAGCCCCATTGGTATTCAGAAAAAGATCATTGGACTTACAGGTATCAAGAGATGAACGCGATATCTTCATATACATTGAATAAATTCAGGTCTTGGTTGAAAAACAAATACAGTGGTAATATTAAACAGCTAAATTCAAACTGGGGTACCTCATTTAAGAACTTTGCTTTTGTTGAAATAGAAATACCCATTAATACAGAATTAAGAGGTAAGCCTATTTGGTTCGATTGGTGCAGTTATAACATGCACAGAACAACGGAATGGTTCAAATTCAATCAAGATAATTTGCATGCCGTTAATCCTGAGGCTAATACTCATATTAAATTATTTCCTCGTACGTTTTATGAAGATTCTCGCTCTCACGGTATGAATTTTGAAGCTTTAACGGAGCTAACGACAATGATTGGTCATGATGCCAAAGCATTAGGTGGCCCAAGTATTCGTCCACATATCAATTCTGATTGGCATAAAGACTACGCTTATAAATGGGACGGAATGGCCATTTTGCATGATTTTCTTGAGTCTGTTGCTCCCGAAAAAATTAATGTAAACTCAGAATCACATTTCTTGTCTTCTGGGATGTATAGAGAATTAGATATGCGTACAAGTTACATACGCAATGTATATTGGTTGGCTACTTTAATGGGAATGGATGCCAATACAGGATGGTTTTGGGCAAGAGATCCTGATGGGTCGCCGGAAGATAGATTGGAAGGCGAATTGAACTTTTTCGATCCCGGTTTGGGTGGCGCATACGCTGGTTCAAATAATATGCAACCTCATATTACCAATGAAGTAACTCAGGTAATGTTTGATTTAAACTCTTTTTCAGAAGAGATTATAGCTTTGCGAAAACAGGAACGTCCATTGCGCTTGTTCTATTCTGAGACTTCAGCGATAAATACTGCAGATTATATGACCCAAACAGGCAAGATCTACAAGTCTTTATTCTTTGAAGGCTTGCCATTGGGCTTTGTTACGCAAAACATTATTGAAAAGCAGGATAATAGTTCTTGGAATACCGTTGTGGTTTATAAGACCAAATATGTTACTGACACAGAATTTAATGCACTGCAAAGTTATTTGAATAATGGAGGCACGGTTATAGTAGATTCTCCAGAGAGTTTATCCATGAATGAATATGGTAAAAATCGAAATAAAGCCTTAAAATCAGGTAAAGGAAAGCTTATTTCTTTGAAGGCTTCTGAAATTACAGAAATCAAGAAAAAAGCATTAGCTGAGGTGAGTGATCAAATGCCAGATGTCATTATTGAGTCTGACAACGGTAAAGATTTTACAACCACCATTTCACGAGTTGTGAGGCAAAATGATGAGTCGTATTTGGTTAATTTGCTGAATGTAGGACATGATACTGCAAATATTAAAATTTCATTGAAGTCAGGTGCTTCGGTGAAGATTACAAATTTAATGACCTCAAATGTTGTCGATGCAGAGTTTGAATTATCATCCGAGGAAGTATTATTATTAAAGGTGGAATAGTACAATTTAATATTTCAAGTGTTTTGCCATTTTATGTTTAGGCATATCTGCTCAATGTTTTGGACAGAGGCCATTGAAGTCTTCAGATTCAATTGCTCAATTAGAATTGGTTGAAAAGCTATCTGATGAGTTTGAAGCTTCAGAAGTCAATTGGAAGAAATGGTATAAAAAATCCATGTTGCCAAATACGAGTGGATGGAAATGTAATAATGAAGACAATGTAAAAATTGTTAATGGTATTGCAGAACTAACCATGAAGCATAATGCTGATGACCAAGGGAATAAGGTAGCATGTTTATATCGGGTATACTAAAGTCGAAATGGACATTTACCAAAAGGTTAGTAGAGGTTAGGATTGAAAGAGGTTGTAATAAGTGCCCGGACCTAAAAACGGTTGGATTATGCTCTTCATTTTTGTTATACAGCGATTTCGATAAAGATAAATCTGAAAATGAAGTTATTTATTTTGAAATTGATGTTGTAGAATTACAGAAGTTTGATTGTTACGAAGAGCACCAAGATCATATCAATAATAAGGATTCATTTTATAAGGGTTATTTTTGGATTGGTTTCAAAAAAAATGTAAGCTTTCAAGCCAATAAAATAAAGTTTTAGAATTCTTTTATTTGGAGTATAAATACAGGTTGTACAGATGATATTCATATACTTATAAATATTTCATAATCTTAAAAATTTAATTTATCATGCAGGGCTTCACATTCAAAGTTATGTTAATAATATTTCTAGTTTTGGTTATTTCATGTAAACAGAATCCTGGTGGAAATAATTCTTTACAAGAAGTTGGTAGTGCCAACATTAACAAACTCCTTAAATTAACACCAACACCACCAATGGGTTGGAATAGTTGGAATTGGCATGGAAAAAAGAATATTAATGAAAGAGTTGTCTTAGAAACCATTGATGCTATGGTCTCAACAGGTCTTAAAGCTGCGGGTTATCAATATGTTGTAATTGACGGAGGATGGCGCGATAGTATTTTAGGAGAAAATGGTGAGTTGAAATGGAATACAACCAAATTCCCTAATGGTATAAAATATTTAGCAGATTATGCGCATAGCAAAGGTTTAAAGCTTGGTGTACACGTGGTACCAGGGTCGCACGATTGTGGCAGAGATAATGTAGGTGGCTTTGGCCATGAAGAAACTCATGTAAAACAGTTTGTAGAGTGGGGGTTAGATTTTATCAAATTGGATTTATGTACACATAAGTTCGATCCCTGTTCTGATTGTAATAAATACAATTATGGTTGGGCAGAAGAAAGTATAGCACCTACTTATAAAAAGTGGCAAAACCTTTTAGAAAATTGTGGAAGGGATATAGTTCTAAGTATTAGCGCTTACCAGTTTAGAGATTGGTATCCAGAAACCTGTAATATGGCAAGAACGACTGGGGATATTGAAGCAAGAATTCATAAAGGGGCATTTTTTCATACAGATACGATTGAACATACTTTTTTTAGTGTTTTGGATATTGCAGAAATCAATAATGCATCGGCTGACCAAGCTGGAAACGGCTATTGGAATGACCCAGATATGTTGGTTACGGGGGCTCATGGATTGAATGAGAAGGAACAGGTTACGCATTTCAATTTATGGTGTATTATGTCTGCGCCTTTATTTATCGGTAGCGACCCAAGGGTAATGACTGATTTTGAACAAAATCTTCTGACAAACCAAGAATTACTGACTGTAAATCAAGATCCAACAGAGCAAGGTAGACTAATTAAAAGAGACGGTGTATCCCAAATTTGGCATAAAAAACTTAGAAACGGTGAATCTGCTCTTCTGTTTTTGGGTTTAAAACGACGCAGATTTAAAAATATCAATATTAATCTAAAAGAGATAGGTTTTGATAAAAATGCAAAGGTTAAAGATATAACGAATAACAAACATATTGAACTTAAAAGCGATTATCTTTCTTTTGACCTTTTGAAGAATGAATCAGTGATGGTTATAGTTTCAAAATAGAACTTTGATAAAAGATGAGGACAAGTCTAATAAAATACTTGTTAATGCTTGTAATATGCATTGCATATAGTCAAGGATAATGGTCCCATTTATTGACTAATTAATATAAAAAACTAAGGTTTCTTTATTCTTTTAAATCTGGATCCTCCTTGATTATTTCAGTCGTTATAACAAAAATTGTAACCTTCACTATAAGCAGATGTTCAATTTAAAATTACGCTGTTTTCGTTATGCAAACAAAATAAACTACAAATGGTTTAATCTTAGCAATTATTAGTGAGCATTCTCAAACACTTCATAAATACTTATTAATTTTATATTTCTAAAAAATTTCAATATGGTTAGGTATGTATTTACTGTAGTTTTTTTTGTTTTATGTTATAAAAGTTTTTCTCAAAATAAACCCAACGTAATTGTTGTTTTAGCAGACGATATTGGTACAGGAGACGTTTCATATTACAGAAATTTGGTATCTAAAGATATTGTAGTAGAAACCCCAACTTTAGATAAATTATGTGCTGAGGGGATGGTCTTCACTGATGCTCATTCGCCAGCAGCTCTCTGCGCTCCAACTCGATATGCTATTATGACAGGTAATCATTGCTACAGAAGCTATGCGCCTTGGGGTGTTTGGGGGAGTTATCAGCAGTCGCCAATAGAGGACAATCAACTTACTTTAGGCAAGCTAATGAAAAATGCAGGATATACGACTTCCTTCTTTGGAAAATGGGGTTTTGGGATGGATTTTGCTGAAAAAGATGATGCCTCAAAAGTATATCGAAGTGCAAGAAAACAACATGAAATTGATGTAGATATTACAAAAGTAATAGATAAAGGCCCTATTCAAAATGGGTTTGACTATAGCTTTATGTATCCTGCTGGTATTCAAGCCGAACCTTATGCGGTTTACGAAAATGGAATAATGATGCCTTTAAAAGAAGATTCTGAAATAGTTTTAATGACTAACGAAAGAACAAAAAAAATGGGCTTTAAATTGGATAAAAAGGAAGGCTTAGGCGATAGTAATTGGAATGCATTTAACGCAGGAAGTTTATTGGCTAATAAAGCTGTAGATTTTATTAAAAGAACTACAAATAATAACGAGTCCTTTTTTATGTATTACTGCTCTCAGGCGGTTCATAAGCCTCATACGCCGTCTAAAGTATTAAATGGAAAACCTATTGCTGGTACAACACCTTCCAATCATTTGGATATGGTGAAGGAGCTGGATGTACAAATGGAAATGTTGATACAAACACTTAAGGAGCAAGGTGTTTACGATAATACCTTATTCATATTTACATCTGATAATGGAGGATTACAAGTCTCAGAAACGTTGAAATCGGGCCATAATTCAAGCGGAATTTATCGCGGTAGCAAAAATCAGTGTTATGAAGGGGGAACCCGAGTACCCTTTATTGCTTGGTGGCCTGGAAAAATAAAAGCTGGAACAATTTCAGATGAACCCATTTTAGGTATAGATGTTATGGCAACTTTAGCAGATATTACAAATCAATCGATTCCAGAAAATCAGGCTAAAGATTCTGCTTCTTTATTTGAATTATTTAAAGATGGGAGTGCTAAAGTGCATGATTTTCTAATAACTCAGTCTGGAACGGGTAAACAAGGAATGATTACTAAAGATGGATGGAAATTAATTATTCAATTTGATAAAAAAGATCAAAGTTATAGTACCATGAAACCAATGGCGCTATTTAATTTAAGGGAAAACATAACAGAAAACGAATCAGCTAATTTAATTACTGACAATGCATACAAAAATAAGGTAGATGAATTGTTTACACTTTATAAAACTACTCGAAATAGTAATTTACCCACGGTAAAAAGATAGTTTAGCTTTCTATTTTAGTTTTATTTTGTCTTACATATTCACTTGGTTTAACCCCAAATTGCTTTTTGAAACACTTGGCAAAATAAGATGAGGTATTAAACCCTGTCATATACATAATCTCCTTAACAGAAAGATCACTTTGCTCAAAGAGTTGAACCGCTCTTTTTAAGCGAATATTTCTTATAAACTCGCTAGACGACAAACCTGTAATTTCCTTGAATTTTTTGTAGAGATTTGTTCTACTGTATCCCATCTCTTTTACGAGCATTTCAACGTTAAAATCAGTATTCATCATATGTTTTTCAACTATTTCTATGGCTTGATTCAAGAAACGTTCATCAACAGAAGTTACCGTAATTTCTTTTGGCTGAAGTGTTATATCTAAATTAAATTTCTTGCGTAATTCTTCTCTATGCTTTAGAATGTTTTCTAATTTCAACTCCAAAAGCTCAATATCAAAAGGCTTTCTAATATAGGCGTCAGCGCCCGTTTTTAAGCCTATTATTTCATTTTCCTGAGACAACTTAGCGGTAAGCATAACCACTGGAATATGGCTCGTTTCTTTCTTACTTTTAATATGCTTACATAGTTCTATACCGTCCATTATAGGCATCATAACATCAGTTATAACAATTTTTGGCGAAATATTAGTAAGAATATCAACAGCTTCCTCACCATTTTCGGCGGTATAAACAATATACTTATCCTTTAGTGCTTGCTTTATAAAAGTTCTTATGTCTTCGTTATCATCTACAACGAGTAAAATAGGAGTATCATTACTAGTACCCAATAAACTTTTATCCACAATATCATCGTTTAAGCTGATTGCCATAGAGTCCGATTCAGATGAACGCACATGAAAATCACTTTCTGAGGCATCTTTACAGATAATTTCTGGAATATTACTGTAAGCTCTTTTTTCGGTAGGAAGTTTTACTGTGAAAGAGGTGCCCTCATTGGGTTTACTTTTTACGTTTATATCTCCTTGATGTAATTCTATTAAATCTTTTGTAAAAGTAAGACCAATACCCATACCTTTTGCATCTTTCCTGTCTTCATTTTTTTCTGAAAAGAAACGCTCAAAAATATTTTTAACCTTTTCCTCAGACATCCCAGGGCCAGAGTCTTTCACCTTAATTTGTACATAACTTGAAAACTTATTTGAAGGAGAAGATTCAATATCGTCAAAATAACCAATGGATATATTGATATGGCCATTTTCTGGAGTGAATTTGAAAGCATTTGAAAGTAAGTTGTTTATTATTTTTTCAATTGCATCATGGTCAAACCAAGATAATTTTCCAGTGGTTTCTGAATCTATTGTAAATATAATGCGTTGTTTGCGTGCCAAGAACTGAAAAGGTTCGCTTACTTCTTTTATAAAATTCACCATATTACTATTTCTCATTACAAGGCGCATTTTACCTTGATTTATTTTCCTGAAATCTAAGAGTTGGGAAATAAGCCGCATTAGGTAATCTGTATTCTTCTCCATAAGTTTATATTGCTCTTGTTTGGTCTCGAGCGATAAACTATCTCCCTTTTTTTGTAGATATTTTAATGGGCCTTGAATAAGTGTTAGTGGTGTTGTAAACTCATGGGTAATATTCGTGAAAAACTCCAGCTTAGCTTTTTGTAACTCGTCGTTTTTCTCACTTTCTATGTGCTCTAGCTCTAACTTATGTTTTTTAGAGGTTTTTATTAATGTAAATCTCCTGTATAATAAAAGCGCAGCTACAATTAGCAAAAAGTAAATAAAGAACGCAAAACTTGTTAAATAATAGGGAGGTGCTATGGTGATTTTAATCTCGGCGGGACTAGAATCCCAAATATTATCATTGTTTGAAGCTCTTACCTTAAAGGTGTAAGTACCTGGAGATAAATTGGTATACGTAGCACGCCTTTTTTCGGAATTAGCAAATATCCAGTCCTTGTCAAAACCTTCAAGCATGTATAGATAATTGTTTTTGTTGGGTGCTGAAAAATGCAACCCTGCAAAATCTAAAGCAAAACTGTTTTCTACATATTTTAATTCAATGTATTTAGATTTACTTATTGGTTCAGATAATAAAACTCTATTGTTTACCTCGTCACCCACGTTTACACTTTTATTAAAGATTGAAAGTCCAGTAATTACCGTTTCGCCCTCAATTGGATTATCTTTAATTTCATTAGGGTTAAAAACATTAAAACCATTTACCCCGCCAAAGAGTAAATCTCCATTTTTTCGTTTTAGTCTTGCTAATTCTTGAAATTCATTATCCTGTAATCCGTCATTTGCATCATAATTCTTAAAAGTTTCGTTCTCAGGATTAAATTTTGAAATACCTTTATTAGTAGAAATCCAAAGATTTCCATAATCGTCCTCCAAAATACCTTTTACAACATTATTTGATAAACCGTCTTTTTCTTGATAAGATAAAAATTTAGCCTCTGATTTCTGGGAGGCAGGTATAAACTTGTTTAAGCCTCCTCCAAAAGTACCTATCCATAAATCACCAGCTTTACTTTCATAAAGTTCTAGAATATAGTTGTGGCTTATACTTTTGTTGTCTGCTGCTACATGTTTGAAAATCTTGAATTTTGGATTCTCTTTTACTTTTTCTTCATTTGTTAACATGGACAAGCCATTGGCTGTTGCAACCCAAATATTACCTTTTTTATCTTCTAAGATATTTCTAATAATATTATTTGATACACTTAAAATATCTCTTTCACTCGAAGTTAATCTGTCTTTTTGGTACTGTTTTGATTCTTTATCGTATAACCATCTACATATACCACCGTCGTATGTACCTATCCATAAGTTGTTATTATCATCATTAAGAATTTTAAGTATACTTCTACTGATTCCTGAAAAATCTAGTCTGGATGAAGGAAAGATGTTTCTTGGATTAGTAATATCCAATTGAGAAATACTATGGGGCGCTTCACTGCCAAATAGAAGTATTTTCCGGTTTGCTACTTTTACTTCCTCAATGGCAAATGTTTTTTTGATATCAGTATATTCTTTAAAACCAATGTAGTTCTGACTTTTATCTGAAGAAAGCATATTTAAGTTTCCTCCTTCTGTACCAACCCATAAATTGTCATTAGAATCCTCAAATAAGGCTCTAATTTTGTCATAACTTAAACTACCCTTTTGTGTTGTGCTTTTTACATGATTAAAAGGTTTCCTCAACGGGTCATACTTATTTACTCCTCCACCATTAGTACCTATCCAAATTAAACCAGTTTTATCTTTATATAAGGACTTTATAATATTTTTATTAATGGAATTTGGGCTTCTAGGGTCATAGCGATATTCTTTTTTAAATTCAATTTTAGGTGTAGCATAAAATTCATATAAACCATTTCCCGTTCCAGCCCAAATAGTTTTGTTACTTGCTAATAAATCTCCTATTGCTCCTGGTTTATGGCTATTCCACTCTTTTAAAAGTTTATACTTATTTTTAAGCTTTTTTAATCTAAAAAGACCATTATTACCCCCAAGAATAATATCGCCATTAACTTCACAAATACTTCTTACGTTAAACGATTTATAGGTAACTCTCTTTAAAGACAAACTTTCAGTGGATTCACCTTCTACAACTTTAAATAAGCCATTTGTGGTTCCAAGCCACACATTGTTTTTACTATCTTCAAAAAAGTAATTACCCGACTTAAAATTGTTAATTGGACCTAAGTTTTGAAATTTAAGTTGAGAGAGATCATCTCCTACAAAGGCAAGATCAATTCCTTGTTTAGAAGCAACCCATAATCTGTTTTTAGAATCTAATAATACCTTAGAAATATTATCGTCGCTAATACTTGTTTCATTATTGGGGTTTTCTTTAAAGTGTAAAAACTCCTCTGTTTTCCTATCAAAATAATTAAGTCCATCTCCTGATGTTCCTATCCATAAATTACCTTCCTTATCACCATCAATGGTAAAAATAAGGTTACTATTAATACTTTTTGGATTGTTTGATTGTGGTAGGTAAGTTGTAAAATTATAGCCATCATATTTATTTAATCCGTCATGGGTAGCAAACCACATATAACCATCTTCATCTTGATATATACCATTCACATCGTTTTGAGACAAGCCATCATTAGTGCCAATTTGTTCAAAAACAACATTATTGGAATAGCTTTGCGCTCCAGAAATATTAAAAATTAAAACAAAGAATAAAAGAATACTATAGCTAAGGCACCTCATTATTTTCGATTTTAGGGAAAACTACATCAAAGATACCTATTTAAAAGAAATTACCCGCGGGTTTAATAAGTTGTAACAAGTATGGGGCCTTAATTTCTCAATCTAAGGCATTTTTAGTAACAAACCATCGCCAACCAATAATGGCTAACTGCAGTTTTGTGGCTTTAGATAAATCTAAACCAATTTTGGAATAACTTGGAAGTATTATTTTGTTAATTCTGGCCAAAAGTTTAAAAACTTGCTGTTTCACTTTTTTAGTATTTAAACAAAAATAGTAAAACTTATTCTAGACTAAGTTTTACATTTTTTTGGAAAAAGGACTAAATAATAGCTGATATAATAAGTATTACAACATCAACTACAAATTTGGCAAGGGTCATCATATTTTAAGTGGTTTTAAGGTTAACTATTATCAATGTTTTTTCAATATATAGTTAGGGTGAATACCCGTCAAGTAATTTGCTTAAAATCGATGAAATTGAATATAGAATTGTAAGTAAAAAAATTAATTTAGTTTTAATATTAATGTGACTTACTTAATTTAAGTTTTTATTTTAAACTAAATAAGTGAAAAATGATTATAGAACTAAATAATTATAGGGGTATTTTGAAGCACTTTTTTAAAAACAAGGCCGTTTTTATTGTGAAAACTTGGTTTTTGCTAATATTCATCTTTTCCAATGAAAAAAAAGACACTCCAATGAGTGTCTTAATTAGGTAGCCAATAACCTTTAATTTTTATTTTGATGTTGTAATTTCGATAACTCCTTCTTTGCCTTTTTCGCCATATTTTTCGATGGCCGATTTTCCTTTAAGTACTTTAACATGAGTTATATCTTCAGGTTTTAATTTCTTCATTTTCTTTTTTGATGATTCTTTCCCATCAATGAAAATTAAAGCTTTATTGTTTTTGAGTTTGAATTTAGCATTGCCTTTCAAGTCCGTTGTTTCATTTTCCTCCTCTATTATTATCGAGTTCTTTTCACTCTGATTATTCATCTCCAAAACCAGCGGCTTCTTAGTTGAAATTAATACCACACCATCCTTGGCTCTGTCTCCAAAAATTGCAGTTCCACTTTCTCCTTTTAAAACGCTAATGCTTTCTATCTCTTCTGGAGATATATCGTCCATTTTAGACCTTTTTAATTCCTTTCCATTAACTATTAATAAAGGTTCAGAGCCATCCTCTACATCTCTGATAATAATTTTGCTTTTTGTTTTTTTAAATTTTAGATCTTTTTTATCAATAATACTATCTCCCTGACGGAAAATAAGAACATCATTTTCTTTATGATTTTTATCTTGTTCTCTAATAATGATAACATCTTCTTCAACCTCCTTATCTTCTCCATTTTCATCCTTAATAACTTCTGTAATCACTTCAATTACTTTGTTTTTATCGCTAGAGAGAATGAACTTATTAGTCGCCTCGGTATTTCCTATGGAAACAGAACCTTTAGAATCATATTTTATCATTATAGGCTGTATAGCATCAGTATTACTTATACTATAATTGGCGTTTGAACTTTTTGTGCTAGCTTCAATTTTTATGGCAATAATAGCACCATCATCATTTCTCTTTAAACCGCTAAATTTTAATGTTAGTCCATTTTCTTTTTGAGATGTAACCAAATCATCTAACTCCGTATCCGAGGTGTTTTTTGTTACAATTATAACTTCTCCATTGTTTTGCTTAGAAATAGCTTCGACTTGTTTTACTGAAGGTATTTCACCTTTACTTGTAGTTTTAGAAAATGATGTTTTATGACTTGAATTGGTTATCTTTTGACGCTTTGACGAGTTAGTTTCAGTTATAAAGGGAACAGTTTCTTCAATAAGATCTAACTCTGGTGTTACATAAGTTACCGCTGATTCTTTGTAGATATAACGTTCTTCAGTATTGAAACTCATTAAAAACAACCCTAAAAATGGAAGAATAAGTAAAAATTTAAGTTGACTTGTTTTTTTTGATTTTGATTTGTGTAACATAACGATTCGTTTTTTGATTAATGAATTATAAAAAGTATTACCTAAAACCAATTGTTGATGAGCAATGCCTGTTTTAAGTAAGGTATATTGATATGTTTTTTTACAGCTAGTAGTGCTTACGGCAGATTTATCGGCTAAAAATTCTAAATTTTGTTTTAAACTTTTGCTATAAAACCAAATAATGGGGTTAAACCAAAAAACAATACAAGCTATTTGGGTAAGTAAAACATCAAATGAATGATTTTGATCGGCATGTGCTTTTTCATGCGTAATTACCTGATCTAGTTCTATTTTGCTAAATGTGTTAGGGTTGTAAACTATCCAGTTGAAAAAAGAGAAGGGGGGCACCTTTTCTGGTGTTGTTACATAAATAAAGTTCCCATAACGTTCTTTTTTATTCCTAACTATAATTTTAACTAAAGCTACTAATTGTAATATGAATCTAGTAAAGCAAACCACAACACCACATAAATATGCAAACATTAAGTAATCGTTCAAGCTTAAAGCAGGTGCTGTTTCTTCAATTATTTGCGCACTATTCATATCAATAACAAAACTAGACATGTCTATGGCTGCACGTTCCACATATATTGGAATAACTACAAGAGGAACGAGAAAGGTTAACAATAAGCCCAAAATTAAATAGATTCTATTAGCGCTATAAAAGGTATCTTTTCTTAAAAACAGTAAGTAGAACAGATAAAATATAGCAATAATCCCAGATGCTTTCAATAAGTAATCCATAGTTATTTTTTCTTTTCAATTATTGAAATAATCTCCTTTAAATCCTCTACGCTAATTTTATCTTCCTTGGCAAAAAACGAGACCACGTTTTTATAAGAATTGTTAAAATAGTTGTTGATAGCTGTCGTCATAAATCTCTTTCTATAATCTTCTTTATTGACTAAAGGGTAGTATTGGTGGGTTTTTCCAAAGGCGTTATAGCTTACGTAACCTTTATCCTCCAAATTCCTAATAATGGTAGAAAGTGTGTTGTAATGTGGTTTGTCCTCCTTTATTTCAGCAAGCACATCTTTAACAAAAGCCTTTTTAAGCTTCCATAAAATGTGCATAATTTCTTCTTCTTTGTTTGTTAGTTTTTCCATTACATTATATTTCAATACAAACATATAACTATTTTTATAGTTATAAAACTATTTTAATAGTTATTTAACGAAAAAATTAGTTGACATCCGAATTTAAAGACTAAAATCTTTGAATATGCTATCGTTCAAAACTGTTTTTTGATTTTGATTTTTACTTTTTCCTAAACTACGAGTTGAATAAGGTATATCACTTCAATATAAATCTTGAATCTTAGTAGTATATTCGCAAAAAATTAAAGTATGAGTATCCTTTGGGTAATTCTTGGTTTTATTTTATTGGTAATAGGAGGTGAGTATTTAGTGCGTTCTTCAGTAGCATTGTCCTTTAAATTTAATATCTCTAAGATGGTCATTGGTATGACGGTGGTATCTTTTGCTACCTCGGCTCCAGAGCTTTTGGTGAGTTTGCAAGCGGCATTGTCTGGTTCTCCAGCAATAGCTATTAATAATGTTTTGGGGTCAAATATTGCAAATATTGGTCTGGTACTTGGAGTTACAGCTTTAGTTGGACCAATAATAGTAGATAAATCATTTTACAAGTTGAATTGGCCTGTAATGATGCTATTCTCAATTGCATTTTACTTTTTCCTTAAAAATGACAATATATTAACTGGATTTGAAGGTGGAAGCCTATTTCTCGGGTTAATCATTTTCTTAGTTATTCTTATTCGCAATGCAAAAAAAGATGTGGTGATTGAAGAGGTAGATGAAACATTAGCCAAGGTTTCTAATTTTAAAATAGCGATTTGGCTAGGTATTGGGGCTGCAGCCCTGTATTTTGGTAGTGAATGGTTGGTAGAAGGGTCTAAAGAGATAGCGCGCTCCGTAGGCGTAAGCGAAGCAGTTATTGGGGTGTCACTTATTGCTATTGGTACTAGCGTTCCAGAACTAGCTGCATCGGTTATTGCAGCTGCAAAGCAAGAAAAAGCTATTTCTTTGGGTAATTTAATAGGTTCAAATATTTTTAATATCGCTTCTGTTCTTGGGCTAACATCTCTTATAAAACCAATTGCAGTAACAGAACCTCAAATTTTATCTAGCGATATGTTTTGGATGTTGGGTTTTGCTACAGTATTGCTGCCTATCATTTTTATACCTAAACAGATGCAAATAAGCCGATTTAAAGGCTTTTTCTTGGTGCTGGCATATGGTATTTTTATGGTATTTGTGTTTTCGAACAAGTAAGTTAATTACCCTTATTTCATTAAAAAATGAAAGGATTGAAAACCATCTCATGACTTATTTACAATTTATTATGAAGTACTTTTTTTTAATTATACTACTTTGTATTTTTAGTTGTAAAGAATCACCTAAAGCACTAACCGCTCAAGAAATTATTGATAATACTATAGAAGTACATTGTGGCGGCAACTGCGAAAATGCAACAATGATATTTGCCTTTAGAGGTAAAAGTTATAAGTCCATTAAAAATAAGGGGCTCTACCATTACGAGCGTATTCAAAGAAAAGGTGATACTCTTATACGGGATATTCTAAGCAACAATGGTTTTCAAAGGTTTATAAACGATTCCTTATTTGAAATTCCAAACGCAATAGCTACTAAATATGCAAATAGCGTCAACAGTGTGCATTATTTTGCGCAGTTACCTTATGGACTAAATGCGGCGGCTGTAAAGAAGGTGCTTTTTGGGGAATCTGAAATAAAAGGAAAACTATATTACAAAATAGGTGTTAGTTTTAACGAAGAGGGTGGAGGTACAGACTTTGAAGATAAATTTGTGTATTGGATTTCTAAAGATGATTTTTCAATGGATTATTTGGCTTATAGTTATGCAGTTAATGGCGGAGGTATTCGGTTTAGAGAAGCTTATAATAAAAGAATTGTAAATGGGATAACGTTTCTTGATTATAATAATTATAAACCCGATAGTTTAAATATAGATCTTACTGATTTGGATGATTTATTTATAGCAAAGAAACTTAAACTGATCTCTAAAATTGAACTCGATAATGTTCAAGTTCATATAAACTAGTTCAAATGAACGGAATAAAAAAAGCTGCTACTCTCAGCTTTTTATTTATAAATTCAATTTTTAATTCCTAAAAATAGTCTGTTTTCTATCCGGTCCTACTGAAACTATAGTAATTGGAATTTCAAGCTCTTTTTCCAAGAATGCGATATATTCATTTAATGCTGCTGGTAATTCTGAAGCATCAGACATCTTAGTTAAATCTTCACTCCAACCGTTAAATTCAGTGTAAATAGGAGATACATTTTCTTCTTCTATATTGTAAGGTAAATGTTTAATGGTTTCTCCTTTATAATTATAAGCTGTACAAACTTTAAGTGTTTTAAATCCTGAAAGCACATCACCTTTCATCATCATCAATTGCGTTACACCGTTAACTTGACACGCATATTTTAAGGCCACTAAATCTAACCAACCACAACGTCTTGGTCTTCCTGTAGTTGCTCCAAATTCATGGCCAACTTTTGCCATTGTAGCACCGTCTTCATCGAATAATTCCGTTGGGAAAGGGCCAGAACCTACTCTGGTAGTATAAGCCTTAAAAATCCCAAAAACATCACCTATTTGGTTTGGTGCAACACCTAAACCTGTACAAGCGCCAGCTGCTGTTGTATTACTTGATGTAACAAAAGGATAGGTTCCAAAATCAATATCCAATAAAGAACCTTGAGCACCTTCGGCTAAAATAGATTTTCCACTTTTTTGAGCTTGATAAACATACTCTTCAGAATCAATAAACGTCAAGGATTTTAAAACTTCTATAGCTTCACAAAACTCAGTTTCTAATTCTTCCAAATTATATTCAATTTTCGCATCGTAGTAATCAATCATAGAAACGTGCTTATTTGTCAAAGCTTCATAACGCTCTTTCCAATCTGCAAGTTCTAGATCCCCAACACGAATCCCATTTCTGCCAGTTTTATCCATGTATGTTGGCCCTATACCTTTTAATGTAGAACCAATTTTTGCTTTTCCTTTAGAGGCTTCACTAGCGGCATCCAACAATCTATGCGTTGGCAATATAATGTGTGCTTTTCTTGATATCAACAAGGACTTTCTGTAATCAATATCTTGTTCAGCTAATTTGTCTAATTCCTTTTTAAAGATAACAGGGTCTATAACAACACCGTTTCCTACTAAATTAATTGCATCATCATGAAAAATTCCAGATGGAATGGTATGCAATACATGCTTTTTTCCATTAAAAACCAAAGTGTGTCCAGCATTGGGACCACCTTGAAAACGTGCAATAATATTATAGTTTTTTGTTAATACGTCAACAATTTTTCCTTTGCCTTCGTCTCCCCATTGTAATCCTAGTAGTAAATCTACCGCCATCTTAAAAGTAAATTAGTTAAAAGTGAATTAGTTAGTTGTTTTCTGAATTAGTTTCTGAAGTGTTTCTATTTCCGTAGAAATAAAGCGAATGATTATTAATTTTGATATTGAACACCTCTTCGATAGTTTTTTTAATGGATTGTATTCTTGGATCGCAAAACTCTATTACCTCTCCAGTATCGGTCAGGATAACATGATCATGTTGTCTATCAAAATAAGACTTTTCATAATGCGCTTGATTTTGACCAAATTGATGCTTTCTCACCAATTTACATTCCATTAGCAATTCAATAGTATTGTATAAGGTTGCTCTCGATACACGATAGTTTTTATTTTTCATATTGAGATATAACGACTCAATATCAAAATGTTCGTTACTATCATATATTTCTTGTAAAATAGCGTAGCGTTCAGGTGTTTTTCTATGCCCTTTTTCTTCGAGAAAGCTGGTGAAAACGCTTTTTACAATCTCCTGATTTTTACTATCTGTATTTGAATTCATAATTGCGGTGCAAATTTACACTTTAAACTCTTGAAACCTTGTCGATACCATTAATTTTTTTAAGGTTATTTAATATTTTTTTCAACAGTGCTTTGTTCTTAACTACCAGTTTTATTTTACCAGAAAAGATCCCATCATCTGTTTCGAAGTTAAGACTTTTCATGTTAACATGCATATTGTTAGAAATCACCTTTGTTATTTCATTTACCAATCCCATATGGTCTATGCCAGAAACTCTAATTTCAGTAGCGTATTCTTGTTGCGAAGAATCTATCCATTTTGCCTTCATAATACGATAGGCGTAATTGGATTGCAAACTTAGTGCATTGGGGCAATTGTGCTTGTGCACTTTAATACCTTCAGAAACCGTTAAGAATCCAAAAACTTCATCTCCAGGAATGGGATTACAGCAATTGGACAGTTTGTAATCTAGCTTTTCTTCTTCTTTATTAAACACTAACGAATCGTAATTTGAAGTTACTTCATCTTTTTCTAGTTGTTCTTTAGAGATGCTAGATTTTCTTGTAATTTTATTTTTGATGAAACTTACAAACGCATTACTTCTAGACGCGGCAAAGTCTTTAAGTATGGTGTTATCGATAGACCCTATACTTACACGGTAAAATAAATCTAGACTGGTCTTCAAATTAAAGTGTCGGACTAGATCATTAACGGTAGACTCGTTTAGAGTAATTTTAAGTTGCCTTAACTTACGTCTTAAAATTTCTTTGCCTTCTTCACCTTTAAGCTTTCTATCCTCCCGAAGCGCAGATTTTATTTTAGCTCTGGCCCTAGCTGTGGTTGCATAATTTAGCCAGTTGGCATTGGGCTCAGATGAATCTGAAGTTATGATTTCCACTTGGTCGCCACTATTTAGTTCATGACTAAGTGGCACAAGTTTATTGTTTACTTTTGCGCCTCTGGTGTGCATGCCAACTTCGGTATGTATGTGGAATGCAAAATCTAGTGATGTGGCACCTTTTGGTAACGATTTTAACTCACCCTTTGGTGTAAACACAAATATTTCTTGAGAGTATAAATTGAGTTTAAATTGCTCAACAAAATCAACGGCATTAAGGCTCGGGTTTTCAAGTGCTTCTTGTAATCTATTAATCCAATTTTCTAGATTGTCTTCTTTTTCAGATTCTTGTTTGTACTTATAATGTGCTGCATAACCTTTTTCAGCAATTTCATGCATACGCTCACTTCGTATTTGCACTTCAACCCATCGTCCTTTAGGTCCCATTACGGTAATATGCAAAGCCTCGTAGCCTGTGCTTTTTGGAGATGTAATCCAATCGCGAAGGCGTAATGGGTTTGGTCTAAAAAAATCCGTTACTATGGAATAAATTTTCCAAGCAAGAAATTTTTCATTCCGCTCGTCACTTTCATAGATAATTCTAATGGCAAACTTGTCGTAAACTTCGTCAAAAGCAACCCCTTGTTTTACCATTTTTTTACGAATAGAAAAAATGGATTTCGGTCGTCCTTTAATGGTGTATTCAAAATCCTCTTTATCCAAAGATTTTTTTATCACCTCGCTAAATTGCTCAATATACTTATCCTGCTCCTCCTTACTTTCTTTTATTTTATTAAGAATATCAGTGTAAACATCAGGTTCGGTGTATTTTAAGGCTAAATCTTCTAATTCATTTTTAATATTGTAAAGCCCAATTCTATGTGCAAGAGGAGCATAAATATAAAGTGTTTCAGATGCTATTTTAACCTGTTTGTCAGGTCTCATGGAATCCATGGTTTGCATGTTGTGCAAACGATCCGCTATTTTGATGATAATAACCCTAACATCATCATTGAGGGTTAAAAGCATTTTCCTGAAATTTTCGGCTTGCAAAGACACATCCATGTCTTTCTCCTTACTTAAAGAAGAAATTTTGGTTAAACCATCTACAATTCTGGCAACAGTCTCACCAAATAATTGTTCAATATCGTTAATGGAATAATCCTCGCAATCTTCAACCACATCATGTAATAGAGCAGCGGCAATGGATGTAGCGTCCAGACCAATTTCTTGGGCTACAATTCGGGCAACAGCAAGAGGGTGAAAAATATAGGCTTCACCAGATTTTCGTCGCTGTGTTTTATGGCCATCCAGAGCAACTTCAAAGGCTTTCCTAATTAGTTTCTTGTCCTCGTTAGAAAGCGTTGTATAACTAACTTTTAAAAGGTTTTTATAGGCTTTAGCAATTGCTTTGTTTTCTTTCTCGATCTCTTCTTCAGACATCAAATAAAAGTAATATAAACTGTTTAAATAGCCAATATGATAGTACTATTTTTTTAAGGTAGGCTGTTTAGAAATGCTACCAGTTGTGAGACGGCTTTTCCTCTATGTCCTATCTTATTTTTTAAAGCTAATTCCATTTCGGCAAATGTTTCGCTGTAGCCAGTTGGTTTAAAAATAGGATCGTATCCAAAGCCGCTTTTTCCAATTTTTTGATGTGTGATTTCACCTTCGCAAATTCCCGTGAATTGTGTTTCTTTTTCACCTAAAATAAGAGAAATAACCGTTTTAAAATGTGCGTTTCTGTTGTTTTGTGGCTTTAAGTTTTTAAGAAGCAGATTCATATTGTCATCAGCATTTCTTTGTAAACCAGCATAACGTGCGGAAAACACACCAGGTTCTCCATTTAAGACCTTAACTTCTAAACCAGTATCATCTGCAAAACAATCATAACCATATTTTTCTTTTATATAATGCGATTTTTGATAGGCGTTGCCTTCGATGGTGTTTTGTGTTTCAGGAATATCTTCAAAACAACCAATATCTTTTAACGACAATAGTTTTATTCCGGAAGGAATTAGAGCTTGTACTTCTCTTAATTTATTTTGATTGTTGGTAGCAAATACTAATTCCATTTCAACGTTTTATGGCGAAAATAGTATTAATACGGCTATACTAAAAACTAATAGTACAACTTTGAGATTTCCCAAACCATTTTACACGATATTTTGAGGCCATTTTATAAATGCTATCGCAAATTAGTCTCGGAATAAAAGCATGAAGCGCAGCAACCCGTTGCCATTTAGGAATCTTTGAAACTATTTTTAAAAACCCATCAGAATGTGTTTGGACACCATCCTCATCAATTAAAATAACAGTATCCAAAGTTGTAGTAGGAAAATGGTGTTGGGTTAGTAGCTCTTGTCCTCTTGAAGATTGAAATGGAATAAATTTGAAGGTGTTTACAGGTGCAAACTTTAGTAACCAGCCCACAACGCCGTTACATAAATTACATTCTCCATCAAATACAATGATAGCTTTGGTTTCGGTTGTATCCATAATTAATCGATTATGTTAAAAGTAGACGTTACATTACATAGTTACTTTCAAGGTTGCACGTATTTTATATTTTTTTTATGATTATTGTCAACTTATATCGTTTTTAAAAATCGTAATTTAACACTGAGATAAATTTTTAAATTGAACCGACTATGACAGTAAATTTTCAGTACGTAGATGTTGATGTAAGTGAAACACTTTCAAGTTTTACTCAGGACAAACTAGAAAAATTGTTTAACCGATATGAGTTCCTCATTAATGCCTCGGTCTATTTTAAACAAGATGAAAAAGATCATGAAAAGGGCAAGATCTGTAATATAGAATTGAGTTTACCAGGGCCAAGGATTTATGCCACATCAAACGAGCATAATTTTGAAGTTTCGGTTAGAGAAACGATTAGCGATTTAGAGAGACAACTTAAAAAGCGTAAGCAGGTTTATAAGGCATATTAAGTTTTTTAGATACAGCTAAAGATTAAAAAGGGGTGATTTAAATTGTTGAATCATCCCTTTTTTAACTGCAAACATCAAATCATTGATGGTGATATGGTTCATTCCTTAAAATGGTAAAGCCTCTATATAATTGTTCAATAAAAAACAGGCGCACCATTTGGTGCGAAAATGTCATTTTAGAGAGCGAAATTTTACCATTTGCTTTTTTGTATACCTCTTCTGAAAATCCGTAAGGCCCTCCAATTACAAAAGTCACTTGCTTTATGCCAGAATTCATATGTTTTTGAAGGTATCTAGCAAAATTTACAGAACTAAATTCTTTCCCTTTTTCATCTAAAAGAATGAGCGCTTCTCCAGCTGATGGTTTTTTTAAAATAAGTTCACCTTCTTTTTGTTTCTGTTCGTTTTCACTTAAATTCTTACTATTTTTTAGATCTGGTATAATTTCAAATTGAAACTTAATATAGTGGTTTAACCGATTTTTATAAACGTCAATTAGCGTTATAAGTTCCTTATTATCAGTTTTTCCTATGGCAAGTAGTTTAATCGTCATTTGGTAAAATTAAAAGTTCTATTTTATGAAATTTATATTTTCTCGCAATAAAACTAAAAAATTCGCAAATTAATATTCCATTTATTATTTTAGCCGAAATTTCCCTAGTATGATTACGAAAGATTATTTCGAAAAAGAAGTAGCTTACATTATAGAAAACGCTATAAGAGAAGATGTTGGAGATGGCGATCATAGTTCTTTAGCATGTATTCCTGAAAATGCTCGCGGAAGAGCGAAATTATTAGTTAAGGACAAAGGTGTGATTGCAGGTGTTAATTTTGCACGTCGCGTTTTTGATTATGTTGATAAAAACCTTAGGGTAGATGTTAAAATAGAAGATGGTACACCCGTATCTTACGGAGATGTAGTATTGTATGTAGAAGGGCCTTCTCAATCTATTTTAAAGGCTGAACGTACACTTTTAAATGCGATGCAACGCATGAGCGCCATAGCTACAAAAACTAGAAGTTTTGTAGATTTATTAGAAGGTACAAAAGCACAAATTTTAGACACTAGAAAAACCACTCCTGGAATTAGAATTTTGGAGAAATGGGCAGTGCAACTTGGAGGAGGAAAAAATCACCGATTTGCATTGTACGATATGATTATGCTCAAGGATAACCATATTGATTTTGCTGGTGGTATTACCAAAGCCATTACTATGACTAAAGAGTACCTTGCCGAAACTGGAAAAGATCTTCAAATTATGGTAGAGGCTAGGGATTTGGTTGAAGTTGAGGAGATTCTTGAAAACGATGGTGTCTATAGAATATTATTAGATAATTTTGATTACGAAGACACAAAAAAAGCGGTTGAGTTAATTGGTGATAAATGTCTTACTGAGAGTTCTGGTAATATTAATGAGACCACTATTCGGTACTATGCAGAGTGTGGTGTAGATTATATTTCGTGTGGTGCCTTAACACATTCTGTCCATAATATGGATTTAAGCCTGAAAGCGGTTAAATAATATATTTACTCTTATTTTCTGAAATAGTATTGGAGATTAGTGCTGCCAATTTTTTAACTTGCCTGTTATAAGTAGAAAAGAAAATTCTAGCCATTAATGACAAAACCTATAGAAGATAGACTGGATAAAATTCCTGTAGTTAACATCTTAGTTAGGTTATTAAAGCAGATAAAATTACCGGGTTTTGAAGGGTTGTCTACTTACGACCTGATGGAACTTTATGTAATGGGCATTGTAAAAGGAGCCCTTACTACAAGAGCTAGTGCTATCGCATTCAGTTTCTTTACAGCCATCTTTCCATTTTTGCTTTTTGTTATTATTCTAATTCCGTACATACCGATTACTGATTTTGAAACAGAATTTCTGGATTTTTTAAATTCGTTCTTGCCCCCTCAAACTTCAGATTTCTTTTTTTCTAACATATTTGAAAACATTAGTAGTGGTGGTAGTGCAGGATTAATTTCTTCGGTGTTTTTATTATCAATGCTCCTTATGGCAAACGGTGTAAATGCTGTTTTTTCTGGTTTTGAAAACTCTTATCACGAACAGCTGACCAGAAACGTATTTCAACAATATTTGTACGCATTGGGAATTGCTTTGATACTAGCAATTTTGGTGTTACTTACTGTTGCTGTTTTTGGTTATTTTCAAATATATATTCTTGATCCTGTATACGAAAGTTTGAGTGGAGCACCAATTGATGAAGATAGTGACCAAGGGTTGGGATGGATTATATTTGCGAAATATATGTTTTTTGTGCTAATGGTATACATAGGTACAGCTACTTTGTATTATTTTGGCACTAAGGAAGGGCGCAACGCGCGTTTCTTTTCCATAGGTGCATTGCTAACCACCCTATTAATTATTTTAACCTCGTATTTATTTGGAATTTATATTGACAATTTTTCCAAGTATAATGAGTTATATGGTTCTATTGGAGCACTTTTAATATTGTTGTTGTATTTATGGTTGAATTCCAATATTTTGTTGTTGGGATATGAATTGAATGCGTCCTTAAATATTTTACGCAAACTAAGAAAACATGAGGCATAAAATTTTAATACTACTATTTGGTTTAATGTTAAGCTTAGCTCAAGCACAAGATATCTTTGGAAAATGGAGAACTATTGATGATGAAACTGGTGAGGCGAAATCAATAGTTGAGATTTATGAAAGCAACGGAAAGGTTTTTGGCAAAATAGTAGATATTTTGAATCCAGAACGAAAAAATGCCATTTGCACAAAATGTGAAGGTGATGATAAAGGGAAGCTCGTACTTGGTTTTGTATTGATTAGAAATCTGGAGAAAGAAGGTGAGTACTATGAAGGTGGCACAATTTTCGATCCTCAAAAGGGTAAAAAGTATAAATGCCGCATCGGTTTAGATGAAGGTAATAAAGACTTGCTTCAAGTAAGAGGTTATGTAGCATTCTTTTATGTTACGCAATATTGGGAGCGCATAAAATAACTTTATTTTTTCAGGATATTTGCCACATTTCATTGATGTCATATTACCAATTCCAATTCAGAAGTTATTCACTTATAGTATTACAGATGCTGAGGCTGAATATCTCAAAATTGGTATGCGTGTTTCTGTGCCTTTTGGAAAACGTAAGATTTACACGGGTTTAGTCCATAGTATCCATCAAAATCCACCATTAATTTATGAGGCAAAAGATATTCATCAAATTTTAGATGAATCTTCATTGGTACAACCACTTCAAATTAAGTTTTGGGAGTGGATTGCTAGTTATTACATGTGTACGCTTGGGGATGTGATGCGAGCGGCATTGCCTAGTGCTTTTATTTTAGAAAGTGAAACGATAATTTCTAAAACAAAGGTGCAACTGAATGATACTGATTTAAAGGATGATGAGTTTTTAGTATACGAAGCGTTATACCATCAATCGTCTTTAAAAATTCAAGATGTAATGAACATCTTGGATAAAAAAATGGTATTACCTGTAATTAAACGCTTGATTGAAAAAGAGGCGATTTCAGTTGAAGAGGAGGTTTTTGAAAAATACAAGCCTAAACTGGTGCGCTATGTAAAGTTAAATGCGCAATTTGCTTCGGAAGAAAGTCTGCAACAACTTTTAGAAGAATTAAACCGAGCGCCAAAACAAAGAAAGGTATTAATGACGTTGTTCATGCTTTCCTCTAAAACTAAAAAACCAATAAAGGTTAAAGATTTGATGGATGAAAGCAATGCATCTTCTTCAATAATTAAAACTTTATTAGAAAAAGATATTCTTGAAGAATATTTTATTCAAACGGACAGAGTTGCATTTTTTGGGAATACTAATACCGCTTCAAAGCGGCTTAACGAACATCAAGACAAGGCCCTTTCAGAAATAATATCAGAATTTAAAATACATCATACAGTTTTGCTTCATGGTGTAACGTCCTCTGGTAAAACTGAAATATATGTGAAACTTATTGAGGATATTTTAGAACAAGGAAAACAGGTATTGTACTTGTTACCCGAGATAGCTTTGACCACACAGTTGGTTTCTAGATTACAAAATTATTTTGGAGAAAAAGTGGCTATATTTCATTCTAAATATTCTTCGCATGAACGTGTTGAGGTTTGGAATAATGTATTAAACAATTCAAGTAAGGCACAAATAGTGTTGGGTGCGCGCTCGTCAATATTTTTACCATTCAATAACTTAGGCTTGATTATAGTAGATGAGGAGCATGAACAGTCTTTCAAACAGTTTGATCCCGCACCTCGCTATCATGCCAGAGACGCCGCAATTATTCTGGCTAATATGCACAAAGCTAAAACCTTACTAGGTTCTGCTACACCTAGTTTGGAAAGCTTTTTTAATGCGCAACAACAGCGTTATGGCTTGGTGGAATTGAAGCATAGATTTAATAATGTTTTAATGCCTGAAATGGAGTTGGTAGACATTAAGGATAAGCACAAACGCAAATTGATGAAAGGGCATTTTAGTGATAGATTGATTGAGGAAATGACCGAAACCCTTTCAGAAGGACATCAAATCATTCTATTTCAAAATAGAAGAGGTTTTTCGCCAATTATTGAGTGTAATACTTGTGGGCACGCACCGCAATGCCCAAATTGCGATGTAAGTTTAACCTATCATCAATATAGAAATCAATTACGATGCCATTATTGCGGCTACAATACAGGAATGATTACAACCTGTAGTGCTTGTGGAAGTCCAGAATTGGATAATAAGGGTTTTGGAACTGAACAAATAGAAGCCGAGGTTAAAGTACTATTTCCAGACCATAACGTGGCGCGAATGGATTTAGATACGACACGAGGGAAATACGGTTATGAAAAAATAATTACCGCTTTTGAGCAACAAGAGATTGATGTTTTAGTAGGCACACAAATGCTTACAAAAGGGTTAGACTTTAGAAATGTGAAGTTGGTAGGTGTAATGAACGCCGATAATATGTTAAACTTCCCAGATTTTAGAGCTCACGAACGTAGTTTTCAGTTAATAATGCAAGTGTCTGGTAGGGCAGGACGAACTGATAAACGTGGAAAAGTTTTAGTGCAAACGTATAATCCGTACCATAATATTTTGCAGCAAGTGTCTACGAACAACTATAACGCTATGTTTAAAGAACAAATGGATGAGCGCTTCAATTATAAATATCCACCAGTTTACAAACAGATTAAAATAACACTAAAGCATAAAGATTATAATAGGGTGGAGCAAGCTTCAATTTGGCTAGGAAAATCTTTACGTCAAATATTTAATGATAATGTTCTAGGGCCTGAGTCGCCACCAATTGCAAGAATACGAAATCAGTTTCACAAGAATATTTTAGTGAAAATCCCCAAAAAGCAATCCTTATCAAAAACAAAAGAAGCTATCATTAAAATAAATAATAGCTTCTTGAGTATAAAAGATTTTCGGTCGGTTAAAATAATTTTAAACGTGGATAATTATTAGTTGAATAGAATTTGAAAAAATTCAATATCTCACTAATGTCCACTAAAAGTGGTATATAAAATTAAATGTTATTTAACGCATCAACCAATTGAGTTTTCTTATTTCTACTCAATGGTATTTCGTAAGCACCAACTTCAACATTCTTACTGTTAAATCTATCAATCTTATCAAGGTTAACAATATAAGATTTATGGATTCTTAAGAATTTGTTTTCTGGTAATTCAGCTTCAAAAGCTTTCATTGTAGATAATACAACCAAACTCGTTTCTTCTGTAACAAGCTTTACATAATCTCCAAGGGCTTCAATCCATTTAATATCCTTAATATAAACTTTACGTTTTTTAAGGTTACTTTTCACAAAAATATGTTCACCTTCTTCTTCTTGGAAATCAAGGGTCAATTTGTGCTGCTCCAACGCTTTATCTACAGAGGTGTTAAAGCGTTCTTTTGTAATCGGCTTGTGCAAATAATCGGTAGCATCGTAATTAAATGCTTTAAATGCATATTCGGTTTTACCAGTTACAAAGATAATTTGGGGTTTCTTGTTTAATACGTCTAGAAGTTCAAATCCATTTAGTACTGGCATTTCAATATCTAAAAAGATTAAGTCTACTTGGTGCGTATTTAAACCATTTTTTGTTTCGAGTGCGCTACTGTATTCTGCAATTAAGTTTAGCGAAGGATGATTCTCCACCAACTTAACTATAGAAAGACGTTGTATTGCAGAATCGTCTACTACTACACAGTTTAAAGTCATAACATTTTATATTATTTCGGTTAAGATATCGACAATAGTACAACTTTTTCCGCTAAAAACCAAAAATCATCGGTAAAGTGTTTAATTTAACACAATATTAACAGTTTAAATCGCGCTGAAAAATATCATCAAATATATATATTTTATCGTAATGTATATAGTTGTGTAATCGAGAATTATTAATTACTTTTGCAGCCAATTTTTAATAATAAATTAGATTTTTATGAATCATTATGAAACTGTTTTCATCTTAAATCCCGTTTTATCTGAAGAACAGATAAAGGAAACAGTAAAGAAGTACGAAGATTTTCTTGTTTCTAACGGTGCTAAGATGATATCCAAAGAAGATTGGGGGCTTAAAAAATTAGCTTACCCTATCCAGAACAAAAAAAGTGGTTTTTACCATTTGTTTGAGTACCAAGTTGCCGGAGAGGTAATTGAGACTTTAGAAGTTGAGTTTAGACGTGATGAGCGTTTTATGAGATACTTAACTGTGAAGTTAGACAAGCACGCTGTGGCTTGGGCAGAAAGAAGAAGAGAAAAACTTAAAACTAAAGCTTAATTATGGCATCTATAGATCAACAAGCAAAAGGAAAAAAAGACGGAGAAATTAGATATTTAACTCCGCTTAATATAGAAACTAATAAGCAAAAGAAATACTGCCGTTTCAAAAAGTCTGGTATTAAATATATCGATTATAAAGATCCAGATTTCTTGTTAAAGTTTGTAAACGAGCAAGGTAAAATTTTACCAAGACGTTTAACAGGAACTTCTTTAAAATACCAAAGAAAAGTATCAGTTGCTGTAAAAAGAGCACGTCATTTAGCTTTAATGCCTTACGTAGCAGATTTATTAAAATAAAACAATCATAACAATGGAACTTATATTAAAACAAGACGTTGAGAATTTAGGATTTAAAGACGACATTGTAACAGTTAAGAACGGTTATGGTAGAAATTTTTTAATTCCTCAAGGGCACGCTATTATAGCAACCCCTTCCGCTAAAAAAGTATTAGCGGAAAATTTGAAGCAAAGAGCATTTAAAGAGAAGAAAATAGTTGATGATGCAACTAAAACTGCCGAGGCGTTAAAAGCATTAGAAATTAAAATTGCTTCTAAAGTTGGGGCAGGAGACAAGTTATTTGGTTCTGTAAACAATATTGATGTTGCTGCTGCTTTAGAAAAAGAAGGACACGAGATTGATAAAAAATTCATCTCTGTTGCTGGTGGAAATGTAAAACGTTTAGGGCAATACAATGCAACTGTTCGTTTACACAGAGAAGTAGTTGTAGAATTACCATTTGAAGTAGTAGCACAAGCTAACTAATTTCAAAAATTCTGTATAAATTTGAAACCGTTTGGATTTACTCTAAACGGTTTTTTAATTAAATTCATATTTGAAATGGTTGTTGGGCGAACTCAAAATTTATGGTTGAATGAATCCATTAGAAGGCGGACTCAATAAACACAGTTTGAAACCATGAAAAACACAATAGTTTTTGTTTTCTTAATCTTTTGGTTTTCATGTAAAAATGAAAAACAGGCACAAGTTGAAGAAGTTAAGGTTGAAAAGGAGACTTTTACACCTTCAATGCTACTTAAAACATTCGCTTATAGTCCTGACGACACACCAATAATTAGTGTGCATAGAGGCGGTAAAGGATTAGAGCATTATCCAGAAAACTGTTTGGAGACCTTAAAGTACATCAACGATAGTATAGATGCTATTTATGAAATTGATGTCGCCCAAACTAAAGATGCTGTTTTGGTTCTAATGCATGATAATACGTTAGAAAGAACATCTACAGGTACCGGAAAAGTTACAGATTATACCTTTAAAGAGTTGCAACAGTTTACGTTGGAAGATGATTTTGGAAACGAAACCAATTTTAAAATTCCTCTATTTAAGGATGTTTTAACATGGGCAAGAGATAATGCCGTGGTTTTGACGATAGACATTAAACGAAGCGTTGATGTTGAACAAGTAGTCGAATTAATCAGGGAGACCAACGCCCAGGATGTTTCTATAATAATTACATACGATTTAAAGCCAGCAGAACGCGCCAACGCTTTGGCTCCGGAATTATTATTATCCGTTTCCGCGAGAAATGAAGAGGAGTTTAATTGGTTGCTGCATTCAGGCATTCCAACGGAAAATATGATAGCATTTACCGGAACGCGTTTGTCTTCTAAAGCCCTATATTCTAAGATTCATGCAAACGGTATTAAAACCATGTTAGGAACTTTAGGTAACTTAGATAAACGTGCAGAGGCTAGAGGGGATAAACTTTACCAAGATTGGATTAAAAAAGGAATAGATGTTATTGCTACCGATAGACCGTTTCAGGTTGCCAATGCCATTTTTAAATAAAATATAAAGTACAAAGCAAATAGGTGCTCCTAATAGGAGATATTACATGGGCTTATGAAGTATAGAAGACTTACAAAAGAACAATTTGAAGAATTACACCAAGAGTTTATTAATTTTCTGGCAACACAATCTGTTACTGCGGAGGAGTGGGCAAACTTAAAAGTAAACAAACCCGAAGTTGCAGAAATGGAATTGGATGTATTTAGCGATTTAATTTGGGAAGGTGTTTTAAACAAAGCCCAATATTTAGAGCACTTTGCACCACAGCATATGTATCTATTTCATTTAGGTGAAACGCAAATGCACGCTATTGTAGTGAATGTAAAAAACGAAGCTGTCGATATCACTACGAAAGAAGGCTACAATTGGTTACGAGCAAATTTAATGGACAACAGTGTTGAGTTTTTACAAGCCGATAAGGACTACAGCGAAGATAAAAACCTAGACAAGTTCAAAATGATAGAACAAGGCGCATCCATTACCAAAGGCGAATTGTATCATTATTTTGATAATTTGATAAACTAACGTCATTACGAGGAGGAACGACGAAGTAATCTGTTGCATTAATAAGATTGCTTCGCTTTTTCCATCAAAAAGCTCGCAATGACGTATTCATTAATTATTTTTGCGCAAAGTTTGTTAATCCGCGCTTAACGAGGAATCTACTTTAAAATTTAAAAAAAGATACCTGCTTTAGCAGGCAACAATATGTCACAAAAACCAAGCATCCCAAAAGGAACAAGAGATTTTAATCCAGAACAAGTAGCAAAACGAAACTATATTTTTAATACAATTCGTGATGCTTTTGAAACCTTTGGATTCCAACCCATAGAAACCCCAAGTTTTGAAAATTCCGAAACCTTAATGGGTAAATATGGCGATGAGGGGGATCGTTTGATTTTTAAGATTTTAAATTCTGGGGATTATTTTGATAAGGTTAAAAATGGAATAATGAGTGGGATTCGTGCGGGAGAGTTATTTTATCGTAACCTTTCTGCTGATCGCATATCAAGTGTGAATTGGCTATATAGGGAATCAAGGCAAAGTTTGGTTGATGAATTTGTGATGTCAGCTAAACATAGAGGCAAAAATGCCATAAAAAACCTGCCAGCTAATGATGTTTTAGATAAAATACTTTCTGATATTCATCATTTATATAAAGCTTCAAATTTTTCTCCTACAGATAAAGATCGTCAAAAAATCTTTGCAAATATTTATGCAGATGCTTTCTTAAATATAAAATCAGGGAGCATAACACCAGATATCTCTGAGAAAGCCCTCCGTTACGATCTTACTGTACCCTTCGCACGTTACGTAGTACAACACCAAAACGAGATAGAGTTCCCTTTTAAACGGTACCAAATACAGGCCGTTTGGCGCGCCGATAGGCCACAAAAAGGACGTTTTAGAGAGTTTTACCAATGTGATGCAGATGTTGTTGGAAGCGATTCACTTTGGCAAGAAGTAGAGTTTATTCAGTTATATGATAAAGTATTTTCAACCTTAAACTTAGAAGGTGTTACCATAAAAATCAATAACAGAAAAATTTTGTCAGGTATTGCCGAGGTTATTGGTGCTAGCGATAAATTAATTGATTTCACGGTTGCTCTTGATAAATTGGACAAAATAGGAGAGGAGAAGGTGAAGCAGGAAATGTTAGATAAAGACATTCCGCAATCAGGTATTGATAAGTTGCAACCTTTGTTTTCACTATCTGGAGAATTTGAATCTCAAATTTCAAGTTTAAAAGATATTCTTTCTACTTCAGAAGAAGGGAAAAAGGGCATAGCGGAACTGGAATTTATAAATAATGCCATAACTGAATTAGGATTAAACACAGCCAAATTACAGTTAGATGTGACTTTAGCTCGCGGTTTAAATTATTACACAGGCGCTATTTTTGAAGTAGCTGCTCCAGCGCATGTAAAAATGGGCTCTATTGGTGGCGGTGGTCGCTACGATGATCTAACTGGAATTTTTGGAATGAAAGATATGAGTGGTGTTGGTATTAGTTTTGGTTTAGATCGTATTTATTTGGTTTTGGAAGAATTGAATCTATTCCCTAAAACTGTCAACAACAATGTTGAGGTATTGTTCATCAATTTTGGCGATAAAGAGGCCTTGTTTAGCTTAAAAGCCATTAAGCGGTTACGTGAACAAGGGATAAATGCCGAATTATACCCCGATGCCGCTAAAATGAAAAAACAAATGACGCATGCCAATAGAAGGGCTATTCCTTTCGTGGTTTTGGTAGGAGAAGAAGAAATGAATGCCAATGTCTACACCCTAAAACAAATGAAAACGGGAACTCAAGAAAAAGTATCATTTGAGGAGTTAGTAACAATAATAAAAAAGTCCCGAACATAATATTCAGGACTCGGAGTAATAGCTAATTGAAATTTTTATTTGGGTTATATTATGTGACTAATTCAAATAACTATTGTACTAATACTTTTTTAGAGATTACACCGTACTCGGTTTCTATTTTAATAATGTAATTTCCAGTGGCAATTTTTGTTGCCTTATAATTAATATTTGTTTCATTAGAATTTACATCCAAACTAAATAAGGATTGCCCAAGTATACTAAACATTTCTATTACCTTTATGTTTTTTGCAGTAGGGTTATTAATGACAATAGTTTCATTTTCATTAGAGTAAAATATCTCAATATTATTAGAATCTATTATATCTGAAGTACTTAACGTCTGTGATTTCGCAAAAGTAATTTCGAAACGATTTAAATAAGAACCAGCAGGCACGTTTATGCTATAATCACTTTCCCTTAAATCATGATAGATATCCAGTTCCTTATCATGTAGATAAATGTCTTTGTCAGATGGGAAGTTCTCAAGTTTATCAATGGTAATTAGGTTTTGGCCATCCGTTTTTGTATGGATCCCAAAAGGAATAACTATAGTAGCATCAAAAGTATCAATGCCCTGTATGGTATATTTCTTATCATCAATAAGCCAATACATATCATCCATTTGTTCGTCAATATGTGGTGCATCAAACCCCCAATCATAGTCTTCGGAGGCTAAAGAATCTACCGTAGCCAGTAATTGTCTGTGAATACCATTTACAGAATTAAAACCTAGTCTTAATTTAATTCTTGTGTCCAGTTCTTTTGACGAATTCGAAGCGGTTTTCTTAGTGTTTCCTGTTTTTACGAATAATGAATTTGTCCCATCTTCAGTCTGGAACACCCGTTGCCCGTTATTAAATTGTATAGTTCCAGAAGATTCTCCGGTAACAAAAAAGCCTTGTGCTACAGGAATATAGCGTCCAGGTAGTTTTGTTGGAACACCTCCTGTACCTACATCGGGATCGTTTGTGCCCTTAGAAGCCGCTGGAGTACTCCCTGATAGAGAATATGTGGCATAACCACCTTGATATTCTCTCAACAGGTGAGATCCACCACCCCAATGTTCCCAAAAGTAAAGCGTTCCGTTTATAGTAGGTCCCACGTCTACACTGTCAATTACGGGGCCGTTATCCAAAATAAATTGATGTGCATCAATAGCGGAAGGATATGGATTGCCTACTAGATAATCATTACCAGCGCTAATGCTTAAATTAATGTCGCCGTTGTTAGGCTTTCCTTCTAAAACATAATTTTGATCTGTTGAAATGCCTCCACTACCAGGACCTTTCATTGTGAAACCTTCTCCAGGTAAAATACTGCCTGTACTTCTAGCATGCTGCCATTGGGAATAACTTCCACTTGTCTTATTGCTAAATTTCCAAATCCAATAATCTGCCAAGGTTAATGGAGATGCTGAACCATCATAACCAGAACTTGTGAAAGTTACATTTGTAAAGATATCTGCTGCAGTAAATGCATTATTGTTAGTTGTTCCATTAGAAAGTCCAACGGGAGAAGACCAATAATTATAGGTGTATGTATCCGCGGTACCTTGTTGATCTTTCTCTAAAGTTCCAGAACTGGTAGGATCCAGATAACTTTCTTCACCTTGTACCAATTGCGATTCGCCCTCTAAATCAATTTTACCATCCAGTTTTAAATACCAACTTACATTCAGTTCAGAGTCATTTCCAACGGTTAAAACTATAGGATTAGAAGTGCTAGCATCAGTAGCATCCACAATTAATGCCAAATGCTTCTGCGTAGAGTTATAGTGTGTGTTTTCATTTTGAATTTTTACAATGGACCAGTCGTAAGTAATGGCATCATTTCCATTAACACCATCTCCAGATACATCAACCGCTGTTGGTAAATCTCCATCTGAATGTGTAGTAAATGGAAGAGGAGCGGTTTGCTTATCAATCGTTTTTACGTTATAAATTTTTGTTCCAGAATCTGTATCGATAGAAGTAGTCGATACATCATCAATAATATCATCTTTATAGGTGTCCATTCTATAATAACGTACTAAATTCGACCAAGGTAATGGCGTTTCGGTACTAGGGCTTACAAAATCTGTAATATCTCTTGGGATTTCAACGCCTTTTACATTTCCAGCGTTTTCCTCTATTTCTTGGTAAATCATTTTTCGCAACTCGTTGGCTGATAATGCTTTATTAAAAACCCGTACTTCATCTAAACACCCGTGGAAGTATTTATCACTGGTATCTGGGGCTCTACCCAAGGTGAAACTTGAGCTATCAGAATTGAGTGCACCAGAAATTGCAGTGGTGGATACTTGTTCGCCATTAACATATAGTGCCATAAGACTATTAGAACTGCTATAAGTAGCAGCAATATGAACCCAATAATTAGTAGTTAAAGCGCTACTGCTTTTTACTGTTTTTGAATCTGCATACGCACTTACTGTTTTATCTGTATTTAACTTTAAGTAAAACTCATCTTGCCCCATGATAAACTGTTCTCCTGTTGATGATGGATCAATTTTTAACCAAGTCATTAATGAGGCCCCAGACCATTCATCAATTACAGTAGATTCATCCGCATAATCATTTCTGCCATCAAAATAGAGTAGAAACTTATCATTAAGATCTCTAGGAGATCCAAACACAGCATCATTCGTATCAAATAAATCTAAAATTCCATCACCTTCAGTATCGCTTGTGTCATCAATTATTCCATCGTTATTCCCATCAAGACTGGCATATAGGGTATGTGATATATCATAGGTTGATCCATCTGAAGTAGTATCTAAATAATCTGGTGTGCCGTCATTATCAGTATCTACAACGTAATATTCCCAACCTGTACCTGTTGTACCTTGATTGGAGTTGCCAAAACCAGTGGACATAGAACTTCCTTCAAAAAAATCATATAAATCTAAAATACCATCTGTAAAATACTCTATGGTGCCATCGGAGTTAATATCTGTTTCTCGAACGGTATCTGTGTCTGTTCCATCACCTACACCATCACCTGTTACATCGCCATCACCATTTTGATAATTTGTGTCTGCCGAATTTCCTGCGCCAGATTCATCTACATCAAAAATGGTGTCATTATCACTATCCAAATCTAAGTGGTTAGGTACTGAATCACCATCTGAATCAATAGGTGTAGTGCCTTCAGCAAGATCGTACATACCATTTCCATTAGAGTCCACCCATGAACTTGAACCAGTTAATGTTGCATTACCTTCACTGTAGCTTCCTAAACCAGTTTCAACTACATCTGGAATACCATCATTGTCAGAATCTAAATCAAAAACATCTGCAACACCATCGCCATCAGTATCACAAAGTGTTTGGGAAATTACAATATCGTCAATGGCTAAATCGTTTCCTGCTCCTCCAACTTCGTTGTTAATAAAGTAAACGTAAAACTCACTTACATTAAAAGTTAAGTCTGCTGTAAATTGATGCCAGCTATTTTCAGCATCACCATTTATAGATGGGTCAATGTCTCCTGTTGTAATTGAGGCTAGGACATTATTATTAACGTCTCTAAACTCTACTAAAATATTTGGTCTTAATCGAGTTGCAATTCCTGGAGCCGTGGTGGTATCTAAATTCAACACCCAAAAACTATAGGTAATTGGTACGTTGGGTAATGCCCCAATAATGGTAGCGGTATAAAACGTACCAGGATCGTAAGAGGCATTAAACATAGCCATTCTTCCATTTGTGTCTCCAGACGTGTGATCTTCACCAGTATACCAGTAGTCATCTGCCCATGATGCTACTTCTCCATTTGGAGTGTCGTCTGTCCCATCGCCATCTCCTGCCTTGTAATAAACCGTATACTCACCATCATTTAAACTCATATTGCTTAGAGACGGACATTCTGTAACATTTGTGCCTACAGTACCATCTTCATAACAATACGTTGTAATGGCATCATATGTTGTGTTAATAGTGGTTCTGTTGCCTTCTCCAAAAGTTTCATTTAGAAACTTATAATTGGTAGTAGTTGCTGTTGCGGAGTTTTTACAAGAGGTTTCTTCTATGCCATCTTCTATCCCATCATTATCGTCATCAATATCTACGTTATCTAGAACACCATCACCGTCACTGTCAAAAAAGTTTTGCTCCGCTCTAGCTTCAATTTCAAATGTATATGTACCTTCATCTGAATCATCATTTGATACTGTAACAGTTGACGTCTTGGTGCCTAAAGATGCCGAATTAAATTGAATCGTGAATGTTGTAGAGCCACTAGTAGCAACTACGGGTGAACTATAAAAAGGCGCTATTATTGAAAAATCTGTTGTATTAGATAACACTATGCTGGTAATATTTAAATCTGCTCCTCCGTAATTATTTATAATGTATGTCCTAGAAATTTGCGTTCCAAAATTTGCGGTTCCAAAATGTGTATGATCAGAATTATTAGGGGTAGCATCACCATCTGCAATGGTTATGGCATTTCCTTGAATATCTATTTCAGCTTCTGATACTTTTACAATTACGTCATCAAAATAACTATACTCCCAATTACTGTCAGCATTACTTGTAAATCGGAATTGAGAAGTTGATGATAAACCACTTGTAACAGTTATGTAAAATTCATATTTCAAATTGTTTGAAGTGAAATCTGTACCCAATGCATAAGTTTTTAAGGTAGACCAACTTGAACCATTGTAGTATTCAACAGAAAAACCTTCTCCAGTATCAAGTCCTCTTCCAATAAAGGAAAATGAAAAGTCGATAGAACTGTAAGATGAAAGATTTAGAGTTGGAGAAGTTGTGTAATTATTAGACGTATCATCATCCTTAGAGTAAATACTCTGATTACCATTTGCAGCATAAACAGGATCGGTATTAAGGCCAGAATCTGAACCGCCATCAGTCCAACTTTGTAATCCACTTTCAAAATCGTAAGAAGCAATGGTTTGCGCCCAAGAATTTAGGCTGGTGAAAACGAGAGATAAAACAAGTACTATCCTAAATAGGTTGGTATTTTTCTTCATAAGTAGGTTATTTAGTTGGGGACTAAATAATTAGCGTGTTACTTTCACTATGGCGAATATACACTTTTTTTTACAATATTCGACGAAAAGCAATAAAATTCGATAAAAAACAAAAATATTTAAAGATATGAATAAATCAGAAAAGCTTAATACTTATAAATCCTTTCATGATGATGATAATCTAAATGAACATTTTATATTGTCATTTTTTTTAGAAAACTGGTTAAATGCAAAAGAGAATTGCAGTAAAATTAAATGCTAAAGGCGAACAATTTGTAATTAAAGGGCATCCATGGGTGTTTTCAAATAACATTATTAAAGTAAATAATGATGCTAAAACAGGAGATTTAGCCATTATTTTCAGTAAGAACAAAAATCGTCTTATTGGTATAGGCTTATATGATGCCGATTCTCCAATTCGCATAAAAATGCTGTATTCTGGTTATGAGAAGGTAGATATAAATGCTATTTTTTTTCAAAAGAAAATATTGAAGGCTTTTGAGATAAGAAAGCCTTTATTGTTTACTAATACAAATAGTTATCGATTACTATTTGGAGAAAACGATGGTTTCCCAGGTTTAATTGCAGATGTTTATAATTCAGTATTAGTTGTGAAACTATATTCAGAAACATGGTTGCCTTATTTAGAGGACATTATATCAAGTTTACAAGAAGTTTCAAATGCAGAAACTGTCGTTATGCGATTGAGCAGAAATTTACAACAGTCTAAAGCGCATCAATTTAAAGACGGACAAGTCATTTACGGTATCCTAGAAAATGAAGTTGTACAATTTATAGAACATGGTGTAAACTTTTCGGCAAATGTCATTAAAGGACATAAAACTGGTTATTTTTTAGACCATCGCGCTAACAGAAAACAGGTGGGAGAATGGAGTAGAAGTAAAACTGTATTGGACGTCTTTTCTTATGCCGGTGGTTTCTCAGTTCATGCTCTTGCCAAAGGCGCAAAGGAAGTTACTAGTTTAGACATTAGTAAACAGGCATTGGAAATCGCTGTCGAAAACGGAAAGTTAAATAAGTACTCTGGAACACACAAAACGATAGCAGGCGATGCTTTTGAAGAACTACAAAAACTTATAAACAACAGAAATACTTATGATGTTGTAGTTATCGATCCACCAAGTTTTGCAAAACAGGCTTCTGAAATTGAACGCGCCAAAAAAAAATACCAACAATTGGCAGATTTAGGAGAACAGCTTACCGCGAGAAATGGGTTACTTGTTTTAGCCTCATGTTCTTCCAGAATAACAACAGAAACGTTCTATCACATCAATGATAAGGTATTGTCTGGCAAATCAAGACAATGGAAATTAAAATTGAAAACCCAACACGATGTAGACCATCCTATTGGGTTTCCTGAAGGTGCTTATTTAAAAAGTGGGTACTATCAATTTTTAGAATAGTTAGTTTAAATAAGTTCTCCTTTGGCGCTGGTTTTTAAAACAATAACAGTTTTATCATTTTTTAGTTTAATTTGATATTCCTGTTTTAAACCTGAAACCTCGCTATTATATTTCACAAAATACTTGTCTTCAACAATAGCATATTTTGGAAATTTTTGGGATACAACATCCAAAACCATTCTTGGTAGTCTTACATTTTTATAAACTTCCTGTGTTTTAATAATTTTTCCATCTTTATTGAATGAGGCTGTTATGCTACCCTGTGGTGTTTTAAACGTTACTTGGTAAATATCATCCTTATCATCAAATAAGTCTAATATGTTAGAGTGGTTGTAGTTTAAAAGTGCGTGCTCTAACTTTTGTACATATGCGCAACGATTTTTTGATATGTCTAAATCAGAATAATTTAGAGTTTCGGAAATCACAGTTTCTGGTAGAGCAATGGTTTGAGCAAAAGATAAACAGGATAGAAATAAGATGACAATACTGGATACTACAGTTTTCATAATAAAGGATTTGTTTTGGTTCAAAATTAATTATGCATGCATAATAAAAAAATGATAAATATCATGTTATCAGTATTTTATGTTAAAATATTAAGATTGATAAGCTAACCTCTTGAATTTCAATTACTATGCATGCATAATAATTTAGTATATTTGATAAAATATTTTCAAATGGCTACAAAACTTACAGATTTACTAAATATTAAGTATCCTATTATTCAGGCACCAATGTTTTTAGTATCTAATGTTGAAATGGTAACTGAGGCAATGCATGGTGGTATTGCAGGCTGTATTCCTGCATTAAACTATAGAGCTTTAGATGAACTTAGAGGAGCTTTAAGAACGCTAAAGGCAGCAAAACCTAAAGGTGGGTCTTTTGGCTTTAATTTAATAGTAAATAAATCTAACTTAAAATACAAGGCACAGTTAGAAGTGATTTGCGAAGAGGGATGCGATTTTATTATCACATCTTTAGGAAGTCCAGAGGAAACAATCAAAGAGGCACATAAAGTTGGTATAAAGGTGTTTTGCGATGTCGTTGATTTAAAATTCGCAAAGAAAGTTGAAGCTTTAGGAGCCGATGCAGTTATTGCAGTGAATAATGAAGCAGGTGGACATAGAGGTAATATATCCCCAGAGAATTTGATTAAGGAACTAACTGAAAATTGTAATATTCCTATAATTTCGGCTGGAGGTGTAGGCTGTAAAGCTGATATTGATGAAATGCTAGGTTATGGGGCCGCTGGAGTTTCAGTGGGCAGTCCCTTTATAGCTTCTGTAGAAGCCGGTGTAACACAAGAATATAAACAGGCATGTGTAGATTATGGTGCCAAAGATATCGTAATGACAGAACGTATTTCAGGTACGCCTTGCACAGTCATTAATACACCTTATGTTCAAAAGATAGGTACAAAATCTACGTGGATTGAGAATTTGCTGAATAAAAACAGAAAACTCAAAAAATGGGTGAAAATGATCCGCTTTTCTATAGGAATGAAAGCTACTGAAAAAGCCGCAAAAAAAGCAACTTATAAAACGGTTTGGGTAGCGGGACCGAGTATTGAGCATACAAAGGCTATTTTACCAGTTAAGGATATTATCAAAAAGTTAGTAAGCTAAAATAATTGAAGGGATAAATATTAAAAATTTTCTGTTGTTGGGCGTTCCCCTGCGGGTCGCGCTTTCCGTTAAAAGTTTTGGCTCGATGCGCCTCACCAAAAGCTACCACTGCAATCGCTAACGCGGGTTTATTCGCTAGCTTAGTTCTTTGGGCTTAGAGTAGTATTTATTTTGAGAGGTTCGTTTGACCGGTCTCGGCTATGAGTAGTTGCGTGGGTTAGCACTTAACTTTGCAAGTACACACCAAACTGAAAATCCGCGAGGATTTTCAGAAGTAGGCGAGAACAAGCAATTACTTATAGCCATTGTTGTAAGCCGTTTTTATTCTTCCATTCTTTCATCTCGATTACCTTTAATGGCAAGATAAAAATTTTGGTTTGGGTTAATATTATATTTATTCAGTTTAGATTCAACGTCTTTTTTTATCGACTCCAAATCTCTATTAATTGTAATGTTTTTTAAAATAACTATGGCCTCTTCAATTCCATCAACAATAGTTTCAACAGAAAAATCAATATTCATTGGACTATTTGACATTTCGATGTCGAAAAAAGTTCCAGCTTGTAATGTTTCTTTTTTACTCCAAATCAATTTATTATTTGGTTGATGAAGGAATTCAGAAATCTTCTCAATTTTTTCGTCAGTAGTCATTTATTTGATTTTTATTTTGTCTAAAAGGTTTTTAAGACGTTCAAGAAGTTCGTCATATAATACAAACTCTATGTCTTTTAAACTCTCTCGAAGATTTTTAAAGTGATTTAGTTTTTTCTTTGTGTTCAATTCCTTTGTGGAACCTGCAACAATTATCACTCTCGGATTTATAATGTTGACATCTATTCCTTCTTCGCTTTCAGTTTCGGTTTCTTCTTTAATTGCCTTGGTATAACTAATAGCATTTTCCTTTGATTTTTGTAGATAATCAGTTGCTTGTGCGATTACCATAGAAACATCTTTTGTCCAATACCACGTTTTATGACTTGAATCGTATTGAATTAAAGGCGTACTACTTTTTTTTAGTTCATAAAAGTCAATGTATCCATAAATATCAACCAAAACCAAATCAGGATATTTTGTTATTCCTGTAGCAATATTTTTATAGTTGATTTTATGTGCGTATCGTGTGTCAAAAAGTGTAATGTATTCATCAAAAAATTTCTGCCAAGAACTTTCTGGTGGATTTTCCTTTAACAAGGATTCATATTTAGCAATGATTTCTTGAAGTGTTAGGATTTGAGCATTTTTTTGAAGTCCAAATGTCATTCTTTTGACTAAATCCGCTCTTTTATATTTTTTCGAAGCATCCACATAAAAATCCCCAATTTTTTCAATATCATCAGCCGTTAGTTGGTCAATTAGTTTTTGATTAAGGTTTCTTAAAATCAGCTTTTTGTTATTATTTGTCTCTTTATAGTCAAAAGCTATTTCTGGAAATATATCTACTAAAAAATTTTTAATTAGAATTTTTTTAGTGTCGTTACAAGCTCTTTGTTCTTGATTTGTACTTGAAATTAATGCTGAAAGGTCATTTAGATTTAGAAAAAGGTTTTTTCGAACTTTTTTAGACTCAATCTCTTCTGATATTATGATTTTATTTATTCGCTTATCATCGAATTGATACCTAAAAAAACTGTTTACTGTATTGTCACTAAATCCATAACCAAATGAACTAAACAGATAAGGAATTTCTTCAAAATCTCTTAATTCAATTTGTTTTATAGTTTGTCCATCGTAGTCGAAAAAATAATCTTTCCCTTTTTGTTCATAGATTTTAACGAATTCCTTTTCCTCATCTTCTTTGTGTTGGCGATATACGACTTTTTTACCTCCAACTTTTTCTTCGAAGAGAATTAACTTTTTAGTTTCTTGGAATTGTTCTTTCATATGTTGGTTTTCTCAAATGGCTTACAACGTGGTTACGGATATTTGCCGTTGGTTAATGGCTTATATCCGCCGGTAAACGAAGGTAGCAGAAATTTTTTACAAAGTCAAGTTTTTAAACTTAATTAAAGCAGTATTTCTTAGTTAAAAACCCCGTTAATAAATCACTGTTTATTGTGGGCTTCATGATACTTGATTTTTAAAATATTCCGTTTCTTTGCAGCACAATAAGCAACCATGAGTCAAGAAGTTTCAAAACGCTACGCACAAAGAGGAGTTTCGGCCTCTAAAGAAGATGTTCATAACGCTATAAAAAATATAGATAAAGGTTTATTCCCTAAAGCTTTTTGCAAAATTGTACCAGACCATTTAACCAACGACGAAGACTATTGTTTGATAATGCACGCCGATGGTGCTGGTACAAAATCATCTTTAGCGTATATGTATTGGAAAGAAACTGGAGATGTTTCGGTTTGGAAAGGCATTGCCCAAGATGCATTAATCATGAACATTGATGATTTGTTGTGTGTTGGTGCTACTGATAATATTATGCTATCTTCAACCATTGGTAGAAACAAAAACTTGATTCCTGGAGAAGTAATTTCAGCAATTATAAATGGTACAGAGGAGCTTATTGAGGATTTAAAATCTTTTGGTGTTACCATTCATTCTACAGGTGGCGAAACTGCCGATGTGGGTGATTTGGTAAGAACAATAATTGTGGATTCTACGGTTACCGCTAGAATGAAACGTAGCGATGTAATAGACAATGCTAATATCAAAGCGGGAGATGTTATAGTTGGGTTAGAGTCCTTTGGACAAGCCACGTACGAAACCGAATATAATGGCGGTATGGGTAGCAATGGTTTAACGTCTGCACGTCATGATGTGTTTCACAGCTATTTGGCTAAGAAATACCCAGAGAGTTTTGATGCTGCTGTTCCAGAAGATCTGGTATATTCTGGAAATGTAAAACTAACGGACGATGTTGCAGATGCACCGATAGATGCTGGTAAACTAGTGTTATCGCCTACTAGAACCTATGCGCCAATTATAAAAGCCATACTTTCAAAATATAATAGTGAAGATGTGCACGGAATGATTCATTGTTCTGGTGGTGCGCAAACTAAAATTCTTCATTTTGTGGATGATTTGCATATTGTGAAAGATAATATGTTTCCAGTTCCACCACTGTTCAAATTGATACAAGAACAATCAAAAACCGATTGGAAAGAAATGTATCAAGTATTTAACTGTGGTCATAGAATGGAATTGTATGTTAAACCTGAAATTGCTGATACTATTATTGAAATTTCAAAATCGTTTCACGTAAACGCCCAAGTTATTGGTAGGGTGGAGGCTTCAGAAACAAAATCGCTTACAATAAAAAGTGAGTTTGGTGAGTTTAGTTATAAGTAAAGTATTAGAAATCGCCTTGTGGAATGATTTTTGATAATTAAATTTTTTTTACCTAAACCAAATTACCCGCATTCATGAGAAGACTAATTTTAGCCCTCACAATTTTCTCAATTCAATTCGCTTTTGCTCAGCCAGATTCTCTTTACATCATAGAAAAAAAGGTTTATGATGGCCCACAATGGAAACAGAAACATAAGGCTAGTATAGATGTAAGTCAAGTAAGTTTTACCAATTGGAATGCCGGTGGAACTAATTCTATTTCAGCGTTATTGGGATATCAATACAACGCGAATTATAAGGATAAGTATTTCTTTTGGAATAATAGTGTGCGCTTGGGTTACGGTGTAAACAAGCAAGAAAGTAGGGAGTTACGCAAAACAGATGATATTTTTGAGATGATTTCCAATTTGGGTTACCAACCTACAAAAGATTCTAAATGGTTTTACTCAGCCCGTTTTAATTTTAAAACCCAAGTTACCAATGGTTACAAGTATCCAGATACAAGTACACCAATTTCAAGGTTAATGGCACCTGGTTATTTGTTTTTTGGTGGTGGTATGGAATACGGTAAAAATATTGATGAACTATCATTTTATGCCTCACCTTTAACTTTGAAAGCAACATTTGTTTTAGATCAAGATTTGGCAAATGCCGGGTCCTTTGGCGTGGAGCCTGCTGTTTTTGACGATAACGGCAACTTAATTAGAGAGGGTAGCAACATACGAAGGGAGGTTGGTATTTTAATGACCAATAGTTATGCTTTGGAGTTGGCAAAAAATATAAAAGCCACAAACCTTTTAAGTGTGTATACAGATTACATCAATAACTTTGGTAATATAGATGTGGATTGGCGACTAAATTTTGATTTTAAAGTGAATAGTTTTGTTAGGGCAACTTTAGAATCTCATTTAAGATACGACGATGATGTAAAAACCCAAGAACCATCAGCAACGGTTGAAGGAGAGTTTGATGAAGCTGGTGCTAAGGTGCAGTGGAAGCAGTTTTTAGGTATAGGTTTTGCCGTAGATTTCTAAATTTCGTGCCTACGAAATTTTTCAAAATTTGTTAACTTTTTCTTGTTGATAAATTTTTAATTAATTGACAGTCATTATTTTGATTATTTTTTAATGTAAACTTTATGACATAAGTCAGTTTTAAAATAAAATATTTTTTGTTGTTTTATGGTTTCTAATTAATCCACAAACCATACTGACCACAATGAATGTAAAAACTTCTCCCGATCAAAAATCTCATACTCAAGAAGAAGCGTTTGAAGCTTCATTAAAATACTTCAAAAATGATGATCTAGCAGCCCGTGTTTGGATCAATAAATATGCTTTAAAAGATTCTGAAGGTAATTTATTTGAATTATCTCCTGATGATATGCATAAACGTATTGCGCGTGAAATAGCCCGTATTGAAAAAAAATATGCCAATCCATTGTCTGAAAAACAAGTCTATAACTTAATAAAAGGCTTCAGATACATCGTGCCTCAGGGTAGCCCGATGGCTGGAATTGGTAACCCTTATCAAATAGCGTCCCTATCAAATTGTTTTGTTATCGGTAATAGTGGCGCATCTGATTCCTATGGTGGTATTATGAAGATTGATCAGGAACAAGTGCAGTTAATGAAACGTCGTGGAGGTGTGGGACACGATTTGTCTCATGTACGTCCAAAAGGGTCTATGGTTAAAAATTCTGCTTTAACATCTACTGGTATTGTGCCATTTATGGAGCGGTACTCTAATTCTACCAGAGAGGTGGCGCAAGATGGACGCCGCGGTGCACTTATGCTTTCCATTTCCATTAACCATCCAGATGCAGAGGATTTTATTGATGCCAAGTTGGAAGCTGGTAAAGTAACAGGTGCTAATGTTTCGGTAAGGATTGATGATACCTTTATGTCCGCCGTAAAATCTGGTTCAGAATACGTGCAGAAATATCCAGTTTTTAGTGACAATCCCAAAGTTTTAAAAACTATTGAAGCTAATACGCTTTGGAAAAAAATAGTACATAACGCATGGAAATCAGCAGAACCTGGTATTCTATTTTGGGATACTATTGCAAATGAATCTGTACCTGATTGTTATGCAGATTTGGGCTACAAAACAGTTTCTACCAATCCATGCGGGGAGATTCCTTTGTGTCCTTATGATTCCTGTAGATTACTGGCCATCAATTTATTTTCATATGTGGAGCAGCCGTTTACCAAAGATGCTAGTTTCAATTTTGAATTATTCAAAGAGCATGTGGCCTACGCACAACGCATTATGGATGATATCATAGATTTGGAATTAGAAAAAATAGATACCATTCTCAAAAAAATTGAAGAAGATCCTGAAAATGACGAGGTAAAAAGTGTGGAGCGAAACCTGTGGTTAAATATTAGAAAAAAGGCGTATGAGGGCAGAAGAACAGGTATAGGTATTACTGCGGAAGGCGATATGCTTGCTGCAATGGGGTTGCGTTATGGTAGTGAAGAAGGAAATGCGTTTTCTGTAGAATTACATAAAACTATAGCTTTAGAAGCATATCGTGGTTCTGTGAATTTAGCCAAAGAGAGAGGTACTTTTACCATTTATGATTCCGATCGTGAAAAAGATAATCCGTTTGTGCTTCGTTTAAAAGAAGCTGATAGTCAGCTATATTATGAAATGCTCGAGTACGGTAGACGAAATATCGCGTTATTGACTATTGCTCCAACCGGAACAACTAGTTTAATGACACAAACCACTTCGGGTATTGAACCTGTATTTTTACCTGTTTATAAAAGAAGACGAAAAGTAAACCCAAATGATAAGGATGTTCGTGTGGATTTTGTGGACGAGGTAGGGGACTCTTGGGAGGAGTATGTTGTGTTTCACCACAAATTCAAACAGTGGATGGAGGTGAATGGCATTGATACGTCTCAAAATTTCTCGCAAGAAGAGTTAGATGATTTGGTGAAACAATCACCATATTATGGGGCTACCTCAAATGATGTGGATTGGTTAAGTAAAGTTAACATGCAAGGTGCTATTCAAAAATGGGTGGATCATTCTATTAGTGTTACTATCAATTTACCAAATGATGTTAGCGAGGAATTAGTGGGCGATTTATATGTGAAAGCTTGGGAGGTTGGCTGTAAAGGCGTTACGGTATACCGTGATGGTTCCCGTTCTGGAGTGTTAATTTCTAATGAGGAGAAGAAAGTGGAAAATACTGAAAATCAGCTTACAGTATTTCCAAATAAACGTCCGCAGATTTTAGAGGCCGATGTCGTTCGTTTTCAAAATAATAAAGAAAAGTGGATTGCTTTTATTGGACTTGTTGATGAAAAACCATACGAGATTTTTACGGGATTAGCGGATGATGAAGACGGAATACTCATTCCACGTTGGGTAAACCGTGGTTTAATCATCAAAAATAAAAGTGAAGATGGCTCTAAACGTTACGACTTTCAATATAAAAATACCAGAGGTTATAAAACCACAATTGAAGGCTTATCGCATAAGTTTAATCCAGAATTTTGGAACTATGCAAAACTAATTTCAAGTACATTGAGACATGGGATGCCTATTGATAAAATTGTAGATTTGATAAATAGTTTACAGCTAGATAGTGAGTCCATCAATACCTGGAAAAATGGTGTGGGTCGTGCTTTAAAACGGTATATTGAAGATGGTACAGAAGTGAAGGGGCAAACCTGTTCCAACTGCGAATCTACAAACTTAATTTATCAAGAAGGCTGCTTAACGTGTAGTGATTGTGGGTCTTCCAAGTGCGGGTAAAATTGTTTTGTTATATCGAATTCAAAAAGGAAGTATTTGTGCTTTCTTTTTTCATTTCTGAAGTGTGCTAAGATATTTGTAATCTTCAAGTTCCGTAAGTTTATTTACCAGTTTAGTGCAACCGTTTTTTAAAAGGTAAATCGTATCAGAAACGTCAATAATATGGCGATGCATATGGTCTGTAATCACAATTATTTTGTGTTGCTTTTCCGAAGTAATTAATGCTTTAATTTTTTCAATATGAATTGGTGCCAAGTGTGAAAAAGGCTCATCTAAAAAAATAATTTTGAAACGGCCTTTAAGTATCAGATAAGTTTCTAGTAAACGCCGTTCTCCACCCGAAAGTGTATTAAGTTTATTGTTTTTGTCAATTTTAATAGAATCAAAAGTCTCTATAAATCGCTGCCATTCAACATTAAATAATCTAAACGCCCTTTTTATTTTCATTTGGTTGGGCGTAAAGTTGTATTGGGTTAATAGTCCAACCAACCCTGTTTGATAAAGTGGTTTTAAAATAGGCGTTTTGTCAATTCTTATTAACTTGTATTTAGCTTTTAAATTACCAAAAGCTATATTTAGTAAGCTACTTTTTCCGCAGTCATTACTCCCTAAAATCCCAGTGACATTTCCAGTTTCAGCTTTTAAATAAATACCATTTAAAATGTTTTTATTTTTAAAATTTAACTCTACATTATCAATTTCAAAAATCATACAAAAGCTTTAAGAACTAGTATATATGGCAAGCTCAAGATAATATCAATAATATAAACCACTGAAAATAGCTTAAATGTAGAAATACCTAAGTTTTTATAAAACATTAATTTTCGCTTGGCTCTTGTTTCGTTTATGGTGTACCAAAGAAAGATTAAAATAAACAATTTCGCTAAGAACAAAGGCAGCAAGTCAAACCCCAATACCAACAAAATGAAATTGATGCCGAAAGACCAAAGAAAAAAGGGTCTGTAAAATAAAAAGATTGATAAAAGTTGTTGCATAACACATTAAATAACGCTGTATTTACGGTATTATTTTTATTCCAAACATAGATTTTTACAAGGGTATTAAATTCATAAATTATCGTATTTTTGGTGACCAATTAGAAAAGGATGTTTCAAGGTTTTATATTGAAGCTTCAATTGAAATTGTGATTCTCAATAACATGAAATTTCAATTGCAAAATCTTTTTTTTAATTGTTTTGTTCAACGAAGCGGCCTGTACTTCATTTAGAAACATTTGGTTGGAAATAGGTTGGATTGAAGGAATTTTTATAGAAAAGAAGATGTTAGATAAGCTACAGATAGTAAAACAACGTTTTGATGAGGTGAGTGATTTAATCATTCAACCAGATATCATATCAGATCAAAAACGATATGTGCAATTAACGCGAGAGTATAAGGATTTGAAGCTTTTGATGGAGAAGCGAGACGCTTATATTGAGTTAACAGAGAATTTAAGTGAAGCTGAGGAGATTATTGCAGATGGCAGTGATGCAGAAATGGTAGAAATGGCTAAAATGCAGTACGATGAAGCAAAAGAAGGGATTCTGAAATTGGAAGAAGACATAAAGGTGTTATTAATACCTAAAGATCCTGAGGATGCCAAAAACGCCGTAGTGGAATTACGTGCAGGAACGGGTGGAGACGAAGCAAGTATTTTTGCTGGAGACCTATTTAGAATGTATACAAAATACTGCGAAAGTAAAGGTTGGAATGTGAGTACCGTAGATTTCAGTGAAGGTACAAATGGTGGTTTTAAAGAAATACAGTTTGAAGTTTCTGGTGAAGATGTGTACGGTACTTTAAAATTTGAAGCTGGAGTACATCGTGTACAACGTGTGCCACAGACGGAAACACAAGGACGCGTGCATACAAGTGCAGCAACGGTGATGGTATTTCCTGAAGCTGAAGAATTTGATGTAGAAATTGACCCTAAAGATGTGCGTATCGATTATTTCTGTTCTTCAGGTCCTGGAGGGCAGTCGGTGAATACCACCTATTCCGCGGTGCGTTTAACGCATGAGCCTACTGGTTTGGTAGCCCAATGTCAAGATCAAAAATCACAACATAAGAATAAAGAAAAAGCCTTTAAAGTATTGCGTTCCCGTTTATATGATTTAGAGTTGGCGAAGAAACAAGAGGAAGATGCAGCCAAACGTGGAAGTATGGTATCTTCTGGAGATAGAAGTGCTAAAATTAGAACCTATAACTATCCTCAAGGTCGTGTAACCGATCATAGAATAGGTTTAACGCTTTACGATTTGCAAAATATTGTAAATGGGGATATTCAAAAAATTATTGATGAATTGCAATTAGCCGAAAACACCGAAAAGCTAAAGGCTAGTGATGAAACTATATAAATAAGCCCTTCCTGATTCCTTCCCAAGGGGAAGGACACTCAAAAGGATGTTTAAATATTTAATTTACCTAACAGTTTCCTCCTACGGAGGATTAAGGAGGATGACAACAAACCAACTTATTTCAGAAATCAAAAAAAAGCAATCCTTCCTTTGTATTGGACTGGATGTAGATTTAAATAAAATTCCGAAACATCTTTTAAAAGAAGAGGATCCTATTTTCGCTTTTAATAAGGCCATTGTAGATGCAACCCATCATTTGTGTGTGGCGTACAAACCGAATACAGCGTTTTACGAGGCATATGGACTTAAAGGTTGGCAGGCTTTAGAAAAAACTATCAATTATTTAAATGAAAAGCATCCCGAGATTTTTACCATTGCGGATGCAAAGCGCGGGGATATCGGTAATACAAGCACAATGTATGCTAAGGCGTTTTTTGAGGATTTAGCTTTTGATTCGGTGACCGTTGCGCCTTATATGGGGAAAGATTCCGTAGAACCATTTTTAGCTTTTGAAGATAAACATACCATACTTTTAGCATTAACTTCTAATAAAGGGGCTTTTGATTTTCAGACGAAACTTGTTGATGATACCCAACTCTACAAACAAGTTTTGGAAACTTCTAAAACATGGAGAAATGCTGAGAACTTGATGTATGTGGTTGGTGCTACTAAAGCAGAATATTTGGCGCAGATACGGCAAATAATTCCTGATAGCTTTTTATTGGTACCAGGGGTTGGTGCTCAAGGTGGTAATCTTCAAGAGGTTTGTAAATATGGTATGAACGCTAATGTTGGGCTTTTAATTAATTCTTCAAGAGGTATTATTTATGCGTCTCAAGATGAAGACTTTGCAGAGGTAGCTGCTGAAAAGGCCAAAATGCTTCAAAAGGAAATGGCAGTTTTGTTAAATTCAAGAGTATATTTTTAAATTAGTAATCTTCGGCTCATCAAGTTAGAACTTTATTTTGAGTAGAAACGGTGTTGGCAGACAAGCCCGCGTTAGGGATTGCAGCGGCAGCTTTTGGCGAGGCGTGCATCGAGCCAAAACTATTAGCGGAAAGCCCGACCCAAAGGGGAACGCCCAAACTGAGAACATGATAAAAGTAAAAAGGAGCTCGATAATCAAGCTCCTTTTTGGTTGCTAAAAGTCACAATGGTTAATAAAAAAAGTTAAAAAGGCCATATGATTGGTACCAATACTAGCGATATAATGAAAAACATGAGCAGTAAAGGCGCGCCCACTTTTAAGTAATCCATGAATTTGTAGCCTCCTGCGGACATGACCATGGCGTTGGTAGTTGTACCTACAGGTGTTAAGAATGCCGTAGATGCGCTGATGGCAACTACAATCATAAATGGTTCTGGTGAAATATTTAAGGAACTAGCTGCTAACATGGCTATTGGCGCCATTAATACTGCGGTTGCTGAATTGTTAATCACTTGACTAAAGGTTGTGGTTAGTAAAAATATACCTCCTAGAAGCATAACTGGGTGAATAGATCCGAGATAATCTACCAAAGTATTTGCTATTAATTGCGCTGTACCTGTTTTTTGTAACGCAATACCCATAGGTATCATTGCGGCAATCATTACTACACTTGTCCAACTAATACCTTTGTACGCCTTGTGCATTGGGACACATCCTGTAAGTAATACGATGCCACCACAAATTAGTGCTGCAATAGAGCCAGGAACTAATTTGAAAACTAAAAGTACAATCATTAAAAGTAAAGCCCCAAGTGCTATGAAAGATTTTGAATTAAGCTTGTCAATATTTTTAGCCATACCTTCTGGACTGCCACAAATCACTAGGTTATCATGTTGTTTTTTAAGGTTTTCTATGTTTTCCCAAGAACCTCTTAAAAGAAATGAATCGCCCACATTTATTTTTATCTCCTTATCTAATAAGGGTTTGTTGTTTCTGGATGCGGCCAATAATTGAATACCGAAACGTTGAAAATAGTCACCAAGTTTATATCTTCTGCCTACTAGCATAGAGTTTGGGTTTACAATAACTTCTGTCATTCCCACCTCTTGATTGATTAAGTTGTTTTTCAGCTCATCGGTAACAGGTTCTAGGGGTAGTAGACCCAATCTGAATTTAATCATCAAACGGTTAATATCCTCAGTATCACCTTTTACCGTAATGATATCGTGATACATAAACTCTGTTTTCTGATCTGGAAATTCAACAAATTGAGGAACCCCTTTTAAAGCATTTGGATGTCTTCTTTTTAATCGAATTATTGATATGTTATAGTTTTTTTCAAGCTTCCATTTTTTCATTTTGGTGCCTAATAATGGAGATACAGAACGCACGCGGAGTCTATAGTAATCACCATCAATTTTGTAGGCCTCAATCCATTTGTGGAATGTAGTTTCAATATCCACAGGCTTGTTGTTTGTTTTGTTTTTAGGTAGAAGTCTATAACCTATATATCTGAAATAAATTAATGCGATAATTAGTAACGGTAAACCAATTAGTCCAAATTCGAAAAAAGAAAACCCTTCGTAACCCCCTTCTACTAAAGCATTACTAGCGATGATGTTTGGCGGTGTTCCAGTAAGAGTAAGCAATCCACCAGTATTAGAGCCAAAAGCTACGGGCATTAACATTTTAGAGGGTAAAGTACCAATACTCCAAGCTGAAGAAATAGTTAGGGGCATTAAGGTAGCTACAGTTCCTGTATTACTCACAAACCCAGAAAGCACACCAGAACCTAAGGATACAATCACCAGTAATTTTGGTACGCTCTTTCCTGCCCATTCTACAAACTTTTTACCGGCTAAAGCGGTCCATCCTGTTTGTGATAAACCTTCGCCAATTATAAAGAGGGCAGCAATCATAATAACCGTTGGATTACTAAAACCGCTTAACGTCTCTTTGGCATCTAAAATACCTGTTAAGAATAAACTTATCATAGACAAAAGGGCGACGATATCTGGAGTGAATTTCCCCCATACAAATAATGCAATCGTAATTACTAGTATGGCTAACATCAGGTAGATCATGTTTTCTAAATTTTATGGATGAATTTGCTCATTAATTATGGTGTAAAATTACCCCTGCTTTGGATTATTAATCATGACGAATGTCATGGTTTGGGTAAAGAATAAATTTTTGTGAGATTATCTTTTTTTTATCAATTTAGATAGCAAAACAAACCACGAAAACGCTTTCGTAATGTAGGTTTATTAAAAATTGAAGGGTTTTTTCGTCTATGAAGTTGAAGGAATAGCTTTAGTTTCTTATTTACCTTTGGGATTATTGATTTTACATAGCTATTTTTTTTAATTTAACACTTTATTAATGTGATATATGAAATTAGATATACTAGCTTTTGGAGCACATCCTGATGATGTGGAATTAGGATGTGGTGCAACCATTGCTAAAGAAGTGCATCTCGGTAGGCGTATTGGTATTATAGATTTAACACGCGGGGAATTGGGTACAAGAGGTACAGCAGAAACGCGAAAAATTGAGGCTAATGCGGCAGCGGAAATTTTAGGTGCAACGGTAAGAGAAAATATGGGTTTTGCAGATGGTTTTTTTGTGAATGATAAAACCCATCAAATTGAACTTATAAAAAAGATTAGAACCTATCAACCTGAAATAGTGCTTTGTAACGCTATTGATGATAGGCATATAGACCATGGGAAAGGAAGCAAGCTAGTGAGTGATGCTTGTTTTTTAAGCGGATTGGTTAAAATTGAAACAAAGGATGGGCGAGGAAATGTGCAACAACCTTGGAGACCCAAACTTGTGTATCATTTTATACAATGGAAAAACTTAGAACCAGATATTATTATAGATGTATCTGGATTTGTTGATACAAAAATGAAAGCGGTTTTGGCGTATGAAACGCAGTTCTACAATGAAGAAAGTAAGGAACCTGAAACCCCAATTTCTAGTAAAAACTTTACAGATAGTATTATTTATAGAGCGAGAGATTTAGGAAGACTTATTGGTGTTGAAGCAGGAGAGGGGTTTACGGTAGAACGTTATCCAGCTGTAAATAGTATTTTTGATTTGAAGTGATGTATTTCAGTATTTTTAAGCTTTTAAAAATTAAAAAAATATCTTTGTAGTAACTCTTAAATCATTTACATTTACACTCGCATTGTAAAAATGCTGTTTGAGGAATACATATTCTCTTCTGAAAACATTAAATGGTGGTTGTAGCTCAGTTGGTTAGAGCGCCTGATTGTGGTTCAGGAGGTCGTCGGTTCGAGACCGATCTTCCACCCAAAAATACAAAGCCTTTCGATATAAATTCGAAAGGCTTTTTTTGTTTGGTTTTAGTTGGGTAGTTATTTCACTTTTATAACGATAAAGTTGGTGCGTCTATTAAGTTTATGTTGTGCTTCAGTGCATTGTACAGTTCCATCACATTCATTGGTTAACTTACGTTCTCCATAGCCTTTATACTCCATAATTCTATCGGCTTCAATACCTTCTGAAATTAAATATTGATACGTTGCATAGGCACGTCTCTCAGAAAGATTATCGTTATATGTACTTGGACCCCTAGAATCGGTATGCGCTTCAATTTTAATCGTCATTTCTGGGAACTTATTTTTCATCAAGCTTACAATATTTACCAGTTTAGATGTATCTTCTTTCCTTATTTGCGAACTGTCAAAATCAAAGTATATAGGTGTTGTAATTTGCTCAATAAGTTTTTCTGCTTCCGCATCAATTGTGGTATCATCAGCCGCAACTTGGGTTGATTTTTCTGGACTTATTGAAAAATCTACGGTTACGTTTTTGGTATCTCCTGGTAAACCTTTGGTAGTAACCGACACTACGTTTTCTGGATAACCATCTTTATTAACTTTAACAATATAATCTGTATCTCTATCAATGTTTATCTCATAATCTCCGTTCTCATCGGTTTCAACATATACAATTTGCACATCTTCATTATCAGATAATTTTACAAGAGCATTTGGTATAGGTAAATTATTTATAGAGTCCGTTACTTTTCCTCTTAATTTTAATTTAGGAATTCTGTTGTAGCCATAAATATCGTCATCACCTTTTCCGCCTTCTCTATTGGATGCAATATATCCTGTTACGCCGTCTTCATTCATGAAAAATGAAAAATCATCTTTATTAGAATTTACTGGAACCCCCAAATTAACAATACTCTCTAAAACACTGTTTTCGTTATAAACAGTGGCATAGATATCCAATAATCCTAAACCTAAGTGGCCATCTGAAGAGAAGAATAGAATATTCTCTGAATTTATAAATGGAAACACTTCGTTGTCTTTAGTATTAATAATCTCTCCTGCATTTATCGGTGAAGCGTAGGAACCATCTGCATTTATATCTACATAATATATATCTGAACCCCCGAAACCACCTGGCATATCAGAAGAAAAATAGAGCTTAGTTTCATTTGCATTTAATGCGGGATGTCCAAAGGAATGTTCTTTGTTATTAAAAGGCAATGCTTCAATATTTGTCCATTCGCCATTTACTAAAGATGCTTTGAAAATTGCTAAATTGCTAATACCATCCTTATCTTTCGTCAAACCATATCTGGTAAAATTATTACGTGAGAAATACATGGTTTTACCATCTTTAGTAATAATTGCAGGTCCGTCATGGAATCTGGAATTAACATCACCAGCTAGTTTTGCTTTATGATAAATTAGGGTGTCTGCTCCTTTTTCAACAGTGTAAATATCTAAAAAGGGTTGTTTGTTCCAGCCATAGGTTAGTTTTCTGAGACTACCTTTATTAGCCGTAGAAGCAAAATACACCTTGCCTTCATGCTCAAAAGCACCAAAATCACTAAATTCTGAGTTTAGATTTACCTCTTCTAAAAAATACTTATTCTCCGCATTAAAGACGGCAGTTATAAAATCAGGATCTCTGGCTAATCTATTTTTTCCGATAGTACCACCTTCGTCTTTAAACTTTTTTAACCAGATGCGAGATGTTTTATAATCTTTTTGTCCTCTTAAAGCTTGGGCGTATTTATAATAATATGCAATTGGTACGTTTTCTTGTTGTACCACTTTTTGATAGTACATAGCAGCACTATCAGGGTTTCTCATGTATGCATAACAATCTGCCAATTGTCTTGTAGCATAATCAGCATTATAGTCTTTGTTTATGAGCTTTTTGTAGGCTTTAGAGGCGTCAACAAATGCAAACTTATTAAACAAACTATCGGCTCTCTTTTGTAGACCTTGCTGTGCAACAATACCAAGAGGTAGGGCAAGAGCGAAAAAAAATAAAGCGTAATTTTTTAGTTTCATGGGGTCTTTTTTACATTAAAACAACCAAAGTTGGTGCATTTTAATTGGTTTTGGGGTTACTCCATTTGTACCACTATAAATTGTGTTCTACGGTTTTGTTGATGCTCTTCATCTTCACATTTTGCACCATCTTCACAACCGTTGGTTAAGCGTCTTTCTCCAAATCCTACGTGTTCTGTAATTCGTTTAGGATCAACACCATTTGAGATTAAATACTCATATGTAGAATTTGCCCGGTCTATTGACAATTTATCATTATAGGATAATGAACCTCTAGAATCTGTATGCGATTCAATGCGTATCACCATTTCAGGATAATCTACGTTCATTAGTTTTACAATTTTGTCAAGTTCAACCTTGGCATCGTCTCTAATGTTATGCTTATTGAAATCAAAATAAATGGTGTTCAATTTCAAATCGGCTAAAACTTCAACATTTTGGACAGGGTTTAAAATTAGATTCGCCACTATTATAGATTCAATACTTGATATGTTTTTTGAACTGAATTCCCTGTAATCATCTATATATTTATCTTGAGAAGCTACAATTTTGTAATCTTTATTTCTATCTATATTAATTTCGTAGAAGCCTTCTTTATCCGTAACCATATAAGCGATTTTATTACCATCGGCATCAAACAGATTTATAATCGAATTAGCTACAGGTTTTGTATTGATTGCATCAATTACTTGTCCACGAACGTTTAGTAATGGTTTTCTATAGAATTCGTAAATGTCATCGCTACCGCGACCACCTCTTCTATTGGATGAGAAATACCCTGTTAGTCCATCATCATTCATAAAAAAGCAAAAATCATCTTTTTCAGAATTCACAGGAACTCCAAGATTTACCACGTCAGTAATATTACCTTCTTCGTCTGTAACGGTACCAAAAATATCAAGTAATCCCAGACCAAAATGTCCGTCTGAAGAAAAGAATAAAATCCCTTCATTATTTATAAAAGGCGTTCCCTCTTTATCTTTGGTATTAACAACATCTCCAAGATTTATAGGTTCACCTAGTGTTCCGTCTAAATTGATATCCACGTAATAAATATCAGAACCACCTTCGCCTCCTGGCATATCTGAAGAAAAGTACAATCGTTTATTATCTCTACTTAGTGCAGGATGTTGTACCGAATAATCGTTATTGCTTATGCTTAATTTTTCAATGTTTGTCCAAATGCTATCTTGGTAAGTAGCTTTGTATATGCCCATGTGGCTTATACCATTTTTATCTGTCTCTTTACCAAATTTATTGGCGGCATTGCGCGAGAAGTACATGGTTTTGCCATCATTTGTGATGGCTACTGGCCCATCGTGATAAATGGAATTTACATCTCCTTTTAGTTTGAACGAATGGTCTACTTTTCTTCTATTTCCTTTTTCTGTAACGTAAATATCTAAAAATGGTTGTTCGTTCCAACCGTAAAGTCTTTTGATAGAAACGCCTTCGTCTCTGGAAGATGTAAAGTATATTTTGCCGTTATGTTCGATAGCCCCAAAGTCGCTAAACTTTGAGTTGATTCTGGTGCGTTTTAAGAAATATTGCTTTTTAGCACTAAATACGTGTGCCATAAAATCTAGATCGCGCTCAAAATCTTGAGTGTTGGTTATACCACCCGAATCTTTAAAACGTTGCAGCCATTCTCTACTTTCCTTGTATTTTTTAATACCTCTTAAAGATTGCGCGTAGCTATAATAATATTCAATAGGCACATTGTCTTGTTCTACAACCTTTTTGTAATACCTGGAGGCTGCTGCTGGATTTCTTAAATATGCATAACAGTCGGCAAGTTGCCTTGTAGCATAGTCTTTATTATAATTATTTCTAATCAAATCTTGATAAACTTCAGCGGCTTTTACAAATGAAAATTTGTTGAACAATGTATCAGCTCTTTTTTGTTTACCAGGTTGCGCATAAGCATATAAACCTATTGTGAATAAGAGACTTAGTAATATGTAGTTCTTTAATTTCATAATTAAATAGTACTGAATGTTTTAGAAATATCTTGGTGATTTAAGTTTTGAACTTAAGAATTTGAATTCATATATGAGTAAAACTTCATGAGTACCACTTGTATATCTTCTAATTTCTGACAAAGGTTTCTCGTAAGAATATCCTACTCTTAATTGTCTAGATATTTGAAAATCCAAGTATCCTCCTAGAGCAGCAGTTTCATTATTTATTCTGTAAGTTGCACCTCCCCAAATTTTTTCATAGAGAAGAATATTTCCTGTTAAATCAATTGATATTGGAGCTCCGTTTGTAGCCTTAACCATTGTGGTAGGCTTGAATATAACGTTTTCACTAAGATTGAAAACAAATCCTGCTATTCCATAATAACTAATTCTTTCTAAAGCTTCAAATCCTTCTTCAGTATTCCTGTCTGTGTTTAGAATTCTAGGAGCAGAAAGACCTAAATAAAATTTATTAGTATGGTAATAAATACCTAAACCAATATTTGGTGTCCACCGATCTTGAACACCTCTAACTTGAGGGTCAAAACTTTGTGATTGGCGAAAATCAGGATCTAAACTATAGCTCGTAAATCCGCCTTTTATACCAAATGCTAGCTTACCATTTTGACCAGTTGGTATAGTGTATGAGAAGTCTCCATATAAATATGAGAAGTTCTCTGGTCCTAGATCGTCTTCAATAAAAGTTAAACCTAAACCTATTCTATCGTTTCTTAATGGTGTGTGAATAGATAGTGTTTGTGTAATTGGGCCGCCATCAAAACCAACCCATTGACTTCTATGTAATCCAATAATACTCAATGCTTCTCTACTACCAGCATAGGCAGGATTTATAGAGATAGTATTGTACATGTATTGCGTAAATTGCGGTAATTGTTGAGCTATTCCTAAGGAACTGCTTAATAGCGCAAGTGCGATTATATGTTGTTTAATACGTTTCATAGGTTATAGGTTTGTTATTTAGATCCTATATATAAGGGGCCAGTTATAGGGTTTAATTCTAAATCACCTGTTGCGGGATTTCGAAGCTCGATTATATAATAATAAGTGCCATTTGGAACCGTAGTTGCTGATCCGATTGAGGATCGTGCATTACCTTTCCAGCTTCCATCAGGTCCATCAGGGTTATCCGTTTCATCTAATCTGATCTGAGGGTATTCACTAGATTCAAATATCAGTGCTCCCCATCTATTAAAGATTTTAATATTAGCTTGGAATCCACATAGTTCAATACCAGCAATATAGAAGAAATCGTTGTGTCCATCACCGTTCGGTGTCAGCGCTTTGGATATTACGATATCTGAATCTCCACAAGGTAGAACGATACAATCTGCATTAATTGCCATACTTACTTCAGTAATATTAATACATCCATTATCCAGACCTGTATATCTAAATACATAGTTAATAGATTCACTTCCAGGTAAGAATTCTTCTGAAGGTTCTAATGTAGTTGGATTAAAAATATTATCATTCAATTCTGCCATGTCATTGCCTTCAACTAATTCCCATGTACCTTCTTTATTTTCCGAAGTTAGGAATTCATTAAGATCAATAACACCGTCGTCAAAACATCTGTCAGGACCAGTTACTTGTGTAATTACTTCATCTAATAAAACATTAAGTGTTTGGGTGTAAACCGCTTCATTATTACAAGCGTCTCTTACAGTCCATGTTCTAATAATTTGGTAGTCTTGGAAAACTGTATCATCGAATCCATTTGTTTCATTGAACACAATTGTAATATCATTTGAACAATTATCTGTAAACTCTATTGATGGTGCATCTGGAATTTCTGTACAACTAACAGTTAATTCAGTTTCAAAACTAGACGATGGTGTTGGTGCCGTAGTGTCAATAACAGTGATAGTTTGAGTATATGAGGCAGTTAATCCACATTCATCTGTTGCGGTATAGGTTCTTGCAATTGTATAAGAGCCATCGCAGTCTCCAGGAGTATTTACATCATTCACCGTTACCTCAGCAGTTCCACAGTTATCTGTAGCTGTTAAATTTTCTGGAGAAGGTATAGCATCACATTCTACTGTTAAGTCTTCAGGGAGTCTTCCGTTGAAGATAGGGAGTGTCTCGTCTTTTATGGTATACGTATATATCCACTCATCCTTGTTACCTGCACAGTCGGTATATGTAAATGTATAGGTTTTATCTCCCTCACATGAAGGATCTGCACCTTCCGTCAATACAGGTGTTATAGGATCACCATTAGAATCATTTACGATGGGAGGGGCTGGTGCAACCGCATCTTCTATACACTCAACATTAGTGCCCTCATCATCTGGGGCTGTAAAAGGAGCCAACTCTATAGTATAAGTATAGGTCCAGTCCGCACTATTACCTGCACAATCGGTGTAAGTATAGGTGTAGGTTACAATTCCTTGACAAGCAGGTATTTCAGTAACAGCAGGTCCCATTGGTGTTAATTCATTACCACAGTTATCATTAACAGTTGGAGGCGTAGGTTCAACAGCACTAGCGATATCTCCTACGGTTTCTGAGCCATTAGCTGGTAAAATGAATGGTTCTAACTCTATAGTATACACAAAGCTCCACTGATCAGAGTTACCCGCACAATCTTCGAATGTATAGGAATATGTTCTAGTGCCTTCACAAGTGATTGGATCT
>JBMHCT010000014.1:0-3441 GCA_049889775.1 Jejuia sp.
ATGAGGTAGTCTGTAATGGTTATTTTAGGTTCCGCCGTTTTTTGGGCGATGGTATCTGCAAAACCTTGTTTAAACTCTTGAATTTGGGGTATGTTGATATCCAAAGAATCTGTGACCAACGTAGTGGATTGCGCCAAAACCCCTACCGAAAACCCTAAAAAAAGTAGCTTTTGTACCACCTTAAACCATTTTGGTAAAGGTAGCGGTTTCAGCCCTAACAGCGAATACCGCATAAACGCATTTTTTTTGTTAATTTAGCGTCAAACAACCCCAAATTGTTTAAACTGCTTAACCTTTGTGTTTTCCTTTAAACTTTTGGGATATAATGAAAATAAACGCAATACGTTTAGCCAGCCCTATGGGGTGGCTATATGTAATGGTGGTGTTTATTTAAGAGTTGGTCAGTAATTGCCTTCGGCACGTTAAATCGCACTTCGTGCTCCCTTTAACTAATTACTGACCAACGGCATTCGTACATTGCGCTCATGGCCAAGGACATTGAGTGTCTAAAAAATTAATTAAAACGTGCCTTGGAACGTACTTACAACATAGGTGTATAGCTAATGAGACGCAATAATGGCTCCCGGTGAGACTGCGTCTCACTCGCCATACACGAATGCCGTTAGCCAACATATTGAAAATGGTAAACGGGAAAAGCATATTAAAAAGAAAAATGATGTTTGTGAAATACAAGCATCCACCTTGAAATGGTGTACTGTAAACAAGTTTAAAAATATTTATCCATTTCAATTCCAAATCAAAATGAAATTAAAATTTTACATACTAACTTTACTATTGTTCTTTAGTCTAAAGTCAGTAGCTCAAAACGGCTATTACTATTATAAAGGCAAAAAAATAAGTTTAACAATAGATGAGAATTATTCAAACCAGAATAATATCTATTTTAAAAGGGCTAATAATGTAAAACCTATTCCAATTTCTGATATCTTTTATGTCAAATTACATAAGTCAAGTGATTTAAGTCAACTACAACAAACTGCTAATCAAAAAAATGCTTCGATTGTACATAAGAATTCATTTATGCCTTTGTGGTATAAGTTAAAACTTAACACAAATAACAACAAGTCCTCTTTACAAGTTTGTAATGAATTTTATGAAACAGGAAAATTTGCAGATGTTGACCCGGCTTTTATGTTTAATTTTGATAATAGCTGTAGTAATGACAGTGATTTCGGAGATTTATGGGGTTTAAATAATACAAGTAATTCAAATATTGATATAAACATTTGTGATGCTTGGTCAATAACTGAGGGTAGTGGAATAAATGTGGCTGTGCTAGACCAAGGTATTGACAAAACTCATAATGACTTAAGTGATAATATTACATCTCTAAGTTTTGACACCCAGAATGGAACTTCTCCATCTGTATTTACAAATGGAAGAAATCATGGTACTCATGTAGCTGGAACAATTGGTGCAGAAAAAGACAATAATTTGCAGGTGGTTGGCGTTGCTCCTCAATCTGAAATTATGAGTATTAGTCATACTCTGTCTATTACTCCAGATATTTCAGAAGAACTAGCAAACGGAATTAATTGGGCTTGGCAGAATGGTGCTCATATTATTAACAATTCTTGGGGTGACCAAGGAGGTCAATTTTTTAATCAATTACATAGTGCTATATTAGAGGACGCTATAAATAATGCTTTAAATAACGGCAGGAACGGTTTAGGAACTGTTTTGGTTTTTGCAAGTGGTAATCGATCACCAGTAATAGATTATCCTGCAAATTCTAATCCAAGTATCACAACTGTTGGAGCTATTACTTCGACTGGCAATCGTTCAAATTTTTCAGGTTTCGGTAACGAATTAGACGTTGTTGCTCCTGGTAGTAATATTTTATCTACAACACCTAACCAAAGCACAGCATCATGGAATGGTACTTCTATGGCAGCCCCTCATGTTGCAGGTATAGCTGCTTTAATTTTATCTGTAAATCCAAACTTAACGGTACAAGAAGTTAATACGATTATAGAAAGTACTGCACAAAAAGTGGGAGGCTATTCATATTCAAATAATCCAAACAGACCAAATGGTACTTGGGATGATGAAATGGGTTATGGGCTAGTTGATGCTTATGCTTCTGTACAAATGGCACAGCAGCAAACAGCATGTACAGAAAAACCACAAATTACGGTAGAATTAGATCCAATAGGATCTAATTATGTTGCTGTTCATATGGTTGGGCTGAACGGTACTGATATTAATTCTCAATGTATCACTTCTACAACATGGCAAAAAATATCAAGTAGCGGAGGTTGCTACGCTAGTTTTGGAGGAAGTGGTTTTGACGGTTTAGGTCATGGTAATTGCAACAGTTGGAGCGTTTATGCAAAAATAACAGCAACAAACTCCAACGGTACAACAACAATATATAGAACCATTACACCTCCTGCTCCAGACCCTTGTAGAGATTCTTATCGAATAGGGAAGTCATCAGGTTATCATACCTATCGTATAATTATCGCCCCATGTAGAAGTTCCAGTGCATTTTCACTTTCAAACAACCTTAATTCAAAAAGCATAGAAAATCAAAAAGTAATGGTATACAACCATTATGGTAATTTGGTATTCATTACCAAAGAGATAGAATTTGACCTATCCTTTTTGAAGGAAGGTATATATTTTATCAAAGCTTATGTAAATAAAGAAATAATAACACATAAAATCATACGATAATGAAAACATTAGTTTTAATTTTAAGTATTCTATTTTCACTAACTAGTTGTAGTGGCGATAACCCAAAAACTACTTCTATTACTTTTACTGAGATTGGTGAAGGAGCTTTAAGTGGGGATGGAAGTGAAGGAATTGCTCAATCTAATATTGTAATTAAAAATACAACCGATTGGCAAAATTTAATTACACAAATGAATTCCTTTAACAATGTATCAAGTAGTTTTTCTGAAACTGATATTGATTTTGATAATTACTTGATAATTGCTGTCTTTCTAGAGGTAAAACCCAATGGCTGGGAAGTAGAAATAACTGAAGTTACTGAAAATGAAAATAGTTTAGTTGTTTCAACAAAAGAAACTGAATTTGTCAGTTCAGTAATTAGTCAACCATATAGCATTGTGAAAATTCGTAAAACTGAAAAGACTATTGAATTTGAATAACATATGTTGGGTAACAAAGTGTATAGTTAATGGCGGTTTTGTTCTGAAGTTCAAGATTTTAACATTTAATAAAGTAAGCGCTAAACTGAAAGTTAAGTACCTCGAAATCCGCTACTATTCTTATACAAGACCGTTACCTGCAACAACATTCCCCCAACCTATTTCTTTTGTATTTTTACTGTTATGCAAACACAGTTTACGCCAACGCTAGAGTGCGGTACAGACGAGGCAGGTCGTGGGTGTTTGGCGGGGCCTGTTACCGCAGCAGCGGTGATCCTTCCGCCTAGCTATACGCATCCGC
>JBMHCT010000015.1:0-71530 GCA_049889775.1 Jejuia sp.
AGGTAGTTTTCTCATAGGCGTAATTCAAGCCGATGGAGGACTTAATGGAACTGGTGGATACCATCCTGCTTCATATATCACATTTTTTACTTTAGGCGCCATATCAACAGGGGGTATGATATATTACGGAAGTCTATTGGCAACAAAAAAGAAATTCAAAAAACGAGCGAACAAAAAGTTCAGTAAAACAGCGCAGAAACTAAACGAGGCTATTCAATTAGTTAATAGTAAATAGATTATGAAACTACTCACAATATTAGCAGCATTTCTATTATCATTCCCAGCTGTTAGTCAGGACATTATAGAATACAATCAAGGAACTTTCTCAAGGAATGGAGAAGAACTGTCCATAGAACAAATTTCAAGCCTTACGAAGCAGATAAAGGGGAGGCGGTATGCCCAGAAGTTGCTATTTAAAGGCAAAAGGGCAAATAAGATGGCAAACAATAGGCTCCATAGGAATTCAATCGCAATTATAACCGCAGGAATTGGTGGTTTTTATTCAGCTGGCTCTTTTGCTGCGGGAGACCTTGCGAAAGACTTTGATTTGGGTATGTTACAGAAAGCTTTTTATGGATTAGGTGTAGTAATGATTCCCTCTACAGCTTTATTAGCCATTAATATTTCCCGACAAGAATTTTGGATAAATCAAAGAGATGATGCTTTCATAAGATTGGCCGAAAGGTTAAACAAAGCAGCAATACAATCCGAACAGTAGGTATTAAAGTCTTTCCAGAATTATAAAAGGCGTACTCCGAAGAATACGCCAAATAGAAACACTGTGATGCAATCACTTTGCAAGTCTACAGGTGAACATAGCAGATAACCAAGAATTGTAGACAAGTAAAAGTTCCTAACGAAAAAGTAGGTGCCGAAGCAAAGCACTTGGATTTGAAGAATTTGCCAGAGTTATGGAGTGCCTCATTATTTTTAACCAAAACAATTAATGAAACCATGAAAACCAATCAACTACTTTTTGGACTATTATTCATTTTACTAAGTAATACAAGTTGCAAGCGACTGACAAGTTGTGAAAAGAACTTTATTGAAGGGACCAAGATTTCAAAGCGTGCTTATTTGGTTATTATGGACTCAGATGGAAAAATGTCTAAAGAAGAACTATGGGACTTAGCTTGTGCATCTCAATATGAATTATCCATCAGAGAAAAATATGCAACTGTTTTGAAGGCTGCTGAAACACTTGAACGATGTTCTAAGTAGATATCGAAGTGAACCTCCTAAGCCGCCGTCATGTTAATTTATCGTTAACAATTTTCACATTGCTTCAATCAGTCTTACTACGTAAGAATCCTTCTCAGGACTGTCTAATCTAGGACAATAGCCATTGAAAGAGCTGCTAAGCACTTGACAAGGCTCCTATTATATATATAGGCGGAAGGGATCCGTTCAATTCATCCAAAAATTGAAAGTCTTATGCATTACACAACAAACAAATCATCACAATACGTATTTAAGGCGTATAAGCATTTAAAGGGATTCATGATAAGGGTACTCCCTAAACCCATGGGTGATCTAGATAGGGTCTTTAGATTCTATAAAGAACCCTCAGGAGCCTGGTATGTAGACCTTCCAGAATGGAAAGCGGCAAAGTGGCATCTTGCCATGGTAGACGGAGCCGACACCCTATTAGACAGCCTTGGGGATTATGCGAAACGTGATGTAAAGCTAAAGACTTCACTTGAGCATTTTAGAGGCTGTAGCGTTCTCAGTAAGACACATGACGAACCCATGGGTGATGGCGCATACTATGAATTCATAGATAACCAAGGAGAAGTTCTGCAACTCTGGCTATGTGGAGTCATGACCTGGTACTATGGCTTTAACCCCGATAAAATTTATTTCCAAAAGGTCTTGGATTAGAGTTCGCATTTCCTTCATACACCTATATCAATAATCTAGAGAGACTAGTCTGTAGCCAGTCTCTTCTTAAAAATATTTACCAATGAATGTAGAAAGTATCGTTTATGACCTTTTCGGAGAAGTCACAAAATTGCGTGAACGTGTTTACGAATTAGAAAAATATAAGAAACTTGCAGAGGGAGAGTTACATCATATTGAGTTGGATATACAAAAACTCAAACGGTCTAACCTTTATGATGATGAAGATGATTTACCATTCTAAGTTGGGGCTACTTATATTAGAGGTTTAACGAGAGATAACCAAAACCCACCACAAGTAAAAGCATCAGTCATAGCTATGGAATAAAACCTCCGATTTACGTGGTAACATAGGAGCCAATCAGTTCCGTGATTAAATACTCAGGTTTATATTCTTTAAATACCTCTTTTAGCAAGTGCATTTGCTTCCGCTCTTAAAACAATGAGTTAATGAAAAATCGAACAAATCTGATATCCCTTTCTTTGCTTTTGGCACTTTGTAATTTCTCACAACTTATTGCGCAGAGTGTAAGAGACGGAGTAGATGAAAAACTTATAGATGTCATTGATATTCGTCAATTTGATTTGGCAGGTTCTTGGACTGGTTACACTTATAATGTTATCTATGACAATACAGCTGATAAAGTAGTTACATTCAAGCCTACTGACACTATAGAATCTGTAGTCTTCAATAGATTAATCGGTTTCCCATCTCGTGCATACAGATTATCGGCAGTAGGAGGCCAGAATATCTGGAAAGATGCTGTACTCAACTTAGATAGTGGAGAAACTAAATTTAAAATTTATTGGCTTGGCGCAGATAATGTTGAATGGGTTGCTGAGGCGACTACCTATGGAGAAATGGGAATTCAATTCAACATTGATATTCATGATTCAAAAGAAGGTTTTGATGATAATCTTTTTTTAGAATTCGTAAGAAACTGAACGAGGCTGCTCAATTAGGTATGAGTCAATAGTGTATTATGACTCCATTAAAAAATACTAACTTTAGTCCTACTGATGCTAACGACTTATAGATTGAAATCTGTTGCAATGAGATTGATTCTGAGGTATCACAGCATACGAATCTTGGCGCCGGAACAATACATTCAACCTTAAAGAAAAGAATTATGTACTTAAAAGTAAAAGACCTCGTAGAAATCACAGAGGCGATTGAAGCATTAGGTAGAGAAAATGTTCAATACAGCGAAGAGGGTGCTAAAGCGTACAGCCTACTTTGTATGAAGTTCGGTTTATACGTAATTTAAAAGAAGGGGCTGCCATAACACCAGCCCCTGAGAACATAAAAACTAGTGAGATACAACTCATCAATCTTCAATGATAAGACTCAATGACGAGAATATCAAGCTTGGTGAATAAGTAAAACTTTCCCAATTCAGCCAATAAACAATGAACTCCAAGGCTATATAAATAAATGCGTTGTGAGGTTCAACCATTTCTTCCGGAATTTAGTATTTTGACAGAGCAGAAGCAAACGCTAAAGTCTTGTCCAAACCAATGTTTAAAACAGCCGAGGAAATTATTCCCGACCCAGAGTCATTGTTAGAATCAGTTCGATCAATCGGATACTCTGTAAAAGAAGCTATATCGGACCTCATAGATAATTCGATTTCCGCGAACGCAACAAAAATCAATGTTGTCTTTGAAATGAATGAATCGTTAGAGTTTCATCTTATAGATAACGGAGAGGGGATGAGTTACGAGGAACTAGTTTCTGCATTCAGATTAGGAAGTACAAATCCAAAAACCACGCGTAAAGAGAATGACTTAGGTCGCTTTGGAATGGGTATGAAAACAGCTTCGTTATCTCAATGCAGAGCTGTTACAGTAACCTCCAAACAAAATGGACAAGTTTATTCGAGAACTTTAGACTTAGATGAAGTAAGCGTTCACAAAAAATGGATAATTGGTGAAAAAGAAATCCACCCAAATATAACTGATTTTCTAGAAAAAATAGACAGTGGAACTATTGTTTCATGGGAAAAAATCGATGATTCAGACATTTCTGAAGAAGAGTTTGACCACTTACTACTAGAAATAAGAGACTATATTTCATTGTGTTTTCATCGTTTCATGGAGAGATCTAAAGACAGCATCGAATTTGCTCTCAATGGTCTAAACATAGAACCTGTTTCACCTATTGTAACTGACTCACAAATATTTTCTGAGATTTCACTAGATGGAGTGGATTCTAAAATGAAGGCATATACGATTCCAATTAGAAAGGAGAATCAATCTGAAGCGTTGTTCAATTCGTTTGAGCTATTCAACGGAGTAGAAAGTCAACAAGGTATTTATATCTATCGCAGCGATCGCCTTCTATGTTTCGGTGGATGGCTAGGAATTGTTAGACCTAACAATTCCTATAAATTATGTAGAGTAATAATTGATTTTAAAAATGACTATTCATCTGATACAATTTGGAGTATCGACATAAAAAAAACCAAAGCGACAATCCCTTATGCTTACCGGCAAGAAATTAAGCGATTCGTAAAAAAAGCACAACTAGACTCATCTAGAAAAATTGGGAAATACAATAAAAAAGAACTGATAAAGGCTAATGCCAAACTTTATGATAACGTCGAACTCTGGACGGTAAAAAAAAACAAAACCTATGGTTTCTGGGAGTATAACCTCAACATAGATAATCCATTATTTACGCCGCTCTTAGAAAAGGTAAAAGAGACTGATCTTCAACTCATCCTTGATATAGTCACAAGAAACCTACCAATAGCAGACATTATCGATAACAATGATGAAGAACCTGCGAATCACGATACGTTATATGCTCTTGTAGACCTAGAAGACGTATTACAAAAGGAGAAAAGAGCCGCTAAACTTGCTTTGCATAATGCCATAAAGTTAGGCATGACAAAAAAAGAAGCAATGGACTATATCCTAGCCGTTGAACCATTTATGATGCACAAAACTGAGTTAAAAGATTATTTAAATGATGCTTGAGGCAATTACAGACCCACTTATTCGATCTCAGATAGAAGATGCATTTTTACAATATCATCAAGGTAGAATAGAGAAAGACTATTGCCTTGCGAATATTCAAATGATCATAGATTTTGGTTTTAAACTGAATAAACTAAAAGATGAAACAATTAATGGTCAAGCGATCTTTGATGAATTAAAAAAACGAGAGTCAATTAAAATCGTAGATGTTATTTCCAAGAAAGATCGACAGGAAAAATGGCTTGATAATTTTGATGCAACGGCTAGCGAAATAGAAGATAAGAATTCAATATTCAAACAATATCAACAAATACTTAGGAAAGAGGGTAAGAATCAATTAGCATTTAAACTAAAAAAAGAGGTTTATCAAATTCTGGACAGCACTCCAAGGCCGGAGGAAGGAATTGGTTGGCGATGTAAAGGTCTCGTATTCGGGAAGGTCCAAAGCGGAAAGACGTCAAATTTTATTGGTGTAATAAGCAAAGCGTTGGATGTCGGTTACGACTTTATAATAGTGCTTGCGGGTATCTCAGAAGATCTTCGGCAACAAACACAAGATAGGATAGATAAGTATATTTTTAGGCACGAGCTGAATGGGATTAAATATTACAACATTGAAGAAGACAGTGAAGCCTCGGTAAATGCCAATCTGATCAATCTCACCGTTTCAAGTAGATTTAGTAACGAAAAAAGAAAATCTGGCGACTTTAAAATCGGTGAGATTAATAGAGGTGCTGCTAAGAGAGGTCCAGAGATATTGATCATTAAAAAGAATTCTTCAATATTAAAAGATGTCCTTAGATATCTAGATTCTCTATGTGACGAAGAGTCTAAGAGCGGTAAAAAAATTAACTCTAAAACTTGTTTGATAATCGATGACGAATGTGACAATGCTTCTGTATTAAGTCAAACAAAAACAGAGTTTGAGAATAAAGAAGAAACAAGAGCAATTAATAAATCCATTAGGAGAATAATTAATCTTTTCAAAAGAGTTTCTTACATAGGTTACACGGCGACTCCAGAAAACGTTGTAATGCAACCCATTACTAGTCCCGCGAATAAGGAAACCGTCCACTATAGAGATACTGAAATAACCTATCATATTGAAAAAGATTTAACTCTTTTTCCTGATGACTTTATACAAATAGTAAACCCATCTGAAGGTTACCTTGGGTTAAATGAATGGCTTGATTCACAAAATAATCATATCAAAATCATACCTAATGAGGATCTTGTAGAGCGAAAAGAATACTCTTATTTTCTCTCAAACTCATTGATTTCATCTTTTTTAGATTTCGTAGCTAATGTTTATATCAGAAAATTCCTTTGGCGAGAAAACGATAATAATTCAATGCTTGTTCATCCGTCCGTTCTAAAGAGTGATCAGGAACAGCTTAAAGAAATTCTTTCTGACTTTAGAAAGAAAATTGTGAAAGACAGCTTAAGAGGAGAAACCAAATCATCCTTTTTCAAACTAATTAAAAATCGAATCAAACGTTTTGAACCTTTAGAAAATATTGAGTTCGAAAAATACAGTCAAATAATCAATAATCTTGATATAGTCACCGTACACTCCGGTGAATCCGCGACGATTTTGAATTTTAAAATTGTCAAAGACAGAATAATTATTGGAGGCAACAAATTATCAAGAGGTTTCACTATTGAAGGTTTAACAGTTTCATATTTTTTCCGTAAATCCTCTAGGCTAGATACATTACATCAAATGGCAAGATGGTTTGGTTACCGCGGTAAGTCAACAAGGCTAATTACTGTTTACTTACCAAAAGAGGACAAAGAATATTTTGAGTTCATGGCTAGCTTTGATAAAGACTTAACGGAGCAGATAGATTCCATGAATTTCCAAGAAATGGATCCAGAGAATTTCGGAATTACCCTTCTTTTTGACCAGGACTATTTAGGGTATAATAAAATGACAAAACGTAGAATGTCATTAACGGACCCTAATAAAATGCGAAATTTTGAAATTCGTGGCCGTTTTACAAAACCTATAATTATTAGACATCTACAAAATGATGTCGAAATCAATAATGAGAATTACCAACGTGCATTCAATTGGTTTTCGAATCTAGTTGAAACAGAAAATCCGTTCAGTCTAAAATTCAGCACTAACGAGAAAGACTTGTACTACAAGAAAACAAAGAGCATCTCTGATGGTGGAAAGATCTATTTTACAGGCGTGCCTTTAAACAAAATCTTGGACTTGTATGATAACTTAGAATTTGGAGAATCAAAGACGGCATTGAATCTAATTGAATCTATCCGAGAAACCATGGATGTAGACTTTTCGAAATGGAGTGTGATGATTAGTCGAAAAAAAGAAAGTAAAGACTACACAAAAGAGTTTTACAATGAGAGAACCTTCATTTTACAAGAGAATGAGGTTTATGTTAGTTCGGTAGAAGATCCGCAGAATCTTGAAGAAGACATCTTTGATTTGATCCAAGATGAAGAAGAGTTCAAAGAATTCATCAAGAATACAACAACCAAAAGGACAGTTGCTTTGAATAAAAAACGTAAGTCTTTAAGAAAGCCTTTACTGAAGTTATATTTTGCACGACCTTCTGACAAGTCAAGTGATGGAGTTAGGATTGAAAAATCAGTGTTAATCGGATTTAAGGTCCCAACTAAAAGTTCAGTTTATGAGAGAAAAAAATAAAGTTTCAGCAATATTCGACAACGAACAGTCAAAAATAATTGGCTTAACATTAGATATCCCTGGATTTGATTTTACCCGATATTTTTATGCGAGAAAAAGAAGTTTCCTCTGGATACCTAGTACTGACGGAATTTTAAATATTCGACTTGTAGATGAAACCCTCATCGACGAATTTGGAGATTTATATAGCGTCATTTTCGAGAGACTAGACTTGGATCAATCGGCCGAACAAATTCTTTTCTCGCTGAAGCACATTTTTCGTCAAAGAGAAAAGCTGTTCAAATCAGCCCAGTCCGTAACACGTAAAGAGGCCATGGGGCTTTACGGCGAATTAACCCTTCTCAAAGAACTTCTCGAGGTATCTGATGATTTCAAATCAACTTTAGAAGGTTGGAGACGGCCAGCTCTATCAACACATGATTTCGATTTTGGCGAAATAGGATATGAGGTAAAGACAACAGGGCTTTCAACTAACACGGTCAAAATTCAAAGTGAAAACCAATTAGAGAAGCTTAACCATGATAAGTTGTTTCTCATTTGCTACAGAGTTGAATGTTTTGCATCCACCACCGTTAATAGTATTAGCTTAATCGCTGAAGAGATAATCTCACTGATGAATAACCGGATATTAGAGGACCAATTGTGTGAAAAAATTGGTAGAGACTTTGATGAATTTAAATTTGATATTACCTGTCATTTTAAAATTGTCAATGAAGTGACTGAATCATTTCCAAAACTCATCGCAACCAATATGAACGAGAATATCTCCGGCGTCAAATATGAAATTTCAATGTCCTATATAGAAGAACATGGAGAAAAATCAAAAATGGCTTAAGAAATTTATCGCCGATTCACGAGCAAGAGAGCATGCAAGTGATTCAATGTCTATTGAAGAGGCAATGTTCAGCGTTTTTACAGAAACTGTTTCTGCTTCTGAGGTTTTGCCAAATATTTTTTACCAAAAGTATAGCTCTACTCTAAAAAATAGACCTTATGAAATCTGGGGGCTTCAAAAGTCTCTTCAAGATGATATTCTCGAATACAGTGTGTTTATCTGTGACTTTAATTTTTCCGAGGAAATTAGCAATGCACTGAAAAACAATATTGAATCAAGCATTAAAAGGGTTTCAAATTTTTTGGAGTTCACATTGAGCAAGTCACTTCGAAATAGCATTAATGACTTTCACGATATCCGATATACTGTTACTGATATAATCGATTGTGATGAGAAATATGGTATAGCGTCGCTTAACATATACTACTTAACGAATAAACAAATAAAAAACATCGATAATCTCGCATCCCAAGTGGGATTTAAAGGAGTCGAACATATCGCAAGGATTCACTATTGGGATTTAACAAGATGGGGAGAGGTTGTTTCTAGTAAGACCAAAAGAGAACCAATTTCTTTCAATTTTAGAGATCTTTCTTATAAGGTTAGACTTATTTCACTCGAAAATCAAACCAAAAATATCAAGACGCATATAGGTATTATTCCAACGCAATTACTTTATGACCTCTATTCAATATATAATGTTCGTTTACTTGAAAACAACGTCAGGGTTCACCTACAGAGAAAAAACAACTCAGATATGGGGAAATCTCTTATTAATGAACCAGAAATGTTTGTAAGCTATAATAATGGTTTAAGCGCTACATGTAAAGAACTTATCAAAGATGAAGATGGAAATGCCCTTTACATAAATGATTTACAAATTGTTAATGGAGGGCAAACAACAGCTACTATTTATTACACCAAAACAAATAGAAAAACTAAGGATATTTGTGATTTATCCAAGAGTTTTGTTCAAATCAAAATAACCGAAGTCCCAAGAAAAGCAGATCATGAAGAACTAGTTCCTAAGGTTTCTCAATACTCGAATACACAGAATGCTGTAAAGAAGAGTGACTTTTATGCAACAGACCCGAAGTTGATATTCACCGAAAAATATACAAAGCAGAATTTCGTTCGCCCTTCGGAGTCGAAACAAAATGTTTTTTACTATTTCGAGAGAATGAGCGGTCAATACAATGAGGAACTCAAGAGACAAGGGAATCCAGGAACCCGTGCAAGGAAAGAATTTGAAATAAAGTACCCGAAAAACCTAAGATTTGACAAGTTAGACCTAGCACGATGGGCAAATATTTTGGACGATTTACCCCATTTTGCGAACACCGGTAAAGAAAAGTCTTTTGATGTTTTTATCAAACGAACTATCGGATATAAACCAACCCCTTTCTGGATTGAATCCGTTATAGGCTGCGGGGAAGTTTTTAAATATACTCGTAAGCTTTATGGCTACTCTAATAGAAAGGCTTCACCATTGTTCTTAGGCGACGGAACTGATGTTACCCTTGGGCAATCTGTATCCATTTTTGTAGTTAGTTATTTAAATTTTCTCTCCGAAGGATTGTTTAGCTTTCATAAGGTATATGATTACCGTTTCAATGTGGAAGAGCTTGAGCCATTATTAAGAAAGCTGATGATAGCTATTTACCATGAAATTTTAAAAAAGGGAGGAGCTTCTGCCCAAGAGCAAAGCAAAACTGAGGCAATGTGGGTACACCTTAAGCAAAATTTAAAATTAGATAAGTCAATTGTAAAAGATTATCTGATCTCACCCTCTGAAAAGAAAAGATTAAGTGAAGTAAAACAAGATAGTCAAGTTGAATTCTTTAAGCTCGCCGGAGATTTTCTTCAAAATGGTGCAAGAACAGTGGTTGCTCTGAGTGATTTCGTAAAAACTACTAACGAAATCGAGTACTCGGAAAAGAAAGTATTTGAAAGAATTTACAAGCGAATAGAGAATCTTCAAATGAATCTGAAGCTGTCAGATTTAGAAAAAATCAATGAACTTATTCAGAAGGTGAACGATATCGGCTTTAATAAAGTAAAAAAAGAAAGTATCCTACAAGCTTACTCAGACTTCGATATTTTATCGAAACTCAAAGACATTGAAAAACTGATAGAAACTGATGAAGAAGATCTACCCAAAGAAGTGAAAGATCTGATTGAAAGTTATAAAATTGCCCGAGAAATGACAGGAGCTAACTTGATTGCCTTGAACAAGTATCTTTAAACAGCAATTCTAGCTTTAGATTCTATCTGATAAGAAAATTGTTCGGCAATAGCCTTTGCAATTCCAGGAAATGTTTTGCTTCGAAGATGTCCCGCATTCTTACCACGCGCATCGTTGTACCATTTAGGCATTCTTTTCCCGCTAGAAAACGTAATATATTCTCCCGGATCAACGTGCGTGATTTTAGCAAAAGGATCATCTAGTTCCATCTGATCTCCCTCTTTATAATGCTTTAAAGGCTCTAAGTTTTTAAGCCATAGGCATGTCTTTTTTGAGAAAGAGTCACCAAAGTAATAAGGTTGTATTATCTGATCTGGTTTCCTGTAAATAGTACTCATTATACCTACAGGGTTTTCAATGGCGATAAATTCAATTGGTGCTTGGGCAACTTTCATGAAAAAATCTATACCCTCTTGCTGACGACCATCAGCTTGTTTCTCTTTAAAATGTCTTGCCCCGCTAACAGCCAAGTGTGTACACGGTGGAAAAGCCACCATTAAATCCCAATCACCGGAATACATCACCTCAAGAAGGTCATCTTGGATATGCCATTCCGGATTATCTCCACTAGTTGGCAGTATATCGCAGCTGTAGGCCTCATGACCTAACCTCCTGAATTCTTTACAGACAGCCTGAGATTCTTCGCATGCAAGGAGTACTTTCATACCTTTAAATATAGTAGAAATCGATCCCCAAAAAGATTTCAATCCGAACTGAATTGAACAAGAAATCAACAATTCTTAATGATCACGAAAAAACATTCGTTATCATCTAAATTCAGGCGTAACTCCAAAAAACTTAACGGATAAACTATTACACGCTGTTATAACGGCCACTCGGCACCTTTGTGGGACGTAAATAGCATCGTGGACTACAAAGTAGTTGAATGGCTCAAGCTCCTTTAGAGCTACTGGTAATAGCTCGTGGAAGAACTTTGATTCAGTGTGTTGTAGTAGTAATGCTAAGTCTCTTGACTTCTTCTTCTCCTTGCTTTGGTATGCACAGATACGGCAAAACTCATATATAGTGTAGTATGTTTTCTTAAAATCACCTAAGTACTCTGAGTTGATGGAAAGCTGTCCTTGTATACCGTAGTTCTCTTTGTTGTAGTAGTTAAAGAATATATCCTTGAAGAACTGCCTCTTGGCTTGGTCACGTTTTTCACCTACAAGTGTTTTTGAACCAGAGATTCGTGCAGAACTGTGTACCAAGTAAACCTCATCACCAACTTGCATATAAGCATTCTGAGAGATGTTCTCTGGGTTGGCATCTTCGTATATGTCATCAAAGAATACAGCGCTTACAAACGCTCTAAAGTCGGAAGGGTATAACCCCTCTTCCAGTACATTAATTGGCTGGTCAAGTAGCGGTATAATCTGTTCGATTAGCTTTTCTGATGCTATTGCTTGTTTACCAACCTTGAAGGTGATTAGCTTGTGCTTTAGGGCAACCGCTATCACCTTACATAAAAATACTGCTTGTGAGCTTCTTAGGTCTACCTCAACATAAGGCTGTCCTTCGTCATCAACCACAGCTTTACGGAACTCTTTAGGACAGTTTACAAATGGGTGATACACTCTACCGCTTATGTAACGTACTCTGGCATCCAATAAGTCCTTAGCTTCTTTAAGCTGAAGTATTTCCTCTTTATGCCTTTTAGCATTTGTTATAGCCAGTTTCTTGTTTGGCTTATCTGATGTTTTTATGTCAATGATACGTTGCTCGTAAAGCTCTTCTAAGGCTGAGGTGTCTATGTTTAGGTGCAACAGCATATCTGCTTCTGATTCAATGAAGCGGTATTGTTTAATCTGTCTGCTTAGCGTTTCTCTTTGCCACTCGTTGATTCGATTTATAAGGGTATTTTTGGTTATGTAGACCTCTGTGTATTCATCTCCAATTATCTCTTGGATGATGTCTTTGTTAAAGCCATATTCCTTACTGAAGTTCAAGTCTGTGGAGTAGCTGTCATTAACCTCTATTACTCCATCAACTCGTAAGGGGAATATAACTTGCTTAGTATACCGCAGTGTATAAAGGAAGCTTAGATATTCAGATGTAATTGGCTTTTTTAGGTAGTAGTCTCCATCTGGATAGTTGCTAAGTATATGATTGGTTAAGATTGAAAGGAAGTGAGCAATCTTGTATTTAGAAGCAATACCGCTTGAATCTGTATCAACATAATCAACTAAGCTATTAGGTAAAATACATCTAAACCTATTTACCTTCCTACCCATCCTATTAGCTCCCTATATATGTTATGCATTTTGTACCCTTTGAAGGTAGAACACAATGTTTATTGAGGCAAGTACTACAGATTTATGGAACAATCACTCCCCTATCTATCTCATATCTGACACATACATAGGATAGGGTACACACTAACTGTGAAAACTATTGAGTAACACAGAGGGATGGGATACTATACATATGCAGTCAGATGGGACAGAATACCGAAACAGATTCTAAAAGGTATGGGGTCAATTGTTTTGTATTGGTGCAGAATATTTTGAAATTTAGTGACAGAAAGAGTGACACATTGAGAGCAGAAAGTGACACATTGAACTTTTGATTCTGTATACCTTGTTGTACCTTTCCACTGAATATTAACCAGTCACTATGGTTATAGGAGATACCTTAACACAGGAGCAGTAAGGTATAAGCAAAAAGCACCTGCTATTGCTAACAGGTGCTTTTTGAGTGGAGAAGATCGGATTCGAACCGACGACCTCTTGACTGCCAGTCAAGCGCTCTAGCCAACTGAGCTACATCCCCTTTTTATTGAACCATGCAAATGTATACATTTAACAGCAAATACTTGCCTCTAAAATATTGAATTAACCACTACAATAGCATTACTTCAACCCACTCAATACCAACACAGGAATAGAACTATGGAAATCTTTCTTTAAAATAGTATTCTTTTCCCATTTCTTCGCAAAAAAACCTCTTTTGCGCCTAACGACACATAACATATTTGGATTGTGAGATTGAAAATGCTCTAAAACACCTTGAAATGTAGTGGCATTTTCTGTTTCAGTGGTATTTCTAACAATGGAGTTTAAATTAGCATCAACATTAAAATCACCATTTTTATGGTAAGGCGTTTTTACCAATAGTAGGTCAATTTTAGCGGTAAACTTGTCCTGTATATCCTTAAGTGGCTGTAAAGCGTTATTCTTTTTAATAATGGCAGATTTTATAGCCATTAAAATAGTTGAAGGCGAAGAAAACTTATAGTTTTCAGGAACTATTAAAGCAGGTACTTCCATTTGCTTTATAATTTTACCCGAAGTCTTCCCAAGATATACCTCATCTTTTATGGAAGTGGTTCGCGGTTCTATCAACACCAAGTCAACGTCAGCAGCTTTACAGGCCAACTCTAAAGTATCAATTAAATCGCCTTTTAAAGTTCTAGCAATAACATCAACACCTTTGGTATCAACCTTTGAAACCAAATCTTTCAAAAAAGACATACTTTCTCGCTCAATAATATGATCAACTTTTATCATGGTGCCTGCTTTAGTAAACACATTGTATACCTGTATTAAAAACACTTTAGCTCCAAAGTGTTTAGCAAAATCAATAGCATACTGCAAGTGACTTACAGCGTTTTTAGAAGAGCCAACAGGAACAAGAATATTTTTCATGACCTAAAAGTTTAGTCTTAAATTTACGATAAATTTCGAGGCAAAAGTAAAACAATTTCATGATACGAAACGCGACAACCGAGGATGTAGACAAGATTCTTAAGATTACAAAGGCGTGTGCCAAACATATGATTGGGCTAAACATTTTTCAGTGGAATGAATTTTACCCCAATGCTTCTGCATTTTTAAAAGATATTAAGCGCGACGAATGCTACATTTTGGAAATTGAAAACCGCGTTATCGGATGCATTACGATATCTACTCTAATGGACGAAGAGTATATCCCAATACAATGGTTAACACCAAATGCAAACAACATTTACATCCATCGTTTAGCGGTACACCCAAATTATCAAGGTAATGGGTATGCACAACAATTATTAAGTTTTGGGGAGGATTATGCTAGAAATAATAACTTTAAATCTGTTCGCTTAGATACGTTTTCACAAAATAAAAGAAACCAAAAGTTTTACGAACTTCGCGGTTATAAAAAACTAGGTGATATTTATTTTCCCAAACAAAGTGAATATCCATTTCATTGCTATGAATTAGTGCTTTGAGTTCAACCATCAGCTTAAAATACATCAACAAATTGGCTATTCCAGCGCTTATCTCTGGAATATCGGAGCCTATTTTATCTATAACGGATACAGCAATTGTTGGAAATGTTAACGTCAACCCTGTAGAATCTTTGGCTGCCGTTGGTATTGTTGGCACATTTTTGTCTATGCTTATTTGGATTTTAGGACAAACCAGAAGTGCAATATCTGCTATAGTTTCACAATATTTAGGTGCTGATAATTTGGATGCGGTTAAAAATCTACCAGCACAAGCCATTTTTATCGTTACGTCTTTAAGTATCTTAATTATTGCTGCTACTTATCCTTTTGCTACGCAAATCTTCAAACTCTATAATGCATCCAGCTTAATTTTAGATTATAGTGTGCTTTATTATAAAATAAGGGTTTTTGGTTTCCCGTTTACTTTGTTTACAATTGCCATTTTCGGAACATTTAGAGGTTTGCAAAACACTTACCACCCAATGCTCATTGCCATTGTTGGTGCTTTAGCAAACATTATTCTAGATGTAGTTTTGGTATATGGTATTTCTGATTATTTAGAACCCATGAATATTGAAGGTGCTGCATATGCAAGTGTTATAGCGCAAGTATTAATGGCTCTTTTGTCTGCCTATTATCTGTTGAAGAAGACCTCTATTCCACTTATACCAAAATTCCCCTTCAATCCAGAAATAAAACGTTTCTTAATAATGATTTTGAATCTTTTTATTAGAACGTTAGCTCTAAATATCACCTTATATTTTGCTACAAGATTAGCCACAGGATATGGTAAAAACTATATAGCAGCATATACCATTGCCATTAATTTATGGTTCTTAGGCGCGTTTATAATTGACGGTTATGCAGGTGCAGGAAACATCATGTCTGGCAAATTATTTGGTGCTAAAAACTACAAAGATTTGGTGGCTTTAAACATCAAGTTGATAAAAATCGGATTGGTTGTAGGTGTAATTCTGGCTATTGTTGGTTTTATAATTTATAAACCTGTTGGATTACTTTTCACTAAAGAACCGGAAGTTTTAGAGCGTTTTTATGATGTGTTTTGGATTGTTCTAGTCATGCAACCCATCTGCTCCATTGCTTTTATTTTTGATGGTATTTTCAAAGGTCTGGGTAAGATGAAAACCTTAAGAAATGTACTATTAGGTGCAACGTTCATAGTTTTCATACCTATATTGTACAGCTTAGATGTATTCAATTTTAAACTCAAAGGCATTTTTATAGCACTCACCTTTTGGATGATTGCCAGAGCTTTGCCGCTACTCATTATTTTCAGAAAACAATTTATCCCACTTATCAAAAAGAAGTAAATTTATGGCATGTTTTTGATTCTTTTACAACAAAATCCAGATATTGATGAAAAGATAAACAATGCACCAGACAGTGGTTACGAAATTGGGGTATTCATAGGTTCCATGATTCCGTTTGTTGTGCTGGTAATTATTGCCTATATGTTGTATTACTACAGTAAAAAACGACATAAGGACAACTAAAATCTCCTATTTTGTAAATAAAAAGGGAATCAAGTAGTATATTTGCCAACCAATATTTTAGAGATGAGCAACATACGACTTACCAAAAAGTTTTCTTTCGAAACGGGTCATGCACTTTACGGTTATGATGGCAAGTGCAAGAACTTACATGGACATAGTTACAAACTTCATGTTACGGTAATTGGTAAACCTATTTCAGATGCTACCAACCCAAAATATGGTATGGTATTAGATTTTGGTGATCTTAAAAAAATTGTAAAAGAACATATTGAAGATGTTTTCGATCATACCATGGTATTCAATAAAAATACGCCTCATAGCGAACTTGCCAGTATTTTAAAAGATCAAGGACATGATATTATAGAGGTAGATTATCAACCTACCAGTGAGATGATGGTGATCCATTTTGCTGAAATTATCAAAACACATCTACCAAAAAATGTAAATCTACATTCTTTAAAACTTTACGAAACAGCCACTAGTTATGCAGAGTGGTTTGCCTCAGATCAAAATTAAGTATTTGGGCGCTACCACAAGGGTCGGGCTTTCCGCTAAAAGTTTTGGCTCAATGCTCGCCTCGCCAAAAGCTACCGCTGCAATCCCTTGCGCAAATCTGTCTTTTAAATACTATTCGCTTAAATATTGATTAGTAAAGTTGAAGACATAAAAAAAGCACTCCTATTAGGAACGAAGTGCTTTTTGAGTTACTCTTTATTAAAATCTTTCTTTTTCACATTAAATTTTAAAAGAGCCAACTGCAACGGGCTTTAACAATTTTCATAAACCAAACTATAAATAATTGAAACACCTAATGCCTTATGTAAAATGGGATTTAGAGACTAAATTTTTTCTTTTTCACAGCAAAATTTTACCCACTTTATAAAATAGATGCAAAATTTATAAAAAGGTTGCGTCAAAAATTTTAATTCGGTTTTTATTGGTCTAAAAAGATTGAAAATCACTAAAATTTATGTTGAAAAGTAATATTGTAACATCTAGAAAGTTGTAGTATTTTAGCATGAACAATTTACAGAAAACAGATAATGAGCAGCGAAAAAGAAGCAAAATTAAAAGCATTAAAACTTACCTTAGATAAACTGGATAAAGCGTACGGAAAAGGTACCGTTATGAAAATGAGTGACGCTGCAGTTGAAGATATAGACGCTATACCTTCTGGTTCTTTGGGATTAGATATAGCTTTAGGCGTAGGCGGTTATCCTCGTGGTAGAGTCATTGAAATCTATGGACCTGAATCTTCTGGTAAAACAACCTTAACATTGCATGCAATTGCTGAAGCACAAAAAGCAGGTGGTATTGCAGCTTTTATTGATGCAGAACACGCATTTGATAGATTTTATGCAGAAAAATTAGGTGTAGATATTGATAATTTAATCATATCTCAACCAGATAATGGAGAGCAAGCCTTAGAAATTGCCGATAATTTAATTCGCTCAGGCGCCATTGATATTGTGGTTGTAGATTCTGTAGCGGCACTTACACCAAAAAGTGAGATTGAAGGCGAAATGGGCGACTCTAAAATGGGACTGCATGCACGCTTAATGTCTCAAGCTCTAAGAAAACTTACCGCCTCTATAAGCAAGACCAATTGTACTGTTATTTTCATCAACCAATTACGTGAAAAAATTGGTGTTATGTTTGGTAATCCAGAAACTACAACTGGTGGTAACGCTTTAAAATTTTATGCTTCCGTAAGATTAGATATTAGAAGATCAACACAAATTAAAGATAGTAGTGGTGCCGTTTTAGGAAACAAAACCAGAGTAAAAATTGTAAAAAACAAAGTGGCGCCGCCATTTAGAATGTGTGAATTTGATATTATGTACGGAGAAGGTGTTTCCAAAGTTGGGGAAATTTTAGATATAGCAGTGGAACATGATGTTATTAAGAAAAGTGGTTCTTGGTTCAGCTATGGTGAAACAAAACTTGGACAAGGGCGAGACGCTGTAAAAGCCATCATTAAAGACAACCCTGAACTCTTTGAGGAACTGGAAGAAAAAATTAAAGAAGCATTGAAAGCGGAATAATCGTTTCAACATATATAATGAGCAAAAAATCCCGAGTTTACGGGATTTTTTGCATTCATACGCAACCTTTTACAGTAAAATGTATCTTAATATAAAGATTAAAGAACCCAAATTGATTGTATGAAGAAGTTTTTTATTTTAGGTGTTATAGCGGCTATTCTATTTTCCTGTTCTTTTAGTGATGACGATGTTAGTTTTACCAATGAAATTTTACCTATTGAAGAAGTCGACATTCCTGATGAGTTTACACTAGGTGAAGTATACCCAATAACAGTTACTTATGAAAGGCCTACAAATTGCCACTCTTTTAGAGATTTTTATTATCTATCGGAAAATAATGTACGTACAGTCGCTATAATTAGTGCATTGTTCGAAAATAATAATTGTGTAGATTTAATTGATGAATCGTTAACCGCCACTTTTAATTTTAAAGTTACGAGCAATGGTTCGTATATTTTTAAATTTTGGCAAGGACAAGACGAAAATGAAGAAGATATTTTTTTAGAAATAGAAGTACCAGTAGTAGACTAAGTAGAGTTTAAAATTAATCTTTGTATCACTTGAGTTTAGACCAACTCATAGAAAAATGTAAAGCCAATGATACTAAAGCACAAGGGGAATTATATAAGCTCTTTTCGAGCAAACTATTTTCTACGTGTTTAAAGTACTCGCGCAATTATGTTGAAGCAGAAGATAATTTACAAGATGCATTTTTAACCATTTTTGACAAGATTGAACAATATAAATACAAAGGTTCTTTTGAAGGCTGGTTAAAACGTGTTACAGTAAACACAGTTTTACAGCGCTATAGAAAAGACAAAGTTTTTGAAATAGTAAGTGAAAATACTCCTGAAGAAGAGGAGGTAGAGGTTGATGAAGATGACATCTCTATTGATTTTTTACTAAAAATAATACAAGAGTTACCAGATAGATATAGATTGGTATTCAATTTATATGCGCTAGACGGTTACTCTCATAAAGACATAGCAGAAATGCTAAAAATTTCTGTAGGCACATCAAAATCTAATTTAGCTAGAGCTAGACAAATTTTGAAACAAACTATAGAAAGACAAAACGAAACACAAAACCTACAATCCTTATAATGGGAGATAAAAAACATATTGACAGACTGTTTCAAGAAAACTTCAAAGATTTTGAAGTTAAGCCTAATGATGCTGTTTGGGATAATATTGAGGCAAAACTCAATAAAAAGAAGAAGCGCAAAGTAGTGCCTATTTGGTGGCGTTACGCTGGTGTTGCTGCGCTATTGCTATTCATGCTCACGGTTGGTTCTTTATTCTTTAACAATAATGATGAAGTTACTCCACAAGTAGTAGATACTGAAAGGAATACTATTGAAAACGCAACTGAAAGCGAAAAAAATAAGATTGAAAATAGCTCCAATCAAAACACGTCTTCTATTGCAAACACAAACGAAGCGCAAAATTCTAACGACGTATCATCAGAATCTTCAAAACAAAACAATGGTAATGCAAATCAAAAGTTTACCAATACTTCTGATGCTATTGCAAACGCTGAAAAAGCGCAACAAAATAATTTTGCAACTTCTAAAGGTGAGCTTAAGAAAGTGATTCAAAATCCTTCAAAGAGCGTTTTAAAAGAAAATAAAATTGAGCAGATTGCAGAAAACAGCAATCCATCTTCTAATAATAAAAGTACGTTAAATAAGGCTGAAGTTATTACTAAAAATGTTGAAGAAACTACTAAACCTAACAACACTTTAATTGCTGATAATTCTAATGTAAAAGAAAAAAATTCCCAGTTAGAGAAAGGTGATTCAAATTCTAAGGTTGCAGATAGTAACACAGAAAAGGAAATAAAATCCATTGAAGAAGCGATACAAGAAAACGAAGAGTTACTTAATACCGAAACTACTCATATAGCTGCTAATAAATGGAGTATTGCGCCTAATGCAGCCCCTGTTTACTTTAACAGTTTAGGCAAGGGGTCTTCAATAGGAGAGCAATTTAATAATAACACTAAAAGTGGTGAGGTAAATATGAGTTATGGTATAAATGCCCGTTATGCCATTAATAAAAGACTTACGGTGCGCTCTGGTGTAAATCGTGTTAATTTAGGCTACAACACTAATGATGTTGTAGCGTTTAACTCTGTTAATGCCAGTGCCAGTAGTAGTACTCTTGCAGCCCTAAGCGGTAATGTGTCTCAAACAACATCCGATGCTATGTTAGGGGTTGGAGATGACGTTACTATTATGAGTGCGGCAACATTTAAATCGCGCAATCTTGATGTACTTAAATCGACTAATACCTCTATTAATCAGTCTTTTGGGTTTATAGAAATACCTTTGGAATTACAATATTCGATTTCTACGAAACGATTTGGAGTAAACGTAATTGGCGGATTTAGCTCACTGTTTTTAAATGATTATGAAGCTGTTTCGTTAATTGAAGGAGAACGTAGGTCTGTACAAAACAATGACAATATCAATAACACAAGTTACAGTGCTAATTTTGGTTTAGGCTTAAATTATAAAGTATCAGAAAAAATTAATTTGAATTTAGAGCCAATGTTCAAATATCAAATTAATATGTTTAAAAATACGTCTGGTGATTTTCAACCCTTCTTTGTTGGGGTTTACACTGGATTCGGAATTAAATTTTAGGTTTTTGGTTAGATTGATATCGGTTTTCCTTAAGCTAGAAAACTGGTATCTAGAAAAAACTGCTCTTCCCCAAGAGCAGTTTTTTACTTTTAATCCTATTCTATTTCGTTTTGAAAACGATTTAACTGTTCTAAAATAATACCTCTAGACTTTAGATTAAGTTGTCTTGTGTCGTCAATAGTCAAACCGTTCGTGTCTAAAAATCTATGAATCTTGGCTCTCATTTTGCCAGGGCTACCACTAAAAAAAGTATACGAAAATCGCTTTTTATTATCCGCAAATGTTAATGGTACAATTGGAATTTGATGATTAATGGCCAAACGAAATGCGCCATCCTTAAAATCATCTAAAACAATATGTTCCTCAGGAACACCACCTTCAGGAAATATACAAATACTCAAACCCTGTTGTAATCGACTTTGCGCTCGTAAAAACACCGCTTGCCTACTTTTAGCCGAACTTCGGTCTACTAAAATACAGGTTCGCTTATAAAAAAAACCGAATAGTGGAATTTTGGCTAACTCCTTTTTTCCAACAAAAACAAAAGGGTTTTTAATAGCGGCTAACATCAACATTATGTCGGTCATCGAGGTATGGTTGGCTATAAACATATAACTTTTACCTTTCGCTGGTGTTTCTTCCCTTTGAATCTTATAACGAAATCCCATACCTATTAAAATGAATTTAGCCCAAAAACGTGCTATCTTAAAAAAGAAAGGATACCAAGACTCTTTCGATATCGATATTAAGAGTACAGGAAACATAATCAGTATTGGCACCCCAACAAGAATGTAAAACCAAATACGGTATAATAACCAGAATATGTACTTAAACACAACCATGTAGCCAAAAATAAACAATTGTATTGAGGTTTTTATGAAATGAATTACCTTTGCCTGCATCAAAATTGGGTTTTAATTTAAACAAGATTCCTGCTTTTAAGGGAATAGATATATGGCACGCATTCTAACCGGGATACAAAGTACGGGAACACCGCATTTAGGGAATATTTTGGGGGCAATTATGCCTGCAATTAAAATGGCCGAAAGCCCTGAAAACGATTCGTATTTATTTATTGCCAACCTGCATACACTTACGCAAATAAAAGACGCTGGGCTTCTTAGAGAAAACACCTATTCCACAGCTGCCACTTGGTTGGCTTTTGGTTTAGATATTGAAAAAACAGTGTTTTACAGACAAAGTGATATTCCACAAGTAACAGAGTTGTCTTGGTATCTAAGCTGTTTTTTTCCTTACCAACGTTTAACCTTGGCGCATAGTTTTAAGGATAAAGCAGACAGATTGGAAGATGTAAATTCTGGGTTATTTACCTACCCCATGCTTATGGCTGCTGATATATTGTTGTATGATGCCAATATTATTCCTGTAGGTAAGGACCAACTACAGCATATTGAAATGACGCGGGATGTTGCATCGCGTTTTCATGCTCAAATGGGAGAAACCTTTGTGTTGCCAGAAGGAAAAATTCAGGAAAATACTATGTTAATCCCTGGAACCGATGGTGAAAAAATGAGTAAGAGCAGAAATAACACTATCAACATTTTTCTTACTGATAAAAAATTGCGAAAGCAAATCATGTCCATAAAAACAGACAGTACGCCATTGGAAGACCCTAAAGATTGGAGCACTTGTAACTGTTTTGCGATTTATAACCTATTGGCAAATGAATCGGAAATTACTAAAATGAAAGCCAATTATGAAAAAGGTGGTTATGGTTACGGACATGCTAAACAAGCCCTATTCGAATTAATTTTGGAAAAATTTGCCAAACCTAGAGAGCGTTACGCTTACTACATGGAAAACCTAGAAGAAATAGACAAAGCTTTAGCCATTGGTGCTGAAAAGGCTAAAAAAGTGGCTGATGCCGTTTTGGATAGGGTTCGTGAAAAGGTTGGGTATTAAACCAACTCAAACAACTTCCCAGGTAAAGGCCTCACCACGCCCTTTAATTCCATATTCAGTAAAATACTTGCTGTTTTGAAGATAGGTAAATAACAACCTAAAGCAATCAAATCTAGCTGCGCTTTTTCATTTTCCTTTAGGTAATTATAAATCAATTTTTCAGTATCATTCAGTTCTACAAATAATTGTTTTTGTACCACTGGATTGGTTGTTGATCCTTCCGAAGTATGCTTTTCTTCTAACTCCCAATTCAAAATATAAGGCACATCAAGAGGTGTGGTTAACATCTGCGCTTTTTGATACTTAATTAAATTGTTACAACCAATACTTAGCTTATCAGAAGTTCTCCCTGGAACTGCAAACACATCACGGTTATAAGAATGTGCGATATCGGCGGTTACTAAACTTCCACCTTTTTCAGCAGATTCTATAACAATAGTAGCTTCGCTTAAACCAGCAATAATGCGATTTCGTTTTAAAAAATTATTTCTGTCAAAAACATCAGTACTCCAAAAATCTGAGAAAAACCCACCGTTTTGTTCCATTTGGTTCATGTATTTTTTATGAACTTTTGGGTAAATTTGATTCATACCGTGTGCCAAACATCCTATAGTTTGTAAATTATGCTTCATAGCAAATTTGTGTGCGGTAATATCTGTTCCGTATGCAAATCCTGAAATAATTATAGGGTTGTAATGCCTTAGGCTTTCAATTAGTTTTTCGCAAAAAGCAATGCCATTATTAGTTATTTTTCTTGTACCAACAATACTAATAATATGCTTTTGTTTTAGATTAATATTCCCAGTTTGAAATAATAGAATAGGCCCGTCAATACAATGTTTCAGTCGCTCTGGGTAATCTTCATCTTGAAAATAAGTTGCTTTCACATTATGTTCTTCCATAAAGCGCATTTCCTTTTCGGCCTCAATTAAATGTGTTTTATCAAAAAAACCACGTAATAATTGTTCGCCAATACCTTCAATTTTGAGTAAGCGCTCCTTTTTTTCTTTTAGCGCCGCTTCGGCAGAACCACAATGCCCAATTAAGCGTTTAGCAATAATATCTCCAACGTTGGGCACATGCTGTAAAGCAAGAGTGTATAATAAATCTGTTTCTGTCATAAAAACATGAAATTGCATTACAAGAACGTTATTTTTCTATTGTTAATAAATAGTTAAGTCAAAAAATTAATAGAAACCATATTTTTTTAAATTTGCTTCATGCAGTTAGAAACCTACATTAGCGACCTACTTTATCGTTACGATTGTGTTGTTGTTCCTGAGTTTGGAGCGTTTATTACTGAAAGACAGTCTGCAACGATAAATAAGAATACTAATACGTTTTATCCACCAAGAAAAGTAATTGCCTTTAACGAACGTATTCAAAATAATGATGGGTTGTTGGCACGTTACATTGCTGATGTAGAAAAAATACCTTTTGATGTTGCTGTAAAAAAGATTAAAAAACGTGTTAAAACACTTAAATCTTATTTAACCCAAGGGGAAACTATCACGTTTAATAATATTGGCGAAATTATATTCAATGCTGAAGGTAAAATTGTATTTGAGCCTTCATATAACTTGAATTATTTGACCAATGCTTTTGGTTTATCTCAGTTCCAATCTGAAGCTGTAATTAGAGAAGTTCATAAGGAAAAAGTCGTGGCTATTGAAGAAACCACGCCTATTGCCGTGACCCCTGAAAAGCGTAAAAGCAGAGGTTACCTAAAATATGCTGCTGTAGCATTAATTGCATTATCTCTTGGGGGTGTTGCAGCTTCCAAATATTATGTTGATAGAATAAACGAACATAATATGTTAGCTGATGAGCAGGCTAAACAACAACTAGATGCTAAAATTCAGGAAGCTACGTTTAGTTTAAATCCTTTGCCAGCAATAACACTTAATGTTACTAAACAAACAGGTAATTACCATATTATTGCTGGTGCATTTCGTGTAGAAGAAAACTGTAACAAAAAGGTATCGCAACTTAAGGCAGATGGCTTTTCTGCAAGAAAACTTGGGATGAACAAATATGGACTCTATGAAGTGGTTTACGCCAGCTACGAAAATAGAGTAGATGCATTAACTGCGCTTCGAGATATAAAGAAAAACCATAATAAAGATGCTTGGTTGAAGGTGCAAAGATTAGACAACCCAAAACCTCTTTCATATTCGGCTCAAAAAAAAGTAGAATCTCATACTGAAAGTTTTGAAGAAACTAGTATTTTTTTAAATCCTGGGAAAAATCAGCTAAAAACCAATCCTAGTTATATTTTTGATAATAGTCCTAATATCATTCCTATTCTTAGGGAAATTGACAAAATTGAAAGCGGATTTTACAATGTAATTGCAATATTAGATACCGCAGAAGAAAAGGATAAATTCTTAAAGTCGCTGCCAACAACGGTAAGTAATACTACTGGAGCATTCTTTGATAGAAATAGTCAAAAATATTTCGTTTTCACACAGAAATTTAATGACCTGCAATCTGCTAAAAATAGCCTTGAAACACAAAAAACACTCAGCTTTGTTAAAAATATTGCTATTGTTAAAGTAGAGAACTAAGGTTTTAACATTAATATTTTCTAATCTTCCCTTGCAAACCCTTTATATAAGCTACCTTTGCCTTATAATATAATGTGTTATTATGCGCGCAAAAACACCTGAGCAATCTAAAACTACAATGACGGATATGGTGCTCCCCAGTGAAACCAATCCTTTAAATAACTTATTTGGTGGTGAACTATTGGCACGTATGGATCGTGCGGCAAGTATAGCTGCAAGGCGACATAGCAGAAGAATTGTAGTAACCGCTTCTGTAAACCATGTAGCATTTAATAGAGCAGTGCCTTTAGGTAGTGTGGTTACGGTTGAAGCAAAAGTATCCAGAGCCTTTAAAACATCGATGGAAATTTATATTGATGTTTGGATGGAAGACAGAGAATCTGGTGCTAGAACAAAAGCCAATGAGGCCATATACACCTTTGTTGCTGTGGACGAAACTGGTAGACCTGTTGCAGTACCAGAAGTAATTCCTGAAACAGATATTGAAAAAGAACGCTTTCAGGCTGCCTTACGCAGAAAACAATTGAGTTTATTGCTTGCAGGAAAAATAAAACCACAAGAAGCCACAGAATTAAAGGCCCTGTTTGATTAAAAATATATTCGCTTTGTCAATTTGAATGTAGTGAAGATTCTCTTTTCACTTTAAAAAATTCTCGAACCTAAAAACTAAGATTCGTCCCTTTGCTCTGAATAACACAGTTTTCTCAGTTGGTTCATAAATTATTTTGATTTAAACCTTTTCAAAACTCTAAAGTCAAATAGCTATTAAACCCAAATTCTTAATGCTATGAGAACTTTTGTTATTTTATTTTCAGCAATTTGTATGATGAGCTTATCATCATGTGCCACAAGAGTAGTTACAAGACCCGCATCAGTTACAGTTGTAAAAACAGCACCTAAAAACCATAAAATTGTAACGATTAAAGGTAAACGGTATTATTTCTGGAATGGCAATCACTACCGCAAAACTCGAAAAGGTTTTGTAATTGTTCGTGTTTAAAATCCCTATCAATGAAAGCTCAACAAATGGGTTTCATATTACATTTTATAAATCCAATTAGCAGGGTTCTGTGTTTGTAAATCTTTAAAAACTATAAAGTTTAGTACAGTTTCTCCTGTTGTTGGATTTGTAAAAACTTCACCTATTTCTTGCTTGGTTTGCAGTTTTTCACCTTCCTTTACATAAACTTTTCCTAAGTTTTTGTATGCTGTTATATAATTGCCATGGCGCACCATTACCACTGGGTTTGCATTCTTTATATAAACAATTCTGGTAACAACGCCACTAAAAACAGCTAAAGCTTTGGCGCCTTTTTCAGTGGCAATTCTTACACCGTTGCTTTTAATAGTTAATGTAGGATCAATGGGCGAACGTTGCGTGCCGTATCTCACCTTAACAAAACCCTTTTCAACCGGCCATGGTAGTTTTCCTTTATTAGAGGCAAAATTATTTGCCAAAGTGCGTTCTGCAGGTGTTAAAGCAAAACTTGACGTGGTAGAGGTCTTTGCCGTTTTATTGGACTTGACAATGGCCGATTTAATAATACGCTCAATCTCTCTATCTATTCTATTCGCCTCGCGTTGTTTGGCTCTAATTTGAGCGGTATACTTGCTCAAATTCTTCTTAATAGATGTCATTATAGCTTTATGTTGGGCGCGCTCTTTTTCTAAAGTTTTTTGGGTTGTTCGGTTTTCAGTTATGAGCTTTTGTTTTTCTTGTTTCTGTACCAGCAAATCTTGGTTTATTTCTTGAAGTTTTACCGTTTTAACCTTAATAGCTTCACCTTGTTCTTTTTGGTGCGCAGTATACTGTTTCATATACTGTAGGCGTTTGTAGGCTTGCTTAAAATCTTCCGAAGACAATAAAAACATTATTTTACTTTGTTGGTTTTTGCTTTTATATGATTTCACAATCATTGCAGCATAATCCTCTTTCAATAATTTAAGCTCTTCACGAAGATTACTTATTTGTTTTTGGTTATTATTAATTTCCCTAGTTAACAAATTAGCTTGCTGATTGGTAACTTTAATCAAATTATTCAACACACTAATTTTATAGTTAAAATCTTCAATTAAAGATATTTGAGATTTTTCTTTAGTTTTATTTTCAGCGCGTAAGGCATTTATCTTTTGAATTTCCCTACGCAGCTCCTGTCGCCGCGTTTCAAGTTGCTTTTGCTTACTACTCTGCGCACTACTAAATTGAGCAAAAATCAAGAAAACAAGTAAAACAAGATGGCGATATTTAGGGCTACGCGTTCGCTGCATTACAACTCTATCTTCTTAAATCCTGATGGTATTTTAAATGGGAATCTTAAATCTTCGTTTAAAGAAACAGACTTGAACTCCAATTCCGCAATCATTTCTTCATTATCTTCAACAGCAATTACCTTAACGTGTTCGGGTAATATTTGTCCTATCACCTCTTGATGCGATACGTAATCAATTTGCAGATGTCTCTTCTCCAAAGGTTGAGAAATTTGCTGAGAGCTTACCTTATAAAGTGAAGGATGTATTAAGAAGAATATTTCAAACAATTGCCTTTGTTTTTTAGGTTGTAGTACATAATTACCACCTTCAACAAATACCTTATACGCTTCGTCCTTAAGATTAAAAATTGCATCACCTAATAAAATATTTTGCACTTTTTCAAAATCTAAGACGGTTCCCAATAGTTTGCTAAAATATTCAAAATCACCTTCAAAATAGGTCTTATCCAATTTGTTATAAAACGCTACACTTTCAGGGGTTATTTTTGCTCTAATTACACTAAAAGGCGCACTCATCCAAAGTGTTTTATCCTTTTCCATACGATAACTTACAGTGTGCGAATGCTTCTTTTCACCCTCAGAATACGTAATCTTTAACTTAGATTGCAACGTTTTAAAGTTAGGCGATGTTTTGGCATTTTCCTTAATAAGCTGTTTAGCCGATAACTTTAAATTAGCGTCGCCACCCGTAATTGTCTTAGTAGATTTACAACTAGAAAAAACAACTAGTACAACAAAGAGAAGTAATTGGAGAAGTTTTTTTAACATGAATATTATTATGATTTGAGAGCATTGGCTTTATCCATAAACGATTTTGCTTTAGTGGTATTGTTCAACAACTCATAAGCCTTAGCCATTTGCTTGTAAAAATCGGCTTCCATTGCAGCATCCTCAACAGTCCAGTCTAACCCCGATTCTAACACCTCAATAGCTTCTTTTGGTTTTTCAAGTTCATTAAGTGCTACGCCATTAACCAGATAACATAATGGTTGTGCAGGGTATTTTAACATTGCCGCTTCACTCTTAGTTTTAGCAACATCAAACTGTTTTAAGTCAATATGCAACAGTAAAACGTTTTTTAAAACATCAAAATTCTCACTATCCAGCTTCAATGCCTGTTCAAAATAGCTTAAAGCATTCTGCTTATCATTTTTATTTAAATAATAAACGCCTAGGTCTATGAGCGTATTGGCATCGGTTTGCCCATCCAATAATGTGGTAGCCTTCAAAAGTTCATTTTCATACTGTGGATTTTCCTTAACAAAACTCACAAAATCCGATAGTACTTTCAATTTAGCATCAGGCTTTATCTCACTACTTTGCACCACTATTTTCATAGAGTTAATAGCTTCATCTGTATTATTTCTATCTAAATAAAACTTGTACAAGGCCAAATGCACAATTTGAGAATTAGGTTTTACTCTAAGCAATTCTTGAGCGGTTTCAAAAGCCCTTTCGGTTTCATTTTGCTCGCTGTATCGATAAATCAGTGCCAAATAATTAGCTTCATTTTCAGGGTTATTTTCAACTCTGGTCTCTAAGTTCTCAATTTGATCTTTAGCTCTACCCGTAGCTTCATAAATTCTATTTCTTAGCACATCACGAGCCGCCGAAATACCAAACGACGCATCTAAATCATCCAAAATCTCCAAAGCATCATCATACTTTTCCATACGCACATACAAACCTGCCAAATCCTCTTTGTAATCGGGGTGGTATTTCACCAACTGCTGCACCGTCTTTAAGGCCTTTTTCAAATCGTCTTGCAAAACGTAGTATCCGTACAGTTCGTCTAAATACCACTCGTTATCAGGCTCTTTATCTACCGCGGTTTTCAACGCATCCTCCGCAGCCCCAAAATTCTTAAGCTTTATGTAGTTTTTTCCTAACTCATAATACAACACAGCAGGCTCTTTGTCTATGGCAATACATTTTTGTAGAGCATCTACCGCCCTATCATAATTCTCTACGCCTTTTTGCTTTAAAGCCTCAAAAAACAACTCCTGAAATTGGTCTTCTAAAATTCCCAAATCGTCGTCTGGCGTTTTATTAAAATCCACTTGGGCATACGATACTGTCGAAATGCTTAACATTCCGAATAAACAAAGTATGTAACCTAATTTGCTCATTAATATTTATTTGGGCGTTACCCACAAGGGGTCGGGCTTTCCGCTAAAAGTTTTGCCTCGATGCGCGCCTCGGCAAAAGCTACCACTACAATCCCTAACGCGGGCCTATATCTGTTAACATCTAGCTTAAACCTTTAGTTAGTATGGCCTGCTTACAAATTTCTGCTTTCGCAGGAATGCATCTACTCCAAAACCGAATAATCGCCAATGCTAATGCTTGTAAACTCGCCGTTATATTTAACGTTATTACCTATCATAGCATTATCCAAAGTAGCATTTTTAATCTCGGTATTGGTTTGAATTAAACTATTTTTAACAGTAGAGTTTTCAATAACTGTACCATTTCCAACCGAAACAAACGGACCAATTGTCGTATTTTTCAAAACCACATGCTCACCTACAAAACAAGGTTCTACAATATTGGCGTTTTCTAATATAGCCGAAGATGCCACCAGTTGCTCCTCACCATCAGCTTTTAAAAATCCAAGCATACGTTGGTTAGTTTCAATAGTAATGTTTTTATTGCCACAATCCATCCATTCATCAACAGTCCCTGTTTTAAACACTTTACCATCGGCCATCATACGTTTAATCCCATCGTTAATTTGGTACTCGCCACCATTCATAACATTTTCATCTAAAATCTCTTGTAGTTTACTTTTTAAAACTGCTACATCCTTAAAATAGTAAATACCAATTACTGCTTGATCGCTTACAAAAGTTTCTGGTTTTTCAACCAGTTCTATTATTTCACTATTGCCGTCCAATTTAACAACACCATAAGCTTCAGGGTTGTCTACTTGTTTCGTCCAAATTACACTATCAGCTTCAGGATCTAAATCAAATTCAGCCCTAATTAAAGTATCGGCATAAGCAATTACCGCAGCACCGGATAATGATGGTTTTGCACACATAATAGCATGCCCAGTCCCTAAAGGTTTATCCTGTCGGTAAATGGAAGCCTTAGCGCCCAAACCTTTGGCCAAATCTTCCAAACTTGACACTACATCATCTCCAAACCACGCCGGATTACCCAAAACAAAAGCTATTTCATCAACAGGCTGTTTCAAAACTTTGGCAATATCCTTTACCAAACGATGAACAATCGGCTGACCCGCAACAGGAATTAATGGTTTTGGTACAGTTAAACTATGTGGACGTAATCGAGAACCTCGACCTGCCATTGGGACTATTATTTTCATTTTCAGAATTTAGTTTGTTTTCGCTTTTAAGGTTATGTTTGATATAATTTTATTTTTCATTCCTAACTGATCAAAACTGAATGTTTCACCAGCCTTTAAGCTTGGGGTACTGAATTTTGTAGTTGTTGTATCTAATTCGACAACGTAAGAACCTTTTTCTTCAGACTTGAAAATCACCCCACTGAATTTACCATTAGTTTTTACGAGAGTGAAATCATCAATTTCATTTTCATAATCTTTATAAAAGTCAATTAGCTTTTGAGATTTGTAATAAACCAGTTCCTTTTGTTGAGTTAGATTGGAGATTTGAGTTTTTTCATTCTTCTTACCACAAGAAAAAATTACTAACAGACCACATAATAAGATGATTTGTCTCATAAGCCTCTACGTAACCCTCTCCAAAAGAGAGGGAACTCTTAATTTTAAAATTATATTTTCCCCTTTTCTCCCCTTTGGGGAGATGCCTTTAGGCAGAGGGCTTTTTATTTAGTTCCTGTGCTTCCAAATCCACCAGCACCTCTTACTGTCTCAGATAATCCTTCAACTTCAACCCATTCAGCACGTTCATGTTTAGCAATTACCAATTGTGCGATACGCTCACCATTATTAATAGTAAAATCTTCGTTAGACAGGTTTACTAAAATCACACCTATCTCACCTCTGTAATCAGCATCAATAGTACCTGGTGCGTTTAACACCGTAATCCCTTTTTTCGCAGCCAAACCACTTCTGGGTCTTACCTGAGCTTCAATTCCAACTGGAAGTTCTATAAACAATCCTGTGCCAACTATACTGCGCTCCAAAGGTTTTAAAACTCGCGATTCTGATATGTTAGCACGTAAATCCATTCCTGCAGATGCAATGGTTTCATAATGTGGCAACTCATGATTGGACTTATTTATGATTTTGATTTGCATATTATTTTTTAAGTAATTGTTTAAGTTGGTTTTTCTCAGAAAAATAAACGATTCCCAAAAATACAACTAACATCGAAATTCCAATAACATAATTAGCTCTAAATTGATAGAAGTACACAACAGAAAAGAGGATAGAAACCAGAAAATATGTGCCTATCTTCTTTAGGTTATAGGGAATCGGATAATATCTCCTTCCAAAGTAAAAAGACAATACCGCCATACTACCATAAGCTGCTAAAGTAGCAATTGCAGAACCTTTGTAACTCATTATTGGAATAAGCCAGATATTTAATGCCAAAGTTATGATGGCACCAACAACCGAAATATAGGCTCCAAATTTTGTTCGGTCTGTAATCTTATACCAAACGGATAGGTTGTGATAGATACCTAAGCAAAAACTAGCAATAAGAATTACCGGAACAATCCACATGGCTTCCCAGTAGTCTTCATCTCTGATAATTACTATTTTTAAAATATCTGAGAACACAACAACAGCCAGCAAAATACCAGAGCCAAAAATCACAAAATACTCCAAAATTCTTGCATAATTTTTCTGTGGATTCTCGCTTTTTGCATGACTAAAAAAATAGGGTTCTATCCCTAAGCGAAATGCAGTAGCAAATAGGGTCATAAACAAAGCCAACTTGTAACATGCAGAAAACATTCCAACTTCATCCTCTGGGTTTTCAACTGTAGATAGACTACTATCCAATAAAATTCTGTTAAAAGTCTCTATAGTTGTGTATCCTAAACCAGCAACCAAAACGGGAATGGCGTATTTTAACATTTGTCTCCATAAATTAGAGTCAAATACGTATTTGATTTTTAGGTAAAAGGACAACATTATAACAAGCGTAATTCCACTAGCAATAACATTCGCCATAAGCACATAACTTATCTCAAAATCTTCTTTATAAATAGAGGCAAAAAAGTCGTTCTCTGCAGCGAAACCAGCTAACAATAAAAAGAAAAATAGATTTAAACCAATATTAATAGCCACATTAGCAATTTTAACAATGGCATATTTCATAGGTTTTGCTTTTGCCCTTAACCATGCAAATGGTATGATAACAAGAGCGTCTAAAAGCAATATCCAAATTACAAAACTAATATGCTGCACTTCAATATTAGTAACCTCAGCTATTTGGTTTTTGAATAAAAACGCTAAAATAAAAATGGCTAAAGACGTAAAAATAATAGATAGCGTAGCTGTTCCCACAACGTTATCTTTATTGTCTTCCTTATTAAAAAACCGGAAAAATGCCGTTTCCATGCCATACGCCAAAACCACATTAAAAATGGCAAACCAAGAAAAAATAATGGATACTTTTCCATACACCCCAACAGCCATAACTTCGGTATATAATGGGGTAAGTAAAAACGTAAGCATTCTTGGAAGCACAGTGGCTAATCCATAAATGAAGGTTTGCTTAAAAAGGGATTTGAATGCACTCAAAAAAAAGATGTTTAATATGCTAAAAATAGGGTTTTTATAACGAAAAAACCTAACTTAAAAAAGTTAGGTCTTTGTTAATATTTATAAGATAATGCACTTCGAGTTCGCTCAGTGACTATCCACCATATTTTTTTAATTATTCAAAGCTTCCGCACCACCAACAATTTCTAGGATTTCATTAGTAATTGCGGCTTGTCTTGCTTTGTTATACGTTAATTTCAATTGATCTCTTAACTCCGTAGCGTTATCCGTTGCTTTGTGCATTGCCGTCATACGTGCACCATGTTCTGAAGCAAAAGAATCTCTTACACCTTTATACAACTGTGTTTTTAAAGACTTTGGAATTAATTGCTCAACAATTTCTTCTTTCGAAGGCTCAAAAATATAATCCGCATTGGCATTAGCCTCACCTTCAACAGGAACAATTGGTAAAAATTGCTCTGTAGTTACAATTTGAGTAGCTGCGTTTTTGAACTTATTGTATACTATTTCAATTTTATCCAACTCACCAGCAACAAACTTATCCATCAAATCTTGTGCAATTGCTGCAACGTTTTCAAAGGTTAAATCATCAAAAACCTCGCTGTAATTTGCGATAACTTTATTAGACTTTTTAAACGCATCATTAGCCTTTTTACCTATCGCTACATAAGATACTTCTTGGTTAGTATAAGTTTCAGAAGTTAATCTATTAACTTCTTTGATAATGTTTGAGTTAAACGCACCCGCCAAACCTCTATTTGAGGTAATAGCTACGATAAGCACCTTTTTAACCTCGCGTTGCTCAGAAAACTGACTCCCAGAATCGGCATCTAAAGTTGCGCTTAAACTCTGTAACAATTCAGTTAATTTATCAGCATATGGACGCATTGCAGTAATAGCATCTTGCGCTTTCTTCAATTTTGCAGCAGATACCATTTTCATGGCACTGGTAATTTGCATCGTTGAAGACACCGATGTTATTCTGTTACGTATTTCTTTTAGATTCGCCATATTCTAGTCTTTAGTTATTAGTGGTTAGTCTATAGTCTAGTGACTAACGACTAAAGTCTATTTAATACTTGCTTGATAAATCTTTAGCTACCGCTGTTAAAGTATCAATAACCTCATCGGTTAATTTACCAGACTTTAAAGTATCTAAAGTATCTCTATGCTTAGCATTTAAGAACTCGATATAATCTCTTTCAAATTCTTTTACCTTATTAACTGGAACATCTTGTAATAAGTTTTTAGACCCAGCGTAGATAATTGCAATTTGATCTTCAACTGTAAACGGATCATTCTCCGATTGCTTAAGAATTTCAACGTTTCTTTTACCTTTCTCAATCACATTTAAAGTAACAGCATCAAGGTCTGATCCAAATTTAGCAAACGCTTCTAATTCACGGAAAGCCGCTTGATCTAATTTTAATGTTCCTGACACTTTTTTCATGGACTTGATCTGTGCATTACCACCAACACGAGATACCGAAATACCCACGTTAATTGCAGGACGTACACCAGAGTTAAATAAATCTCCATCTAAGAAGATCTGTCCATCCGTAATAGAAATTACGTTTGTTGGAATATATGCTGATACGTCTCCTGCTTGAGTTTCAATAATCGGTAAAGCTGTTAAGGAACCTCCTCCTTTTACCATTGGTTTTAAGCTATCAGGAAGATCGTTCATTTCTTTTGCAATACTATCATCGTTGATCACTTTTGCAGAACGCTCTAATAAACGAGAGTGCAAGTAGAAAACGTCTCCAGGATACGCCTCACGTCCTGGTGGACGACGTAACAATAACGACACCTCACGATATGCAACCGCTTGCTTAGATAAATCATCATAAATGATTAAAGCCGGACGACCAGTATCTCTAAAATACTCGCCAATTGCAGCACCCGCCATTGGCGCATATACTTGCATTGGCGCAGGATCTGATGCATTTGCAGCAACAATTGTTGTATAAGCTAAAGCGCCTTTATCTTCTAAAGTTTTAGCAATGTTTGCTACAGTAGACGCTTTTTGTCCTACAGCAACATATATACAGTATACAGGCTCACCTGCATCGTAAAATTCTTTTTGATTTAAGATGGTATCAATACAAACTGTTGTTTTACCAGTTTGACGGTCTCCAATAACCAACTCACGTTGCCCACGACCAACAGGAATCATCGCGTCGATAGACTTAATACCAGTTTGTAATGGCTCAGTAACTGGCTCTCTATAGATTACCCCTGGAGCTTTACGCTCTAATGGCATTTGATACGTATCACCAGAGATAGCTCCTTTACCATCAATTGGGTTACCTAAAGTATCCACAACACGACCAACAATTCCTTCTCCAACATTAATAGAAGCAATTTTACCAGTACGCTTAACAGTAGATCCTTCTCTTACACCTGATGAGCCACCTAATAGTACAATACCAACATTATCTTCTTCAAGGTTAAGTACAATACCTTCTAACCCACCATCAAACTCAACTAACTCACCGTATTGCGCGTTTGATAATCCATAAGCACGTACAATACCATCACCAACAGTAAGTACTGTTCCTACTTCATTTAAAGAAGCCGAGGCTTCAAAACCTTCAAGTTGCTTTTTTAAGATTGCTGATACTTCAGCTGGTTTTACTTCTGCCATCTTTTTTAGATATTAGATGTTAGTATTAGATGTTAGACACCTACTCTAACCTTTTATTAATTTAATATAAATTCTCTTTTTAACTTGTTTAATTTATTGGAGATACTTGCGTCAAATTGTTTGTCTCCAACTCTTAAGATGAAACCACCAATAATACTTTCATCTACAATACTTTCTAACTCTACCGTTTTGCTAGTAAGCTCCTTAACCTTAGCAAGAACTTTCTTTTCTAATGCTTTAGTCAATGGAACAGCAGTAGTTACTTGAGCAACTTCCTTACCATTATGCTCATCAAATAACACATTATACTTTTCAGCAACTGCCGCTAAAATATCAACTCTTTTATTTGAAATCAAAAGATCGAACAACCCACTTGTGAGCTTATTTAATTTTGGAAATATAGCTAACAACGCAGATTTTTTAATATCTGTTTTAATCACAGAATTGTTCAGCATATTAGCCAATTCTTCATTTTTAGAAATGGTATTGGCAATTAGCTTCATGTCATCATTGACTTTATCAGCTTTCTTTTCTGAAAGTGCTAAACTTAACAATGCTTTTGCATAACGAATTGCTGCTCGTGTTCCTGCCATAATGCTTTTAGTTTAAAGTTGCATCACCTAATAAAGATTCAACAAGCTTTTCTTGTTTTCCTTTATTAGATAATTCGTCTTTTACTACTTTTTCTGCTATATCAATAGAAAGATTTGCTACTTGAGATTTTAAATCAGCAATAGCTGCTTTTCTTTCTGCCTCAATAGATGCTTGAGCCTGAGCTACTAATTTACTTGCTTCTTCTTGAGCCTCAGTTTTAGCATCTTCAATCATCTTAGTCTTCATCTCACGAGCTTCCTTCAACATGGCTTCACGCTCTGCTCTAGCCTCTTTTAATAACTTTTGGTTGTCTGCTTGAAGATTTTCCATCTCCGCCTTTGCATTTTCAGCTGCATCTAAAGCATTTTGAATACCACTTTCTCTTTTTTCAACTGCATCTAAAATAGGCTTCCAAGCAAACTTTCTTAAAAGAAATACTAATCCTATAAACAAAACTAGTTGCCAAAAGAATAAGCCTATTGAAAATTCATTTATTAATTTTTCCATAACTATCTATTTCCTCTTAAATAATTAAATTTTTAAAAACAGCTTTAACCAACCGTTAAAGCTGTTTTTGTGTTTTAAGCTGCAAATAAAGCAGCAAATCCAATACCTTCAATAAGTGCTGCTGCAATAAGCATAGCTGTTTGGATTTTTCCAGAAGCTTCTGGTTGACGAGCGATAGCATCCATAGCTTGTCCACCAATTTTACCAATACCTAAACCAGCACCGATAACAATTAATCCAGCTCCAACAATGTTTGGAATAGTCATAATATATGTGTTAAAAAATTAAACATTCAATTTTAGTGATCATGATGTTCTTCAACAGCAGCGCCAAAATATAAAGCAGATAACATTGTAAAAATGTACGCCTGTAAGGCCGCCACTAAAAGTTCAAGTAATGATAAGGCAAAAGCCAAACCAAACGACAATGAACTACCAATCCAGTTTTTAAATATGAACATCAATCCTATAATACTCATCAATACGATATGTCCTGCCGTTATATTTGCATAAAGACGAATCATTAATGAGAATGGTTTTATAATTGTTCCTAATAATTCTATTGGTGCTAAAATAATTTTCATTGGCCATGGCACACCAGGCATCCAGAAAATATGTCCCCAATAGTTCTTATTAGCAGTAAACGTTGTTAAGAAGTATGTTATTAAAGCTAATGCAAGCGTTACAGCTATATTGTTTGTAACGTTTACACCCAGTGGAGTTAATCCCAATAAATTAATAATCCAGATAAAGAAAAATACAGTTAACAAATATGGCATATATCTTTTGTATTTCTTTAAACCAATATTAGGAATCGCAATATCATCTCTAATATAAAGTATTATAGGCTCTAAAAACCTGCCAATACCTTTTGGTAAGGCACCTTTCTTATATTTCTTAGCCATTCGGCTAAACATAAAGAACATTAGTAAAGCAACCAAAAATATGGTCAATACGTTTTTAGTGATAGAAAAATCTAAAGGCTTAATATTTGTTGGGTGATGATGATCATCTAATGTAATTTCTCCAGAAGCATCTGTTTTGTAAATCTTTCCATGAAAAGACTTGTAATAATTACCATTAACCTCTGCAACCGACTCTCCATGATGCAGTTTAGAAGATGAAAACACCTTTAAACCATCATCCCATAAGATAACAGGCAACGGAAAACCAACATATCTATGTTCCCCAGTATCTGTAGTATATGATGTAAGGCTAAAATCGTGAGAATCTAATAAGTGATGATCTATATAATCCTTGATTTCTTGTTTGATATCACCGCTTTCTGAATGCCCCTCTTTGGACTCCTTTGCGAAAGAAAACGACGTTACGAAAAATAATAACAAACAGACTGTTTTCAAAGAGTGTAATTTTTGCATAAACTAAATATGTAGCGTCCTAAAAATCGGTGCAAAGGTATACTTTTATATGTAAAGGCAAAACAAAAATTAATATTATTTAAAGGCTTATTAATAAACTATTTATTAGGGTTTAAGCCATTTAAAAATCTGGATAAAATAATACACTCTGTAACAAGACAAATAGCATAGGGAATAAAGAAAATAACAAACTCAACTTTTGTGATATTACCATCTGCATTGTAGTAGGGATAAAACAACAAAAAGAAGATTGCAAATTTAAATAAACTGGACGCCATAAAAACAAAACCTAGTTGATGACTTAGTTTGTTTTCTAATAAAAACATCAAACTAATCACCCCGAAAGCCATTAAAGAATTTATGAGATAGGAATATCCTAATTCGTTAAATGAAGTTTTTAAGTTAAAAAAACTGGCAGCTCCCCAATGCAAAAGAAATGTTACGGAAGCAACTACTAAAATTGAAGAGCAATTCCTTATTATTTTTTTTAACATTAAGGATTTAGTTTCTTAATTTGTTTTAAGACGGCATATAAAGAAATAGCCACTCCAGCTAAAGTACAAATTATTAGGAATGTTTTTCCTGAATTATCATATTTAGAGTCTATCCATTTACCAAGTAATACAAAAAGGTAAATGGTTACTCCCATTTGAATTGCAATTCCAGATAAAGCCGCTATTTGTTTAAGCTGTTTTCTCGGACCCCGATGTTTTTCTTGTTGACTCACTGTTGGTCATTGGTTTTACAGTGCCTTTCATCGCGCAAGTTACATTAAATGTAGCTCCAGGTTCTACTGATAATTTGCCAACTGCTACTTCGCCTTCAATAAAAGCTGTAGACTTTAATGTTAATGTACCTGATAGCGCTAACTTACCAGCAAACTTACCTTCAAAATGAGCGTCTGTACCGTGTATACTTCCTTTAATGTAGCCACTTTTTCCAACTACTAATTTTCCTCCAGTTTTTATATTGCCTTCAATGGTACCGTCAACTCTAAAATCGCCTTCACTAGTAAAATCGCCTATTATTTTTGTGCCTTGAGCAATGTGGTTCTGGCTAGAAGAGGTATTCATAACTTGTTTTTCTTTTTTGTTTTCTGAAAACATAACATCTTGATTTATTGGTTATTCAAGTTTAAGTAGGTATCCAAATTCTTATGAATTTGTAGTATTTGATAATTTGCAGAAGATACTGCAAAGTAGGGGTCTTTTATTTTCTTTACATCTTTATCTAATAGAATTTGATCAAATGTTTTTGCAACCTGCCCGGTTCTTAATCCGTGTACTACTACAAAGGTAGTGTTTGTATTGTAAACATCAACCGAACTCTTTAATTTATAATATTTTACGTTTTTTAAAACCTCATCTAAAGTGGTTTTAAACGCGTTTATTTTTTCAGTGTTATTTTTATCAAATTTAAAAACCACTTTAAAATTACCCGAAATGCTATCATTTACAAATTCTTTGTTCTCCAGTTTTGGCAACATTTCATTCACCATACGCTGTGCTTGCTGTCCCTCTTCTGTATTGGCATAGGTAACTGCAATATAATTTATGGCTTTTTTATAGTCCTCAAAACCATGTAAACGCGCCGTTGCAGTTGCTTTCAATAGCTCAAATTTAGGCACAATAGGTTCTCCATCAAATGTTTTGATGTACGCTTCACTTTTAGAAATTACAGTTTCGTAATCTTGCTTCAGATGTATATCATAAAGATTTTCATAAAGTGCTAATGGACTATTTTCATCCTTTAATGCCGCCGCATCAGGGTCGGTTAAAATAGTAGCATACCTGCTTTCGGGATAGTTGTTCACAATATCATCCTTGGCAATTGAAGCCTCATCCATTTCACCTAAAAGCTCATAGATTTTATACAAATTGTATTTTGAAGGCAGAATTAATCTTTCCTCTGGATTACTCTTTAATAGATTCTGAAATTTATCCTTAGCCAGTAGATATTCCTTAAATTTCTCCTTGTAAATTAACCCTAGTTGGTAATAGGCATAATTGCGTTCTTTTGAAATACTATCAATTACTGCCTCATCCGAAGGTATTTTAGATATATAAAATTCAGGGTTAAAACGATCGTCTTCAGAAGCTGTTGCAGCTATATCTGCAGCCGAATTGCTGGTACCTCCGCTGGCAGAAAATGCCTTATTAGCCCATCGCCAATTATCTTCCAAAGGTCTATCTCCCCAAATTTTTAAAAACTCGTTTTTACCATAGGCAACAGTAGTAGGATTGTAAAAATAAAATCCTGCAGCTTGCCCAGGAATACCACCACTAGTAGGGTTTGGCTTTCCTATTTGATTATTAACCGTGGCCAAACCTGTATTACGTTTTAGAGCTTCTTGTTTTTTCTCTTCCTCTTCTGCTTTTTCTTTTAAATCGGCAACAAAATCTTCAAAAAAGCTCAGTTTTTCAGCATCTGAAAGATTAACAAGGTTTAAGATACTATCGTCTACTTTGGCCACCGCTTCATAATATATTACATCTTCTAAATTATCGCGCTTACGTTTAATAGTGCGGTAAGGTTTAGAATTTTCCTTGAGGTTTGTCATCGTACTATCATAATAGGCTCCAGCATCGGCATACAATCTCTTATCAAAAGTGATGTCACCAATAATCTCGTAATTCTTCGCCTTAAGTTTTTTATCAGGAGTATTTGTTCTTAAGGACTTATTAAAGTAGCGCGACGCCAATTCTGTAGCTTCATTATCCAAATGATGCAAGCCTATAACATGATAGATTTTATCCAAAAACGGTCTATTTTCCCTATTGGTCTCCAATTCCTCTATCAATTCAGACAATGCAAGTCGGTCGCCGTTTTCAAAATCAAAATTTTTAATTTTTTCGAGATGTGCACTAATCATGTAAATACGTGGTGTTTTTCTATTGAGATCAATCACCTTGTCAAATGCCATATTTGCACTATCCTTGTAACCTAGTTTATTATACAATTGGCCTTGTATAAATCTATACCTTCCTTTTTCATCATTGTTTTTAGTATTGCTTGCTGCAATATCAATTTGCATTAACGCACTATCCACATGTTTTACATTTAGGTAAGCCTGTGCGAGCATCGAGGTGGCATCAGCCAAATCTTGTCCTTCAAGATCCTCTTGTCGCATTAATCGCTTTAAGTTTTTAATGGCCAGCTCGTCGTTTTCCAAACGAATATTCGTCTTTTCTCGCCATACTTTTGCCTGATTAATTTTATCACTAGCAGGATACTTGTATAAAATATAATTAAAAGCTTCTAGCGCGGGCACAAAACGCTGATCGAAATATCTCGATTTCCCCAAAAGCAAATACGCCTCATCCATTTGCGGATTATACTCCTTACTTTCAATATTAATACTGTGCTTTTGTATGGCCTTTACCGCTTTTTCCTCGGCTCTAGTGAAGTTTTCATTTCTAGATTGCCCTGGTAAAATCACATCCTCATCAACCTGCATACGCTCTATTGGTAATACCTCCCAATAATCATCAGCATAACCATCAGCCAACGATGTTTTTCCCTGCTCTAAAGCCAAATAGCCATTATAAAGTGCATTATACTCAGCAGTTACAGCGTGGTAATTTCTGCTTAAAAATGTGCTTTTTTTGCGCGAACACCCTGTAATTGCAATAAGCGCAACAATAAGAACTACAGTAGATTTAAAATGTGCCTTCAATCGCTTTTTATTTGCTTCTAATAACTACAAACTCATACATATAGTATGTAAGTGGGTAAAAATAAGCATCTTTTTCGATTAACCTATAATATCACTATAATTTTGGAAGTGCTTTGGGCGCTACCCAAAGGGTCGGGCTTTCCGTTAAAAGTTTTGCCTCGATGCGCGCCTCGGCAAAAGCTACCACTGCAATCCCTTGCGCACTTATTTGCCAAAAACACAGTCGTATCGCATCGGCAATACTTATTTAAAATAGTCGTTTTTCAAAAGAAAATAGAAGTATTGCATACACAAGAATATGTATATTTACAGCATGCAACTACCAAAAGGTAAAAAAATATATTTTGCTTCTGATAATCACCTAGGTGCTCCAACCAGAGAAGCCTCGGCACCAAGAGAAAAGAAATTTGTTGCATGGTTAGACGAGATTAAAAAAGACGCCGCGGTAATCTTTTTGTTAGGCGATCTTTTCGATTTTTGGTTTGAATATAAAACAGTTGTCCCCCGAGGATTCACCAGAACGTTGGGTAAACTAGCTGAAATATCAGATTCTGGAATACCTATTCACTACTTTGTTGGCAATCACGATTTATGGATGAACGGTTATTTTGAGGAAGAACTTAACATTCCTGTATACCATAAACCGAAAGAATTTACCTTTAACAATAAAACGTTTTTTATTGGCCACGGTGATGGTTTAGGCCCTGGAGATAAAGGCTATAAGCGTTTGAAAAAGGTATTTACCAATCCGTTTTTTAAATGGGTGTTTCAATGGGGGCATCCAGATATTGGCATGCGCATTGCGCAATACTTTTCGGTAAAAAACAAGCTTATTTCTGGTGATGATGATGCCAAATTTCTTGGAGAAGATAATGAATGGTTAGTACAATACTGCAAGCGCAAATTAGAGGACAAACACCGTGATTATTTTTTATTTGGACATAGGCATTTACCTTTAGATATCGATCTTGGTAAAGATTCAAAATACATCAACCTAGGCGATTGGATTCAGTACTTTACCTATGCTGAATTTGATGGAGAGACTTTGGAGTTGAAGGCGTATAAAGTTTAGCTATTTAAGTATCCGAAACCTCAACATCCTCGGTTAAATCTAGCTCTCGTAAAGGTTTATTTTTAATTCCCATTACGGTCACTGTAATTAAAGTAGCGCATCCACCCAAAACCACAGCCAATGGTGCTCCAAAAATTTTAGCCGCAATCCCACTTTCCAAAGCACCCAATTCATTTGAAGAGCCTACAAACATAGAGTTTACGGCACCAACTCTACCGCGCATATCATCTGGTGTTTTTAGTTGTAAGATGGTTTGACGAATCACCATAGAAACACCATCAAAAATACCCGCAATAAACAATGCAACTATACTTAACCAAAATAGTTTGGAAGCTCCGAAAATAATCATCGCTACACCAAATCCAAATACTGCAACAAGTAGTTTTTTACCTGTGTTTTTTGTAATAGGCAAATACGTTGTGGCCAACATGGTAAGAATACTGCCCAATGAAAGTGACGCGTTAAGTATTCCTAAACCTTCAGAACCAACATTTAAAACATCCGTCGCAAAAACCGCAAATATAGCTACCGCACCACCAAATAGTACAGCAATCATATCTAAGGTAAGAGCCCCTAAAATCACTTTATCACTAAACACAAAACGAAGTCCTACTTTTAAGCTTTCTTCTACAGATTCGTTGATTTTTGTGTTTAGTATCGGTTTCTTTTTGATGAAAAACACCAAAAATAATGCTATCATTACCAAGGCAAATATGATTCCTAAGGTATGATGCACACCAATCCAAGCTATTAGAAACCCGCCGACCAGGGCTCCAGTCACCGAAGCACCTTTCCAAGTGCTACTGCTCCAAGTAGCTGCATTGGGGTAAATGGGTTTTGGTACTAATAGCGCAATTAAAGAAAATATAGTGGGTCCAAAAAAGGCTCTTAAAATGCCGCCAAAAAACACCAAGGCATAAATGCCCCAAACAATAGCATTAGTACTCCAATGACTTTCAATAGTTGATGACGTCAGCCAAAATAAACCAAAACTAATTAGAGAAAACAACGTAATGATTAAGGCAAAAAGGTTGCGCTTTTCTTTTCTATCTACAATATGACCTGCAAAGGGTGCCATAAAAAAAGCGGGGATAAACTCGCATGCTCCAATAATCCCTAAACTCAATTCGTCTTTAGTAAGTGCATATATATGCCATTCTATCACCACAAATTGCATAGACCATCCAAAAACCAATGCAAATCTCAGTAATAGGAAAATATTAAATTCTCTTATTCTAAGCGCTGCATATGGATCATGTTTTGCCATGTCTACGCCTTAATATCTCTTAGTTTCAATTGCAAAGACACATTTCCCTGCCATTCATTTTCATCTATGGAATATACTGCGTCAAAAGGTTTTTTATTGGCAATCAAACCGTATTTGTTTCCCATACCAAAACCAATGCAAACTATCTTTTGAGCCCCTTCTTGCGTAGCGGTTAATCTTAAATGCGATTGGTCTTCCCCAACACATTTACCATAACCGGTATCTCTCAAATTTTCGGTCATAAAAACAGGTGTCATATTACTTGGGCCAAAAGGCGCAAACTGCTTTAAAATTCTATAAAATTTAGGGGTAATATGGCTTAATTGTATTTGTGCATCAATTTTGATTTCGGGCTCTAATAGATAAGGATCAATAGTTTTAGAAACAACGTCTTCAAAAGCTTGTTTAAAGGCCTCGTAATTTTTTGCTTCAAGCGTTAAACCCGCTGCGTACTTATGTCCACCAAATTGTTCAATATATTCTGAGCAGGCTTCCAAAGCATTATACACATCAAAACCTTTTATGGAGCGCGCTGAAGCCGCTAACTTATTGCCACTTTTTGTAAACACTAAAGTTGGCCGATAATAGGTTTCCGTAAGTCTAGATGCTACAATACCAATAACGCCTTTATGCCAGTCTTCTTGATAAACAACCGTAGTCAACCGGCCTTCTTCCTGGTTATCTTCAATTTGTTTTAGGGCTTCAACTGTAATTTGTTTGTCGACATCTCTTCTGTCCGAATTAAAAACATCAATCTCTACAGCATAGTTTCTAGCAGCATCCTCATTTTCTTCAGATAACAATTTCACTGCAAAATCACCATGCTCCATGCGTCCTGCTGCGTTAATTCTTGGTGCAATAATGAATACTACATCCGTAATGGTTAATTGCGTCTTTTTAATTTGATCTAAAATGGCTTTTATGCCGGGTCTCGGATTATTGTTGACCACTTGCAATCCAAAATAAGTTAGAACTCTATTTTCACCATTAATAGGAACAATATCTGCACCAATGGCTGTAGCAACCAAATCTAAATATGGCAATAAATCTTCTACCGTTTGCCCATCTTGTGTAGCCAAGGCTTGCAGCAGTTTAAAACCAACACCACAACCACAAAGCTCCTTAAAGGGATAATTACAATCGTCTCTCTTGGGGTCCAAAACGGCAATGGCTTCTGGAATAGTTTCTCCAGGTCTATGATGATCGCAGATGATAAAATCAATGCCTAAACGTTTAGCATACGTTATCTTATCAATAGCTTTTATACCGCAGTCTAAGGCAATTATTAAAGTGAAATCATTTTCAGAAGCAAAATCAATGCCCTTTTTGGAAATACCATAACCTTCATCATATCTATCGGGAATGTAGGTGCAAACCAAATCGTGCTTAGTTTTAAGATACGTAGACATTAATGCTACTGCTGTAGTGCCATCTACATCATAATCCCCGTAAACCAATATGTTTTCCTTATTTGCAATAGCTTGCTCTATACGCGCTACTGCCTTGTCCATATCCTTTATAAGATACGGGTCGTGAAGATCGTTTAAACTCGGACGAAAGAAGGTTTTTGCTTCATCATAAGTCTCTATCCCACGTTGCACTAAGAGCGTAGCTGTAATTTCATCTACTTGAAGTGCTTCTTGTAGATGCTTTATTTTATTTAAATCTGGTTTTGGTTTAAGCGTCCAACGCATACTTTAAGATATAAGTTTTGAGCTAAAAAAGTTACTTACTCAAACTTAGTTATGATGGAAAAATGTTTTGATATCCAATTCAGAAAATTGACGAAACATTTCCATGACGCCACAATATTTTTCTACAGATAAATCTACGGCACGTTGCAATTTCTTTTCGTTGAGATTTGAGCCGTAAAAATGAAAATACATCGCTACTTTATCATAGTATTTGGGATGCTCATCGGTTAGGTTAGCCTCAACTTCAATATTAAAATCATCAACATCCAGTTTCATTTTTTTAATGAGAGCAGCCACATCTAAACCAGAACAACCTGCTAACCCAGACAATAATAATGCCTTGGGGCGATACCCTTCACCTTTTCCGCCATTCTCTTCTCCTGCATCAATAAATAAATTATGCCCTGAAGGGTTCGTGCTTTCAAATCGCATTTCGCCCAACCATTTTGTGGAAACTTTAACTGCCATTCCTAAATAATTTTGTTTCTTGTAAGAATCAAAAATACTACTTAAAAACTAAAAATATGCCTTTAGTAGCACCATTATCTCCTGAGCATGATTTGGAAACTCAGGAACTTGCAAAATTCTTTAATGAGACTTTGGGATTTTGCCCAAACTCGGTTTTAACCATGCAACGTCGTCCAGCCATCAGTAAAGCATTTATTAATTTGAATAAAGCAGTTATGGCAAATGAAGGGCGAGTAACTTCTGCTTTAAAACGCATGATTGCTTGGGTAAGTAGTAATGCTACAGGTTGCAGGTATTGTCAAGCGCATGCAATTCGTGCTGCTGAACGTTATGGTGCCGAACAGGAAAAGTTAGATAACATTTGGGAGTACAGAACGCATCCCGCTTTTAGTGACGCAGAACGTGCTGCTTTAGATTTTAGTTTAGCAGCGAGCCAAGTACCAAATGCCGTTGACGAAACCATTAAAAAGCGTTTATATGAACATTGGAACGAAGGTGAAATTGTAGAAATGCTTGGAGTTATTTCTTTATTTGGTTACTTAAACCGATGGAACGATTCTATGGGAACTTCTATAGAAGATGGTGCCGTAGAAAGTGGTGAGCAATATTTAAGCAAACATGGTTGGGAGAAAGGGAAGCATATTTAGATTACTAACTTAAAATTAACGATTTAAGAATTATTAATATTTATTGATGGAACATATCTGCCCAAACTGCAAATCAGAAGTCTCTCAAGTAGAATTAGAATGTGAACATTGTGGTTTTCCTTTAGCTGGAACGGATAAGGAAAAGGCTATTTTTATAGGAAGACAGATTTCTAATAAATCAAAAATTGGAGACGCCAAGGAATCTCAAGCTAAAGCGCAACGTATCTTATACATCGTCGCTGGATTTCAAATATTGAATGGTGTTTTGGTGTATTTTAATACCAAAAGCTTAATTGATACTGCCTTCTATATTGTTCTTGGATTGCTTTTAGGTGTTTTTGGTTTCTTTTCATCAAAAAAACCAATCTTATTTCTATCCTTAGCATTAGCGCTCATTTTAGGTTATTATGTGTTGTTATATTTAATTAATCCAGAACTGGTGTTTAGAGGAAGCATGTGGAAAGTTGTGATTATAGGTTTCTTAGGTTATGGTATTTGGAATGCTATTGAAGCCAAAGAATTAAAGAAACAGAATAAGTTTTTAGATGAAAAATAAGAATGCGCAAAACTATGGTACTAAAGAAGCCTCTCTGGAAATGGATAGGTTTATTTCTGATAAAATGTTAAGTTTTTTAAAGTTGTCCTGTTACTGACTTGTAATACATTGAAAAAACATACAATTACAATAAATTCTTAGGACAAAAATAATTTTTATAAAACTGTCCTATGCTCATTTTGCTAAGTATTTGATAATATGATGGTTAAAATCTTATTCTATTTAAATAAACTTGTTCATATTTTCTTAAACAATTGGTAATCAATTATTTAATCACAAAAACCAGATGTCCTTTTAAAAAGATTGCTTCATACTTACATTGTAAGCTTAAATTTTTAAAAAAGTTTACAAATGGATTTTTACTTTACATTTTCAGGGATAGTAATCATATTAATTACAATTATTAAAGAGATTGGCAAATCAAAAAGAATAACTCAATTCAAAAACATGGATAGTTCCAAAATCGAGTCCATTGGTAATTATGAGAAAAAATCTAAAAGTAAATATTCTATTCTGTCCTTTTGGAATAAAAAAATGAATGCCCCTTGATTAAATTAGGTTTTTCACTCTATTCCTCAACTCCGGCAACACCTCAACGGCAAACCAAGGATTCTTAGTCAACCAAAATCTGTTTCTTGGGGATGGATGTGGCAATGGCAAATATTTAGGTAAATACTCTTGATAGTTTTTTACTGTTTCAGTTAATATTTTTTTCGCTCGTTTTCCCAAATAGTAGTTTTGGGCATACATCCCAATTAAAATAATGAGTTCAACATTTTTTAATTCATCAAAAAGTGGCTTGTGCCATTGCGGTGCACATTCTGGTCTTGGTGGTAAATCTCCAGATTTTCCTCTTCCTGGGTAACAAAATCCCATAGGAATTATGGCGAATTTTGTTGCATCATAAAAATCTTCATCACTTACATCTAACCATTTTCGTAATTGTTTGCCACTGGCATCATCCCAAGGAACTCCAGAGGCATGTACTTTTGTTCCTGGTGCTTGCCCAATAATGACTATTTAGAATCTGGATGTGCTGAAACTACTGGTCTCGGGCTAAGAGGAAGATACTCTTTACAGATGGTGCATTGGTTTATGTTTTCAAGGAGAGTTTTCATTTTACCATAAAGACCCTGAATCAAGTTCAGGATGACAAAAATTATTACTTCTTACCCCCAACTACAATAACAATCTCCCCTTTTGGAGGTTTATTTGTGTAAAACTCTAATACTTCTTTAGCTGTTCCACGAACCGTTTCTTCATATAATTTTGTCAACTCTCTTGATACGGAAACAGGTCTGTCTTCTCCAAAATACTCGCAGAAATGTCCTAAGGTCTTTAATAGTTTATGCGGACTTTCATAAAAAATCATGGTTCGCGTTTCCTCAGCTAGAAGCAATAGTCTGGTTTGACGCCCTTTTTTGACAGGTAAAAACCCTTCAAAAATAAATTTATCGTTTGGTAATCCTGAATTTACCAAAGCTGGTACAAATGCGGTTGCTCCCGGTAAACATTCTACCTCAATATTATGTTCTATACAAGCGCGTGACAATAAAAATCCAGGATCGGAAATTGCGGGTGTTCCTGCATCACTTATTAATGCTATGGAAGTTCCTCCTTTTAATTTTTGAATAATCCCTTCAACCGTTTTATGCTCGTTATGCATATGGTGCGATTGCATTGGCGTAGTGATTTCAAAATGCCTTAAAAGTTTACCAGAGGTACGAGTATCTTCTGCTAGAATAAGATCTACCTCTTTTAAAGCTTCTATGGCCCTAAAGGTGATGTCTTTTAAATTTCCGATGGGTGTGGGAACAAGGTAGAGTTTACTCATGTGTTAGGGATTGCAGTGGTTAGCTTTTGGCGAGGCGAGCATCGAGCCAAAACTATGAACGGAAAGCCCGACCCGAGGATGATAATTTTATGAAACATTCTGATGTGTCATCGAGGGTAACACCCAACTATCAATTAAACTTAGCCTCAATTATTTGGACAAAACGCGCCTCAAACTCTTCTTTATCATCCCAATTGTTGTAATCAGGCTTTACAATTGTTTCAATAAAACGTTGGGCGTCTTCTAAAGTTTGTATGGTATTTAGTTGAGAAATAACACGATCGTAATCCGCAGAATTCCCATCAAAAAGGTGTTTTATAAATGCAATTTTATCGTTTAAGCCAATGCTTAATCCGCCACTTTTGATGCGATCATTTAACGACACTTTCTCATGTCCGTTATGCTTTTGCGCTTTAGATATTGGCTCAAAAACTGGTAAATCTTTAAAATCTGCAGTTATCTCTTCTAAATCGTTTTTATGATATTTCTGCTTTGGTATGGCGGATTCTATTACCGTATCTGCCTCTTCTTGCGTTTTCTCGGGCATCAATTCTACCATATCCTTGATTTTATTCATTACAGGTTCGGTAATTTCATCCTCAATAACATCATCAAGGTTGATATAAATTTTATCTTCAACTTCAATATTATCGCTGATATTATTGTTAAAGGCAGAATCTAACATATCAAAAAATGAAGAATCGTCGCCAATAGTTGGTGTGGCATCCTCAAACTTCTCGTGCGCAAATTTCAAAACAGAAAGCTTTTCGTAAAGCAGGCGTGTTTCTTCATGCATCTTTAAAACATCCTCCTTACCCTTCAGTTTAAGAATTCTGTGAGCAATACTCATTAATTCAGATTCTAGCTTCTTCTTCATCTTTTTATTATTTTAAAATTAATGCGATTTAGACTTTTGATTTTAATAAATTTACGCCACCTTTATACAAAACGTGTAGCAGTCCCGTTTTAGTGTTAAAATTACAAAATGTTTCTCGAAAATACCGTAAATCATAAAGAACAATTTGGATGGATTGAAGTTATCTGCGGTTCCATGTTTTCTGGGAAAACCGAAGAGTTGATTCGCCGTTTGAAACGTGCAAAATTTGCGAGACAAAAGGTTGAGATTTTTAAGCCTGCTATTGATGTGCGCTATGATGAAGATATGGTAGTTTCTCATGATGAAAACCAAATTCGTTCTACACCTGTTCCTGCTGCTGCAAATATTCCGATTCTTGCTGATGGCTGTGACGTTGTTGGTATTGATGAGGCTCAATTTTTCGATGATGAAATCGTTAGAGTATGCAATGATTTGGCAAATAAAGGTGTAAGGGTTATTGTTGCTGGTTTAGACATGGATTTTAAAGGTAACCCTTTTGGGCCCATGCCAAATTTAATGGCCACTGCGGAATATGTGACTAAAGTACACGCTGTTTGCACAAAAACTGGGAATTTAGCGCAGTACAGTTTTAGAAAATCTAAAAATGATGATATTGTAATGCTTGGGGAGGTTGATGAATACGAACCACTAAGTAGAGCGGCTTACTACAAAGCTACTATGCGCGAAAAAATTAGGGCAATGAAAGTGAAGGATGCAGAAGATGTTACACCAAAACAAAAAAAGTCCTAATGCCAAAAGCCCAAGAGACCATTCTTGAAATAGATTTAAAAGCATTAAAACATAATTTTGAATATTTAAAATCGAAATTAAACAGCGGCACAAAATTTTTGGCTGTGGTTAAGGCCTTTGCCTATGGTAATGATGCAGATGAAATTGCCAAATGTTTACAAGATTTAGATATTGATTATTTTGCCGTTGCCTATGCTGCCGAGGGCGCTGCATTACGAAACGCAGGGGTTACAAAACCCATTTTAGTGTTGCATACTTTGGCGAAGAATTTTGATGTAATTATTGAGAATTGCTTAGAACCTAATCTCTACAATGCGAAAATTTTAAATGAATTTATTGCCTTTGTTTCAGAACAGAAACAAACGGATTATCCCATTCATATTAAATTCAATACCGGGTTAAATAGACTTGGATTTTGGGAAAATGATGTGGATTATATTTTAGATAAACTTTACGCTTCAAAAAGTGTAAAGGTAAAATCGTTGTTTTCGCATTTAGCGGCCAGTGAAGATTTAAATGAACGCGATTTTACATTGCGGCAAATTGAAAGTTTTAAAGCAATCACAAAAGAATTCATTGAAAAAATAGGCTATCAACCTATATTACACATGAGTAACACTTCGGGGATTTTAAATTATCCTGAAGCACATTTTGATATGGTGCGCTCTGGTATCGGGCTTTATGGTTTTGGAAATTCTGAAGAAGAGAGCAAACACCTCAAACCCATTGCTAGTTTAAAAACAGTGATTTCTCAAATTCATCATATTGAAAAAGGAGAATCTGTTGGGTACAATCGCGCCTACAAAAGTGATACCTTATTCACCAAAACGGCTACGCTTCCTTTGGGTCATGCCGACGGCATTGGTCGCATTTATGGAAAAGAAAAAGGATATGTTACTATCCACGGAAAAAAAGCCCCAATTATTGGCAATGTTTGTATGGATATGATTATGGTGAATATCACTGATATCGATTGTAAAGAAGGGGATGAGGTTATCGTTTTTGATGGCACTACAACCTCAGCAGAAACTTTAGCTGAATCTGTTGGTACAATTTCCTATGAGTTAATCACAGGTATTTCACAACGTGTAAAACGTACGATGTTAAAATAACACGCTTCAAATAAAGCCTGATCCAATTTTTAACATATGTTAAATTATTGCTGTTTTTTAAGTAAATTAGCAATTCACTAACTGAAAATTAAAATCGTATGTTAAAAGAATTCAAAGAATTTGCAATGAAGGGCAACCTTGTAGACATTGCTGTTGGTTTTGTAATGGGTGCTGCTTTTAAAGAAGTGGTAACGTCATTTACAGGAGGTATTGTGTCTCCATTAATTGGATTGTTATTTGATACAGACTTTAAAGCACTTAGAATGAAATTACAAGAAGGTACTTTAAACGATGCTGGGGAAATAGTTGGAGAAGTATGGCTGGAATACGGAACGTTCATTACCAATGTACTCGACTTTATTATTGTGGCATTTGTAATGTTTTTAGTGGTTAAAGGCGTGAATAAAATGAAGAAGAAGGAAGAGCCTGCTCCAGAACCACCAGCAGGACCATCTCAAGAAGAACTGCTTGCTGAAATTAGAGATTTACTCAAAAAATAACAATGTGTTAATTAAATAACAACCTGTTATTTCTTGTTAAAAAGCCTATGTTTCAAGAAAACATAGGCTTTTTTTATGTCCATAATTGTAATTAATATTTAGTTTTGCGGACGCATTTATAAAAAATGATATTATGAAAGTAGCTGTAGTTGGCGCCACTGGAATGGTTGGCGAAGTAATGTTAAGGGTTCTAGCAGAACGTAATTTTCCAATAACTGAATTAATCCCAGTAGCCTCTGAGCGCTCAGTGGGCAAAACCATAGAATACAAAGGTAAACCATTTGCTGTAGTTGGTTTAGAAACTGCTGTTGCAATGCAACCTGACATTGCTTTGTTTTCAGCAGGTGGAGATACGTCGTTGGAATGGGCTCCAAAATTTGCAGAAGCTGGCACCACTGTAGTAGATAATTCCTCAGCTTGGAGAATGGATCCTACTAAAAAGCTAGTAGTACCTGAAATTAATGCTAACGTATTAACTAAAGAAGATAAAATTATTGCTAATCCTAACTGTTCAACAATTCAGTTAGTTATGGCTTTAAACCCACTTCACAAAAAATATAAAATGAAGCGTGTGGTTGTTTCTACGTATCAATCCGTTTCTGGTACTGGTGTAAAAGCGGTGCGCCAATTAGAAAATGAAATTGCTGGTGTTGAAGGCGAAATGGCTTACCCTTATCCTATCGGAAGAAATGCATTACCACATTGTGATGTGTTTTTAGAAAATGGGTATACCAAAGAAGAAATGAAATTGGCTAGAGAACCGCAAAAAATAATGAACGATCGAACGTTTTCTGTTTCGGCTACTGCGGTTAGAATTCCAACAGCTGGTGGACATTCAGAATCTGTAAACGTAGAATTTGAAAATGATTTTGATTTGGCTGAGGTTCGTCAATTATTGAGTGAAACACCAGGAGTCGTAGTTCAAGACGATTTAGAAAACAACTCTTACCCAATGCCAATTTATGCACATGAAAAAGACGAAGTTTTTGTGGGTAGAATTAGACGAGATGAAACACAACCAAACACTTTAAACATGTGGATTGTTGCAGACAATTTACGTAAAGGTGCTGCTACAAATACCGTACAAATTGCTGAATATTTAGTTGCTAATAATTTAGTGTAAGTGTTACTAAATATTACTTAAAAGCTTCTGAGTTATCAGGAGCTTTTTTGTTTTTAAAGTTACATTAGCAAATAGGTATGACAAAATATGAATGTATATTGATGGCAGATAGACCCGCGTTAGGGATTGAGGCATTTGTTGAAGCTCCTCGACGTGGGAGAGAGCGACTGCCGAAAGCTCGACCCCTTGTGGGTAACGCCCAAAATATTAACAAGACTTAAACAGATTACAGGTTATCAAACAGTTATTTTTGCAAAAAAATAGCTTGAAATGAAAAAACTACTACTAACAACACTCGTTTTTTCTGTTATTATGAGTTGCAAAAAGAACGCCGATAAAACCAAAATTGTATTGAATTACCCAGTCACCAAAACCGTTGATACTGTTGACACTTATTTTGGAGTTGAAGTGAAAGACCCTTACCAATGGCTGGAAGATGACAGAAGTAAGGAGACTAAGGCTTGGGTAAAAATACAAAATGAAACCACGTTTGGTTATTTGGATAAGATTCCATTTCGTGAGGACTTAAAGGAACGTTTATCTAAACTTTGGGATTACGAAAAGTTAAGTGCCCCATTTGTTGAGGGAGATTATACCTATTTTTATAAAAATGATGGGTTGCAAAATCAATATGTAATTTACAGGCACAAGACAGATGCTGACCCAAGTACTGCAACCGTATTTTTAGACCCAAACACCTTTTCGGAAGACGGGACAGTATCTTTGGGAAATCTTAGTTTTTCCAAAAATGGTAAAATTGCTGCTTATTCTATATCTGAAGGTGGTAGCGATTGGCGCAAGGTTTTGGTAATGGATGTTGAAAGTAAAGAAATTACGGAAGACACCTTAGTGGAAATAAAGTTTAGTGGCATTTCTTGGTATAAAAATGAAGGGTTTTATTATTCTAGTTATGACAAACCTGAGGGTAGTGAGCTTTCAGCAAAAACCGATCAGCACAAAGTATATTATCACAAATTAGGCACTCCCCAAAAAACTGATAAGTTGATTTTTGGAGGAACATCTGAAGAAAAGCACCGCTACATTTATGGTGGCGTTACGGAAGATGATAGATATTTATTGATTTCTCCAAGAGTTTCCACTTCTGGTAATAAACTATATATCAAAGATTTAACAAAACCAAATAGTAAATTAATTCCAATTTTAGATCATACAGATAGTGACACCTATGTAATTGACAATGTTGGTAGCAAGCTTTACTTAGTAACTAATCTAAATGCGCCCAACAAGAAGATTGTTGCTGTGGATGCAGCGAATCCTTCCCCTGAAAATTGGGTAGACGTTATTCCTGAAACTGAGCATGTGTTGTTGCCTTCTACTTGCGGTGGCTATTTTATTACCGAGTATATGGTAGATGCCATTTCTAAAGTGATGCAGTACGATTATGATGGTAAAATAATTCGAGAATTAGATCTTCCTGGAGTTGGTAACGCCAATGGTTTTGGGGGCAAAAAAGAGGATAAAACCGATTACTATTCGTTTACCAATTACAACACACCGAGCAGTATTTATAAATTGGATATTTCCACTGGAAAATCTGAATTATATTGGAAACCGTCTATTGCCTTTAATAGTGAAGATTATGAAAGCAACCAAGTGTTTTATACGTCGAAAGATGGTACTAAAGTTCCAATGATTATTACACATAAAAAGGGTTTAGAACTTAACGGCAAAAACCCAACTATTTTATATGGTTACGGTGGATTTAATATTAGTTTAAATCCTTCCTTTAGTATTACCAACGCTGTATGGATGGAACAAGGTGGTATTTTAGCTGTTCCGAATTTACGTGGTGGTGGCGAATATGGAAAAAAATGGCACATTGCTGGTACTAAGCTTCAAAAGCAAAATGTGTTTGATGACTTTATTGCTGCGGGAGAATACTTAATCAAAAACAACTATACCTCTTCTGATTATTTAGCTTTGAGAGGAGGTTCAAATGGTGGTTTGTTGGTTGGCGCAGTAATGACACAACGACCAGATTTGGCCAAAGTGGCTTTACCTGCTGTTGGAGTTTTAGATATGCTACGTTACCATACATTTACGGCTGGTGCAGGTTGGGCGTATGATTATGGAACGGCCGAAGATGACAAAGAAATGTTTGAATACTTAAAGGGATATTCGCCTGTTCATAATGTAAAAGAAGGTATAGCATATCCTGCAACTTTGGTAACCACGGGAGATCATGATGACCGTGTAGTGCCGGCTCATAGTTTTAAGTTTGCTGCGGAATTACAAAGCAAGCAAACGGGCAACAACCCTACTTTAATTCGCATTGAAACCGATGCTGGTCATGGCGCTGGAACGCCAGTAAATAAAACCATAGAACAATATGCTGATATCTTTGGATTCACTTTGTATAATATGGGATTTGAAACCTTACCAGAAAAAGCAAACGAAAAATTAAAAGGATAAACCAATTATAAAATATTTAGTTTTTTGACCTGCAAGGTTTTCATACCTTGTGGGTTTTATTTTTAATTGATGCTGAAGGTAAAAGAACTCTATTTTTCATACGGAAAAACTTCGGTTTTAAAGGACATATCTTTTAAAGCTGAGCAAGGAGAAAATATTGCTATAATTGGTGAAAGTGGCTCTGGTAAAAGCACCCTTCTAAAGGTATTATATGGCGAATATGATTTACATGAGGGACATATTTTTTGGAAAGATACTGAAGTTTTAGGTCCGAAATATAATTTGGTGATTGGTTATGATTTCATGAAATATGTGGCTCAGGAATTTGACTTAATGCCATATACTTCCGTTGAAGAAAATATCTCTAAACACTTATCAAGATTCTTTCCTGAAGAAGCTGAACAACGCGTGAAGGAACTTATTGCCGTTGTAGAGCTAGAAGCCTTTGCAAAAACTAAAGTAAAAACTTTAAGTGGAGGACAGAAACAGCGTGTTGCTTTGGCAAGAGCTTTGGCAAAAGAACCTGAAATCTTATTGCTTGATGAACCATTTAGCCATATTGATAATTTTAAAAAGCAGAGTTTAAGACGTAAGGTTTTTAAATACCTAAAAGAAAATAACATCACTTGTATCGTTGCTACGCACGACAAAGAAGATGTACTAGGTTTTGCTGACCATATGATTGTTTTGCATGACAATGCTATTGTTGCAAATCAACATCCGAAGGCTTTATTTGAGCATCCTAAATCTGAATTGATTGCTGCTTTTTTTGGAGAATTCAATGTTATTGATGGCAACATTTATTATGCGCATCAATTGAAAATAGTGGCTGAGTCTAATATAAAAGTAACGGTTTCAAACTCCTATTACAAAGGTGATTATTATTTGATTGAAGCCGATTTAAATGGAAACACCCTATTCTTCAAACATGATAATTCATTAGATATTAGAGATATTGTTTATTTGGAAATTGATAACTAGTTCTATTTATCAAATTTCTTTAAAAGTGAAGGTAAATAGAAGATATCCGTTATAAGTGCAATAGCTACAGTGATGGCGCATAAAGCGCCAAAATCTCTTACGGATGGTGTAGCACTTGATGCTATTATTAAAAAACCTCCAACAAGAGCTATCGTTGTAGACAGTAAGGCACTTCCTGTATAGTGCATAGCGTTGTTCATGCGCACTTCGGCTGTTCCCTTTATACGTTTACTTTTTCGGTATTTATGTACTAAATGAATGGTATCGTCCATAGCTATTCCTAACATTATTGGTGTAATCATAGCGGTAGAAACATCCAAAGGAATATCCAACAAACTCATAAAAATAGCCAAAATAGCTAGCGGTAATATGTTTGGAATCAGTACCAGAATCGTTGTTCTGATACTTTTTATAAAGAACCATAAACACAAAAACGCTACAAAAAAGGCCGCAAAAAATGATTTGAATTGGGTTTCTAAAATGAAGTTATTAAGTTGCGCAAATACTACTGCAAATCCATTTATTTTCAATTTGTAATCCTCTGTGTTGAATGACTTTCCAAAGTCATTTTCAATATCTAATAGTAGTTGCTCTAATTGTGAAGTTCTAACGTCTCTTAGACTAATGGTGATTCCAGCTGAACTCAGATCATTCGCAAATAATTTAAAGAAACTATTATCCGTATTCTCCACTGATGCTAAAGTGTTCCTGACTTTTTCTTCTGGAATATTAGATTGAAATAATACTGGTGAACGCTTTTCTAAAAATCGTTTGACATCAACTACAGAAACAGGAGCAGTGATTATAGGGTGCTCTTCTAACTTATTTTGAAAAACTTCTAGCTGTTTCATGGCGTCTTTATTCAAAATAGATGTACCATCGGTTCTAGAAATATCTAGTTGAATTCTTGAGCTACTATTTAGTTGTTCTTCTACAATCCGTAAATCTTGTTTTGCTTTTCCTTCTGCCAAAAGATCTAACGAATCGGTATCAATTTGTACAAGAAACACTGAATATAATCCGTAAATCAACAAGAGGCTAAACCCAACAATAATGCTGGTTTTATATTGTGTAGTAACACGGTTAATCCAATTAATAAACTTGGTTTGACTAAACACCTTTAGAGACAATAAAGGTCTGCTTACTTCAAAATTTAAGTTCATATAACTGAACCCAATTATTGTAATAACGTACACTAAGGTAAAACTTAACACCAAGCCAATACAGGTAAAAATTCCCATATTTTTAAACGCGGGCAAAGGAGATAAATACAATGCAAAATAACCTACAAACGTAGTAAGTGTAGTATAAAAACAGGGAGTAATACTTTTACGCACTGCAACAGTTAGCAGCTCAACTTTGCTAAGGTTTTTATTTAAAAGTCCTTCCTTATGGTAAATATTGATAATATGAACCGCATCACTTACGCTATATACCATTAAAATGGTGGGAATAAGCATTGAAATCATATTCAACGCATAACCTAATGAAGTGATAATACCAAAAAGAAGAGATACAGGAACAGCAACCGATAATAGAGAAATGATAAGATAACGTTTACTTGGTAATAAAAACAGGAGCATTAACGTAATTATCAAAACCGTTAAGACACCAAAAAGCATACTTTCTTTATAGATACCTTTACTGTAAGCTTCATTTAGTACAGGAGGACCGGTCAAAAAATAATCTTTATAGTATTTTTCAATAGTACTTCTTATGTCTCCAGCAATAATTTCCCGTTTTTCCTCAATCTGAGGCGTTGGATTTAATTGAATGTAGAAAAACTGATTTTTATAATCATCTGTTACTAGTTGCGAACTTATGTTTGGCAACTTAGATATTAAACTTTTTAATCCCTTTTCGCTACGTTTTGTATTGTATAAATCGTCAAATACAATCTTCTTATTGTTGTAAATGGGATATTTTGCTTTGGCTAAGCTAAAGGAAGTATTTACGAATGATAGCCCTTCAATATCGGTATGTAAATTCAATAATTGTTGACGTTCTTCCTCTCCAATTGCATTTTGAACAGGAAACATCGCTATAAAAATTTCGTCAGAACCAAACTCTTCTTGAAAGTCGATATATGCTCTATAACTAGGATCGTCTTCTAAAAACCAAATGGTAAGTGAATTATCTATACTCAACTTATTCGCGGTTTGGTAGCCCGCAACACCCATTAAAATCATTAAAGCGATAATAATAGAGACTCTAAATTTAACAATACCTTTTATGAGGTTTTCTAAACGCTTCATTTTTCAATGCGAAGAAATTTTTGTCAGTTTGAGTGTCACGCCTAGGCGTGATGTATCGAAAACAAGAAAATTTCAGTTTTTTGAAAAACTTCTCGATACTATTCCGCATTTCGCGGAATCACTCGAAGTGACACTTCGTTTATTAAATAAAATTCAACTTATTTTAGTGATTGTAAAGGTAAGGCTTCTAAATGTGATTTCATCTTCTACTTTTTTGGCTAGTAATAGTTTTGCTATAGGTGTAGAAGGTGAAATTGCATAAAATATATCATCTTTATATTTCAATTCTCCAGCACTAATGGAGATAAAATAATTGAGTTTTGATGTATACACTAAACTACCTATACTGGCAATTTCAGAAGATTTATCAATATCAATTTTGGAGAGCGTTTCTTTTACTTTTTGAATTTCAGCCAGTTGGTTTTCAGCTTTCTCTCGCTCTAACTGTAACATGGCGCGACCTGTTTCATGTTTGTCACCAGCTGAACTTTTTGTTTCTGAAAGCAATGATTTTTGAATGTCTTGAATTGTAGACTGAATAGTTTGCAATCTGTTTTCAATAAAATCATGACATTGATTATAGAGGTTTTGTTTTATACTCATATTGTCAATTCTGCTAATTCCTTACCAACTATACTACCAATAGCTACTCCCATACCTCCCAAACGTACACCACAAAACACGTTATTTGACAGTTGCTTAACAAGAGTCTTCTTTTGGTGACCAACCCCCATAATACCACTCCAGCGATGTTCAATTTCAACATCCTGATTTGGCAAAATGGTTTGATTTAAAATGTCTTCTAGTTTACGTTGAATACGCTTTGTTTGCTGAAATTCGGTAGTTTCTTCTCCTTTAAAATCTAGATGTCTTCCACCACCTAATAAAATTCGATTATCAATATTTCTAAAATAGTAATACCCTCTATCTAAGTGAAAGGTTCCTTTGACTTTGAGATTTTCTACAGGTTTGGTAATAAGCACTTGGGCTCTAGCAGGTTTTACTTTTTCATCAATTAATTGAGCCGCAAATCCGTTAGTAGCAATTAGTACTTTTGAAGCAGAACACTCAAAATTATTAGTTTTAATTTTTACGGAATTTATGTCTTCAGAAATGTCTTCAACATCGACAGAATTTAAAATCTTAATGCCTTTTGATTGCACCAATTGCAATAGCCCTTCCATCATTTTACCAGTATCAATCTGTCCTTCAAACTGATTAAACATATAGTCATTTTTTATCCCGTTAAAATTGAAAATATTGTCTTTTAAACTGAAAACATCTGCCTTAAAAATGGGCTTCATTAAGGTGTTAATGTCGTTTTTCTTTTCAATACAATTATTAAACAACATGTTGTCGGTTTCTAAAAACAATTCATAACCGCCTAATTGCTGAAAATCGAGTTGTTTATCTCCTAAAGTTTGCCTTAGCAACCTTAAACCATCAACCCTTTTCTTAACTAAGTTAAAGACCTCGTCTTCGGAATGTGTTTCTAAATCATCCAAAATTTCACTTATACTTCCGAAGCAAGCAAAACCTGCATTTTTAGTACTTGCGCCTTTTGGGAGAATACCTTTTTCAAAAATGACAATTTTAGCCGTTGAATATTGTACTCTTAATTGTAAGGCACAATTAAGGCCTACGATACCGCTACCAACGATACAGAAATCGATATTAGAAAGCCATGATTTTATTTCCCAATAGGACAAATGCATAATGCTAATTTAGGATTTTAAATTGACGTTCCGAGTCGTTTTAGGTATTGAATACTTCGACTACGCTCAGTACAGGCTAAATGTTTGAAATCCTAGATGTAGGAGGGGTTAAGTAGTGAAATGTTTACATTAACGAATTCTTTAGTTTGAAATACAAGCCAATTAGTAAAGCCCAAGCCTTGTGGTAACGCCATAAAAAACTCCGAAATTGCTTTCGGAGTCTTAGTTATTTATGCTTCACTTGGTTTTTGCATTTCAAAATCTTCCATGAACTTCGTGGTGTAATTTCCAGCAACATAATCTGGATGATCCATAAGTTGTCTATGGAATGGAATGGTGGTTTTTATACCTTCTATCACAAACTCATCTAAAGCACGCTTCATTTTGTTAATTGCCTCTTCACGCGTTTGTGCCGTAGTAATTAACTTAGCGATCATAGAATCATAGTTTGGCGGAATGGAATAGCCAGCATACACGTGTGTGTCTAATCGCACACCATGACCTCCAGGAGCATGTAATGTTGTGATTTTTCCAGGTGATGGTCTAAAACCATTAAATGGATCTTCCGCATTGATACGGCACTCTATAGAATGTAAATTTGGTTCATAGTTTTTACCAGAAATTGGCACGCCTGCAGCAACCAATATTTGTTCTCTAATTAAATCGAAATCAATTACTTGTTCTGTAATGGGGTGCTCTACTTGAATACGTGTATTCATTTCCATAAAGTAGAAATTACGGTGTTTGTCTACTAAAAACTCCACCGTTCCTGCACCTTCGTAATTGATATACTCCGCAGCTTTAACCGCAGCTTCACCCATTTTTTTACGTAATTCTTTAGTCATAAAAGGGGAAGGCACTTCTTCTGTTAATTTTTGATGACGACGTTGTACAGAACAATCTCTTTCTGACAAATGACAAGCTTTACCTCGAGAATCACCAACTACCTGTATTTCAATATGTCTTGGTTCTTCTATAAGTTTTTCCATATACATATCGTCATTACCAAAGGCAGCTTTACTTTCTTGTCTTGCAGAATCCCAAGCATCCTTAAGATCTTCTTTTTTGAAGACTCCGCGCATACCCTTTCCTCCACCTCCAGCAGAAGCTTTAAGCATTACTGGGTAACCTACCTCTTCGGCAAGTTTCTCGCATTCTTCATAAGATTCAATTACGCCTTCACTTCCTGGAACACAAGGAACACCAGCAGCTTTCATAGTAGCCTTGGCGTTAGCCTTATCTCCCATTTTATCAATCATTTCAGCCGAGGCACCAATGAATTTAATTCCGTGCTCTTCACAAATTTGAGAAAACTTAGCATTTTCTGAAAGGAATCCGTAACCAGGATGAATCGCATCAGCATTAGTAATTTCAGCGGCCGAAATCACATTAGACATCTTCAAATAAGAATCTGTACTTGCAGGAGGACCAATACAAACCGCTTCATCCGCAAATTTTACATGTAAACTTTCAGCATCTGCTGTAGAATATACAGCAACGGTTTTTATGCCCATTTCTTTACAGGTTCTAATAACGCGTAGCGCTATTTCACCTCTATTGGCAATCAATATTTTTTTAAACATAACTTAGAATAAATTATGAATCCAGAATTCTGAATTCTGAATTTTTAAGAAGGGTCTACTAAAAATAATGGTTGATCGAATTCTACTGGAGAAGCATCATCAACTAAAATCTTAACTACTTTTCCTGAAACTTCAGATTCAATTTCATTGAATAGCTTCATAGCTTCGATAATACAAAGTACGTCTCCTTCGGCAATAGTTTGTCCTACTTCAACAAATAGTGGTTTATCTGGTGATGGTTTTCTGTAGAAAGTACCAATAATTGGAGATTTAATTGTAATATATTTAGAAGTATCATCTGCTGCAGGAGCTGCTGGTTCAGCTTTTGCTGGTTCAGCTACGGGTGCAGGAGTTTCTGCAACTGGAATTACAGGAGCTTGAGCCATTTGTGGTGCAGCAACAGGAGCATATTGCACTGTTGTAGGACCATCATTCTCAGATCCTGTCTTAATGGTGATTTTTACATCATCCATCTCTAATTTAACCTCGCTAGCACCAGATTTGGCGACAAACTTAATTAAGTTTTGAATCTCTTTTAAATCCATAATTTAGCTATTAGTTATTTAATGGTTAGTCTTTTAAGAATTATAGGCCCATTTTAAATAAATGGCACCCCAATTAAATCCGCCACCAAAAGCAGCGAAAATTACAGTATCACCCTTTTTAAGTTGTGATTCGTAGTCGTTTAATAGTAAAGGTAAGGTAGCAGAAGTGGTATTTCCGTATTTATGAATATTAATCATAACCTTTTCTTCTTCCAATTCTATACGTTGCGCAGTGGCATCAATAATGCGTTTATTTGCTTGATGCGCAGCCAACCAATCTACATTATCTTTTGTAAGGTTGTTTCTTTCTAATATTTTAACGGTAGCATCTGCCATATTAAAAACCGCATTTTTAAATACAGTTCTTCCTTCTTGAAATGCGAAGTGCTTCCCTTCATCAAGTGCATCATGCGTCATAGCAAATTGCGAACCACCAAAGGTGGCTTGCAAAAACTCTCTACCTGAACCGTCACTTCTCAAATATTCGTCTTTCAGACCTAAATCCTCTTCAGTAGGTTCAAATAAAACTGCTCCTGCCCCATCTCCAAAAATGATACAGGTAGCACGATCTTTATAATTTATTAAGGATGACATTTTATCGGCTCCAATCAATAATACATTCCTATATCGGCCTGATTCAATATATGTTGATGCTACAGACATGCCATACAAGAAACTTGAACAAGCAGCGTCCATATCAAAAGAAAATGCGTTTGTAGCACCAATCTCTGAAGCAGTAAAAGCAGCTGTGGAGGCTGCTTTCATATCTGGAGTAGCTGTAGCTACAATTACCAATTCTATATCTTTTGGGTCAATGCCTTTTTTTGAAATGAGATCTTGAGCGGCTTTAATGGCCAAATAAGAGGTTCCTTTTCCATCCTCTTTTAAAATACGACGCTCTTTAATTCCTGTTCGTGTAGTAATCCATTCGTCATTCGTATCAACCATCGTTTCTAAAATTTGATTGGTTAACACATATTCCGGAACGTAAGCTCCAACCGCTGTAATTGCTGCTGAGATTTTACTCATACCTATTTGTTAAATTGAACGAAATCGTTCCAAAACGTATTAAAATTGATCAAATTCTAACGAAAAATAGAAAATTTTGACCAAATTAATGCTTTTTTCGTGTAAAGAAGTTACATATCATAAAAAAAACGCCCACAAGTGAGCGTTTTAATATATGCCTGCATAATAATTATGCTAAGTTTTCTTCAGCTTCAGTATTATCAATTAAAACTTGACCTCTATAGTATAATTTTCCTTCGTGCCAATGTGCTCTATGATACAAATGCGCTTCTCCTGTAGTTGGACATGTAGCAATCTGTGGCGCAGTTGCTTTGTAATGTGTTCTTCTTTTATCTCTTCTAGTTTTAGAGATTTTTCTCTTAGGATGTGCCATTTTTTATATTATTTATCCGTTAATAGTTTCTTTAATGTATTCCAACGAGGGTCTATATCCTCATCTTTATTTTCTTTTTCCTGCTTTGGACTAAGTTCTTCTAATTTTTTGAGTATTTCCGAGTTCAAAGTACCATCTTCAATTCCAGGGTGTATGCATTTTGCGGGTACCGCCAGTACAATCAACTCGTATATATACTGCTGTATATTAATCTCATGTTCTCCATGAGGAATGATTAAAATGTCAATATTTTCATCATTGTACTCTTGACCGAACTTAACCACTAAATCAAATTCATGAACAATGTTTTGATTGTAAGGCTCATTGGTCAAATCGCAATTCACATTCACATATCCATTGATTTTAAAATTTAGTTCTAGTAAGGTCGACTTCTTATTTAAAAGCACATCAACCGTTACTTTCACATCATTAAAATCGTCATACTCAAAATAATCAAAGAACGTTTGGTCAATCTTATACTCAAAATCGTGATTTCCAACCTTTAATCCCACGAATGGAATCGTATATTCTTTCATTGGTTTCATGACCACATCTATTTTGAGCCTGCAAATATAAAAATTTTTTAACGCAACCCAACTGGTTGATTGTTATTTTTTTACAACCAACCTCTTTGGCTGCTTTTTTAACGGGTTTGATGTAAGGATCTGATAATCAGAGCGATTTCTAAAAATTTGTAAGCCCATAAAAAGCGCTTCTTTAAATGAACCTTCATCTGCAACTCCTTTTCCAGCAATTTCAAAGGCGGTTCCATGATCTGGAGAAGTTCTAACTCTTGCTAAACCTGCAGTAAAATTAACACCTTGACCGAAAGAAAGTGTTTTAAAAGGTATTAACCCTTGATCGTGATACGAGGCAATAATTGCATCAAAATTTTTGTAATTATTTGATCCAAAAAAACTATCGGCCGCATATGGCCCATAAACTAGCTTTCCTTCTTCCTTCAATTTTCTTAGGGTTGGTCTCATTATATTATCATCCTCGTTTCCTATTACACCATTATCCCCCGTATGTGGGTTAATCCCTAAAACCGCAATTTTGGGCTTTATAATTCTAAAATCCTTTTTAAGAGTGTCATGAACAGTATTGATTTTCTTAATAATAAGTTCTTCTGTAATATGACTTGACACATCCTTTACCGGCACATGATCTGTAAGCAAACCTACTTTTAAAGTATCTGTTACCATAAACATTAAGCTCTCCCCTCCCAATTCCTTTGCCAAATAATCGGTGTGTCCAGGAAATGCAAATGCTTCAGATTGAATATTATGCTTATTTATTGGGGCGGTAACTAGAATGTCAATCTTTTCTGATTTCAAAGCTTTCGTAGCTGATTGTAGCGACTTCAAGGCATACTCTCCAATTTTAGTTTCTTCTTTTCCAAAATTAATTTCAACACCCTCTTTCCAACTATTGAAAACATTGACTTTTCCATGTTTTATGCTTTCGAAATCATTAATGCTATAAAACTCTATAGATGAACTAAAGTGTTTTTTTAAAAAATTCATCACTTTAATTGAAGCAAAAATAACAGGAGTACATAATTCAAGAATTCTAGAGTCTTCAAAGGTTTTAAGTATAATTTCGCCTCCAATGCCATTTAAATCTCCTATGGAAATCCCAACCTTAATTTTTTCCTCATTCATCATTTAAAAATCCTAACTTTTGTTTGTAATTTTGAAAAAGCAAATTTAACCAAATAAACAATACATTTATGTTTACTGGAATTATTGAAGCTCTTGGAACAATTACCCATTTAGAAAAGCAACAAAGCAATTTAGATATTACGGTAAAAAGTGATATCACCCATGAATTGAAGATAGACCAAAGTGTGGCACACAATGGGGTATGCTTAACAGTTGTGAAAATTAATGGTGATAAATATATTGTTACTGCTATTAAGGAAACTTTAGACAAATCAAATATTGGTGACTTGAAGGTTGGAGATTTGGTAAATTTAGAACGCGCCATGAAATTAGGTGATAGACTTGACGGCCATATTGTTCAGGGACACGTTGATCAAACAGCTATTTGTACAGCTATTAAAAATGAAGAAGGTAGTTGGTTTTTTTCATTTGAATACGACAACAGCTTAAGTAATATTACTATAGAAAAAGGTTCTATTACGGTAAACGGAACAAGTTTAACAGTTGTTAACTCAGGTATAAACAGTTTTAGTGTGGCAATAATTCCATACACCTATGAGCACACTAATTTTAAGAATTTTGTAAAAGGAACAAGGGTTAATTTAGAATTTGACGTATTAGGAAAGTATGTTTCTAAACTAAAGCAACTTCAATAACCAGCATTATTTTTTAAGCATTTTTTTACCTCCATAAAATAGCCCTACAACAAGACCAATTATTACACCGGCATCAATAGGAAGTCCTGGACCTGGAGGAGTTCCTGGTGGTGGGAGATCACCTGGGTCAACAGCATAACACGAAATACTTATTAAAACAAATAAGGCTGCGGTTAATATTCTTTTATTTTGTATCATCATTGGGACGCAAATGTATAAAAAAAAGGATGTGACTAAAAATATTTGCTCAAAAACCATCTATCAACAGACCTAAATCAACGTTGAAATGCATAATTGCCTCAAATACTCATTTCAATTATATCTAGCAACACGCGTTCGGTTTTATTGTAACGCAAAAAAATAAGTCCTTTATTTTTATATAATTACATAACAAATATATAAAAGTTTTAATGTGGTTTATGACGATACGCTTAAATTATTAACAAATGTTTACCTTTTTGAAAGCATATTCTTATAAAGGGGTCTTACCGCACCACTCTGCCAGATGCTGAACCTCCCATAAGCGCTTCAACCTCCTTACGTGTAGAAAAATTAAAATCACCTTTTATCGAGTGTTTCAAACATGATGCAGCCACAGCATATTTTATGGCGATAGACGGATCTTTAAGTTCATCTGTTGTCAATGCAAAAATCAAACCGCCAGCAAAGGAATCTCCACCACCTACACGATCTACAATATTTTTTATTTGATAAGGCTCATACTGTTCATCAGCATTTAAAGGCGCAAAAAATGGTTTGTCTTGAATAACATCATACAACATCGCTCCCCAATTATTATGGCTAGCCGATATACTCTCTCTTAAAGTTATAGCTACTTTACTAACATTTGGAAATTGTTTTGAGACTTGTCTTGCAACATCTGGATATCTTGAAATATCTAAGGCTCCAGCATGTACATCTGTATCACCAGCTTTAATACCCAATACATCGTGACAATCTTCTTCATTACCTATTATTACATCAACAAATGGCAAAATTTTACGCATAGTTTCTTGAGCCAATTCTCTGGCAGATTTAGAACTATCCCACTTCCAAAGTTTACCCCTAAAGTTCAAGTCTATTGAAACTTTTACACCTGCTCTTTTGGCGTTTTGCGCAGCAACTAAGGTAGCATTAGCAGAATTTTTAGATAGTGCCGGCGTAATTCCACTTAAGTGTAGCCAACTTGCACCTTCAAAAATAGCATCCCAATTATAGGCATTAGCTGGTGTAATAGAAACTGCTGAATCCTCTCGATCATAAATAACATTGCTTGGGCGTTGGTTGGCACCTGTTTCTAGAAAATACGTTCCCAATCTGCCATTATCTGTTCTTAATATATATTGCGTATCAACACCTACGGCACGTACTGCATCAACGGCAGCTTCAGCTAAAGCGTGTTTAGGTAAAGCGGTAACGTATCTTCCATTACCACCAAAATTACAAATTGAAGCAGAAACACTAGCCTCAGCCCCAGCATAGGTTACGTCCAACTCTCTTGACTGTCTTAATCTTAAATTTGCTGGAGCAGCAAATCTTGCCATTATCTCTCCAAAGGTTACTACTATATTCACTTTTATTGTTTTAGTTGGTTGATTAAATCTCTTATTTCTTGTGCGTTGTGTGTAATTTGTTTCCAGTTTTCATCTAAGATTAAATTACGTTTTGCCACCCATGAGCCACCAATAGCCGTAATCAATGGTGAACTCAAATAAGTTCCAGCATTCTTTATATTACAGCCTCCTAAGGGGATAAATTTTAAACCTAAATAATTATATGGCGCTACCATACTTTCTAAATGAGGCATACCACCAGTGGTTTCTGCGGGAAAGTATTTTAAAATTCTACAGCCATTCTCAACCGCAATTTCAATATCAGTAGGCGTCATTATTCCTGGTGCAAAAGATAAATTGTGTTTAAACGCCTCTTGAATTATTCTTGGGTTACAACCTGGCGACACCGCAAAATCTGCACCCACATCTACAATGGCTTTAACTTGATCAACTGTTATTAAAGTACCAAAACCTAAGTTAATTTCGGGAAGCTCTTTTTTTATGGCTTTAGCGGCATCAATTGCCGCAGGAGTTCTCAAAGTCAATTCTATACTATCTACACCTCCTTTTAGTAAAGCCTCTGCTAAAGGGATGGCGTGTTTTAAATGATCTATAATAAGAACTGCAATGATACCTGTATCATCTATTTTTTGAATAATTTCAGGCGACATGGCCTTTTGAGGGATTGGTCCCATACATTCAGTTTAGTTTTAATTATATCCAAAAATATTATAAACTTAACAACTGCCCACTTTAAAGTTTAAAAATGCAGATTTTTGACCTGTATTTTTAAAAAGAACAGTTATCGTAAATAATCAGGCAATAAAATTAAATGGATTAGTAGTTTTTTAAAGCTATAAAATTAACATTCACTAAACGTATTTTATCTTTTGTTCAGCTAAATCTTGGGTACAGTAACTTCAGCATTAATCCAACACCCTATTTTAATAACCTTGCCTGAGCAAACACATTGGTGAATTTCCGATTTTGATGGCGCTTTAGACTCATAAATTTGAGCCCATTTTTCTGCAATATTAATAAGCGAAGGGTCCTTTTTTGCTTTTCTTGCTTCAATCGCCGCAAGCCAATACACCCCCTCTTGTCAAAATTAGTGTCACCACAGTTTTTCGCACTTTCCGCATACATAGCCGCAATAGCTAAATGCGGGTTTCCATTTGAGGGATTTAACTTTAAAGCTTTTCTAAAGTAATTTCTTGCTTTACTATAACTTCCAAACTTTTTAAGCAATTTACCGCTTCGTTCTGCATATTTGGCCTTTTTAAATGCATCACTTTCTAAATTAAAAGCTTGTTTCAAATACTCTGTAGCTTCACCCGTTTTTCCTTTTTGAATTAGAAGGATAGCCACAAAATATTTAGTATCTGCAGACGGCTCTAACGCATCATAAGCTTTTACTAATTTTTCATATAATGGTGCTTCAGTGCATTCTTTATTATGCATTCTACTTACCGCTCTTTTTAACCAAATGGCGTTGGTTTTATTTTCTTCAAAACCTTTACTATTAAGTGGAATCAAATTCTTGCAATCAGCAATAACACCTACTTTAATATCTATATTTTTAGTAATTAAAGCGTATGTTTTTAAATAGTCTTGGTATGCCTTTTTACGTGATTCTTCCTTTTTAGTAAGTGCTACACCGTCTTCTTCTTTGTTAATAAATAAGTTTAGTTTTTCGGAATAATTCTTTATTTCTTCTTCTATTTTTTCAATTATAACGTCGTACTTATCAAAAACCTCTTCGATGGGCTTCTTTATAGACGTATATAAATCTACGGCTAATGAAAAATAAGTATAAAGACTTTTGGGGTGTATGAAATTTACCCTATCTAGCATAAAGACACTATCAAAACATTCGTATAATTCCTCATCTTCTATTCTTAATTCTTTTCGATAATCATACATTAACTGGCAGCGCTTAACACCATAAATTCCAATTGGTGTTTTTGCCTTAAAATACTCTATTCTTTTTTCAAATACATCCAATAGTTCTTTTACAAACCCTATCTGAGCATCACCTGAAGTACTCTTAATTTTATGTTTTAATATTTTTTCACCATCTATATATATTGCAATGCTCAATTTAGGGCAATTTTTTTCACATAAACCCAAGCGTTATAGGCCTTATCATAATCTTTAATCTTTACTGGTTCATGGGAAAGCGAAAGCTTTGTTCTACATTCATCCTGTACTTCTTGACTATGTAAAGGATTGAAAAAAATAATTAAAAAAATAATAAGGAATGGAAGACGTTTCATTTTGGTTTGGTTTTAAGAATTAATGTTTTAGCTAACTCTCAAAAGTGCCACAAAAGGTATACCAAAAAAAGATTGGGTTTTGCGAATAAAAAAACCCAAACTAAAATAGATTGGGTTTTTAGGTGGGCCCACCTGGGCTCGAACCAGGGACTTTCTGATTATGAGTCAGATACTCTAACCAACTGAGTTGGGACATTTTCTAGCTTTTCAGCTCCTGAGAAGCAATTGTGCAAATAATGTGCAAAAAACTTAACCTGATTATAATTGT
>JBMHCT010000016.1:0-7482 GCA_049889775.1 Jejuia sp.
GGAAATTGATTCCTATCTGCAGTTATTGCATAATCCTCTGGTTGATGGAATGGCGCAAAACCAGCATATGGATGTGTTACACCCCAAATGGTTATAACCTTTACACCTAACATTGCAGCCATATGCCCATTTCCGGAGTCCATAGAGAGCATTACATCAAGATTAGACATAATGTCTAGTTCTTCTTCAATGGATAGCTTACCAGCCACCGAAACCGTATTTTGATGAAATTTTTGCCAACGGTCCAAAATAGCTATTTCATTTTTACCTCCTCCAAAAAGTATGATTTTGTAATCCGCGGAAAGTGACTCAACTACCTTTTCCATTAAATCTAGAGGATACATTTTGCCATCATGAGCTGCAAAAGGTGCAATTCCAAGTAAGCCATTACGCTGCTCACCTATAATTTCGCATAGTTTATTATTCAACTTTACAGATTCAGGAAATACAGGTTCTGACAGGTCTACAGGAAAACCTAGAGTTTCAAAAACCTCAGCATATCTTTGGTGTGTTGTTTTAAGCTGTTTAAATATTTTTCCAGATGTAAGTAGCTTCTTTTCCTTTCGGCCTTTATCAATTGAAATAAATCTTCTGCACTTAATAAACTTTTTTAAAACCTTACTTCTTAAAACACTGTGCAAATCCGCAAGCGCATAAAATTTATGATTTTTATTAATAAACCGTGCTAATTTATAAAGGCCGTAAACGCCTTTATGTTGCCCCTTTACATCTGCAGTTATTACTTCTACATTAGGAATATCTCTAAAAAAAGGCTTAAACAAAGGTTTTGTAAGTACAGTGATTTTTACTGCATCATTTTGCGAAGTTAGATTCCGCAATACAGGAACTACCATAGCAACGTCCCCCATTGCAGAAAGACGGATAACGAGAATATGTTTTTCGGATTGCGGCATCTCACTTAATAATTGAGACTCCTGCTTTCACAAGAATTATTTCTGAGAACGTAGTACGGGATTTAGCTCGTCATCATTATACATCTTCATCTGCTTGTAAACCTTCATGTACTTGTCTCCATTTTCAATATCGTTTAAAAGTGTATCAATAGCTGTAGATAAATCAACACGCTGTTCTAATAAAACATTTAGTTTCTTTTGACAGGCTTGCTTATGAGCGGCAGAGGCATCTTCCCGAGTAGCTTCTTCGTTCATATGATATATTTTCAACGCCAAAATTGATAACCTATCAATCCCCCAAGCTGGACTCTCTGTATTAATAGTAGCATCTGCCTTAGCATCAACATCTTTATATTTCTCAAGCAAATAACTATCAATATACTCTACCATATCTGTTCTATCTTGATTTGAAGCATCAATTTGACGTTTCAAAGCTAGTGCAGCTACAGGGTCAATTTGCGGATCTCGAATAATATCTTCATAATGCCACTGTACGGTGTCAATCCAACACTTTCTATACAATAAATGTTCAATTAAGTTTTCCTTATTGTAAGGATTCTTGAACGGTTGATCTACTTCGTCTATTTCATGATATTTCGCTATAACCTCTTGAAATATTTTATTGGCTTTATCAGTAAACATAAGTCTAAAATTAAAGCACAAATATACTTATATTAGTTGAACTTTATTATCTGTTTAATACACTAGAAATGTATATTCATAACCTTTCGGAAGAACATTCATTACTCAATTATTTTATTGCGCAAATAAGGGATAAAAGTATTCAAAAAGACTCTATGCGTTTTAGAAGAAATATCGAGCGTATTGGAGAAATTTTGGGTTATGAAATGAGTAAATCCTTCAATTATTCTGAAACTTCTGTTAAGACACCTTTGGGTGAAGCAGGACTACATCTTTTTGGTAATTCAATCGTTATTTGTTCTATACTAAGGGCGGGAATACCTTTGCATAATGGTTTGCTAAATTATTTTGATATGGCTGAAAATGCATTTATTTCGGCCTATAGAAAATACGAAAATGAGTCCAGTAATTTTGATATACAGGTTGAATATTTAGCAAGCCCCGATTTAAATGATAAGACTTTAATTTTAGCAGATCCTATGCTGGCAACTGGAAAATCTCTAGTAGCCACTTATAAAGCCTTACAACAATGCGGTTTGCCAAAGGAAGTGCATTTAATTAGTGTTATTGCTTCTAAAGAGGGTGTAGACTTTGCGGATAAACACTTTCCAGAAAACACGCACCTTTGGGTAGCAACCGTAGATGAAACACTAAACAACAGTGGATATATTGTACCCGGTCTCGGCGACGCAGGAGATTTAGCTTTTGGAGAAAAACTACAGAAATAACAAAACTATTGGTACAACTATAAGTGCTGAAAAAAATAATTCCTTAAACCACTTTTCTCGTATCACTTCGATGTAATTGGCTATAATTATAGCTAATGGAGCAAACATAAATAACAACTCTCCTCCACTTTTTTCTGGCGCAATAATGAGAGCTAAAAATGAAATTACGACCGTCCAAATAACCATGTAAAATGAAGGCCTTAAGTCTCTTTTCTTTTGATTGATGTTTTTTATATAAAAAAGTGAAGACCATAACCCGAAAGAAAGTAGCACGGTAAGGCCAACAAGAAAACGGACAGAATTATATTGCACAAAATCAAAACTCACCTTCAATCCGTAAACTATGTTTTCTAAATGATTGAGATCGAAAAGTAAACTTATACTATAGGATATTATAAAAACCGCCGAAATAGCTACAAATGGAATGAGCCAATTTCTAACATTACCATCGGTATATAACAACACCGCAGCTACTATTAAAAATATGAAAAGTACCGCCCATGGATAGCATAAAACAGCAACTGACAACCAGAACCCTGCATCAAAAAGCTTTTTCTTCATGTTTTTTTGAGAGCGTAAGCTTATCATTCTGCGCAAACCAAATAACAGAAATGTATTTGCTAGAATAATATTCAGGTTTTCTGTTGTTTGAGGAAATAGTAATATAAATAGAGCAAATAGCACTATCTCAAAATATGTTGTTTGGGTTAAGCTATTTTTTACTGCAATAAAGTTTAAAACCAATAGGCCAAAGTAACTACCTATTAGAAGTAACATTGAATTACCAACAGTGTTTACTGATAATTGATTACTATCATTTTCAACGTAAGAAACAATACACGCTATTGCAACAACAAAAAATGTAATTATGAAGTTAATTGGTTTAGATTTACTAAAAACGCTTGTAATCATTAACTGTTTTTGTATTTTTGTATCGTAAATATAATAATCTCATGAAAGACTTCTTTTACGCTATACAGGATTTGTTTGTTAATGTGCTTTTTTCACCTTATGATGCCTTAAGAGCTCTAGAATTAGATAATTGGTGGGCTGCAAACACTGTATCCTGGATTTTTACCATTATTTGTTTTGTTGCTATTGTTTACTGGATGAAGCAACTTAAAATTTTTAATGATAACAATGAGGAAGATAAAAGTATCTCTTCTCATTCATTCTTATAAATCGAATCCAATATCTTTACGATAATTCATCTTATCAAAATGTAGATTTTCTATGCTTTGGTAAGATTTTTTTATGGCTTCTTGGTACGTATCCCCATAAGATGTTACGGCCATAACTCGTCCACCTGAAGTTACTATTTTATCATTCTTTAATTGCGCTCCTGCGTGGAATACAATAGAATCTTTTATAGTTTCTACTCCTGATATTTCTTTCCCTTTCTCATAAGCATCCGGGTAGCCTCCAGATACCAACATTATAGTTGTGGCTGCACGTTCGTCAATTTCAATTTCAATTTTATTTAAAGTACCCGTGCTCATAGCCTGTAATATTTCAACTAAATCATTCTTCAATCTAGGGAAAACTACTTCGGTCTCTGGATCGCCCATGCGCACGTTATATTCAATTACTTTAGGATCATCTCCAACCTTAATTAGTCCAATAAAAATAAAGCCAACATAAGGCAATTTATCCTTCTTTAATCCTTCAACAGTAGGTTTTACAATTCTATCTTCAATTTTACTTAGAAAGTCTTCAGTAGCAAATGGCACCGGAGACACTGCTCCCATTCCACCAGTATTCAAACCTGTGTCACCCTCACCTATGCGCTTATAATCTTTTGCTGTTGGTAATATTTTATAATTTTCACCATCTGTAAGCACAAAACAGCTTAACTCAATACCATCCAAAAACTCTTCAATAACAACTTTGGTACTCGCTGCTCCAAACTTCGCATCAACCAGCATGCTTTTAAGTTCTACTTTGGCGTCTTCTAAATTGTCTAAAATAACTACACCTTTTCCTGCCGCCAATCCATCAGCTTTCAAAACATAAGGTGGTCGTAAGGTTTCTAAAAACGCATACCCCTTTTCAACTGTCTCTTTTGTAAAGCTATCATATGCAGCTGTTGGTATATTATGGCGATATAAAAACTCTTTAGCAAACTCTTTACTACCTTCCAGTTCTGCTGCAACTTTTTGCGGACCTATAACAGATACATGCTTAATGGCATCATCATTCAAAAAATAATCATGAACTCCTTTTACAAGAGGATCTTCTGGACCAACAACAACCATATCAATATTCTCATCCAATACTAGTTCCTTAATTGCTTCAAAATCGGTAACACCAATATTTATATTGGTGGCTACTTCAGCAGTACCTGAATTTCCAGGAGCTACATAAAGATTTTTGCACTTATCACTTTGAGCAATTTTCCAAGCAAAAGTGTGCTCTCTTCCTCCAGAGCCAAGAATAAGAATATTCATTATATAAAATTTTAGATTCCCGTTTTCACGAGAATGACAAATTATCGCTATTAATACCTCGTATTAAAGACGAATTTTAAAGTTTGCGCAAAAATAAAATTAATGCTTCTAATACACGAATATTTTTTATTTACTTTACCTTTTATCTTATTTACGTGAATTTATTTGATCTTTCTTTGAAATTACAAGGTTTTCCTGTAGAGAAGGCTAAACATGATTTGAGAAAGATCCAAAACATCCCAGAAGAAGCTTACAACAGCTATTTAAATTCTAGAAAACAGAAAATTCTACAACATCATATTAAACACAATTCGTTTTATAAAAAATTTATACAAGGCATTGATACCTCTGTATGGGAAAACATTCCTGTATTAAGAAAACCCGAACTTCAAGTGCCTTTATCAAATAGATTATCTAAAGGCTACTCTAAAAAAAATATTCATCACCACAAAACATCAGGGTCCTCAGGAACACCCTTAATTTTTGCCAAGGACAAATATGCTCATGCCCTAACTTGGGCAATTTTTATGGAAAGATATAGTTGGTTTGATATTAATGCAGCTACTTCTAGACAAGCCAGGTTTTACGGAATCCCAATGACTGGAATCTCTCATTATAAAGAGCGATTAAAGGATATTCTTGGAAATAGATTCCGGTTTTCAGTTTTTGATTTGAGTAATTTGGCTTTTGAAAAAAATATTGAAAAATTCAAGTCTTCATCTTTTGAATATATAAATGGGTATACAAGTGTTATTGTTCAATTTGCTAAATATTTAGAAGGTCAAAACATTATTCTGAAAGATATTTGCCCCACATTAAAGGTATGTGTTACCACTGCAGAAATGCTTTTTGAAGACGATAAGGCCTTATTGGAAAAGTGTATTGGTATACCTGTTGTAAATGAATATGGATCGGCAGAACTAGGTTTAATGGCTTTTAACGACCTAAATAATAATTGGCTTGTGAACTCTCAAGATCTATTTATTGAAATTTTGGATAAAAACGATAAACCTGTTACACTTGGAAGAAAAGGGCGAGTTGTGGTTACATCGCTTTACAATTTGGCTCACCCTTTTATACGTTACGAAGTTGGTGATATTGGTGCTTTTGATGAAAAAAGTACAGTTAAAAATCCCGTTTTAAAACAACTTGTTGGAAGAACTAGTGATATTGCTTTACTTCCAAGTGGTAAAAAGGCAGCAGGACTTACTTTTTATTACGTAACGAAAGCTATTATAAGCGATGATACAAATGTAAAAGAGTTCATTATAGAACAACACAAAGTAGATACTTTTAAAATTATCTACACAAGTGATAGGCAACTTAGTACTGATAAAAAAAATGCTGTGCTTAAATCAATTGATCAATATTTAGAACCAGCGTTAAATATTTCTTTTGAAAAACGAGATGTATTAAACAGGACAAAAGCTGGGAAACTAAAACAATTTACGTCTTTTGTGAATTGACGATCAGCTTAGATTTAACAAAGAAGTGTTCCTTTAAAAAAATGAGCATTGAGTAAACAGACTTAATAAAAGAAAACTTCAGTCCCCTTCTGTATACCAAGTAATTATACTTCACTAAATTAAATTTATTAGATGACATGGAATTTTTTCTGAGTCTATATACCGCAAGTGACTCTTGTATACCCAAGGCAGGTTGTCCACTTTTTTTTACAGCATTTAACCACAATAGCCAATCTTGACGTTTACGCAAATAGGGTGCGTAAATTTTTCCCAACATTTTTGCATTGTATATTCCTGTAAGATTACCTATATAATTTGATTTTAAAAACTTTGTATAACTCAATCTAGAAAGTGCCATAACAGTTTTTTCAAGTGAATTCCCATGTTCATCCATCAAATCATAACTCGAATAACATACAGCTAGTTTATGTTTTTCCATAAAAGCTATCTGTACTTCTAGCTTATGTGGTTTCCAAATATCGTCACCATCTAAAAACGCAATATAGTTGCCTTTTGCAATTTCAATTCCTCTATTTCGTGTAAACGCTGCGCCTTTATTAGTAAGGTTTTTAAGCAATTTAATATTTGAGTAATATTGAAGGTGTTCTTCAATAATTTTTATTGTTGAATCCGTAGAAGCATCATCAATAATAATTAATTCCCAATCTGGATACGTTTGATTTACTACACTTTCAATAGTGTCTATGATAAACCTAGAAGAGTTATAGGTTGGAGTAATAATTGAAACTGATTTATTTGTGCACATTAGTATGCTTTTTCATCTCCTTTTATCATATTAATTAGGGTTTGAAACATGATTTTTATATCAAGCAGAAAGGACCAATTTTCAATATAAAAAATATCATATTTAATTCGGTTAACGATATCTTTATCATTTTGAATTTCTCCGCGATACCCTTTAATTTGAGCTAAACCAGTTATTCCTGGTTTTACATTATGTCGATATATAAAATTATACTTGTCTATTTTTTTTGAATAAGCTTCCGTATAACTTAGCATATGTGGTCTAGGACCAACTACACTCATATCGCCTTTTAGAACATTAATAAATTGTGGAAGTTCATCTATACTTGTTCTTCTTAAAAACTTTCCAATACGTGTTACCCTTTCATCTTCTTTTTTTACATAAGTGCCCTTAATTTCTTTTGTAATCTTTAAAGATCTAAACTTGTAACAAGTAAACTCTTTGTAGTTTATGCCGTTTCGTTTGTGTTTATAAATTAACTTACCATTAGATTCCAACTTTGTCAACACATAAATAATT
>JBMHCT010000017.1:0-4160 GCA_049889775.1 Jejuia sp.
ACCTTGACAAACTCGGTGTTGAATTGGAAGAACTCGACCAAGAACAGGCAGATTACATTAGTGTTCCTGTACAAGGACCCTATAAGCCAGAGTACTACCGTTACTAATTTTTCAGAACACAAAACGATAAAAACCGAGGCAATTGTCTCGGTTTTTTTATTTGTATATATTTGTTTCATCCAAAACTTACAACTAAGAACAAAAACCTATATTTCTTCATTTTTAGTGGGTTTTTTGGAAATGCAAACAAGCCTAAAATGGAGCAAAACGTACTTATTTTAGAAGATATTAGGCAACGATTAAGTTGGTTACAATTTATTCAAACCTACCCCAGATTAGGCATATACAGCGCATATGAAGCGCAAGAGGTGTGGCGTATCTTAAAAGCAAAATCTATTAGTTTTCTTGTTTGGATACCTAACGAAAACCAAAAATTAAGTTCCAAAATAAAAAAACGATTTCCATCTTTGAAGTGGATTATAGTTTGTACACAAAAAAATCTTATTGATGTGTACAAATGGCGAAAACGTATGCAACCAAAGGCAATTTGGTGGGTTGGCGATTTACTAAAAATCGACTATTGCTATTTTTTTCGTAACAGTAACAGGCAACATCTTTTTTTAAGCCCTAGCCTACAAACCATGATGGATATTCCACAGATAAGACTTTCCAAAAGAGAACTAAAGTTATTGAAACACTTAGCGGGAGGGTGCACTCCCGAGGAATTGGCAGAATTATTGCACTGGTCTCCTTCCAGTGTGCTACGGCATAAAAAACGTATAAAAGAATATTTTGATATTCCAAATGGTAACGACTGTAAACTAATATACGAAGCGCAAAAAAGAGGGTATATTTAAAAACCTGCATTATGAGATTAGATGTATTAAAGTTGAGGTGTTTCTTTAGGGGTTTTCTATTGGTGTTGATATGCTTTTCTGTATCCGAAACAACAGCACAATTTGATAACGATTTTCAAGCAGGAGCATACAATATTGCTCTTGGGAGCGTATTGGGTGGTATTGGTGCTATAATTAACAAAAACCCCCATCAGACAGCGGGACAAGCTTTTTGGAAAGGAGCAAAAGAAGGGGCTCTTGGCGGATACCTTATGTTTGAAGGAAAACGACTGGTTCGTGAGTTTGCTCGCAGTGGAAATTACACTTACCTGTGGCCCTCTAAGTTGGTACATGCCGCAGGAAGCAGTATTGTCGAAAATGCTGCAGCAAACCAACCCTTTGGAACACAATGGAACCTACATTTTGGCTTTAACAGAATTGAGTATTACCCCTTTGAAAAACAAAAATTACGCTATAAAATCATGCCTTATTCCTTAGTTAACTGTATTTATTTCAGCAAATATGGAACGTTTGATTTAAAAAAAACATTGCGCACCGGAACATTTATTTTTACTGGAAATGGGTCTTTTAGAGCTCTTAGTGCCTATGACGATTATGAATCGGATGGGCTTGGAGGTGTAAATACTATTTTACTAAAAGGCTGGGCTTCTAAAGAAATTGTAGCGCACGAACTCATTCATACGTATCAATTTGAAAGCACAAACAGCCTAAATACATACCTAAACAAACCCTTTGCACGCTGGGAACAAAACAAATTTTTTGCTGCCTACCAAAAGTACTTTTATACAGAACTAGGTACGGAAGTTAAATTTTTTATATACAGTAGGTTTAAGCAACATGAAACCAATTTTTTTGAGCGTGAAGCAAACTTCTATGACGAATTTTAATGACTGTTTTCCGTCATAATTGTGACGGAAATTTATCAAAATATTGACGGTAATCCGTCAGTTTTTCTTACCAAAGCTATGTAGGTTGGTGTTGCGAATTGGTGTGTTGCCAATTTGGTAATCTTAATACTAACAGTAAAACCTATATATATGAAAATTATAATTTGCATGCTTGTTGGAGCATCTATGCTTGGACTTAGAGGCTGTGGTGGATCTGGTCCTGGTCCTTCAAAACCTAAGTGCGAATGGACTATCACAAACCACATAGTTTTGTGGAATATGCAGTTTCACTATCCCAGCAGTATTTCTGCGTGGCATGAAACGCAACTATTAAATGACCCAGAAGTTACATTCAATGGGATATTGGAAACCAAAGGAGATGCAAATGCTTATACAAATAAGGCATCTATTACGGTAGATATTAAAGCTGACGGTAGTCAATGTACTGGTGCAGCAAATCCACAAAAATATAATTACAACAGTAATAAAATTAATGGCACACAAATTGAAATCCCATATCCTAATGGCTATATATTTTATGGTGAAATTACCTTAAACGTAAAGTCGGATATATTTAACAATAACAGCTCGGGAGGGTCATATTACCATGTGAAATGGACTTCAACAGGAAATGACCCAAGGAGAATGAAAGAAAATGTAAGAGGAACAAAAATGACGCATTGGGATTTGAATGGAACTCTATTTTATATGCCACCACCTATGGGTATTTATATAGGGGGTGAGTATGATATAAAAAACATAAAAGAAGTAGAATTATGAAAATAAATATTTATTATTTAGTAATACTAATGGTTGTTATTTTTTCATGCCAAAACGATTTAACAACCCAAGCAGATGTGGCTGTGCCACAAGATGTAGTATTGGCAAGTAGTTACGAGGTACTCTATGATACTCCTAATTTCTATAATCAATACTTTTCCAAGTCGGATGTTTCTGTTGGGTATTCCGCCTTAAAACCCGGACCGCTACATGCGTATACGTTCTCTTCAAAATCTTCATTGCAAGAGGGTATAAACACGCCTTTAGCTGTAGCTATACAAGACAAAGGCAAAGTAGCCTTTGGAGTAAAAACCAGAAGTATGTTGTCTGAAAAAGACATTTATGGAAGTGACGTTACCTTTACGATAAAGGGATCAAAAGCTGCTGCAAATGCTAACGGACTAAGCACCTTTTCTACAAATACATCTGGAACAGATGTTTCACTATATGTACCTGAATTAGTAGAAATTACAAGTCCTGCTGTTAACTCCGACAGGGACCAGTTTCCTGCCTGCTACTACGATAATTTTGTACTAACGTGGAACGCTGACGATAAAAACGAGAATGGGCTAATGATATTTGCGGAGTATTTTGGCGATAATGCTATTCCTAAAAATGTAGAAAATGTTCACATAACCAATATCGATTATATTACGGACGACAACGGTAGAGCAATTTTAAACACAAAGTTGTTTAATGGAATGCCAAACTTGGCAATAGTGCATTTAATTCTGTTGCGTGGCAATATCGCAATCGAAGAGGTCGATGGCGAGTTATATAAATTATTTGCGGAATCACATGTTAGATTACCTATTGTTCTTGTTAAAGACACGGAGGCGTTAAGGAGAGTAAAAAATGAATAGACAGCATTGCGTTTACTTACTCATGCAAGGTCATTTGGTGAAAGGAGTATTTTTTTAACTTACATTTATTTGCCCTTGTGTTGGGTATTACCCATACATTTAAACTCTTAATTATGAAAAAACTAATAGCTTTTGGTATTCTCTTTTTGATTTTTTCGTGTTATCACGAAGACTATACTGACTTAACCTTGTACAAAGATTATTTGGCAGAGCTTACGCTGTTTTTTGAAAAAACATCGGAAGATGAGATTATTAGTTACCATATTTACAAATATGAAACTGATGGATTTGATCAATTAAAATATCGATTCAAAGGCGGTTATGTTGCAAAGACCAATGACAACCCTATTACACAGGCAATAGTTTTTAAAGGCTATAAACAAATAGGATTAGGACTTGACCCTTATCACCCTGAAAGTATAAAAAGTTTTAAGCTAGTAATGCGTGAAGTGAATTCAAAATTTCCAAACAATATTCCAATCATTGATATAGAAAGGGACATTAAGGGAGAGGTGTCTGTTTTTTATAATTTTGAAACCATGAAATTAGAGGTAAAGTAACAAAAAACCCCGATGCAATGCATCGGGGTTTTGTTTTTAATTGATGTTGAGTTTTTATCCTTGAATAGGATCTACAGAAACATACGAACGGTTGTTTTTCTTTTTGGTAAAGCGTACCACACCGTCAATTTTGGCATGTAGCGTATGATCTTTTCCCAAATATACATTTTCTCCAGGGTGGTGGGCGGTACCACGCTGACGGACAATAATGTT